>NZ_JBTAMK010000009.1:0-177368 GCF_054796215.1 Alsobacter sp. SYSU BS001988 | reverse complement strand
GGTGCGACCGAGCTGCTGGTCCACCGCCTCATGCGGCTGCTCGGCGTGACCCAGGACGCGATGTGGGCGCGCCACGCTAACCTGCTTTGATGACGCGGGTTTCTGTCCGACGAGGAACCGAGCCTTGCCAACTACAGAGGATTGGGCTCCTCAGGAGCCTGAGCCAAGCTGCGACGTTCTCCTGGCGCAGCGAAGATTGCCCCTCCAAGCAAGGCCTCGCGGCCATCGACATTTCGCGGGGCCTTTTTCTTTATGGAGGCGCGGTTGAGCTGCCGCCGGATCGATTCGCTAGCGAGGCAGGCCTTCGACAGCGAAGATGCGAAGCTTCCCATATTTGTCGCCGATCTTCCTGGCCTCGAGATAAGCCGGCGACTGGTAGGCCGCCTGAGCCACCTCAAAATTTTCAAACATGGATATCACGACCCTTGCAGCAGGCGGAGACCCCGCCAGAGAGACGGTGCGGCCACCAGATGCGAGCCGCTTTTGCCCGCTGTCGGCCAGCGCCTTATTGGCGAGAGGCACGTACTCCCGAGCATAGGCGTCGGGGTTGGTCACCTCAATCTCTGAAACAACGAAGGCGGGAGGGCGAGCCTGCGCCTCAAGACTATGGACGGCGATCCCGCCAAGGGCCGCGCCCGTGGTCACTGCGATCGTCACTGTCGGAAGCGTCTTCATCGATCAGCTCCCAAGCTTGAGAGAACGCCATCGTAGCACGGGACGAGGCCTGGCCACGCGCGGCCTGATCGCGGTCGCCCGATCCAGCCCGTCCTCGCGCAGCCCCGGTCGCAGTCGGGTCAGGTCGGGCTTTCTGTCCCGGCTTGTTCTTCGGCTCCGGGTGGCGCTAGGCTGGCGCAGCGCTCGGAGCGGATGTTCTCCATGACCAAGACGATCACGATCGGCGGCCTGCACCTACGCTTTGTACAGGACAAGGCGGACACGGCCGGAAGTGCGACCATCTTCGAAATGACGGTCGAGCCGGCCGCGCGCATGCCCATCGCCCACCACCACGAAAGCTGGGACGAGACGGTCTACGGCCTTGATGGCGTGAGTACGTGGCGGGTCGATGGTCAGGACGTCCAAGTTGGTCCGGGCGAGTCCGCGTTCATCAAGAGAGGCGTCGTACATAGCTTCCGCAATGACGGCGGCCGATCTGCGAAATGCCTTTGCGTGCTGACGCCCGGGATTCTCGGCTCGGATTATTTCCAGGAGATCGCCGATCTCCTGGCCAAAGGCGCAGCGCCGGCCTCCATGGCGGCCGTCATGACGAAGCACGGCCTGATTCCGAGCCCCGGAGTCTAGCTCCGCCGCATCCGCAGATGCGCTTCTGGCCAGTGAAGGCGTTCTCACTGTGCACGGATCTCCAACCGGCAGCCGTGCGCTCTAGCCGCCTCGCCGGACCGGGAACCCGGGCGCCGCACGTCCGAAGCCGCATCGCATTTGGTTAGAGCTTGGCTTGTTGGGCCTTCTCTCCGGCCCTGTCCATCAGGGTCAGCACCTTACGTCCGTAGGGCGTGCAACGCCCCCTGCTGGATATTCCGGTGTTGTAGGCGGAAGCGGCTGCGCAGCCCAGACCGTGCACCTCGACAGCCCGCTTGAGGTACCGCATTCCGGCCTCTAGCCCATTGCGGCAATCCTGCAGATCTCCAGTCACGCCGACCGAGCGGGCCGTTCCGCGAAGCGTCTGCATCAATCCCGTCGCGCTCGAGCGCGGGTTTTTGGCGGCGCAGTCGTAGCGGCTCTCGACCTGAACAATAGCGTGAGCCATTGCGGGAGGTACGCCGTGCTCCTCAGCCACTGCCGTGACCAGATCTCTGATGTTGTCGGAGTTTCGCGCCGCGGATGGGTCACTGGCCTCATGTTGGCCGTCGCTGGACGACGCTGTGGGGACCGGGGCGCCATCGGCCATATCAGGCTTTGCATTCTCCGTCGGTCCTGGATGGACCTCGGCGCTTGCTGGAGAGGCAAGTACCATCGCCAAAAGGACGGCGACCATGGTCTTGTTCATGAGTTAGAAGACTCCTGTGATTTGCGATGCCGTCCCGGCGAGTCTGGGTGTGGCAAGGGGTTCGGCTGATCCTCCGAACCGTCGTGCAGGCCGTGGTATTGCACTGGCGCGCACGAGTGGCTGAGACAGCTGCTGGTGAGCTGTCCCGGGTTGAGAACGATCTCCTTGATCGTGAGGGAAGTGCGCCCAACTGGTGGATGCTGCGCTCGGCCAGCAAAAGACCAGCGCGGAGCCGCGCTGGTCAACACTCGTCTTTGCTGACGGCGTCTCCAATCCTCCGAAAAGGAGGCAGAACTTAGACGACCGACAGAGCGTCTGGGTTATTACGTGTAACTACGGTGCAGCCTAGCGCGGACATCTACCCACGCCCGATAGATTTTCTCTTGGCGCGTCAGGGCCGCCGCGGGAGTTCGCTGCTGGCGGTCAGGCCGTGCATGAGTTCGATAGGACCCTTGCCTTTCATCGACGGCACGGTCCGAGCGCGTCCTTGGCAGGATTTGCTCAGGAGCGGCAAGAGCGCGGCCGTAACCACCACCTCCTTTGGGCCAGCCAGGCCGGTCACGCGGGCTGCCGTGTTCACCGGTTCGCCCCACAAGTCGCAGGCGAAGCCGCGCCGGCCAATGACACCGGCCACCACGGGACCAAGATCGATGCCGACCCGCACCCTCCAGCTTGTTTGGCGCGCCCTAGTCCCCCGATCATGTCAAGTCCGCACGTTGCAACAGCGAGCGCTATTTCGATGCGCTCACGGCCGGTCATTCAATTGGCGTAGTAAGGCAGCCGGAGGCGTCCCTGGTGATGGGATGTGCGCGATCGTGGTCGAGACGGAGTTCGTCGCGGCTGTTTTATGGCGAGACGCCGGGAAAAGGCGCTTGAGGGTCAGGCCGTCGGGACGGTTCCGCCGTCGATGACGTATTCGGTCCCGGTGATCGTCGCTGCCCGGTCGGACGCCAGGAAGGCGATGAGGTTGGCGACCTCCTCGGGCCGCGATGGCCGCCCGATCGGAATGCCGCCGATCGAGTCCATGATGATCTTCTTGCCGCCTTCCAGATCCGTGCCGGCCCCCTGCGCGAGGCGCGCGGCCAGGTGGTTGGAAGATTCCGTGAAGATCCAGCCCGGCGCGACGCGCACGACCCGCACACCGTTCGGCGAAATCTCCTTAGAAAGGCTCTTGCTGTAGGTCGACAGCGCAGCCTTAGCCGCGGCGTAGGCCGTCGTCGCCTCGGGCAGGGGCAGCAGGCGCTGGATAGACGTGACGTGGATGACGACTCCGCTGCCCTTCCTCACCATGTCGGGTACGAGCAGCCTGTCCAGCCGCACGGCCGGAAAAAGGTTGAGGTCGAACTCCCTGCGCCACTCGGCGTCGCCCAGGGCGGCGTAGCCGCCCGCCCGCGCCGTGGATCCTCCGAGCATGTGCACGACGATGTCGACCCCGCCCAAACGCTGGCGTACGGCCTCGGCCACGCTCGCGCACCCTTCCTCCGTCATGAGGTCGGCGGCCACGAAGCGATAGCCCGGGAGGTCCTCCGGTCTGGAGCGGGCGGCCGTGAGCACCTGAGCGCCCAGTTCGCTCAAGAGCGCGACGGTGGCGGCCCCGGCGCCCTTCGTTCCGCCGGAGACCAGGGCGCGCTTGCCGGAAAGCGTGAGGAATTCGGCCATCACTGGATCTCCAGCTCGGCGATCCCGCCATCACGCAGGGTGAAGCTGTAAGTCAGTGTCGCCGGGCTGCCGGGAAACCTGCCCGTCACAACGGCGCAAACGGAAATCGCGTCGCCTGTTCCCGTCATTTCGATGGGCATCGCCGTGTGCTGGTATTTCTGTTTGCCGGCTTCCCACCACTCGCGGATGGCGGTCAGGCCCTCGCGGCGGGCGCCTTCGTCCCGCACGATGGCCTCCTCCAGGAACGCGGCCGACAGCGCCTCCGGGCCACCGCGCTGTTCGGCGTCGAAAAAAGCTTTGATGCTGTCCGGCATATCCATTGTCGTGTCCTCCGAATGGAACGATGCGTCCAATCTAGGATGGACCTTTGTCGCGATCATCGGCACAGAACAGGACGTCAGGTTTCGGAAAACGGGACAATGAGCAGTCCAGGTCTGGTCGAGATGGAAGCGGTTCTGGCGATCGCGCGGAAAGGCTCGTTCCGCGCGGCGGCCCTGGAGCTCGGGCTGTCGACGACCGCCCTGAGCAACGCGATCGGGAAGCTGGAGCGCAACCTCGGGGTTCGCCTGCTCAATCGGACCACGCGCAGCGTCTCGCTGACCGATGCGGGCCGGAGCTTCGTGGCGCAGGTCGGCCCCGCGCTGCAGGACATCCATGCTGCGATCGAGGCGGCGCGCTCGCACCAGGCCACCCCCTCCGGCACGCTGCGGATCAACGCCTTCGCAGCCGCCGCGCGGGAGATCTTCGCTCCGCTGCTGCTGGAGTTCCTGCGGCGCTATCCGCAGGTTCATGTGGACCTCGTCACCGAAGGACGGCTCGTCGACATCGTAGCCGACGGCTTCGACCTCGGCGTCCGCGGTCTGGATCTCGTTCCCACCGATATGATCGCGGTTCCCCTCGGCCTGTCGCGGCGCAACGCGGTCGTTGCTTCGCCGGCCTATTTGCGAACGCATGGGGAGCCCAGAGTCCCGCCGGATCTGCTCGGCCACGCCTGCATCCGAGTCCGGCTGCCCGACGGCAGTCTCTACCGCTGGCGTTTCGAGAAGGACGGCCAACCTCTAAAGGTGGATGTCACGGGCCCCCTCACGCTGGACGAGGTGAGCCTGGTGCGAAGCGCCGTGCTCGCCGAGTTCGGCATCGGCTATGTCATTGAATCCGACGTGCGCGACGACATCGCCGCCGGGCGGCTCGTCCGCATCCTGGAGGACTGGACGCCGCCGATGGCGACCTTGTGCCTCTACTACCCCTCCCGGAAGAACCCCTCGGCCGCATTCAAGGCCCTCGTCAGCATGGCCCGCGAACGCGGCGGCGCGGCGCCGGCGGAAGCCGCCCTTGGGTCCAACTGAGCCGACGTTGATCGTCGCCGCCCCGCAACATGGCATTGGCTGCAACACGCAGCGTGAGGCGTCCCCCGGGTATGGCTGCTGATCAACTATCGACCAGAACCGCGCGGCCCGTGATCTCGCCCGCCTTCAGCTGCTGCATCGCGAGATTCGCGTCGTCTTTCTGGAAGCGGGTGACAGGCAATGGCGGCAGCTTCCCGGACTGCGCCAGCGCCACCACGGCGCGAAGATCCTTCACGGTGCCGGTGTTGCTGCCCATCACGCTGAGGGCGCGGAAGACCATCCCGGCCAGTGACAATGTCAGTTCGCCGCCGGCCACGCCGACATTGACCAAGGTCCCCCCCTTGGCCAGGGCGCCCATGCCGGCGGCTGCGGTGGCGCTGGCGTTGACGAAGTCGATGACGGCCTCCACCGGGCCACCCGCCGCTGCGATGATCCTCTGCGCGACGTCGTCGCCCGTTCCATCCACCGCGGCCGTGGCGCCGAGGTCGAGCGCCGCCTGCCGCTTGGCGGGATCGATGTCGACCGAAATGATGGCGCGATGGTCGAAAGCGCGCAGCATCGAGATGGCGGCGAGCCCGAGGCCGCCCGCGCCGATGAGCACGATGGGCTTGTCCGGCGCCATCGGCATGATCTTCTGGATGGCGCTGTAGACGGTGATCCCCGAGCAGGCGAAGGTCGACGCCAACGCCGGGTCAAGGCCGCCCAGCGGCACGAGGTAACGCGGGTGCGGGGCGACGACCTCGCTCGCGAAACCGCCATGGCGGACCACGCCGATGCTGCTCTGGCTGGCGCAGAGGTTGTCGTCCTCGTTCAGGCAGTGCTCGCAATGGCCGCAGCCGATCCAGGGGTACACGACGTAGCGCTCGCCCACCGTCACGCCCGTCGCGTCGGGCCCGGCCGCGACAACCCGTCCGGCGATCTCATGGCCTGGCGCGCGCGGCAGGGTCACGCCGCGGTCGGCGAGGGTCAGCACCTTGCCGCCGCCCATGTTGTAGACGCCTTTCCAGAAATGCAGGTCGGAGTGGCAGACGCCGCACGCTTCCACGGCGACCACGACCTCGGTTCCGGTCGGCTCCGGACGCTTGACCTCGATGCATTCCAGCGGCTCGCTGTGGCGAACGACGGCCCACGCCTTCATGGCTCTGTTCCTTTCCTGAATGTCAGTTCGCCGCGCGGGAGGCGCGGGCTGCGAAATCGGCCACCGCCTCGACTTCCCGGGCGGCCACGTCGAAGAGATTGTGCAGGCGGATGAAGCCGTGGGTGACGCCCTCGGCCGTGCGACGCGCCACCTGAACGCCGGCGCCTTCGAGGGCGTCCGCAAAGGCGCGTCCCTCGTCGGCGAGCACGTCGCACTCGGCCAGCACGAGGAGCGTCGGGGGCAGGCCCGCGAGATCGTGGGCCGCCCGGAGGGGCGCGATGTCAGGCGAGGTCCACAGGGCTTCCGGCGCGTAATGGCGGAAGAACCAGACCATGTCGTCGCGCGTCAGCGGCAGGCCCGCGCCGTATTCGCGATAGGACGGCCGGTCGAAGTCGCTGTCCGCCACGGGATAGATCAGGGCCTGGCCGGCGAGGGCAACTTCGCCGCGCAGCTTGCGGGCCGCGACGACCGCCAGGTTGGCGCCCGCGCTGTCGCCGGCGACCAGCAGCGGCGCTTCGGGCCCGGCGAGAGTCCGCGCATGCAGGACAGCGTCCACGGCGTCTTCCAGCCCGGCCGGAAAGGGATGCTCTGGCGCCAGGCGATAGTCGGGCAGCAGAACGGCGCAGCCGCTTTGCGCCGCCAGGGTGCGGGCCAGGGCGTCGTAGTCGTCCAGCGCGCCGACGACCCATCCGCCGCCATGGAGATACACGAGCATGCCGGCAGGCGCGTCGGATGGCCGGTAAAGCCGCGCCGCGACTGAGCCGACCCGGGTCGGGATCTGGATGTCGCGGACCTCGGCCATGGCCGGGCCCCGCCCGATCACGGCCCGGGCGGCCGCCACCATCGCGCGGGCGTCCTCGGGCGACCCGGCCGACAAGGCCGGGCGACCTTTCAACTGCTCAAGCATGGCCGCAATGAAGGGATGGAGGGTCATGGCCTGCTCCGCTCGCGATCGCCGGTCATGCGAAGACGAAGCCTTCGTAGTTCTTCGCCGCGACCTCGTTGCAGATGCGCCGGTAGCGGTCCACGCCGCCCACATAGGGCATCATGATGCGAGGCTTGCCGGGGATGTTGGCGCCCATGTACCAGGACGCGGCTTTCGGCAGCAGCGTGCCGGCCGCGGCCTCGCCGACATGCGCGACCCACCGCTCCTCCGCGCGGGCGTCAGGGTCGATGCGCGCGAGGCCCTTGTTCCGCATGTGGTCGATGCAGTCGGTGATGAACTCCACATGCTGCTCGATCGACGTAATGACGTTGCTGAGCACGGACGGGCTGCCCGGTCCGGTGACCATGAACAGGTTGGGAAAGCCGGCGCTCATGAGGCCCAGATAGGCCCTGGGGCCGTCGCGCCACTTGTCGCGCAGCAAGGCGCCGCCCTCGCCGCGGATGTCGACCCGCAGCAGCGCGCCCGTCATGGCGTCGAATCCGGTGGCGTAGACCAGGGCGTCGAAGGCGTATCGGGCGGCCGACCGGGTCACCAGGCCATCGCGCGTGATCGCCTCGATGGGGTCGCGGCGGATGTCGACCAGCGTGACGTTCGGCCGGTTGAACGTGGCGTAGTAGTCGGTGTCCACGCAGATGCGCTTGGTGAAGATGGGATAGTCCGTGGGGGTGAGCAGTTCGGCCGTCTGCGGGTCCTTGACGATCTCCTTGATCTTTCGACGCACGAAGTCGGCCGCCGTCTCGTTGGACTGCTCGTTCACCACGAGATCGTTGTAGGCGTGCATGAAGTTCGCCCCGCCCTTGTCCCAGCGCCGCTGGTACTCCGCCTCGCGCTCCTCCGGGGTCGCCTCCAGCGCCGACTTCACGGCGAATTCGTAGATCGTGCCCGACCGCGTCTCCTCGCGGGCGCGCTTGCGGAGCGCCGGGTAGTCCTTTTTCCAGCGCGCGATCTCATCGGGCGTCAGCGCCGCGTTGCGGGCCGGGATGCTGAAATTCGGCGTGCGCTGGAAGACGGTGAGATGCGCCGCCTGCTTGGCGAGTTCCGGGATGGCCTGGATGGCCGAAGAGCCGGTGCCGATCACCCCGACGGTCTTCCCGCCGAAGTCGACTGGATCATGCGGCCAGGCGCCCGTGTGATAGACCTCGCCTTCGAAGGTCTCCGCTCGCGGAATCTCGGGCATGCGCGAGGCGGAAAGGCAGCCCGTCGCCATCACGCAGAAGCGGGCGCGGATCGTCTCGCCCTTGTCGGTGGTCAGGGTCCAACTCTGCGACGCCTCGTCGAAGTCGGCGCGGGTCACGGTCGTGTTGAACTGGACGAAGCGCTTCAGGTCGAAGCGCTCGGCGACGTGACGGGCGTAGGCCAGGATCTCGGGCTGGGTGGCGAAGCGCTCAGACCAGTTCCAGTCCTGCTGCAGCTCGTCGTCGAACGAGTAGGAGTACTGCATGCTCTCGACATCGCAACGCGCGCCCGGGTAGCGGTTCCAGTACCAGGTGCCGCCGACGTCGCCGGCGCTGTCGAACGCCCGCACCGTGAAGCCCATGCGGGTCAGGCGGTGGATGAGGTAAAGCCCCGAGAACCCGGCGCCGACGACCGCCACGTCCAGCAGGCCGTGATCCAGCTTGCGATCCAACATCCATGCTCTCCCAACTTCAGGGCCGCGATCGCCCGGACGGCTCGCTCGCCGGGCGAGGCCGCGGTTCACTTCGCCAGCGGGCACACCGAGGGGTCGGCCGGCGCGAAGGCGTCTTCCGGAGCGATCTCGGCGACCTGCTTGTAGAGGTCCCATTCGCCCTTGGATTCCTCGGGCTTCTTGACCTCGAAGACGTACATCGGGCGCATCACGCGCCCGTCCGGCCGGATGGAGCCGTTGCGGGTCATGAAGTCGTTGATGGGCGTCTCGCGCATCTTCTTGTTCACCGCGGCGGTTTCGTCCGTCCCCGCCGCCTTGACGGCGTTGAGGTAGTGCGTCACCGCCCCGTAGGCGCTCGCCTGGATCATGTTCGGCATCTTGCCGAAGCGGTCGAAGTAACGCTTCGAGAAGGCGCGGGTCTGGTCATTCTGGTCCCAGTAGAAGGGCGCCGTTTCCAGCAGGCCCTGCGCCGTCTTGAGGCCCATGGCCTTGGTGTCGTGAAGGGTCAGGCTAAGCGCTGCGAGGTGCTGCTTCGGCCGAACGCCGAACTCGTCCGCCTGCTTCACGATATTGGCCGCATGCGCGGTCGTGGTGGCCAGGGCGACCACCTTGGCGCCGGAGCCCTGCGACTTCAGCAGGTCGGAGGAGAAATCCGTGGTGTCGAAGGGGTGCTTGGTGGACCCGACGATGGTCCCGCCACCCTTCTTGATCATGGCCGTGGTGTCGCGCTCGACGTTCACGCCGTAGCCGTAGTCCACGGTCATGAAGTACCAGGTGTCGTTGTTCTGCTTCAGCAGCTGGTTCACGACGCCGAGCGCCTGGCTGTAGTTGTTGTAGGTCCAGTGGATGCCGTTGGGACTGCATTTCGGACCAGTCAGGTCCGAGCTGGCGGTCGAGAGATAGATGACGAGCTTGTCCTTGTTCTTGGAGAGCTCCTGCATGCCGAGCGCGACGGTGGTGATGCCGATGTCGAAGATCGCGGCGACATCCTCGTCGTACCATTTGCGGGCGATGCCCAGACCCACATCGGGCTTATTGAGATGGTCGCCGCTCAGAAGCTGGATTGGGCGACCAAGCACCGAACCGCCGAAGTCCTCGATGGCCATTGTCATGGCCACATTGGTGCCCGGCCCCGAGAGGTCGCGCACGATGCCGGACATGTCGCTGAGCTGGCCGATCTTCAACGGCTTGGTCTGCGCTTGTGCGGCGAAAACCGTTCCGTACACCGCGAGCGCGCCTGCGATCCCGACGGCGAATCCATAGCCGGCTGTCCGCTTCATGTTGTTCCTCCCGTTCAGCGATGCGCTCGGTCGGCCGGCGCTTGTTCGTAGTTTTGGCTCGATAGATTTTTTGGTCAACCATTATCGGGTTGCGGCGTCGCTTGGCTGCCGTGCAGTTCTGCGATGACGGGAGCGCGATTTCGCAGCGTCGGACGGGCTAGGCCTCGACCAGAGGCGCCTCGCGGCCTTCCCGCTCGCTCAACACGGCGAAGCGAACCGCAGCGGACACGCGCGACCGCTCGCCAAGCTTGGCCAGAACCGCCGAGATGTGCGCCTTCACGGTCGCCTCGCTGACGCCCCGGTCATGCGCGATCTGCTTGTTCAGCATCCCCTGCGCGATCTGGCGCAGGATGGCGCGCTGGACCGGGGTGAGCGTGCGCACACGCTCCGCGAAACTCTCCTGGTCGTTGAGAAAGTCCCCTCCCGGCCTCACCCGCTCGGCCGCGTCGGCGCAGGACGGCCGCTCGGCGCCGAGCGCCGCCAACGCGCCGGCCCGGACGCGGGGGCGCGGCGCGCTGAAGCGCTCTGACATGCTCCCCATCAGTAGGACTTCGGCAGGCCGAGAACGCGTTCGGCGATGAAGGAGAGAATGAGCTGCTCGGTCACCGGGGCGATGCGCGGCAGCATCGACTCCCGGAACAGACGCTCGACCTGGTACTCGCGGGCATAGCCCATGCCGCCATGGGTCATCACCGCCCTGGTGCAGGCGTCGAAGGCTGCGCGTGCGCCCAGGAACTTGCCGGCGTTGGCCTCCGCCCCGCAGGACTGGCGGCTGTCGTACAGGAAGGCCGCCCGCATGAGCATCCAGTAGGCGGACTCGAGATAGGTCCAGGCTTCCGCGAGCGGGTGCTGGATCCCCTGGTTCTGGCCGATGGGCCGGCCGAAGACCACGCGGTCCTTCGCGTATTGCGCCGCCCGGTTCAGCGCGTCGCGCCCGACGCCGACGGCCTCGATCCCGACGAGAATGCGCTCGGGGTTGAGGCTGTCCAGCAGGTACTCGAAGCCCCTGCCCTCCTCGCCGACGCGATCCTCCTCGCGGATGAACAGGCCGTCGATGAACACGGCGTTCGAATCCACGGCGTTGCGGCCCATCTTCTTGATGCGCCGCACCTCGACCTTGCCGCGGTCAAGGTCGGTGTAGAACAGCGTCATGCCCTGGGTCGGCTTGCGGCACTGGTCCTTGGGGGTCGTGCGCGTCAGCAGCAGGATCTTGTCCGCCACCTGGGCGGTCGAGGTCCACATCTTGCGGCCATGAACGATATAGCCGCCGGGCGCCTTCGTGGCGAAGGTCTTGATGCTCGTCGTGTCGAGGCCGGCGTCAGGCTCGGTGACGCCGAAGCAGGCCTTCTGCTCGCCCTTCACCAGCGGCGTGAGCCAGCGCTGCTTTTGCTCGGGCGAGCCGTGCACCACGATGGCGTGCGGGCCGAACAGGTTGATGTGGATGGCGGACGCCGCCGAGTAGCCGCCGCCGCTGGAGGTGGCGGCGTGCATCATGATCGCCGCTTCGGTGACGCCGAGGCCCGCGCCGCCGACCTCCTCCGGCATGGTGATCCCGAGCCAGCCGTTCTGGGCCATCAAGGCGTAGTACTCGCTGGGAAAGCGGGCCTCTTCCTCGCATTCCGTCCAGTAGTCGTCATCGAAGGAGGCGCAGATCTGGCGGACGCTGGCGTCGATGGCCTTCTGGTCGTCGCTGAGCTGGATGTCCATGAGGGTATCCGATGCTGGGGGTGGAGAGGCAGTCCGTCAGCCGATAAAGATCAGCTTCTTGCCAAGGTTCTCGCCGGCGTAGAGGGACGCGATCGCGCCGGGCGCGGCCTCGATCCCGTGGGCGAGGTCGATGTCGTAGGTGAGCGTCCCGGCCTTGCAGAGGCGGGTGAGTTCGTCGCAGGCCGCGGCGTAGCGAGCCATGTGGTCGAAGATCACGAAGCCGCTCCAGACCAGCCGGCGGGTCAGGATCTCGCGCTCGTTGCGGGGCCCGGTCGGGAGCGGATTCCACGAGCCGACCGAGGCCGTGCCGCACTGGACGATGCGCCCGCCGACCGCCATGCGGCGCAGGACCGTGTCGAGGATGCTTCCGCCGGTGTTGTCGAAGTAGACATTCACCCCGTCCGGCGCGGCCGCCGCCACCGCGGCGTCGAGGTCGGCCGTCTTGTAGTTGATGGCGTCGACATAGCCGTAGCGCTCCCGGCACAGCGCCACCTTGCGGTCGTCGCCCGTGAGCCCGATCGCACGGGCCCCCAGGCTGCGGCCGATCTGGCCGACGAAGCTGCCGACGGAGCCGGCCGCCGTGGACACGACCAGGGTGTCGCCCTCGCGGGGGCGCCCCAGCTCGGTGAGGCCCAGATAGGCGGTGACGCCGTTGATGCCGAGCAGGCTGCCGAAAGCCGTCAGCGGCAGGTCCTGCGTGGCGCGGTGAATGACCTGCTGGGGCGCAGCGACGGCGTAGTCCTGCCATCCGAACCAGCCATAGAGCGCGTCGCCGGCCTTGAAGTCGGGATGGCGGCTCTCCTGCACTATGCCGACCGCCAGCGCCCGCATGGGGCCGCCGAGCGGCACGGGCGCGGAGTAGTTGGCCTCCGCCGAAGCCCAGCCGCGCTGGGCGGGATCCACGGAGAGATAGACGTTGCGGACCAGCATCTCGCCGGCGCCGGGCTTCGGCAGGGGCGCGCTGGCCAGCTCGAAGTCGGTCGCCTGCGGCACGCCGGCGGGGCGCTTCGCCAGCAGCACCTGGCGGTTCTCGCCCGGCGTCGAGTAGGTCGGAATGTCGGTCGGCATGGGACGCTCCTAGAAGGCGACGTTGGCGGCGCCCTTGGTTCCAAGCATGCGGCGGGCGTCGTCGGGCGTGGCGACCTCGAGCGACAGCTCCTCCAGGATGCGGCGGATCTTGGCGACCTGATCGGCGTTGGACGGCGCGAGTTGGCCCTTGCCGAGATAGAGGTTGTCCTCCAGCCCGACGCGGACGTTGCCGCCCAGGATCGCTCCCATGGTCACGAAGGGAAGCTGGTGGCGGCCGGCCGCCAGGATGGAGAGGTAGTAGTCCTGCCCGAACAGCCGGTCGGCCGTCGCCTTCATGTGCATCAGGTTCTCGGGCTCGGGCCCGATGCCGCCGAGGATGCCGAAGATCGACTGGACGAAGAAGGGCGGCTTCACCAGCCCGCGGTCGGCGAAATGGGCGAGGTTGTAGAGGTGCCCGACGTCGTAACACTCGAACTCGAAGCGGGTGCCGAAGGCGCCGAGCTCCGTCATGCCGCGCTCGATCTGCGTGAAGGTGTTGGAGAGAATGAAGTCCTTGGTCATCTCCAGATAGGGCTGCTCCCAGTCGTTCTTGAACGACGCGATGCGTCCGCCCGCGGCCGAGATGTTGAAGTTGAACGAGCCCATGTTCATGGACGCGATCTCGGGCTGGGCCCATTTCGCCGCCGCCAGCCGCTCGTCCAGCGTCATGCCGAGGCCGCCGCCGGTGGTGATGTTGATGATGCCGTCGCAGCCTGCCTTGATGGCCGGCAGGAAGCGCTTGAACATCTCGGGATCCTGCGTCGGCCGGCCCGTCTCCGGGTTGCGGGCGTGCAAATGGAGGATCGCCGCGCCCGCCCTGGCGGCCCCGATGGCGCTCTGGGCGATCTGTTCCGGCGTGACCGGCAGGTGCGGCGACATGCTGGGGGTGTGGATCGACCCCGTGATGGCGCAGCTGATGATGACCTTCTCGGCTCGCTTCATGTGCGTATTCCCAAGTTGCGCCTGCGCTCAGAGCCGCGCGGCGATGTCCTTCCAGGCGTCCTGCAGAGCGCCGCGATGCTCCGGGCCCGCAATGGCGATGAGGCGCTCGGCCCGGTCCATCACGGACAGGCCGCGCAAATCGGCTACGCCGTGCTCGGTGACGACGACGTCGATGGCGTGCCGCGGCAGCGAGCACACGCCTTCCAACCGGGGCGTGATCCGCGAGACCGCGCTGCGCCCTGACGTCGCTGGCAGCGCGATGATGCTCACGCCGTCGGGCGCGAGGCTGGCCGCATGGGCAAAGTCCGCCGCGCCGCCGACGCCGCTGACCATGCGGCCGTCGAGCATCTCGAGATTGGCCTGTCCGAAGAGGTCGACGCTCAGCGCCGAGTTCACGGCGACGAGGCGCGGCAGGCCGGCCAGCGTGGCGGCTGCGTGGGTGAAGTCGCAGGCTCGCACGGCGAAGTCGTCGCGGCCGGCGAGCCAGTCGTAGTAGCCGGCCGTGCCGACATGCACGCAGCTTGCGTGCAGCGCGGACGCGTCCAGGGCGCCGCTGTCCGCGAGGAGGCGCGCGGCGTCCGACAGCATGCCGGAATGCAGGCGCAGGCCCCGCCGGTCGGCGACCATGCGCATCAGCGCATCCGGCGTCTTGCCGAGGCCGACCTGCAGGGTCGAGCGATCGGCCACGAAAGGCGCGATCAGCTCGGCGATCCGGGTCGCCTGGGCGGACGGCGCGCCCACATCGTACTCGCGCAGAGGCGAGTCGAGCTCCAGCACGGCCTCGGCGCCCGCAAGATCGAAGGTTTCAGCGCCGGGAATGCGCGGCATGCGCGGATTGACCACCGCTAAGACGCGCCGGCAGCGCTTCAACACGATGGGCGTGAACTCGACGGCGACGCCCAGCGAGCACACGCCCTGCCCGTCCGGCGGCGAGACATGCACGAAGCCGACGTCGAACTCGGCGCCGCGCAAGTGGGAGGCGAACACGCCATAGGACATCGGCAAATGGCGGAAGCGCCCACTCGCCTGCGAGCCGGCCGGCGTCGGCTGCGCGAAGGTGCTCGACCAGGTGGAGCCTTCCGGCAAGCGCTCCAGCGGCACGGGGTTGATGCCCGGCACGAAGCTCGCCGTGATGTGCAGCGTCGGCGCATCCGGGGCGCAGAGCGCGTCCATCAAGGCCGGGACCTCCGCGCCCGCACCCGGCAGAAACACCCGATCGCCCGGCGACAGCAGCCGGACCAGCCCGGCCGGGTCGGCGGCGCGGCGCGGCGCGGCGGTGGCGGCGGTCGCGGCCATCAGGACCTCGATCCGCGGCTGGAGATCGCGTCCGCGCGGGCCAAGACCTGCTCGGCCTGCTTCAGGTGCGGAATGTCCAGCATTTTGCCGTCGAGGCCGACCACGCCGACGCCTGGAGCGGCCGAAAACGCTTCCACCACCCGCCGGGCGTGCTCGATTTCGGACTGCGACGGCGAGAACGCCTCGTTGATGCCGGCGACCTGGTCCGGGTGGATGGCGATGCGGCCGGTGAAACCCTCGCGGGACGCCTCGGCGCAATCCCCCCGCAGTCCCGCGTCGTCGCGGAAATCGGCGTAGAGCGTCTCGATCGCGGCTACGCCGCAGGCCTTTGCGGCCAGCAGGCACTGCGAGCGCACCATCCGGTAGGTGAAGGCCCACTGGCCCGACCGGTCGCGGTTGGTGCTGGCCCCCACGGCCGTGCTCAGGTCCTCCGCGCCCCAGGTCAGCCCGAAGAGGCGCGGCAGCGGCGTGTCGTGATAATGCGCCAGCCCGAACGGCGCCCGGGGCGTCTCCGTCGCCACCGGCAGCAGACGGATCGGCTTGGCTACGCCGTCGCGGCGCTCCAGCGCGTCCAGAAAGGCGCTGATGCGTACGAGGTCGGCCGGGCCGTCCACCTTGGGGACCACAATGCCGTCGGGGGCAGCCCGGACCACGCCGACGAGATCGTCGAGGCCTCCGTCCGCGAGCGGGTTCATGCGCACCCACAGCTCCGACCCGCCCGCGCGCGGCGCTGCGAGGTAGTCGCGCACCATGTCGCGCGCCAGCGCCTTGCGGGACGGCGCGACCGAATCCTCGAGGTCCAGAATGAGCGCGTCGGCGCCCGAGCCGGCGCCCTTGGCGAGCTTCTTTTCGCTGTCGCCGGGGACGAACAGAAAGGAGCGGAGCGTCATGCCGCTGGCCTCTTACGCTGCAGGCCGGAGCGTTTGCAGTGGGCGACGAGCTCGTTGCGCTGGTTGAAGGCGCGATGCAGGAACACCACGATGCCGGCCTCGGGCCGGGACCGGCTTTCGCGCAGCTCGACCACCTCGGTTTCGACCCGGATGGTGTCGCCATGGAACAGCGGCTTGGGGAAGCGCACCTCGTCCCAGCCCAGATTGGCCACCGCCGTGCCGAGCGTGGTGTCGCCGACCGAGACGCCCACCATCAGCCCCAGCGTGAAGGCGCTGTTGACGAGGCGCTGCCCGAACTCCGTTTCAGTCCGGCAGTACTCCTCGTCGAGATGCAGATAGGCGGGATTGTGCGTGATGGCGCTGAACCAGACATTGTCCGTCTCCGTGATCGTGCGCCGGATCTCGTGGCGGAAGACCTGCCCCACCGTGAGTTCGTCGAAGTAGAGCCCAGCCATCGCCGGAACCTCCCATATCATCGCTCTTTTATATGGTCTGATAATTTAGTTGCACAGCGTTGTCGAGCCCCCTATCGTTGGAGCAACGAAACAGGGAAGCGCTCCGTTGGGCATCGAGCCGGATCATCGGCCTGTCGACAAGCAGGACTCCGCCGCCAACCGGCCGGCCAGCCCGGATGAGCTCCGGGACTGGATCCAGGCCGAGACGGGCGGAACCGTCACGCGCTGGCAGCAGATCAGCGGCGGCAACCGCTGCCACTCCTGGGCGGTCGACGTGGACGCGGACTCGCGAGTGGAGCAGCTCTATCTGCGTTATCAGCCGCCCCGGCCGCCCTCGGCCGAGCCGTACACGGTATGGCGTGAGGCTGAATTCTACCGGGCCCTGAGCGGCAGCGCCGTCCCGGCGCCCAGGCTCATCGCCGTGCATCCCGGCCACCAGGCGATCCTAACCGAGCGGGCGCCCGGCCGCGCCGATTACCGGCGCGTCACCGACGAGAGCGAGCGCGAGACGATCGCCCGCGAATTCGTCGAGGCGCTGGCGACGCTGCACCGCATCCCCGCAACGGGACTGCAGGTCTTCGACGCCGGATCGACGATCGCCGACTGCGTGCGCCGGGAACTCGCCATCTGGCGGGCCATGTACGAGGAAACCCGCGAAGGCGACCCGCTGATCGACTTTGCGCTGGCCTGGCTCGAATCCCATGTCCCCGAGCCGGAAGGTCGGCCCGTGCTGGTGCATGGCGACGCGGGACCGGGCAACTTCCTGTTCGAGAACGGCCACTTCACAGCCCTGCTCGACTGGGAGCTGGCGCATCCGGGCGATCCCATGGAAGATCTGGCGTGGTTCTCCATGCGCTGCGTGATGGAGCCCGTGCCCGATTTCGCCGCCCGCATCCGCGAATATGGCGACCTGATGGGCGCCGCCGCGGATCTCGATCGCATCCGTTATCATCGGGTGTTCGTCTCGACCCGCGTGGTGATCATCCGCCACCGCAACGTCACCGGGCTGCCCGGCAACTCGATCGTCTCGCGGGCGCTGAACCGTCGCCTTCTGGTGACCGCCATGGCGGAAGCCACCGGGCTGGCGCTGCCGCCGAGGCCGCCGCTGCAGGCGCCCAGGACCGAACGCGGCGCGCTGTTCGACCACGTGCTGCACGAGTTGCGGCACGACATCGCCGACGTCAGCGCGGAGCCCGGCGTGGTCGCGGCCGCCAAGAACGCCGCCAAGGTGATCAAGTACCTGCGCGCCTATGATCGCTACGGGCCGCTGATCGAGGCGACCGAATGCGACGAGCTGGCCAGTCTGCTCGGCGAACGTCCGGCCTCGCTGCAGGACGGCATGGCCAGACTCGGCGCAGCGCTGAAGGCCGGTCGCATTCCGTTCGAGACCGCCCTGGCCTTTTTCGCCGGCAGCGTCGCCCGCGACGCCGAACTGGCCGCCTCCTCGTCAGGCGGCCTCGCTGGCCGCAGTTTCCCCCCACTGACACGATCCGAGACCGACCATGTCTGACGCCGCCCTCGACTCGCCGTTCACGGCGAGGGACGACAGCTTCCATTTCGACCAGATGAGCGATCGCTGGTGGGAAACGGAGACCGCCTGGTTCGCCTTCTGCAACCCGGAGCGCAAGCTCGGCGGCTGGCTCTACAGCATGGCGCGGCCGAACATCGGAACGATCGCGGGCGGATGCTGGATCTGGGACGAAACGGCCGTGGTTCCGTGGGAAGTGCCCTACTCCGCCAACTACACGGCCTTACGGCTGCCCAAGGACCAGGATCTCACCGACATCACGCTGCCAACCGGCGTCAGGATCAAGGCTCTGGAGCCGCTGAAGCGCTATGCGATCGGCTTCGAGGACGAGGACCGGCTGCGCGTCGACCTCACCTTTGAGGCCGTGATGCCGGCGCGCCCGCTCCGCAAGGGCGACTCTTCATTCAAGAATCTCAATCACTTCGACCAGTTCGGTCACGTGACGGGCGAGATCGTCCTGCACGGCGAACGCATCCCGATCGACTGTTACGCCATCCGCGACCGCAGCTGGGGCCCGCGGCCGGAACATCGCCCGGGCAAGAGCGCCTATGTGACCGGAATCGCCTCGCCGGACGACGCCTTCCTGGCGGTCACCAAGTGGAACGACGAGACGGATCCGATCGCCTACGGCTTCATGATCAAGGACGGCAAGATCGGCGACCTCGTCTCGGGCCGCCGCATCGTCGAGCGCGATCCGCAGACCGGCGTCGTCGAAACAATCGCCATCGAGGCCAAGGACGAGTTCGGGCGCGACCTCCAGGCGACAGGTCGCCGGCTCAGCGGCATCATCATCAACCGCCACAGCTTCATCGACAGCAACGGCCTGATCGAGTGGACGATCAACGGCAAGACGGGTCACGGAGAGGACCAGGACATGTGGCCCGTCCATCGCTGGTCGGCCTTCCGCCGCGACGCCAGGAAGGGACGCGCCTCGTGAGCCTCGCCGACCGGACCACCGCGCCGCAGACGCCGGACAGCGCGCGCCAGCCGCTCGACGGCGTGGTCGTGATCGACCTCAGCCAGATCTACAACGGCCCCTACGCGACGTTCCTGATGGCGGCCGCGGGCGCCACCGTGATCAAGATCGAGCCGCCGGGCGGCGAGCCGCTGCGCCGCCGGGGCGTGGTGGGCGGAGCCGCCCTGCCCTTCGCGATGCTCAACGCCTGCAAGCAATGCGTGGTCCTCGACCTGAAGGCCGAGGAAGGCAAGGCGGCGCTGCGCGACCTGGTCCGCGACGCCGACGTCCTGGTGGAGAACTTCGCGCCGGGCGCGATGGAGCGCCTCGGCCTCGGCCCCGACGTGCTGCAGGCCCTGAACCCGCGCCTGATCTACGCCTCCAGCTCGGGCTTCGGCAGCGATGGGCCCTACCGCAACTACCCAGCCATGGACCTCACGGTCCAGGCCATGGCGGGCGTGATGAGCACGACCGGCTACCCGGATCGCCCGCCCGTCAAGGCCGGCCCTGCGCTGTGCGATTTCTTCGCGGGAGTGCATCTCTATGGCGCCATCGCGACGGCCCTGTTCGAGCGCGAGCGCACCGGCGTGGCGCGCAGGCTCGAAGTCGCCATGCAGGACGCCGTGTACCCGGCGCTGAGCTCCAGCCTCGGCATGTTCTGGGGCCAGCGCGACGCCGAGAACCCGCCGCCCCCGCGCACCGGCAACCGCCACGGAGGTCTCGCCGAAGCGCCCTACAACGTCTACCCGACCAGCGACGGCTGGATCGCCATCATCTGCGTCGGCGACGCGCACTGGGCTTCCCTCGTGCGCACCATGGGGCGGCCCGAGCTCGCCACGGATCCCCGCTTCCTCACCCTCAAGCTGCGGGTGGCGTCCATGGACGCCGTGGATGCGCTCGTGTCCGCCTGGACGAGCCAGCGCACCAAGGAAGAGGCGTTCCAGTCGCTGATGGCCAACAAGGTCCCCTGCGCGCCGGTGCGCGACCTCGAGGAGGTCGTGAACGACCCCAACATGCACGCCCGCGGCTCGCTGCAATGGCAGGACCACCCCGAGTTGGGCCGCATCGTGGTGCAGCACTCGCCCCTGCGCTACGCGGGCGCGCCCCGCCGCGCGCTGGAGCCCAGCCACCTCCTCGGCGCCGACACCGCGGCCGTGTTGCGCGATCGGCTCGGCTGGGACGACGCCACGATCGCGGAGGCGCTGCCGCGCCTGTCGCGCACGCAAGTCTAGAGAGCAGGACGCGCCATGGGCGGAATCGTTGGCATCGACGTCGGCGGCACTTTCACCGACCTGTTCTACTCGGCGGACGGGCTGAGCGTGGACGCGGTGCTGAAGGTGCCGTCGACGCCGGACGACCCCAGCCGCGGGCTCATCGACGCCCTGAAGGCCGTCGGCGCGGCGCCGGCGTCGCTGGACGTCATCCTGCACGGCACCACCATTGCGACCAACGCGGTGATCGAGCGGCGCGGCGCCCGTTGCGCGCTGATCACCACGCAGGGCTTCCGCGACATCCTGGAGCTCGGCCGACGCGATCGGCAACGCATGTATGGCCTCACCGGCGTGCAGCAGCCGCTGATCCCGCGCGAGATGCGCTGGGAGGTCGAGGAGCGCCTGGACCACAGGGGCGAGGTGCTGAAGCCGCTCGACGAGGCCGGCCTCGAGCGCCTGGCCGCCGCGCTCGCCCGCGAGCCGGTGGACGCGGTCGTGATTTCCTTTCTGCACGCCTACGCGAACCCGGCCCATGAACGCCGCGCGAAAGAAATCGTCCAGGTCGCCAACCCGGCCTGGGAGGTCGTGATCTCCAGCGACGTCGTGCGCGAATACTACGAGTTCGAGCGCACCAGCACGGCCGCCGTGCAGGCCTATTTGCAGCCGCTGGTGTCGCGCTACGCCCGCAATCTCACCGAAAAGCTCGGCGAACTCGGTTTCGCGCGCCAGACGCTCGTGATGCAGTCCAATGGCGGCCTGATCCCGTTGTCGCAACTGTCGCAGCGGGCGGCCAACATTGTGCGCTCCGGCCCGGCGGCCGGCGTGATGGCGGCGGCCCGGCTCGCCGCCGAGGCGGGCTTCACCCACGTCATCACCGGCGACATGGGCGGCACCAGCTACGACGTCGCCGTGGTGGTGAACGGCGCGCCGCGCATCGCCGAGACCACCGAGCTCGACTTCCGCGTCCCGTTGCGCCTGCCGATGATCGACGTGCACACGATCGGAGCCGGCGGCGGCAGCATCGCCTATCTGGATCGCGGCGGCACGCTGCAGGTTGGTCCGCGCAGCGCCGGCGCCGTGCCGGGCCCCGTCTGCTTCGGCCGCGGCGGCGTGGAGCCGACCGTCACGGACGCCAACGCGGTGCTGGGGCGCATCAACGCCGAGCATCCGATCGGCATGAAGCACCTCACGCGCCTCGACGTCGAGAGCGCCCGCGCCGCCATGGCGAAGCTCGGCGAGCCGCTGGGCCTTGACGTCGAGCAGACGGCCGAAGCCATCCTGACCATCGTCGACCACGTCATGGCCCGGCGCACCCGCCTGCTCAGCGTCGAGCAGGGGCACGATCCGCGCGACTTCGCCCTGGTGGCGTTCGGCGGCGCGGGACCGCTGCATGGCGCGGCGATCATGCGCGAGGTCGGGATCCGCACCATGCTGCTGCCGCCGCACCCGGGCGTGCTCTGCGCGCTGGGCTGCGCGGTCGCCGACCTGCGCTACGACCTGTCCCAGACAGTCGAGAAGCCGCTCGCCGAAATCGCGCCGGACTTCAGCCGGGACGTGCTCACCCGCCAGCGCCGCGAGGGCGAGGAGCGGCTCGCGGCAAGCGGCACGCCGCTCGACTCGGTGGCGGTCTCGCACGCGGCCGAGATGTCCTATCTCGGCCAGATCCACACGCTGCGCGCCGTCGTGGACCCAGCCTGGGACCACGCCCGCATGGTGCAGGCCTTCGAGGAGGTCTACCGGCTCGAATACGGCAACGTTCTGGGAGACATCCCGGTCGTGCTGGTCGGCCTCAAGACCGCCGTCCAGGGGGTCCGCGCCAAGCCGGTGAGCGCGCCGGGGCGGCTCGAATCGCGCCCCGCTCCGGCCCGCGACCATCGCGACGTTTACTTCGGCGGCTGGAAGCGCACGCCGATCTACGACCGGACGGCGCTGTCGCCCGGCATGACATTCGACGGCCCCGCCATCATCGAGCAGGCGGACACCACCAGCGTGGTCGAGCCCGGCATGCACGCCCGGGTCGACGCCTTCGGCAACATCCTGATCGAGGTGGCCTGACATGGATCCGGTGACGCTCGCCGTGGTTCGCGGCGCCCTGGAGCAGATCGCGGACGAGATGGATCTGCATCTCATCCGCGCCGCGCTTTCGCCCATCATCTCGGAAACCAACGACTGCGCGCACGGCCTTTACGAGCCGACGACCGGCGAAACCATCGCGCAGGGCGGCTACGGCCTGCCGATGTTCCTCGCCAACATGCAGTTCACCGTGCAGCGGCTCATCCCGATCGCCGAGGCGGCCGGCGGCTTCAAGCCGGGCGACATCTGGATCACCAACGACCCCTATCTCAGCGGCACCCACCTCAACGACGTCGTGCTGGTGTCGCCGCACTTCGTGGACGGCAAGCTGTTCGCGCTGTTCGCCAACACCGGCCACTGGATGGACATGGGCGGCAGCGTGCCGGGCGGCTGGGCGCCGACGGCGCGCGAGATCCACCAGGAAGGCATCATCATCCCGCCGCTGCGCCTCTTCGAGGAGGGCCGGCGCAACGAGGCCGTGGTGGCGATGATCACCGCCAATGTGCGGCTGCCGCAGCAGCTGCTGGGCGACCTCGAGGCCATGACCAACGTCTTCAGCCTCGGCCGCCGTGGCCTCGACGCGCTGGTGGGCCGCTATGGGGCCGACGTTCTCAAGTCCTGCATGGACGAGATGATGCGCCGCTCGGAAGCCGAGATGCGCTCCTACATCTCCGAGATCCCCGACGGGACCTACCGGATCACGGACTATTTCGACAATGACGGCGTCGTCGACGAGCCGCTCACGGTGGCGCTCGCCGTCACGGTGTCGGGGTCGGACCTGACATTCGACTTCACCGGCACCTCGGCCAAGGCCGCCGGGCCGATGAACATCTCGGACGCGACCACGCGCTCGCTCTGCCTCGTGGCGCTGAAGCACATCTTCCCCGAGGCCCCGGTGAGCGGCGGCGCATTCCGGCCGGCGCGGTTCGTGATCCCGAAGCCGAGCATCCTGGCGGCCGAGTACCCTTCGGCGGTGGGCGGAACCACCGACGTCACGCAGCGCATCGTCGACGTGGTGTTCGGGGCGCTCGCGCAGGCCATTCCGGAGCACACGCCCGCCGCCCCGTTCGGCACCACCGGCGTGGCCACCGTGTCGGGCCGGCATCCGGCGACGGGCAAGTATTTCGTCGCGGTCTATCCCTACCCGGGCGGCTATGGGGCCAGCCAGGCGTCTGACGGGCTGCTGAACGGCACGCCGCCGGGCTCCATGGCCAAGTTCATGTCGGTGGAGATGTCCGAGCATCGCTACCCCGTGCGCTTCCGCAGCTATGGCGTGCGCGAGGGCTCTGGCGGCGCCGGCATGCACCGCGGCGGCTGCGGGTCGCATTACGAGATCGAGACCCTCTCGGACGCGGTGGTGTCCATTCTCGGCGACCGCGTCGACCATGCGCCCTTCGGCGTGCAGGGCGGCTCGCCGGCCGCCCCCAACAGCGTCGAACTCCGGACGGGCGGGAAGACCTGGATCCCGCCCATGCGCAGCAAGGCCGAGAAGATCCCCTTCGCGGCTGGCGACAGCTTCCATCTCGGTTCGCCGGGCGGCGGCGGCTTCGGAGATCCGCTCGATCGCGACCTTGCGGCGGTTGAGGCGGACCTGAACGGCGGCTTCATCGACGCCGAGGCGGCGGAGTCCGTCTACGGGGCGGTGGTCGGCTCCAAGCGGATGATCGGCGATCGCCCTGTCTACGCGCTCGACGCGGAACGCAGCCGGGCGAAGCGGAGCGGGATGCGGCCAAAACAGCGCCGCGCTGGCTAGAAACGACGCGCAAACAAGAAAACACAGCGGGAGGACGAAATGACCATCACCAGACGGCGATTCGGGGTCTTGGCGGCCGGGGCGGCCTTCGCGGCCGGTTCACGCGCCAGCTTCGCGCAGGGCGCGCCAATCAAGATCGGGGCCGTGAACCCCTATTCGGGCGCGATGGCCCAGTATGGCGACGAGGTCACCCGCTGCTACGAACTCGCAGCCGAGTGGGTCAACGGTCAGGGCGGCCTCCTCGGCCGACAGGTCCAGATCGTGCGCGGCAACGCCACCTCGGCGCAGGAGGGCATCGGCGCGGTGGAGCAGCTCGTCGGGCGCGACAAGGTCGACATCCTGGCCGGCACCTATGTGACCGCCATCTCCAACGCCGCCAGCGAGAGCGCGCTGAACTACAACAAGCTCTATTGGGAGACCAACGCGCTGGCGCGCGACCTCACCGACCGGGGGCTCCCCAATTTCGTGCGCACGGGCCCGAGCAGCAACGAGTTCGCGTCCCGGGCCGTGGAAGGCGCCATCAAGGTCGTGGGCGCAAAGCTCAACAAGCAGCCCAAGGACCTGAAGGTCTGGATCGAGCACGAGGACTCGGCCTACGGCACCTCGATCGCGCTGGAGCAGCAGCGGCTGTTCAAGGCGGCCGGCGTCACGGTCGGCATCGGCTCGCACAGCGCCAAGGCGATCGACGTCACCGACTCGATCCTGCGCGCCAAGAACTTCGCGCCGGACGTCTGGATCAGCACGGCCTATGTGGTGGACACGAACCTGCTGCTGCGGGCCGCCCGCGACCAGGGCTTCAAGCCCGCGGCCATGATGTCGTGCGGCGTCGGCGACACCAAGGAAACGCTTGAGGCGATCGGCAAGGACTTCCTCGAAGGCATCCTGCTCGTGTCCTATCCGCGCCCGGATGTGAGCGAGAAATACGGCCCCGGCGCGGGCGCGTTCCTGAAGCTCTATCGCGAGAAGCTCGGCCGCGATCCGGTCGCTCCGCAGGGCATGAACGCCTTCGTGGGCATGAAAATCCTGTTCGAGGCGATCAAGGCCGCCGGCTCCGTGGACTACGAGAAGGTGATCAAGGCCGCCGCCGCCATGGACAAGCCGCTCGGGACCTATGAGACCGGCTACGGGGTGAAGTTCGACGACAAGATGCAGAACACCCGGGCCCTGCCGGTCGTGGCGCAGTGGCAGGGCGGCGCCGTGCGGGCGGTCTATCCCGCCGAGGCGGCGTCCGAGGGCGTTTCGGTCATCAACGTTCCTCGCGCCTGACGCTGTCGGCGGGGGCGTTTCGGCGTCCCCGCCCCAAGCCTTGAACCGGAGAGCCTCTGGTGGCCGAATTTCTGAACATCATGGCGATCGGGCTCCTGCTGGGCGGCATCTACAGCCTCGTCAGCGTCGGCCTGAACCTCATCTTCGGCGTGATCCGCATCGTCAACTTCGCCCAGGGCGAGTTCGTGATGCTGGGCATGTACGGCGCCTTCGCGGCCCAGGTGGCGATAGGGTTCGATCCCTATATCGCGCCCGTGGTGGTCGCGCCGGCGCTGTTCGCGCTGGGCTGCCTCGTCTACTGGGTGCTGCTGCGGCCCCTGCAGGGCGAGCCGATGATGCAGGTCTTCGCGACCTTCGGGCTGCTGATGGTGCTTGAGAACGTCGTGCTGGCGCTGACGCGGGGCGTGAGCTTCAGCGTCAACTCAGCCGTGGCCCAGTCGTCCGTCTCGCTCGGACCCGTGCAGGTGCCGCTGGCCCGCATCCTCGTGCTGGTCGCCGCCACCGTGGTGGCGGGCGCCCTTGGCTGGTGGCTGCGCGCCACCCTCCCCGGCAAGGCCATCCGTGCCGTAGCGCAGGACCGGAAGGCCGCCCGCCTGATGGGGATCAATGTCGAACGCATGTACATGGTGAGCTTCGGCGTCGGAGCCGCGCTGGCGGGCCTCGCCGGCTGCCTGCTTGCGCCGCTCTATTCCATGTCGCCGCAGATCGGCATGAACTTCATCATGCCGGCCTTCGCCGTGGTGGTGCTGGGCGGTTTGGGCAGCGTCGCCGGGGCCTATGTGGGCGGCTTCGTCGTGGGCCTGACGGAAGCCTTCGCCGGCTTCTACCTCGATCCGGCCCTGAAGCATGCGGTTCTGTTCCTGGTCTTCATCGCCGTTCTGCTCATCCGCCCCGCCGGGCTTTTCGGCATCGCTGGCGCAGAGGAAGTGGGGCTCCGTGAGCAATCGTGAGCAGCGCCTCGCATGGCGCACTACAGGCGGCGTCAAGACGCTGCGGCACGAGCTGCCGGTCACGCTCGGCGTGGTGGCGGCGCTTGGAGCGCTCGTCGCCGTGCTGTCTGGCGACAGCTTCACGCTCAACATCCTGGCGAGCGCGTTCCTGTTCGCCGGGCTGGCGACGGCGTGGAACATCATCGGCGGGCTCGGGGGCCAGTTCTCCCTCGGCCACAGCGTGTTCTTCGCCATCGGGGCGTTCACCGTCGGAAACCTCTACATCGGCCTGCAGGTGTCGCCCTGGCTGGCGCTTTTGCCTGCTGCGTTGCTGTCGGCCGGGCTGAGCGTGCTGATTTCCTGGCCGGTGTTTCGCCTGCGCGGGCCCTTCTTCGCCATCGCCACGATGGCGATGACGGAAGTGCTGCTGTCGCTGGCCCTCTACTTCGACCGGTTCACCGGCGGTTCGCGCGGGATGTCGATCCCGTTCCGGGCGGGGCTGCAGAACATGATCTTCCGGGATCGGCTGAGCTACGCCCTGCTCATGCTGGGTTTCCTGGCGCTGTGCCTCGTCGTGATGGCGGCTGTCACCCGCAGCCGGCTCGGCTACTCTCTGCAGGCCGTTCGCGACAACGAAGATGCGGCGGCGGCCGCCGGAATCGATGTGCTGCGCACCAAGCTCGCCGGCATGGCGATCAGCGCGGCGCTGACCGGCATGGGCGGCGTGCTCTACATGATGTATGTGCGCGTCGCCGATCCGCCCACCCTCTTCTCGCTCTTCGACGTCGGCGTGAAGATGGCGCTGATCGCGCTCATCGGCGGCATCGGCACGATCTACGGTCCCATGCTGGGCGCGCTGCTGATCGTGCCGCTGGAAAGCTGGCTGCGCGCCGAACTCGGCGGATCGGTCCCGGGCGCCAACCTGATCGTGCTCGGTTTCATCCTGATGCTGACCGCGCTCTTCCTGCGCCGGGGCATCGTCGGAGGGCTCCGTTCGCTGTTTCGCAGTAGCGGCGGCCTCGGCCGCCTGCGACGCAAAGGAGCGGCCGCATGACGGGCGAACCCTTCCTGCAGGTGCAGAACGCCTCCCGCCATTTCGGCGGCCTGCGCGCCGTGGACCAGGTCAGCTTCGATGTCGGCCGGGGCGAGGTCGTCAGCATCATCGGGCCAAACGGCGCGGGCAAGACGACCCTCTTCAACCTGCTGACTGGGCAACTGCCGCCGTCGAGCGGAGCGATCCGCTTCGGCGGCCGCGACATAGGTCCGCTGCGGCCCAACGAGCGGGCGATGCTCGGCTTCGGCCGGACCTTTCAGATTTCCCAGACGCTGACCTCCATGAGCGTGCTCGAAAACGGCATGGTGGGCGCCTTCCTGCACCACCGCTCCCTGCCGGCCGCCGCCGCAAAGGCGGCCGAGGCGCTGGACATGGTCGGACTGGCGCGACGCGCGGGCGACCGCGCCGGAGACCTGACGCTCGGCGAGCGCCGACGCCTCGAGGTGGCGCGGGCGCTCGCCATGGAGCCGCAAATCGTGTTGCTCGACGAGGTGATGGCGGGCCTGAACCAGACCGAGGTGCAGGACATCATCGACCTGGTTCACCGCCTCAACGCCGGCGGCGTGGCCTTCCTGGTCATCGAGCACAATCTCAAGGTCGTCCGAGCCTTTTCGCGGCGCGTGATCGTGATGAATCGCGGCAGGCTCCTGCGCGAAGGTTCGGCAGAGGACGTCTTGTCCGATCCCGAAGTGGTCGAGGCCTATGTGGGCAAGAGGCGCGCATGAGCGATCAACTCGTCGTCGAGGACCTCTCGGCCGGATACAACGACATGCCGGTGCTGCACGAGGTGTCCTTCCGGGTGCCCAAGGGCGCCGTGACCGCGATCGTCGGCGCGAACGGAGCGGGCAAGACGACGCTCCTGTCCACGATCGCGGGGCTGATCAAGCCAAGCCGGGGCCGGGTCACGTTCGGCGGACGCGACGTCACCGGCATCCGCGCCGACGCCCTCCCGGGCCTCGGCATGGCGCTGGTCCCCGAAGGCGGACGCCTGTTCCCGTTCATGACCGTGCAGGAGAACCTGCAACTCGGCGCCTATGCGCCGACGGCGCGGACACACATGGCCGCGCGCATGCGCGAGGTCATGGACGCCTTCCCGATCCTGCTGGAGCGTCAGGACCAGCACGCCGGCAAGCTTTCGGGCGGCGAGAGGCAGATGTGCGCCATCGCGCGGGCGCTGATGTGCCGGCCGACCCTGCTGCTCCTGGACGAACCCTCGGTGGGCCTCTCGCCCCTCATGGCCGAGCGCGTGCTCGAGATCGTCACACGCCTGGCGCGCGATGAAGGGCTCACGGTCGTCATCGTCGAGCAACGCGTCACCGAGGTGCTGGAGATTGCCGATGAGGCCCATATCCTCGATCACGGCCGCATCGCGCGTTCGGGGCTGGCCGCACAGTTCCTGACCGACCGATCCATTCAGGAAACGTACATGGGCCTGTAGTAAACAGTTGGACCATTGCGCCGGAATGATCGATACAGACGCGGGGAGACCTGCATGACCATCAAGATCAACACGCTCATTTCGCCGGTCGTCGTCCCAAAGGCGTCGGACATCCTGGCGACCCGGCTGCGCGAGCTCATCGTGAAGGGTCAGATCACGCCTGGCAGCTTCCTTCCCACGGAACGCGACCTCGTGGTCGAATCGGGGCTGAGCCGGACATCGGTCCGCGACGCGCTTCGCGTGCTGGAATCGGAGGGCCTGATCACCACCAAGGTGGGCCGGACAGGCGGCTCCATGGTGACGTTGCCCGGCCGCGCGTCCGTGGCGCGTTCGGTCGAGCTCTTCGTGCGCACGCACGGCATCCGGCTGGACTCGCTGCTGGAGTGTCGCGTCGCCGTGGAGCCGACCCTGGCGCGCCTCGCAGCGCGGCATCGCACCGACGAGCAACTGGCCGAGATGGAGGCCATTCACGAGCAGTTCACGGCGTCGGTGGACGACGTGGCCCTCTATAAGAACATCAATCTGGACTGGCATCTCGCCATCGCGCGGGCGAGCCGCAATGAGCCGCTGATGGCGCTCATGGAGGCGATTTCGACGCCCATCAGGGACGCCATGGACTACCAGCACGTCACCACGCCCGAACTGCGGGCCCTCGCCGTCAAGGCGCATACGGTGATCCTGAAGGCGATCCGCGACCGGGATGAGGACGCCGCTTTCAAGCGCATGGACCGCCATGTCAGCGGCTACCGCGACATCGCGACGTCCACGGTTGCGACCGGGGCCGAAACACCGGCGTGATCCCACGTCTCAGCAGACCATTGAAATAATCAGACCTTTTGGTTGCTCCGGCCGCCCCGAGACCTTAACGTCATCCCAGACTCGCGCCCCGACCAACGTGGGCGGAAAGCGACGCCGATGACGGCGCGTTGAAGGGAGATGGCGATGAGGAGCGTGGCGAAAGCGTTGCTGGCGGTGCTGGCGTGCGTCGGGGCGACAGCGACCGCAGGGGCCCAGTCCTATCCCACGAGGCTCATCACCATCGTGGTCCCCTTCGCGGCCGGAAGCGGCAGCGACACCGCGGCTCGCATCCTCGGACAATATCTCGCGCCGCGCCTCGGCCAGGGTTTCGTGATCGAGAACCGGATCGGCGCCACGGGCGCGATCGCCACCACGGCGGTGTCGCGCGCCGCTGCGGACGGCTACACGCTGCTGCTTGGCACCAACTCCACCCACGGCTCAAACAGCGCGCTCTACAAGAAGCTCAACTACGACCCGATCAAGGACTTCGCCCCGATCGCCCACACGGGCGTGTTCTCCTACTTCCTGGTGGTCGACCCCAACCTTCCGGTGAAAAGCGTCGCCGATCTCGTCGCGCTGGCGAAAGCCAAGCCTGCCGACGTCACCTATGCGGCGGGAAGCTCCACCAGCATCGTGATGGCCGAGAGCTTCGCCAGAGGCGCGGGCGTGCAGATGCTGAAGGTGCCCTACCGCAGCAATCCGCCTGCCCTCACGGACGTGATCGGCGGCCGGGTCAACATCATGTTCTGCGACATGTCGTCGGCGGTCACCTCCGTGCAGGCGGGCTCGCTCAGGGCGCTGGCCGTCACCACCAAGGCGCGCAGCACGCTCGCCCCCGACCTGCCGACCATCGACGAGACAGCCGTCAAGGATTTCGACCTCGCTTCCTGGACCGGCCTCTTCGCCCCGGCGGGGACGCCCAAGGACGTCATCGAGCGGCTCAACCGCGAGGTGAACGCCGTGCTGGCGCTGCCCGAGGTGAAGGAGCGCTTCGCGACCCTCGGCATCGAAGCGCAGCCGCAGTCCGTCGAGGCCTTTTCGGCTTACGTGAAGAGCGAAGTCGCCAAGTGGACGACGCTCGTCAAGGAAGCCGGCATCGAGGCGGAGTGACGCCATGGCCGCCGATCGCCGCGGAGCAGTCCGTTGAAGACAATCAGGATCGGCGCGGGGTCGGGCTTCGGCGGCGACCGCATCGAGCCCGCCGTCGAGCTCGCCGAAAAGGGCGAGCTCGACTACCTCGTCTTCGAGTGTCTGGCAGAGCGCACCATCGCGCTCGCCCAGCAGGCCCGGCTGCAGGACCCGAACGCCGGCTATGACCGGCTCCTCGACGAGCGCATGCGCGCCGTCCTGCCGGTCTGCCGCCGCAACGGCGTGCGAATCGTCAGCAACATGGGCGCGGCCAACCCGGCGGGGGCGGCCCGCGCCATCGCGACCCTCGCCCGGGAGCTCGGCTTCGCGGGACTGAAGGTCGCCTATGTGCTCGGCGACGACGTGCTCGACCAGGTGCGGGAAACCAGCCCGGCGCTCACCGACGGCCCCGGCGCCTTCGGCGCCATCGCCGACCGGGCGATCTCGGCCAACGCCTATCTGGGCGTCGGCCCGATCGTGGAGGCCCTGGCGGGCGGCGCCGACGTGGTGATCACCGGCCGGGTGGGCGATCCGGCGCTGTTCATGGCGCCCCTCGTCCATGAATTCGGCTGGCGGGAGGACGATTGGGAGCGCCTCGGCCGCGGCGCGCTCATCGGCCACCTGCTGGAATGCGGCTCGCAGCTGACCGGCGGCTATTTCGCGGATCCTGGCGTCAAGGACGTGGCCGGCCTCGCGCGCCTCGGTTTCCCCTTCGCGGAGATCGACGCGGATGGCGGGGCGGTGCTCGGCAAGGTCGACGGCTCCGGCGGCGAACTCAGCCTCCGCACCTGCAAGGAGCAACTGCTCTACGAGGTTCACGACCCCGCCCGTTACATCCAGCCGGACGTCGTCGCCGACTTCACCAGCGCGCGTTTCGAGCAGATGGCCCCCAACCGCGTGCGCCTCACGGGCGGCGGCGGCTCCGCCCGCACCGACAGCCTCAAGGTCACCATCGGCTACCATGACGGCTTCATCGGCGAAGGCCAGATCTCCTATGGGGGGACCGGCGCCGAGGCCCGGGCCCGGCTGGCGCTGGCCATCGTGGAGGAGCGCCTGCGCATGCTGGGCGTCGCGGTCTCGGAGCTTCGGATGGACGTGATCGGCGTCGACTCGGTCTACCGCGGGCCAAGGCCCGACGGCGAGGTGCTGGATGTCCGCGCCCGCGTGGCGGGCCGCACCGCGACCTTGCAGGACGCCCAGCGCATCGGCCGCGAAGTCGAGGCCGTATGGATCAACGGCCCGGCGGGAGGAGGCGGCGCGACATGGTCGACACGCCAGGTCGTCGCGGCCGCGTCGGCGCTGTTGGATCGGACGCTCGCGCTCCCATCCGTGCATTGGCTGGAGGCCTGAGATGCGGCTGCGCGAACTCGCCCACGCCCGCGCCGGCGACAAGGGCGACACGTCCAACATTGCCTTGATCGCGCATGAGCCCGGCGACTACGCGTTTCTGGTCGAGCACGTCACCGCGGAGCGCGTGAAAGCGCTGTTCGCAGGAATCGTCCACGGCAAGGTGGCGCGCTACGAGCTTCCGGGTATCGGGGCGCTCAATTTCGTGATGACGAGGGCGCTTGGCGGCGGCGTCACGCGCTCGCTCGCCCTCGACCCGCACGGAAAGAGCCTCAGCGCTATGCTGCTGGAGCTCGAGCTGCCAGCCCGCCAGGATTGGGAGCCAAGCCCATGACCACGCAAGCCCGCTTCGCCGGCAAGACCATCCTGATCACCGGGGCGACCGGCGGCGTCGGCAGGGCGGCCGCGCGCCGTCTCGCGGCGGAGGGCGCGCAGCTCGTGCTCACCGACATCGCGCGGGAGCCCTTGGACGCACTGGCGGGCGAGCTCGACGGAAACGTGGTCGCCAGCGCCGGGGACATCACCCAGGAGAGCGCCATGGACGACGCGATCCGGGCGGCGCTCGACGCGTTCGGGCGCATCGACGGCGCCTTCCTGAACGCCGGGACAGAGGGCAAGGTCGCGATGCTCGGCGCCGCCGAGGTCGCCGATTTCGATCGCGTGATGGCGATCAATGTCCGGGGCCCTTTCATCGGCCTCAGCCGACTGCTGCCGCTGATGAAGCGCCAGGGGGGCGGGTCGATCGTCCTCACGTCCTCCACCGCGGGCCTGCGCGGCAGCCCCGCCATGGCCCCCTATGTGGCGAGCAAGCACGCCGTGCTCGGCCTCATGCGCTGTGCGGCGCTCGAGGGAGCGCCACATGGCGTGAGGGTCAACACCCTCCATCCGGGCCCGGTCGACACGCAGATGATCCACAACATCGAGCACGGCTTCGCGCCCGAGAACCCGCAAGCCGCCGCGCGGGCGTCGCTCGCCCGCCTGCCGCTCAAGCGCTACGGGACGCCGGACGAGGTCGCAGCCCTGCTGGCCTACGTGCTCAGCGACGAAGCCGCCTTTTGCACCGGCAGCGCATTCTCCATCGATGGCGGCCTGATGGCCGGAACGCCGATGTCGTGAGGCGGCCGCAGCAACATGCCCAACCCCTCATCCTGAGAGCCTGGCCGGAAACTCAACAAGCCCCTCATCCTGAGGAGCATCGCCCCTTGGCGATGCGTCTCGAAGGATGAGAAGCGCTGAAAGCACACGGCAAGTTGCCGAGGCGGCTGGCGCCGGACGCGACCCTCCCCTCCGCCGGGGCGGCGCGTCCGGCTTCCACTCGATCACCAGGCGCCGAGCGCGTCGACGAAGTCCCCGACCGGAACCCACTTGCCGTCGCGGATCTGCACCCGGAGCACGTCGGTCGTGCCGAGATGCTTCTCGGGCGTCAGCGTGACCTTCCCGATGATGCCGGAATCATAGTTTTTCAGCTTCTCGAAGCCTTGCACCAGCGTGGTGCGGTTCAAGGGCTCGCCCGCCTGCCGAATGGCTTCCGCGGTGATCTTGGCCAGCGCATAGGTCAGCAGCGAGCCATAGTCGGGCTGCTCGTTCGGCGCATACTTGGCGAGAGCCTCGCGGTATTCACGCACAGCCGGCTGGTCGGACTCCACCGTATAGGACAGCGACACGCTGCGCAGACCCTCCACGGCCTCGCCGCCGATCTTGATCAGGTCGGCGCTCACATTGCCGCCATAGGTGAAGAGCTGCGTCTGCACCTTCTGCTGCTTGAGTTCCTTCGCGAGGGCCGAGAGCTCCTGGATCGTGCCGATGAACACCAGCGCGTCCGGAGCCTTGCGGGCCACCTCCAGGGCGATGGGCGCATAATCGCTTGTGCCGAGCTTCACCGGCATCATCTCGACCTTCGCGTCGGCGGCGGCGGATTTGACGCCGGGCTCCACGTTCTGCGCGACCTTCTCGAAGGCCGGCGCGGCCGCGTGGATCACCAGCACATTCTTGAAGTTGTCCTTGCCGGCCCAACGGCCGACGGCGCGGGCCTGATAGTCGAGCAGGGTTTGAGCCCCGACGAGCAGCGGGCGCGTGGGCTCGTACCAGTCGAGGGCGCCGCCGTAAGGCATGACATAGGGCACGCCCGCCTGGGTCAGGTACGGAAAGGTTGCGGCGCTGGGGCCGGTGGCGTAGGAGCCCTGAATCGCCAGAACCTTGTCGCTGTCCACCAGCTTGCGCGCGGCGGCGACCGCCTGCTGCGGGTTGTAGCCATGGTCCTCGACGATGACGCGGATCTTGCGACCATTGACGCCGCCCGCGTCGTTCAGCCGGCCGAAGAACGCCGTCTGCCCGGCCACGCCAGGGACGCCATAGAGCGCGAAGGGACCCTTCAGGGCGGACCAGCTTCCCAGCGTGATCTCCGTCTTGGAGACGCCGGGCGCCTCCTGGGCGGTTGCGGGTTGGGCGAGAACGCCCAGCACAGCGGCGCAAAACGCGCCAGCGCGAAGCCTCGCCCGACATAAAGTCATCCGTTCCTCCCCTGTGTGCTTCGGAGCTCAATCATCGCTCTTTGATATGGTCTAATAATTTAGTTGCGCGGCCTTGTCGAGCCTCGTAGGCTTCTTCTCAGAAGGCGAAGACCTTGTCCGGGAGGAATCGATGAAGAACTGGGCTGGCGTGGCGGCGCTGCTTGCGGGCGTGCTGTTCACTGGGACGCATGCTTCCGCCCAGGTCGGGCCGGGCGTGACGGACAAGGAGATCAAGCTCGGATCCTGGCAGCCGTTGAGCGGGCCGGTCTCCATCTACGGCGTGCCCGTTCGGGCCGGAGCCGACGCCTATTTCAACCTCGTCAACGACCAGGGCGGCGTGAAAGGCCGGAAGATCAAGTTCATCGTCGAGGACAACGCCTTCAATCCGCAGCGCACCGTCGCGGCGGCGCGCAAGCTCATCGGCAGCGACGAAGTTCTAGCCATCGCAGTCGGGTTCGGCACGGGGCCGTCCGCCGCCGCTTTCCCGTATGTGCTGCAACAGGAGAAGGCTCCCTTCGTGACGCCCTACGCGGGGGCCGAGGACTGGTACAACCCGCCCCGCCCTGGCCTCCTGAGCGCGCAGGTGCTCTACGAGAACCAGGCCGCGGCCGTCGGCCGCTGGGCGGTCAAGGACGGCCGCAAGAATATCCTGGTGATCCACTCGGACCCGGCCGCCTACCACAAGCCGGGCGAATCCGCCGTCGCGGCGATCCGCAAGGCGGACTCGTCGGCCAAGGTCGAGGCGATCTCGGTGAAGTGGGGAACGCAGGACTATGCCCCCATCGCCCTCGACGTTCTGCGCCGCGCGCCCGACGCCATCATCCAGATCGCCGTTGTCCAGGAAGTCTCCGCCCTGGCCAAGGAGCTGCGCCAGCAAAACTCGCAGATCCCGATCTACACCTACTCGCCCAACGTCACCCAGTCGCTGCCGCTGCTGGGCGGCGCCGCCGTGGAGGGCGTCAAGGGCGTGTCCTGGACCGTGCCGGCCTCGCTCGACACGCCGGCGCTCAAGGAATATCGCGCCGCCCTGGCCAAATACGCGCCGGACCAGAAGCCGGATTTCGACTCCCTCCTGAGCTTCGGTTTCGCCAAGGTGGTGGTCGAGGCGCTGCGCCGGGCGGACGAGCCGCTGAACCGCGCCACTTTCATCGAGGGCTTCTACAAGCTCAAGAACTATGACAGCGGCATCCTGCCGCCCGTCACCTTCGCGCCCGACCGGCCGCTCGGCCTTTCCACGCTGCAGCGGGTCGTCCTGAAGAACGGCGTCTGGGAGGCCGTGGGCGAGCCGATCGACACCGCCGCCGAGTGGTGACCGGCGCGTAAGCGCCCGAACGACCGCTCCCCTGCTCCCGCACGCAACTGGAAGGACATCAGATGGGCGACCTGCCGGCCGTGATCGCCTCGGGCCTGGTCAGCGGATCGGCCTATGCGCTGCTCGCGCTCGGCATCGTGATCATCTTCCGCTCCACCGACACGGTGAACTTCGCCATCGGGGACACCGCCACCTTGGCGGTGTTCCTCACCACCTCCGCGATGGCGGCCGGGCTGCCGCCCGCCGCCGCGCTGGTGCTGGCGGTCCTCATCGCGGGGGTTGCCGGCATGGCGACGGAGCGTTTCCTGATCCGGCCGCTTGGAGCCGGCCCCAAGAGCCTCTTCATCGCCCTGGTGGTGACCATCGGGCTCGGGCTCGTCATCCATGCGGTGATCGGCGCGATCTGGGGCCAGCGGCCCATCGTGGTCGCGCCGGTGGCGACCGGGACCGTCCGCATCTTCGGCGTCGCGCTCACGCTCAACAAGATCATCGCGACCGTGATCGCGCTCGCCGCCATGGGGGCCATCGCCTGGCTGTTCCGCTTCACCGCGATCGGCGTCGCCATGCGGGCCAGCGCCGAGGATCATTTCGCCGCCCGGATCATCGGGATCCGACCGACCGTGATCGCGTCGCTGGCCTGGTTCATCGGTTGCGGCATCGCGGCCATCGCCGCGTTCTTTCTCGCCGCGGACGGCTCGGCCAACGCCAACCTGACGCTGTCTCCCCTCTTCCGCGCCTTCGCGGGCGTGTTCCTCGGCGGGCTGACCAGCATGCTGGGCGCGGCCGTCGGCGCGTTCACGATCGGGGTGCTGGACAACGTGGCCGGTCGCTACCTCTCGGCCAATTACCGCGACACCATCGTGTTCGGGATCATCGTGGCGGTGCTGTTCATTCGCCCGTCCGGCTTCCTGGGCGCCGCCCGAAAGGAGCGCGTATGAACGCCTCGCTCCGCCGCATCCTCACGCTCGTCGCAGGCGCGCTGGTCGCCGCCGTCGTCGGCTGGCCAGGCCTCGTCGGCGACTATGGACAGTTCGTCATCGCCTCGATCGCCTTCTACGCCATTGCGGTGGCGGCGGTCAGCCTGCTGGCCGGCCTGTGCGGCATCTGGTCCATGGGCCACACGGCCTTCATGGCCATCGGCGCCTACACGGCCGCCCAGTTCGCCCTGCATGGCTGGCCGGTCGAGTTGTCCGTCCTGTGCGCCATCGCCCTGTCGGCCGTCGCGGGCTTCATTCTCGGGATCAGCGCCGGTCGCTTTTCGATCCTCTACTTCGGACTGCTCACGCTGGCGCTCTGCATGGCGGCGACCGAGGTGATCGGGCATTGGACCTCCGTCACGGGCGGAGACGAGGGCATCCAGGTCTCCCCCGCCCGGAGCGTCCTGCTCGCCCGGACGCTGGACCTGCGCGGCGCCGTGGTGATGACCGTCACGCTGGCGACGCTCGCCCTCATCGTCGTCGACGTGGTGGCGTCCGGCTCGATCGGCCGGCGCTGGCTGGCCGTGAAGAGCCAGCGGACGGCCGCCGCCGCCATGGGCCTGCGCCCGCATGTGGAGAACGCCAAGGCCTTCGCATTCAGCGCCGCGGTCGCGTCGCTCGCCGGCGTGGGGATCGCCTTCACGATCTCCTATCTCGACCCGATCGCGTTCAGTCTGGACGCCTCGGTGCAGCTCATCGTCGCGACCGTGGTCGGCGGCGCCGGCAACCTCCTCGGCGCCCTGCTCGGCGCGGCGTTCATCGTCGCCGTTCCGGAGGCCGCGCGCGGGGTGCCCAACGTCTCCGTCTTCGTGTTCGGGGCCGCAACCGTGGCTGTGCTCCTCTTCATGCAGAAGGGCATCGTCCCGACTCTCGCCGACTGGCTCCGCCCCCCAAGGCGCAAAGCCGGCGAAAGCGCGCAGGAGTCTTCGGCCATCGATCCCGCCGCCATCGAGGAGCTGGTGCGAACCTGTTTGCCGAGGGCCACGGAAGCCCTGATCGTGGATGGGCTCGACCTCAGTTTCGGCGGCGTCAAGGCGCTCCAGGACATCTCCTTCGTAGCGCCGGCCGGCGCGACGCTGGGATTGATCGGGCCGAACGGGGCCGGCAAGACCAGCCTGCTTAACGTGATCGGCGGTTTCTACCGCGCGACGGCCGCCCGGGCCGTGCGCTTCGGCGCGCACGACCTCATCCGCCAGCCTCCCTACGCGCGCGCGGCGCTCGGCCTGGGGCGCACCTTCCAGCATGCCGAACTCTTCGCCGAACTCACCTTGCGCGAGAACATCGAGTCGGCCGCGCGCCTCGGCGCAGCGCGCCGTGCCCAGGCGGGGCTCTCGGCCAGGTCTCCCGAAGTGATCGCCACCATGATCCTCTCCGCGCTCGGCCTGACGGCGAACGCGGAGGCTCTGCCGAGCGCCCTGCCCTTCGGCGTCCAGAAGGTGGCCGATATCGGGCGCACGCTGGCCCTCGCGCCATCGCTGGTCGCCATGGACGAGCCGTTCTCCGGCCTCGACGAAAGGGAGCGCTCCGCCATCCGGGCGATCCTGAGAGGCATGCGGGACGCCGGGGTCACGATCCTGATCATCGATCACGCCGTGCAGGAGGTGCTGCGCGTCGCCGACCGGATCGTCGTTCTGGAGTTCGGCAGGGTCCTGGCCGAAGGCGCGCCTGAGGAGATCCGCCACGACCCTGAGGTCCACCGCGCCTATTTCGGCGCGGACGGGGCGCCGGCCCAGATCGAAGCTGCGTGAGCGAGCGTGAGGCCTCCCGCCATGACCCAGATACGCAATCCCATGATCGAGGCGGTCGGCGTCGAGCATCGCTACGATGGCGTTCTAGCGCTGCACAACGTCGCCGTGTCTGCGCCCGCCGGTTCCTTTACGGCCATCGTCGGACCGAATGGGGCCGGCAAGTCGACTTTGGCTCTCATCTTGGCCGGAGCGATCCGGCCCACCGCTGGTCGCCTGCTGCTGGAAAACACCGACGTCACAGAGCGCGCCGGGCGCCGCGGATTGGTCGGCTCGGGCGTCGCCCTGATTCCGGAGGGTCGGCGTCTTTTCGGCCAGCTCACTGTGGACGAGAACCTCACGCTCGGCGCGTTCGGGGCCGGGGCAAGCCGGTCGGAGACCACCCGGCGCCTGACCGAGATTTACGCGCTGATGCCCGACGCTGTTCGCAGCGGCAAACACCGCGCGGTGGCGACGCTCAGCGGGGGCGAGCAGCAGATGGTGGCAATCGGGCGAGCCTTGATGGCGCGACCTCGCCTTGTCCTGATCGATGAACCATCACTCGGGCTCGCACCGATCCTGATCGACAAGGTCTACGAAACCCTGGCCATGCTGCGCCAGACGGGCGTCACCGTCATCGTGTTCGAACAATTGGCCGTGAAGGCGCTGCAATATGTCGACCGGTTCGCGGTCATCGATAGGGGCGAGATTCGCCACCAAGGCCTCGCCTCCGACCCTGACGCCCGCGAGATGCTCCGATTGGGATACATGGGCGCGGACGCTGCCTAGACTGTCAGCGACCTCTAGGCCAGAAACACTCGCAAGATCTCGCAAGTCGCCGCCCAGGAGCGGACATTCGCAATGTCAGCAACGGGTCAAAGGCTGACATCGTCCTAGACGGCGCAGAACAGACTTAACAGTGGGTGGTTTGGCGTCCAGGCAACCGCTCCCCCAATCCTGAGTGCTGTCCTGGCAGACGCGCTCGACTTGCAATCAGAAGGTTCAACCCCGTCTAACCGGCTGATCTAAAACACGGGGGGCAGCCAAGCTCGACCTTAGGCCCCGTGGCCGCCCCACAAACCTGGCAGCCCGCGGCTGAAGCCGCGCGCTGCCAGGACGGGGGAGATCTCGGACTTACTTCGCGGGCTTCACGTTCATCGCCAGCGTGTCCTCGTCGGCGCGCGGCACGATCGTGACCTTGCTCTTCTGCATGGCCCAGGCGGTGACCAGCGAGGCGATCGGCAGGCTCGGGCGTTCCTTGGCCACGATGGCGTTGGCTTCCTCGAGCAGCGCCTTGCGCTTGGCGACATCCATCTCGACGGCGGCGGCGTCGATCAGCTTGTCGAGCGCCGGGTTGCTCCAGCCGCGCACGTTGAAGCCGCCCATCTTGGTGGCCGGCGTGTTGGTGTGCATCAGGCCCGCCAGCGTGTAGTTGGCTTCGCCGGTCAGCGTGCCCCAGCCCGACATCGCGAGGCCGTAGTCGCCGCGCTGCTTGGCCGGGAAGAACACCGCGCCCGGCGCGCCGTTGGCCTGCGCGTCGATGCCGATGGAGGCTAGCATCTGCGCGATGGTCGCGCCCACCGCGCCGTCGCCGGCCAGGCGATCGTTGGTGTAGCTGAAGGTGAGCTTGAAACCGTTCGGGTAGCCGGCCTCGGCCAGAAGCGCCTTCGCCTTCTTGGGATCCGACTTGGTCACCTTCAGGCTCTTGTTGAAGCCGAAGATCGTCTCTGTCACGAGCTGCGAAGCGGGCTTGCCCATGCCCTCCATGGCGATCTCAGCCAGCGTCTCGCGGTCGATCGCGAGGTCGAAGGCTTCGCGCACCTTAGGGTCCAGGAAGGGGTTCTTGGGCAACGGCGAGCCATCCTTGGCCGAGACCATGGCGGGCTTATCGCGAAAGTCGAACTCGACATTGAACAGGTAAACGCTGTCGGCCTTCACGACCTTGAGCTTGCTGTCCTTCTCGAGCGTCGGCACGTCGGCCGCGGGCACGCGGGCGATCAGGTCGAGCTGCCCGGCCTTGAGCTGCGCGACGCGGCCGGCGTCATTGGGGATCTCCTTGCGGACGACCTTCTCCCAGGGCTCCTTGCCGCCCCAGTAGCCGTCGAACCGCGCGAGGACCATCTCCTCCTTGGGCGTCCAGGAGACGAACTTGTAGGGGCCGGTGCCGATCGTCGCCTTGCCGGAGTTGAAGCCTTCGCCGGCCGTGTCCTTGGTGGAGAAGTCCTTGGCGGCCGTGTGCGACACCACGAAAAGGCGGATGAAGTCGTTGGGCAGCGTCGGGGCCGGGCCGTCGGTCTTGATGACGAGCGTCAGCGGATTTGGGATCTGGATCTCCTTCACGCGCCGCACATAGACGGTGGTGGGGTTCGGGCCCGTGACGTTGGGGATGCGCTCGATCGAGAACTTCACGTCCTCGGCGGTGAAGTCCGAGCCGTCATGGAATTTCACGCCCTTGCGGAGCTTGAACTCCCAGGTGGTGTCGTCGATCGCCTTCCAGCTCTCGGCCAGGCCGGGCTCCAGCGACAGGTCGTCGCCGGACTTCACCAGCGTGTCGAAGACATGCTTCACGGCTTCGGCCTGCACGCCGGTGGCGGTGAAGTGCGGGTCCATCGAGGCCGGGCCGGCGCGTACGCCGATGGTGAGCGTTTGCGCCAGCACGGCCCCGGAGGCCGTGGAAGCGAGGAGCGCCGCAAGCGACAGCGAGCGCAGGGTCCGTCCGAATGTCATGATGCCTGTTCCTCTGGATGGATCGTCGTTGGCCAATTGGGCGTGTCGAACACCACCTTGGCGAGAAGCTCGGACAGTATCGAGCGCTCGCCCGGCGTGAGCCGCGCCAGCATGATGCGTTCGCGCTCGACCATGACGGGCATGGCCGCATCGAAGATGCTCCGCCCCGCCGGGGTGATGTTCAAGACGTAGCTGCGCTGGTCGCGGGCGTCGGCGTCCCGGCTGATCAGCTTGCGTTTCAAGAGCTGCTGGATGGCGCGGCTGATGGTGGGCTTGGGGAAGCCGCTGGACGCGCAGATGTCGCGGGCAGCCACGCCACCCTGCAGGCCCAGCGAATACAGCACCACGAATTCCGGCCGGGTCAGATCAAAGGTCTTTTCGATCCAGCCATAGACCGGGATATTGAAATGCAGCGCCACGTAGTTGATGCGGAAGGAAAACCAGCACGGGTTGCGCCACAGCTTCTGGGCGATCAGCGGGTCGAGCCCCGAAGGCGTCCCGAGCGGATCGTTGGACAGGGCGTGGAGATGCGGTTCCAGCATGCGTCTCGCGGCGTCCCGGGAGCGACGTCATGTCAGCCCCAACTGGTTCACGCTGAAACTTGACAGCAGGTTGAGCCCTCGTCAATTCTGAAGAACAAGTTCCAAACGGAACCATTTGGGCGGCCGCAGGTCTTCCTGCGGGCGGACTGCCGCGCGCACGCGGAGGGGTGATGCACGTCGTCGAACGGAAGTCGGACAGCAGGGAGGCGCGCGTCGGCGAGGACGCGCGCTGGACATGCTCGGTTTCCTGATCCAGCGCATCCTTCAGGCCGCCCTCGTGGTGCTCGCCATGTCGGCGCTGGTGTTCGCCGGCGTGTTCGCGATCGGCAACCCGATCGACGTGCTGATCTCGCCTGACGCCACGCAGGACATCCGCGCCGCCACCATCGCCAAATATGGCTTCGACCGGCCGCTCTGGGAGCAATACCTCACTTTCCTGGGCCGGGCGCTGCAGGGCGATTTTGGCCAGTCCTTCGTCTACAACATGCCGGTGGGGCGGCTGATCCTGTCGCGCCTGCCGGCGACGCTGGAGCTCACGCTCGCGGCGGTGCTGGGCGCGACGCTGATCGGCGTGCCGCTCGGCATGTATGCGGGCTACCGGCCGCAGAGCCGGTTCTCCAAGACCGTGATGGCGCTCTCGATCCTGGGCTTCTCGGTGCCGACCTTCTGGGTCGGGCTGGTGCTGATCTTCGCCTTCGCGGTGAACCTCGGCTGGCTGCCGGCCGGCGGCCGCGGCGCAACCGCGCCTTTGTTCGGCGTCGAGTGGAGCTTCGTCACCGGCGACGGGCTGCGCCACATGGTCCTGCCCGCCATCAACCTCGCGCTGTTCAAGTTCGCGCTGATGATCCGCCTCGCCCGGGCGGGCACCCGGGAGGCGATGCTGACCGACACGGTGAAGTTCGCCCGCGCGGCAGGGCTCTCCGAGCGTACGGTGCTGCTGCGCCACGTGCTGCGGCTGATCGCGATCCCGCTCGTGACCGTGTTCGGCCTCGAATTCGGCTCCACGCTGGCCTTCGCGGTGGTGACCGAGACGATCTTCTCCTGGCCCGGCCTCGGCAAGCTCATCATCGACAGCATCACGTCGCTCGACCGGCCCGTGATGGTCGCCTACCTGATGTTGGTCGCGCTGTTCTTCATCGTCATCAACCTGGCGGTGGATCTCTCCTACGCGGCGCTCGACCCGCGGATGCGCAAGGGCCGGGCATGATCGATCGCGCCTCTCCCCTCGCCCGCTTCTTCGCCGAATTCCGCGAAAGCCGCGCCGCCCTGGCCGGCCTCGTGATCGTGGGGCTGATGATCGCGCTGGCGCTGCTCGCCCCGCTCATCACCCCGCAGGACCCTTACGACCTCGCCAGCCTGACGCTGCGCGACGCCCGCCGTCCGCCCGGCTATGTGGGCACGGCCGGCTTCACGCACTGGCTCGGCACGGATGCGCAGGGGCGCGACCTCCTCTCGGCCATCCTCTACGGGCTGCGCATCTCCATCCAGATGGGGCTGGTGGCGGGCGTGATCGGCCTCGTGCTGGGCGCCAGCGTGGGCACCACGGCGGCCTATCTGGGCGGCCGCTTCGAGGCCTCCGTGATGCGCCTCATCGACCTGCAGCTCTCATTCCCGGCCATCCTGCTCGCCTTCGTGATCGCGGCGCTGCTGGGCCAGGGCAAGGGCCAGCTCGTGGCCGCGCTGGTCGCCGCGCAATACGCCTATTTCGCCCGCACCGCGCACGGCGCCGCCTCGGCCGAGCGTCACAAGGACTATGTGGAGGCGGCGCTCTCCACGCCCCTGCCCGCATGGCGCGTCGTGTTCCGCCACATCCTGCCGAACGCGCTGCCGCCCCTGATCGTGGTCGCGACCGTGCAGATCGCGAGCGCGATCTCGCTGGAGGCCACGCTGTCCTTCCTGGGCGTCGGCCTTCCGCCGACGGAGCCGTCCCTGGGCATGCTGATCGCCAACGGGTTCCCCTATATGCTCTCCGGCCGCTACTGGATCTCGATCTATCCGGGCGTGGCGCTGATCATCCTGATCTTCGCCGTGAACCTCGTCGGCGACCAGATCCGCGACCAGCTGAACCCGAGGCTGCGGCGATGAGCGCGCCCCTGCTGGAGGTATCAGGCCTCGAGACCCAGTTCCCGACCCGCGATGGCGTGGTGAAGGCCGTGAACGGCGTGTCCTTCACGATCGAGCGCGGCGAGATCCTGGGGCTGGTGGGCGAGTCCGGCTCGGGCAAGAGCGTCACGGGGTTCTCGCTGATCGGGCTCGTCGATGCGCCAGGGCGGATCGCGGCCGGGACAGTGAAGCTCGACGGGCGCGACATCGTCGGCCTGCCCAATGGCGAGTTGCGCGCCATCCGGGGCAAGCGCATCTCGATGGTGTTCCAGGACCCCAGCATGACGCTCAATCCGGTGCTCACGGTGGGAGACCAGATGCTGCTGGCGCTGCGGGCCCACGAGAAGGTCTCGGCGCCCGACGGTCGCCGCCGCTCCGTCGCGGCGCTGGAGCGGGTCGGCATCCCGGATCCCGGCCGGCGGCTCGACAGCTACCCGCACCAGTTCTCCGGCGGCATGCGCCAGCGCGTCGCCATCGCGATCGCGCTCTTGCACAAGCCCGACCTCGTGATCGCGGACGAGCCCACCACGGCGCTCGACGTCTCCATTCAGGCGCAGATCCTCACCGAGATGAAGGCGCTGGCGCGCGACACCGGCACGGCGATGATCTGGATCAGCCATGATCTCGCGACCGTGTCGTCCATGGCCGACCGGATCGCGGTGATGTATGCGGGCCGCATCGTCGAGAGCGGCCCCACCGCGACCGTGCTGCGCGACCCGCGCCACCCCTACACCCGCGGACTGCTGGACTCCCTGCCCGCCATCGCGCAGGCCGGCGAGGACCTCGCCTCCATCCCGGGCACGACCCCGTCTCTGCTGAAGCTGCCGCCGGGCTGCCCCTTCGCGCCGCGCTGCCCGCGCGCCCAGGACGTCTGCGCCACGGAGCCGCCGCACGCGGTTGAAGGCGACCGCACCTATCTCTGCCATTTCCCGCTCGGGGCGCGCGCATGAGCGAGACCTTCCTCACGGCCGCGAATGTCAGCCGCCGCTTCACGCCGAACCTGCCGCTCGGCGAGCGAATCGTGGCCGCCTTTGGCGGAAGGGTGGAGCGCCGCTCGGTTCGGGCGGTGGATCATGTCGACCTGTCCCTGCGCAAGGGCGAGGCGCTCGGGCTCGTGGGCGAATCCGGCTGCGGCAAGACCACGCTCGGGCGCATGATCGCCGGCATCCTGCCGCCCAGCGAGGGCGCGCTGGCGATCGAGGGCAAGCCCGTGATGACGGGCGGCGCCAACCCGCGCAAGACCACCACGCGGGTGCAGATGGTGTTCCAGGACCCCTTCGCGTCGCTCGACCCGCGCATGCGCATCGGCGACGCGCTGGCCGAGGGCCCCATCCACCATGGGCTGGTCACGAAGGCCGACGCCGTCGCCTATGTGCGCGACTGGCTGGCGCAGGTGGGACTCGAATCCGACTATGTGAGCCGCTACCCCCACCAGTTCTCGGGCGGACAGCGCCAGCGCGTCGCGATCGCGCGGGCGCTCGCCATGCAGCCCGACGTGCTGGTCTGCGACGAGCCGGTCGCCTCGCTGGACGTCTCGATCCAGGCGCAGATCATCAACCTGTTCCTGAAGCTGCGGCGCGAGCTCGACCTGACGCTGCTGTTCATCTCGCACGACCTTGGGGTCGTGCGGCACCTCTGCGACCGGGTCGCGATCATGTATCTCGGCCGCATCGTCGAGGAGGGGCCGACCCGGCAGGTCTACGAGGACCCGCGCCATCCCTACACGCAGGCGCTGCTCGACAGCGTGCCGAAGCTCGTGCTCGAGGAAGGCGCGGAGGTGCGCTTCAAGCCCATCCAGGGCGAACTCCCCTCCCCGCTTGCGCCGCCGCCGGGCTGCCACTTCCACCTGCGCTGCCCTTACGCCGTCGAGCGCTGCGCCGTGGAGCGTCCGGCGCTCCGGCCCGTCGCGCCGGGACGCGCTGCGGCGTGCCACTTCGCCAAGACCGATCCAACAACAGGCGCCTGAACGGCGCCCGATCGAGGAGACATCCCATGGAACCGTGGCAGTGGCCGGAAGAGACCTGGCGCCAAAAGGTCAACAAGGTGCGAGCGGGCCGTTCGTTGAAGCCGGCGGCCTGGAAGGACGGCGCGCGCTGCGCGGTGGCGCTGTCCTTCGACAGCGACCACGAGACCAACGATCTGCGCGACGGCGGCGAGTCCATCGGGGCGATGTCGCGCGGGGAGTACGGCGCCCGGGTGGGCGTGCCGCGCATCCTCGACATCCTGGCGCGCGAGAGCGTGCCGGCGACCTTCTTCGTGCCTGCGGTCTCGGCCCTGCTGCATCCCGACGAACAGCGGCGGGTGATCGCCGAAGGCCATGAGATCGGCCTGCATGGCTGGATCCACGAACTCAACACCAAGGTGCCGGCGGACGCCGAACGCGACCTGCATTTCCGCGCCGCCGATACGCTGGAGAAGATCACCGGCGTGCGGCCCGTGGGGATGCGCACGCCCTCATGGGACTTCTCGCAGGAGACGCTCAAGATCGAGCGCGAGTTGGGCCTGCTCTACGACTCGTCGCTGATGGCGGACGACGATCCCTACGAGATCCTGGAAGACGGCGAGCCGACCGGCATCGTCGAGCTGCCGGTCGAGTGGGTGCGCGACGACGCCGTCTATTTCAACATGAACCGCTTCACCGCCCTGCGGCCCTACACGCCGCCCACCGCGGTGCTCGACATCTTCAAGCGCGAGTTCGACCGGGCCTATCGCGACGGCGGGCTCTTCCTGCTCACCATGCATCCGCACGTGATCACCTATCGGTCGCGGATCTGGATCCTCGAAGAGCTCATCGCGCACATCAAGGGCCATGCAGGCGCGTGGTTCGCCACCCATGCGGACGTGGCGCGCTTCGCCCGCGACAACGCCGCCTGAGCCGATGTCTCAGGCGCCTTCTCCGGCCCGCGCGCTCGGCTGGTCCTTCGGACCGCAGCCGACCGGCGCGCGCAACAGCCTCGCGGATGTGCCGGGCGTGACGGTCGGCCACGTGACGCTGGCGACGGGAGACCTGCGCACCGGCGTCACCGCCGTGCTGCCCCATGGCGGCGACCTCTTCCGCGAAAAGGTCCCGGCCGCCGTCCATGTGATCAACGGCTTCGGCAAGAGCGTCGGCCTCATGCAGGTCGAGGAGCTTGGGAACCTCGAGACGCCCATCCTGCTCACCAACACCTTCGGGGTCGGCGCCTGCGCGGATGCGCTGATCCGGCGCGCGATCGGCCGCAACCCCGACATCGGCCGGCGAACCTCGACCGTGAACCCGGTGGTTGCCGAGTGCAACGACGGTTACCTCAGCGACATCCAGGCGCAGGCCGTGACGCAGGATCACGCGCTCGAAGCCCTCGCCGACGCATGCGAGGATTTCGAACGCGGCTCGGTCGGCGCCGGGACCGGCATGAGCGCCTTCGGCTTCAAGGGCGGGATCGGCACCGCCTCCCGTCGGCTCGATCTCAAGGGCGGGCCGTTCCACGTCGGGGCCCTGACCCTGGCCAATTTCGGCCGCGCGGGCGATCTCGTGCTTCCGGACGGGCGACGCGCGCCCCCGCCAGCCTCGGAGGCTGCGCCCGAGCGTGGCTCCGTGATCATCGTGGTCGGGACGGACCTGCCGCTGGACCATCGCCAGCTCACCCGCGCCATCCGGCGCGCCGGGGTCGGGCTGGCGCGGCTGGGCTCCTTCTGGGGCCACGGCAGCGGCGACGTCGCGATCGGTTTCACCGTGGCGCGGCGCATTCAGCACAACGAAAAGCGGGATGTCGTCCCGGCCGCGATGCTCAGCGAACGACGCATGGATCCTGTGTTCGAGGCCGTTGCGGGCGCGACTCAGGAAGCGGTCCTCGACTCCATGCTCTCGAGCCCTGCCATGACAGGACGCGACGGCCATCATCGATCATGCCTCGCCGACGCGCTTGCGGATGTGGCCACTGGGGCCGCGCGATAGAGCCCTGGCCGGCGGCGCGGCCCTGCGGCCAACGTGGCCGTTGACTGCATCCGGCCTTTCTTGCCCCCGCTGTCGTGTCCGCGGCCGACCTGCTCGACCTATTCTACCCTAGCCCTCGTTCACGGTTGGATGGACGGTTCTTCCAAAGGTTTCTCTTCCGGCGTTCGGGTCGCGCGCGCCCTCGGAGCAACCGCAAGCAACGGTGCGGCGCAATGGCGGGAAGCTTGAAAGTCCCGGACCGTTCCGATCAGGAACCCAGCGCGGCGCCGGCTTTATGGCGCAGCCTGTCGCCGGCCCGGTCGAGGTCGGAAGCATCGATGTGCCGGTAGCGGGACGCAGCGATCTGGAACGCCCCGAAACAGAGCAGGCCAATCGCGGTCGCAAGCAGCAACAGCCAGCCATAGGGCTGCCGTTCCAGGGCCTGAAGCGCCCCTGCCAGTCCTTTCGCCTCCCGGGCGTTGGCGTGTACAGCGGCCGCAAACAGGAAGCCGCCGGCGATGACGAACACCAAGCCGCGCGCGCCGTAACCCAGGCGTCCTAGCGGCAAGATCCAGGTTCTGGAATTGTGATCGCAGGCAAGGTGCTCGGTGAACCCGGCCGTCCAAGCCTTCCATCCGGCGCCGAGGCCTGCGGCGACGACGCCGGCGCCGACGAGCGCGACGAGAACCTGCCCGAAGGGCATACTCAGCAGCCAAGCGGTCCAGTCATGGGCAGACTGCTCACCGCTGCCTGAGGCCGAAGCGGACCTGAGCGCCAGCGCAGCCGCCGAGACCGCGAGACCGCCATTTACGATGGCGCCAACGCCGTAGCCAAACCGGCGGGCCAGCGCCTTGGGCCGGGAGCCCAGATGGTCGACGTCCAGCACAGATTGCGCCACGCGCCAAGCCGCGAAGGCCATGAGGCCGATGGCTAGGAGAGCCAGCAGACCCCGGCCGAGAGGCTGAGAAAGCACGGTCTGAAGCGCGCCCCTACTGTCAGGCGCCTGGCCGCGCTGCCCCGTGGCGGCGAGGCCCGCGAGCCCGCCCACTATCATGAAGACGACGCCGCGGGCCAAATAGCCGCCGCGAGCAATCTTTTCCGCAATATTTTCTTGCATGTCGACCCGCCTGGTTGACGAGTGAACGTCAACGCAAACGCTGCGTTCCCGGCGTTCGGCGGTGGCCGGGCAGAAGGAGTCAGGTTCCTTCTCGATAGCGGATCCGATGGCGGACGGGACAGCGTCGGGCATAGGTCGACTCTCAAAGGCAGCGGCTTTGGCCGGTCAAGCTCGACGAGGGAACAAATGGGGCGGCGCTTCCTACACCCCCGTCGCGGTCCGTTCCCGTTGACCCTGACCGCCCTCCAGACGATCCTCGGGGCGTCCACCAACCCCTAACCGCCCCGCCAGCATTTCGGCCGGCTGCGGTCCGCATTCAGGCCTGTCGAGGAGTCGCCCGTCATCCATGGTAGCCACGGGAGGATCACGCATGAGCGCTCTTCACGACTTCGCCGCCAAGGCTCTGGAGAGCAACCGCATCAGCTTTGGCGACCTTCGCCGGCTGCAGCGCGACGTGCTCCCGCAGCGGATTGCGACGACGGATGAGGCCGAGTTGCTGCTGACCGTTGATGGAGCCCTGGCGCGCGCCGACCGCGACTGGACCGACTATCTGACGGACACCGTCGGGCAGTTCGCACTTTGGGGACTGGATCCGCGTGGACACGTCACCCAGGCCAAAGCGGCCTGGCTGTCAGCCGCACTGGCCGCCGCTCGCCCGAAATCCGCGACGACGATACTGAAGAACCTCTATCGCCAAGCCCCTGTCATTGAGCCGGCCTTGCACAGGCGGAAAAGATCGGTCGGGCGAAATTAAGCCCCGGCGGGGCCGGGGTTCATCGCCGAGGTTCGCGCTCCCTTGCGGTAGCCGGCGACGCGCGACGCCCTGGGAGGAGGCTTTGACCCGGCGCCGGGTCTAGGCGTCTGTGCCGCGCCGCTGTTTGGGGACGAGCCGCGTCAGTCCCAGGCCCTGGAGGTCGATCTGGCGTGCGGTGATCCGATCCTGCGTGTCCAGCGCCGATTTCCGGATGTTCTGGTCAAGGTGGTTGAGATAGCGGCCGACGGCGTCGCGCCGCTCCGGCGTGGGCGCGACGTCCCGCACGCCGACCAGAGCGGCCCTGAGCCGGCGCATGACCTGAACGGAGTTTGCGCCGAATTGGCGGATCTCGTCGAAGGACAGCGCCAGCATGTCGTCCCAGCTGGGCAGGGGAATGAACAGGCGCGGAACGCCGTCGACCCCGCCAACCCAGACATTGTCCAGGTGCAGCCGAGCCAGCCGGCGCAGGAGATCGTCGATCTGGTCCAGCGCCTGGACCGCCGTCGTCGGATCGTTGATCGCGGGCGAAAGCGCCTTGATGGCGATGTCCACGAGCAGCCGCAGGGCCCATTTGGGATCCTGGTCGAAGGTTCGCTCCCGGCCAAGGCCGATGGCGCGGCGCATGGCCGCCTCGTTCACCTCCGGCGCTCCGCCGGCCGACGCGGCGTGAACATGGAGGATCGGGCTTTGGTCCACGAGCGTGTCGCCGACGCCGCAGGCCATCACCAAGACGGCGCCGGCGGCTTCGGCCTCCTCGACCAGCCGGCGCACGTCCAGCCGCGTGATGCTGCGGGGGCTCCCCTGGAACAGCAGCGTGCGCACGGGGGGCCCCAGGGCGGCCATACGCAGGCTCGGCCGGTCGTCTTCGGGGCGGCTTGGCGCGCCGTAGACGGATCCGGGCGAAGCCAGCACGTTCCGGCCCTGATCGCCGATCAGGCACAGGACCTCGGTGATCTGCAGTCCCGACAGGCTCTGCACGAGCATGGCGAAGGCCAGCATGCTGGCGACCAGCAAGAGGATCACCAGCATGGTCGAGATCAGGGGCGCGGAGCCGCTTCCCGCCCGATCGGTCCACATCAGGGCCGCCATCGCGTAGGCGAAGGTCGCCATGAAGACGCCGAGCGCATGATAGAGGCCTGGCCGCGACGCGAACCACAGGACCAGGCGGGGCGAGTAGGCGACGGCGCTGAACTGCACCATGACGAAGGCGATGGAGAAGACGATCGCCGTCATGGCCAGCATGCCGGACGCCGTCGCCGACAGGAACGCAGTGGCCGACGCCGCCGACATGCCGTGCACCAGTCCCGGAGCCCAGGCCTGTTCGAGGCGGGGGACGATCGTGGCGGCCCCCACGCTGGCGGCGGTGTAGGCGGCCGGGATCAGCCAGAGGCGCATGTCAGGACCCTGGCGCCAGCGGCGGGCCCGAGGGCTCGCTAGCCGCGGCGAGATCGGGCTCGTCCCGCCGCCATTGCTCGGCCAGGATGGTCACGCTGACCGTCAGGACCCAGAGCGGGAACAGAAACAGCGTCCACGGCGCCGATTGGCTCAACATGAGCACGGCGAGCCCGAGGCCATATCCCAGCAGCGCCGTCCAGCGCGAGGTGAAGCCGGTCCGCACGATCAGCGAGGACGCCGTGAACATGAACACGGCGGCCATCTTCATGGCGTAGACGCTGGTGAGGTCGAAGGCGAGCGATCGCGCCAGCCGGAATGTCGGTCCGCCAAGGAAGGCGGGATCCTGCGCCGCGAAGACCATGGCGCTGGTGGCCGCCGCGGCCACGAAGAGCAGCCCGACGAACAGAACCCCGCTCCCCAGGAACACCGTCGCGAAGAGCTTGTCCTCATCGGGCCCGAGGCGGTCCCGCAGCACGCCGATGAACCACAGAAAGGCCACCCCCGCGACAGGGATCAGCTGGAGCGCGAAGCCCACCGCGTGAGCCTTCTCGCGCGCCCACGCGCCGGTGTCCGCCGCCCGGGGCTGGAGGGAGTGCAGGAGGATGGCGAAGGCGACCAGGATAACGACGGCGAACACGATTCCCGCCCATGCCGCCGCGCGGGGCGTCTTCCATCTGGCGGGTGTGCGCTCGACCATGTCCGACACCCCTGAGCGAAACCCGAGCGTCGATGGCGCGGGCGCAAGGAGCGGAGCCGCCGATGCGGCCCCGCCTGGAGCCTGCGGCTCGCATCCGCTAGGGGCACCGGTAGTAGACGGCCCCGTAGGCGTCGACGACCTGCGTGCAGCCCCGCGCGTAGTAGCCGGAGGCCCCATAGGCGGCCGCGCCCGCGGCGCCCACCGCGACCGAGCGGCGGGTGGTCCTGCGCGCCACGCCAGCGTAGCTCATGGGCGTCATGGGCCGTCCGACCCGGGCCTCGGCCGATGCCGTCCACGATCCGCTCGCGAACAGGCGCGGGCGATCCGCAACCAGGAATGCCGACGTCCCGACGAACCCGGCCACGATCCATTTCGACAGCACAATCATTCGCCGCGTCATCGCGCCGTCCCCTCGCTCACTGCGGGAGGCACTTCGTCCCACCCCGCCGCTTCCTTCATCTCCACCCGCTTCGCGTCGCCCGGCCGGAAAGCGAATGCATCCGGTTGGGCGGCCAACCCCGCTTTCCACTCCTTGATGCGGAGCGTGTATTGCGGCGCTCCAGCCACCATCTTGCTGGTGATGACGTATTTCCTGGGCGCCGGGTTGGAGCCGGACTCGACCCAGATCTGCCAGTCCACTTCGGGACCCCGGAAGGCCAGGTGCTCGCACTCGACGCCATCCACGACGCCCTGCCCGATATGCTTGCCGTCGAGGACGTCTGCGCTCATTTGCTTGAACATGTCGGCCAGGAGCAGGTCGGCGCCGGGCGCGTCGACGGCGAACTCGGCGCGGAGCTTGTCCACCAGACCGTCGATGGATCCCGTGAACGGCGTCTGCACATAGGCTTTCGCATTCTTGCCGTGCAGGGTGACCACGGCGCCGTCGAACACCAGCTCGACATCCGAATAGCCGCCCTGCCGCGACAGGCGCAGCTTGTCGGGTCGGTTGAGCAGCGCCTCTCCCGAGCTTGCGAACTGGATCTTCTGGAGTGAGGGCGTCACGATCTCGATGTCGCTGTCGAACTTGATCGAGATCGTCTGCTGCCTGGCCATGTAGTCGCTCGTCTTCTTCAGCAACTGCATGGCCTCTTCATCCGACCAGGCTGGAGACGCCAGCCCCGAAAGGAGCCCCGCCCCCAGCAAGACCGTGGCGACGCGCGCGGCGCGCGAGGCCCGTCGCGCTGTCGGGAATTTGCCCGCCATGTCGATCTCCTTTGCGATGAACGACGTCCGTGGCTGGGCCGGCGTCGCCGACGCTGGACCGCCGTGGAACGAAGCGAGGCAGCGATACGGCCCCTAGACGCCGTTCAGGCTGTCCCATGAGCAAAGCATGCCACGATGGCGGCCGGTCGATCCTGACGCATGTCAAAGGGCTGAAGCGCGGTCCAGGCGACTGATGGATGCGGGCCTACAGCCGGTTCCTGAGCGCTTGGCCCGGAACGCCTGGCCAGTTCTCTTCGTCCAAGCGCGCGCGCCATGATCCTTCCGACGCGGCCTGGGCCTCAAGGTCGAAAGGGGGCGCCCTGCCCTCCCGTTTAGGCCGGGCCCCGGAGGGCTCGGCGTTCACTCGGGATATCGCTCCCCAAGGTCGGCCGATCGCTTCGGCCACCTTGGCCGCCAGATCGCCCTGGAGGTCGAACGCCATATCGGGATCGGAGATCGGATAGCGTTCGGTCCACAGAACCTCGCCGGTCGGCGCGTCGACCAGACGCGCCGTCAGGTTTCCGCCTCGGGCCGAGGTGGAGACGCTGCCCTCGATCGCATAGCGCACCCGATAGCGGGACATGGCCGCGCCAGCGTCCCCATCCGCAACCTGGCGAGCCGCCTGACGGCCCAGAATGCGCAGTTCGCCAGACCTCGCCAGGCGATCGATCAGGTCTTCCGAGAAGTCCTGCGCAATCCGTCTCGCGCGCTCGTCGCCGTGCGCGCTGGCGAATGGCGTGACGGCGACGAGCGGCTTGGCGCCCGGATGCTCCGCATCGATCGACGGCCCCCTGGCGATCCAGATCGCCAGCGTCGCCGTCGCCAGAGCCGAGACGAGCGCCGCCGTCGCCGCCCGCAGGCGGGAGCCATCCCGCGCCGCATGAGCGGCCCGCTGGGTCCCCGCGGCGCTCGGGGAGCCTTCCTCAGAGCCGCCGAAGGAAAAGCTCCTCTCCATGCCGTTCGCGTCCGCGCCCTGCGCGGGCTCGTCATCCTGATGGCGGCAGGCGTCGGCGCGGAGCTCGAACATCGGCACATATCCGCCGCGTGGGATCGTGATCAAGACCGCGTCGTCGTTCCCCGCCGAATGGTAGTAGCGCTCGAGAGCGCGGCGCAGCCGCCCCGCCTCGATGCGCACGACGGGATCGATCTGCGGATCGAAGGAGGATGGCCGGTCGAATACCGCAAGCGCGATCGAATACGCCTTCAACCGCGCGTCCTGGCCCGCCAGCTTTTCGGAAACGACATAGCGCAGGAAGCGCTTGAGGCGCTCGGATCGTCGAAACTCGGTGCTGGCGCAGATGGTCTCCACGCAGCGGTCGACGAGGTCGCAGTCCAAACCACCGAGCTTCGCCGTGACATCAGACAACGCCGCCTCCCCTATCCATTGCAGGATACGGTACACGCAGGCGAAGTCATCGTATTATTGGTTGAATTACGAACTCATATAGGACTAGTTCACCTGGGCCAGACGAAAACTCCTGAAAGCTCTCCCGAGACTGATTTATGTCATTGCGTCGTCGAGCGGACAGGAATCAGAAGTCACGCTGAATTCGGAACCGTGCGATGACTTGATCGCCCGACTTGCGGACCCAGTTGCGGGGATCAGTGCTGACAGTGCTGTAGACGCCGCCTTGGCCGGCTTCGGCGCGGACATAGTTCAACTCCGCGCCGATGTCGAGATTGGCCACAGGAGACCAGATCAGGTTCGAGCCGATGCCCCAGTAGCGCCAGTCCCGATAGGGATTGGTTCCGTTGTAGGCGAGGCTGAACCCATTCGCCGCATAATAGGCGCCGCCGCCGAAATCGATGGACATGTAGGTGGCGAAGAGAGACTGCCGAACGGTCGGAGCCCAGTAGTGCAGCGCGGCCGCCGTCACGCCACCGATGTTGGTGAGCTTGAGATCGCCGGGAGCCGCCCCCGCCACGACGGCGTCCGGCATGCCCAGATTGCCCACGCCGCCGATGCCCCAGCCGGCGGCTTTGCCCAGGCCGAAATAGTTGCCCATGATGTAGGAGCTGGCGCCGTGGGTGTAAGTGCCCTGGAGGTAGAGCGCATCGCCCGAGGCGATCATGGGAAGGTTGAACTTCACGCCGGCGTTCAGCGCATAGCCGTACTCGGTCGAGGGCGCGAAGCCCTGAGGCGTGACGCCATTGGCGAGCGCCGTCTGCTCGCCGACCCTGACCTGGTGGAGCGCGCCTGACAGCTGAGCCGCGCCCCACGAGCCGTCGTAACGCAAGAGGGCCACAAGGTCCGGCGCGCCGGAGCCCGTGTAAGCGTAAGTGGGAACGAGCCCGGGCGCAGGCGTGACCGCGGTCGCGATCGCGTTGCGCGCCTCCACCGGATCCTCGATCGCCACGGTGGCCGAGAAGCCTGAGCCGAGGGTGGCGGTGTAGGCCAGCAGGTTGGTCAGGTCATTGAGGGACGATTGGCCTGCCGTGATGCCCACCCATTCCAGGTCGCCCTGATAGAAACCGAAGAACGATTGGCTGCGCCCGGCCGTCAGGCCGCCGAACTGGATGAAGGCTCGATCGAGAACGACCTGGGTCTGGGCGGCGCCGTTGTAGTCCACGCTCGAGCCCGTGAAGGCCGTGCCGATGCGCGCGGCGGTGCCGCTGTAGATCGCGCCGTTGCGCCGGGCGACGTCGAGCCGCACGAAGGCCCGCAGGAGGCCATACTCGGTCGCGGTGCGGGCGTCCGCGTAGATCCGGCCCAGCCCGCGCGTCCCCGTCTGGTCGTCGTTGCGCGTGTAGGGCGTCTGCATCTGGAATTCGTAGCGGATACGGCCGCCGACGCGGATGCATGTGTCGGTGCCCGGGATGTAGAAAAAGCCTGCCCCATAGGTCGAGCACACGCGCACATACTCGACGGGAGCGGCCTTGCGCGCCGGAAGGTCCGCCGCCATCAGCGGGGTTGCGGACAGGACGCCGACAGCTGCCGCCAGTTTGAATCTCGTCGTCATGCCCGCCCCACCTGAACGCCGTCGGCAAGACCTCCCGCCGGACGACACAATCCTGACGAGCGATCCTATGGAGGATTCGACCGGCCCGAAAGCACGCGGATGCAACACTTGCTCGAAAACCTTTCAAATCGCATCTTAGGATTGCATATCGGCGGCGCATCCGCCGCCGCCATGTCTCTGCGCCCGCGCTTCCGAACGGGCTCGCGGGCGCTCAGATCTCACCTCCAATCCAGGAAAGTCATGCCAACAGCATGACCAGCACCATTCCCCAGATCGTCAGCAGGGTGTTCCCGACGGCGTAGGTCACCGTGTAGCCCAGGCCAGGGATCTGGCTCTTCGCGCGGTCGTTGATCATCCCGAGCGAGGCGGTCGTCGTCCGGGCGCCCGAGCAGCAGCCGAGCACGATGGCGTCGTGGAAGCGGAAGACATATTTTCCGACATACATCGCAAGGATCAGCGGCACCGTGGTCACCGCCACGCCCCAGAGGAAGAGGCTGAAGCCGAGTTGCTTCAAGCCAGCTACGAAGCCTGGCCCAGACGCGATGCCGACCACGGCGATGAACACGTTCAAGCCCACCGAATTCATGAACCAGACCGTGGACGTCGGGATCCGCCCGAATGTCGGGCGCACGGAGCGCAGCCATCCAAAGAACAGGCCCGAGATCAAAGCCCCGCCCGACGTGGACAGGGTGAACGGCACGCTGCCCACCTTGTAGACGGTCGCTCCCAGCAGGGCGCCGATGGCGATCGCCGCGCCGATGAACGCGACGTCCGCCACGTCGGTCGCCCGGTCCGGAACGCCCAGCATCTTCGTCGCGGACGCGATGTCCTGCGATCGCCCGACGATCGTGACGATGTCGCCCCGCTGCAGTTGGGTGTCCGGCAGAATGGGGATGTCGGTCGCGACGGCCCCACGGGTGATCTTGCGCAAATAGACGCCCCGCGCTCCGGGAGCCTTGGCGAGCTCGGCGAGCGTCTTTCCATCGGCGAACTTGCTCGTGACGTAGACGTCAAGGCCCTCGGCGGGCACCGCAAGAAGCTCGCGGTCGTCGACCTCTTGAGCCCCGGCGCCGGCGAGGCTCACGAGCACATCGCGCCGACCCGCCAAGGCGACCACGTCGCCCGCCTGGATCACGGTGTCGGCGGTCGCGTCGACGATCTGGCTGTCGCGCCGGATGCGCTGGACGAACACCCTCTGGTCGGGAAGCAGCGCCTCCACTTCCTGCGCCGTCTTGCCCACGACCGGCCCGCCCTCGCGGACCCGGAAGGCGCGCAGTTCGAACTGGTGCCAGGCGGTGCCAGGACCGCCCAGCTGCTTCTTGGCCCCGTGCTCCTCCTCGTAGCGCTTGCAGGCGACCTCGAGATCGATGCCGAGAAGCGTCGGGCCGAGCAGGGCCAAAACGATCGCCGAGCCGATCGTGCCGAAAAGGTAAGTCACCGCATAGGCGACCGGCATGGCGTCGAAGATTTTCTTGCTCTCGTCCGGCGGCAATCCGAGCCGGTTGATCGCGTCGGTCGCGAGCCCCATCGAAGCCGAGATGGTTTGCGACCCGGCGTAGAGGCCGGCGGCGGCCCCGACGTCGTAGCCCGCGATCCTCGCGCCGAAATAGGCGGCGCCCAGGCAGAAGATGCAGACGACCACCGCGAACAGGGCTTGCGGAATCCCGTCCTTGGCGATGCCTCGGACGAATTGCGGTCCAACGCCGTAGCCGATGGCGAACAGGAACATCAGGAAGAATGTCGGCTTGAGAGGCCCGGTGATCTTGATGTCAAGCTGGCCGATGATCACGGCGGCGATCAGCGTGGCGGTCACCGCCCCAAGGCCGAGGCCTTTATAGGTGAACGAGCCGAAATAGTATCCGAACGCGAGGGACAGGAAGATCGCGATTTCCGGATAGCTGCGCAGGGTTTGAACGAACCAGTCGGTCATGATGTCACCCGTTCATACGAGAACTACGATCAGCACCGCTCACAGCCGGTCGGGCTTGAGCAGCTTGAGCCCCCTGGCCGCCTCGTAGCCGTGGATCTCCTTGACATCGAGCTTGCGCATGAAGGCGATGGCGTCCTTGGTGAGGACCTGACCAGGCACCATGATCGGGAACCCCGGCGGATAGGGGATCACGAAGTTCGCCGAGATCAGTTCGGGGCCGCTCTCAAGCCGCTTGTCGATCTCCGCGCTGCGGAGCGGGACAAACTCGCAGTTCTCCTCGCGATAGGCGGCGAAGAAGGCCGTCCTCATGTCGCCCTCGGTGGTCGAGGCCCCGCCGTCCTTGCGATAGGCGTCGTGGAACCGGCTGAAATTCGGCAGGTCCGGCACTTCGGTCATGAGGCTGTGGACCTTCCGCTTGAACCCGTCCGTGGATGTCCCGCCGCCCTCCTCCAGTTCGCGGCACACCTGCACCAGCACACGCAGCAGCAGCGCGACGTCGCTGCGGGTGTTGTTGATGTTGGACTGGATCAGGACGGAGTTGCGGGACGTCTTGTTGACCTGGATGTTGAAGCGGTTGGCCAGCAGCCCTTTGAAGCTCGTGCCGTCGAACCCGGCCGTGCCGCACACAAGGGTCATGCGGGTGGGATCCAGGAAGAATTCGTCCTCGTGCACGGCCTGGAGCACTTTGCCCCAGTTCACGCCCGGCGACAGGTAGTCGACGAAGCCGGAGTTGCGGAACTGCTCCGGTATCATCTCGTCGGCCCCGAGCACGCGGAAGTACTTGGAGACGAGCGGGTGTCCGTTGACGGCCAGCCGGATCTTGAGCGCGATGGTGATGGCGTTCATGACCAGGCCGTAGCCTTCCAGCTCCATCTGCCGGCGCGCCACGTCGAGGCTGCCGATGAGCTGCTGGTTCGGGCTCGTCGAGGCGTGGGTGAAGATGGCCTCGTGGAACTGGCTCTCCACGTGCGGGAAGTCGACGTCGCGCACCAGCACCATCGAGCCCTGGCGGATGGCGGACATCGACTTGTGGGTCGAGTTGGTCTGGTAGACGCGCAGCCGCACCTTGCGGGGATCCGGGACCAGGCGGGCCCCCATCAGCGTCTCGCGCGACGGCTCGGCGCCCAGCTCGGCCTGCTGGCGCTCGTAGGCGTCGAGCGCTTCGCGGCTCGCCAGCCAGTCCTTGAGGTCCGCCGCGGCGCCCATGGCCGTGCGCGGGCGCAGGAAGGGCGACCAGTGCGCGAAGCCGGACCAGGCCTCGTCCCACAGAAAGATCAGGTCCGGCTTGATGGCGAGGCACTCCTCCATCACGCGCCGGGTGTTGTACATGTGCCCGTCGAACGTGCAGTTCGTCAGATCGAGCATGCGGACGCGATCGAGGCGGCCGTCGTCGCGGAAATCGAGCAGGGTCTTCTTGATCGCCGCGAGCGGAACCGCGCCGTACATGGAGTACTGCGTCAGCGGGAAGGCTTCGACATAGCTCGGCTGTCCGCCGCTGAGCACCAGGCCGTAGTGGTGCGACTTGTGGCAGTTGCGATCGACGATGACGACGTCGCCCGGCCTGACCAGCGCCTGCACGACCATCTTGTTGCTGGTGGACGTGCCGTTGGTGACGAAGAAGACGTGGTCGGCCCCGAAGGCCCGGGCCGCCATGTCCTGCGCCTTCTTGATGTTGCCGGTCGGCTCCAGGAGGCTGTCGAGGCCGCCCGTGGTGGCGCTGCTCTCCGCCAGGAACAGGTTCATGCCGTAGAACTCGCCCATGTCGCGGATCCAGTCCGACTGGAACACCGACTTGCCGCGCGCGATCGGCAGCGCATGGAACGTGGCGATGGGACGCTGCGCGTATTTCTTCAGGTTGTCGAAGAAGGGCGTCTCATAGCGCGCCGCCACGCCCTCCAGGATGGACAGGTGAAGCTCGACCGGCTCCTCGATGGAGTGGAACACACGCCGCAGAACATCCGCCTGCGGGTCGCCCGCGATCGCCTCCACATTGCGGCCCGACAGCATGTAGAGGTCCAGCTCCGGCCGGATCCGCTTGAGGGCCCGGGCGAGTTCGAGGCCCGTTCCTCCGGCGGTCTTCGCGTAGGACGCATGCTCCAGCAGTTCGCGGATCACGGGGGCGTCATGGCGGGAATGCAGGGTGACGTTCTCGCCCATCACCACGGCCGCGAGGCGCGGGTTGATCACGGTCGCGCAGATCGCGTCCTCGACCGAACCGACGAACACCGGCTCATAGACGAATTGGTCTTCGCGCCGGCGCAGGCGCCGGACCTGGCCCCGCAGCGCCTTCCAGCGCGGCTCCTCCTGGCCCGTGACGTACAGCACTTCGAAATAGGGCCGCCGCCCTTCGCCGGGCGCGACGACGCTGGGCACGATGTCGGCGAGGACGGCGTCTTCCTCGGCCTCCCACTCGTCGGCGAGATCCGAGCCACGGCCCAGCATGAGGACTTCGGCGACATGGCGCGCGAGGCGGGCCGCTTCGTCGGAATCTCCGGATTCGATCAATCCGCGCAGGCGCTCGACCGTCGGGCTTCCGGGGATGGCGTGAAACTGCTCCAGGACGGCGAGTTCGTCGACGGCCCCGACCAGTCCGTCCGGGCGCTGCCCCCCTGCGCACCATTCCCGCGCCTGGTCGGCCACGGCCTGCCAGCGGTCGTTGCGCGTGGCGTGAAGGACAAAGAACTGGTCGATGCGGGGCGCCGCCGTGGCCATGAGTGCCTCCCTCTAGCGGGTGAGGCGGCATGCCGAAAAGGATGCCGCACGCAGGCTGGAAGGATCTTCGGGCCGGGAATGAGCGGGAAGTATCTTACTGTTGCGCCTGGGCGGCGACCGGACCAGGCGGCTCGGTCCGGCGCTCGGCGCCGCCTCCTACGGTAAGATACTCCAAGGTTCGCGCGCGAGGCCGCATGCTGTCTTGATCAACTGGAACGCCTCTAGCGAGCCGCCATGCACAAGAGGATCGTCGCGATCGCAGCGGCCTTCGGCGCGGAGCGCCGCGCCGCGGAGCTCTTCGCGCACAGCCCCGAGTTCCAGACCCTCTGCGATGACCTCGAGGAGGTGATCCGACTTTCGGAAACCCTCCCGCACACGCCCGAAAACGCCGCCGCCCTGGCGGAGTGCGATCGGCTCGTGGCCGAGCTCGTGGGCGAGCTCAGGGACTACGTGAAGCACGCGGACGAACATCTGGGTCGCGCAAAGAGGCGTACCGACAAGGGCGCCAAGACCTGAGCGCGGTCGTCGCGGCAGCCGCCACGACGGCCTGGCGCGGCTGCGCCCAAGGGCGCCCGTCCACCCAGGTCCTCTTCTGCTCTGACAAGGGAGAACGCCGGCCGCAGCGCGGCCGGGCTCGTGCGGCTTCGCAGTCGATCGCGCCTGCCTCGGGCGGCGGCCGACGGGACTCAGTGGCCGCCGCTGAAGATCAGGCTCTTGATCGGCAGGATCAGGGCCTGGATGCGCAGCAGGAGCGCATGGACGAGCCCGACGGCGTCCAGGCCGTGGAGAACGAACCGCTGGAACGAGCCCAGCTCGCCGTTCTTCAGCTCCTCGTGATGGCTCGTATAGGCGTTCGCCACGCAGCTGCTGCCCGGCGTGACGTCCGCGAGGCCGTTCTCGTAGAGCGGATCGAGGCGCACGAGCATGGTCCCCGGCTTGGCGACCTGCTGGGCGTCGATGAGCTGCTCCCCGCCGCGGAACTGTCCGGCCGCGATATAGTCCTGCACGTCCGTGACCACCATCGGAATGATGGTCCAGGGCTTGGAGATGCAGGAGGCCTCGGCCACCATGCCGGGCCGGATCACCTGGGCCTCGATCTGTCCAAAGCCCGCATAAAGCGACCGTCGGCCCGCGCCTTCAGGGATGAGCACGCCAGCGGGGCGCATGAACGGGTTGACGATATCGCCCACCTGCAGCGCGAACTGCTCGACGCGGCCGCTGACGCCGGCGCGGATCACCGTCTTGCTCAGCTCCACGTCCGCCTGGGCCAGCGCGGCCTCGGCGCTCGCCTTCTGGGCCGGCAGGAGCGTGGACACGCGCGTCTCGACGGCTTTCTTGGCCGCCTGGGCCGCATCGACCCCGCCTTGACGGGTATCGACAAGGGTTTGCAGCTTCTCGATCTCGCGCCGCGCCACGATGTCCGCGTTCCGGCGGTTGAGCTCCTGCTTCGTGCGCAATTCGTCGAGGGCCTGATCATAGGCGCCCTGCGCCTGCGTGATCTGGCCTTCCGCTGCGGCCAGGTCCGCCTGCGCCATCACGAACTGGGCGTCGATCTCGGCCACCTTGCGCCGCGCGGTCTCTGCCTCGGCTTGCTGGCGGGAGTTGTCGAGCCGGAAGATGGGCGAGCCCTTCTTCACCTCCTCGCTGCCCTTGATGAAGATCTCCGCCACGCGTCCGTTGGCCTCAGGCACGATGGGCACCGTGCGGAAGAAGGCGGTCACGTTGGTGGTGGCCGGATGGTTGTAGAAGACGGTCGTGATCAGCGCGATCGTCAGCATCAGGCAGCCGACGAGGCCCCAGCGCAGCTCGAACCACACGGAGAAGAGGTTGATCTCCTTGCCGAGCCGCTTGCCCTGCGCGAACCGTCTGTACAGGTAGTCCGGGAAGATGGTCAGCAGCGAACAGAGAATGAGTTCGAGCATGTCTCAGCCCTCCGCATGCTTGAGGGGCCGTTCCCCGACCCGCTCCCGGTCGTCGATGGGAGCGTGGATCTCCGGAACGCCCTTGCGCTCGACCGCGTCGGCGGCGTCCGCCCCGGAATCCGGAGCGATCCCGGCCATCTTCTCCAGCGAACCGGCCATCCGCCGAAGCGGCGACCCCCAGTCGGGAAGGTCGACCAGGGCCAGCAGGAGCCCCGCCACCCAGAAGATGTGCTCGTGCGTGAACAGAGCCAGGAGGCCCAGCACGGCCACGATCTCGAATTGCAGCTTCTGGGACTTGTGAGCCATGCGCTCCGGCAGCGTGTGGATGCGCAGGAACAGCAGCCCGACCCCAAGCACGGCGAAGAGGAGGAAGATCCCGGTTCCCACCATGAGCAGGTCGGTCTCCCCCGGACCCGTGATGAAAACCGGAAGGTCATGCGGGGCGGCTGGGTTGACGGCGACGGACACGGGGCTGCCTTTCGTCTGTTGCAAAGGGCGCCACGTGACGGCCGCGTTGTCCCGGGGCCGCAGCGCTGGCGTGCCTCCTGCTACCACCGCCGTCAGCGCGGCGGAGGTTAGTTACAGTAAGATACTGGCGCCCATCGTCGCCCATTCGCCAACTGTTCGTGGGTCCATTTCGAGGCGCGAGCCTTCGCCGGGCCTGTCGTTCCCTCCGCATCCGACCCAGACGCGGCCACCGCGCAGCAGGCTCGTGAGGAGAGGGGCGAGCCGGCGGATCGTCGAAGAATGCGCCTGGACGCGCCATCGCCTGGCCGGACTCGTCGCGATAGGGGGAGCGCCGCATGCGCAGACGCACCTTGCGCCTTCTCGTTCTGATCGTCGCCATGCTCTGGACCGGTTCGCTCGCCCAATCGGAACCTGCGAGCACGCCGAGCGCCGGAGGCGCGTTCATGAGCTCCTACGTTCACCGAGAATGGGCGCAATCCCCTCCTCCGGCGGCGGGTCCGTCGCAGCAGCGCGGCGGCGCCCGACGCACGCCTGGAGCGGACGGTTCCGCCGCCCGCGCGCGGGGGCCGCGTGATGTCCGGAGATAGCTGCGGTCGTCCTCGAGGCTCAGCCTCCGAGTCCGTCACGACTCTTCCGGCGGGCGCACATGGCGGAACATCCACAGCAAAAGCAGGTCGTAGGCGATCTTCAGAGTCCCGCAGATCACGAAAGGCCAGGCCTCGTAGCCGGCCGCGTAAAGGGCCCCGGCGAGCGCCGGGCTGGCGGCCGAGGCGAGGCTGCGCGGGACGGAGGTGACGCTCGCCGCCGCCGCGCGCTCGGGCGGCGTCACCACGGCCATCACGTAGGACGAGCGGGTCGGCACGTCCATCTGCGACAAGGCCGAGCGCACCAGCAAGAGCGCCAGCGCCAGGTCGAGGTTGGGCGAAAGCGCCGCCCCGACCAGGCACAGGCTCGATGGGATATGGGTGAACACCATCGTGTTGACGAGCCCGATGCGGCCCGCGAGCCAGGACGCCACCGGGAATGAGAAGGCCGCCAGCACGCCTGACCACAGGAAGAAGAACCCCGCCTGCGAAAGCGACAGCCCAAAGCGGTTGAACAGCCACAGCGCCAGCAGCGACTGCACGGCGAAGCCGCCGGCGAAGGAATCGATGCAAAACACGGCGGCCAGCCGATAGACGACGCCCTTCGAGGGACCGAGGGGGGCGCTCGCCTTGCGCGGCTCGCCCGCCGCGGCGGAGGGCATCCCGCGGTAGATCAGGGCGGCGACGAGACCGAGCCCCGCATAGGCGAAGAACATGGCCTTGAGCGCCGTCAGGGTCGAGACGCCCAGCGACGCCATCGCGTCCGGGGCGGCCGCGGCGAAGCCGCCCAGCGCGCCCGCAAGCGCGCCCACGAGGCTGTAACGGGCGAAAGCCGCCGTGCGCTCCTCATCCTGCACCGCGTGGGACAGAGCGGCGTGCTCCAGCGGAACGAAGATGCTGACGCTGCCGGCGGACGGGTTGGCCGTCCCCGCGAAGGCGATGACCAGGAACACCGGAAAGGTTTCGGCCCCCATGACGGCGAGGCCGGTGGCCCCCATCAGGGCGGACGCCATAACTAGGAGCGCGCGCTGGTCATGCCGCCCGCCGAGCCAGCCGATGGCCAGGGTCGTCGCCGCCGAGCCCAGCAACGCCGCCGTGGCCACGACGCCGATCTCCAGCGCGCCAAGGCCCAGCACGGTCAGGTACACGGGCGACAGCACGGCTACGAATCCGTCGCCGAAATCGCGGACGGCTCGCGCCGCGTAGAGGCGCGCCGGGACGCCCGAAGACGGTGCGGGCCGGACCGGCTGCCGGCGCTCGCCTCGCGCATCCCGAACCACCGCCATCAGATCGTACGCCCTTCACCACGAGCGACGGGGACGGCCCGACGCCGCCGCGACTTCGCATGGTCGTCGCAGTTTGGCGCGCACGGGCGCCGGCGCATCGCCTCAGCGCTCAGGCTCCACCCAGACTCCGCCGGCCGCGCTGGAGCGCAGCGCCGCATCGACGAACGCCACCCCTGCGAAGCCATCCGCGATCGTCGGGAAGGTGACGGCCGGGTCGAGCGCCGTCCCTGAGCGCTTGGCCAGGATGGCGTCGGCCACCTCCGAGTAGAGCGTCGCGAAGGCTTCCAGATAGCCTTCCGGGTGGCCGGCCGGGATGCGGTTGACGCGCTGGCCGTCGGCGTTCATGGCCGCGGTCCCCCGCCCGATCAGGCGCGGCGCTTCGCCCAAGGGCGCCCAGGTGAGGCGGTTGGGCTCGTCCTGGCGCCAGTCGATCCCGCCCTTCTCGCCGAAGATGCGCAGGCGCAGGCCATTGTCGTTGCCGGGCGCGACCTGACTGGCCCAGATCGCGCCGCGCGCGCCCCCGGCGTAGCGCAACAGCGCCTGGACGTTGTCGTCCAGCCGCCGGCCCGGCACGAAGGTGGTCACCTCCGCGAGCACCTGCGCGGGCGCGAGCCCGCTGACGAAATGGGCGAGCTGGTAGGCGTGGGTGCCGATGTCACCGATGCAGCCGCCCGCGCCCGAGCGGGCCGGATCGGTGCGCCAGTCCGCCTGCTTCTGGCCGGTCTGCTCGAGCGGCGTGGAGAGCCATTCCTGCGGGTACTCGACCTGGATCACCCGGATCGCGCCAAGCTCGCCGTCGCGCACCATCGCGCGGGCGTGGCGGACGAGCGGGTAACCCGAATAATTGTAGGTCACCGCGAAGATGCGATCGCTGGCGCGGGCCTTGTCGCGCAGGCGCCGCGCCTCCTCCAGCGTCGCGGTGAGCGGCTTGTCGCAGATCACGTGGATCCCGGCGTCGAGGAAGGCCTCGGCGGCGGGCGCGTGCATGTGGTTTGGCGTCACGATCGCGACGGCCTCGATCCCGTCCGGCCGCGCCGCCTCCGCCCGCGCCATCGTGGCGAAGTCCGGGTAGGAGCGATCGGCCGCCAGCCCGAGCGCCTGGGCGGAGCGCAGCGCCTTGTCGGGCGTGGACGAAAGGGCGCCGGCGACCAGCTCGTATCGGTTGTCGAGGCGGGCGGCGATGCGGTGGACGGCGCCGATGAAGGCCCCCTCCCCGCCGCCGACCATGCCGAGGCGGATGCGATGCTGCGCCATCAGTCCCTCCCCAGCCCGAGCATGCGCCGCGCCTGCGCGGGATCGGCCGCGCCGCCGGCGAAGTCGTCGAAGGCCTTGTCGGTCACCCGGATGATGTGGTCGCGGATGAACCCCGCGCCTTCCCGGGCGCCGTCCTCGGCGTTCTTCAGGCAGCACTCCCACTCCAGCACGGCCCAGCGGTCGTAGCCGATGGCGGCGAGGCGGGAGAAGATCGCCCTGAAGTCGACCTGCCCGTCGCCCAGCGAGCGGAAACGCCCGGCCCGGTTCAGCCACGGCTGGAAGCCCGAATAGACGCCCTGCCTGCCCGACGCGTTGAACTCGGCGTCTTTCACGTGGAAGGCCCGGATCCGGTCGGCGTAGATGTCGATGAAGGCGAGGTAGTCCAGCTGCTGCAGCAGGAAGTGCGAGGGGTCGTAATTGATGGCGCAGCGCGGGTGATTGCCCGTCGCCTCCAGGAACATCTCGAAGGTCGCGCCGTCGAACACGTCCTCGCCGGGGTGGATCTCGTAGCAGAGGTCCACGCCCGCCTCCTCATAGGCGTCGAGGATGGGCTTCCAGCGCCGGCCGAGTTCCGCGAAGGCGGTCTCGATCAGGCCGGGCGGTCGCTGCGGCCAGGGATACAGGAAGGGCCAGGCCAGCGCGCCCGTGAAGCTCACGCTGCCGGTGAGGCCGAGCCGGCGGGACGCCCGGGCGGCCTTGAGCATCTGGTCCACCGCCCATTCCTGCCGCTCCTTGGGCTTGCCGCGCAGCGCGGCGGGCGCAAAAGCGTCAAAGGCCTCATCATAGGCCGGATGCACGGCCACGAGCTGGCCCTGCAGATGCGTGGACAGCTCCGTGATGGCCAGGCCGTGGCTCGCAGCCACGCCCGCGATCTCGTCGCAATAGGTTTGCGACTCGGCCGCCTTGTCGAGGTCGATCATCCGCGGATCGAAGGTGGGAATCTGCACGCCCTTGTAGCCGAGCCCGGCGGCCCAGCCGCAGATGGCGTCGAAGCTGTTGAAGGGCGCATCGTCGCCCGCGAACTGGGCCAGGAAGATCGCAGGCCCTTTCATGGTGGCTGGCATCTCGTTCCTCCTCAGGCCGCCTGGCCGCGCCAATAGGACGCCGCCTCTTCGTCGGTGAGCGGCGCCGGCCGCTCGATCCGCGATTCGATGCGCACCGCGCCGCCGCCCTCGCCGGCCTGCAGGATCGCGTGCATCACGTCGAGCACATGCGACGCGAAGGCGCCGGAGGAGCGGTGCGGCGTGCCGTGCAACACCGCGCTGGCGAGGTCCGCGATGCCGAGGCAGCGGTAGTTCGCCCGGTCCGGCAGGCTCGGCGCCCAGTTCGGCGAGCGCCAGTTCGGCTTGCCGTAGAGCCGCGAGGAGGAATCCAGCACCTGCCAGTCCTCGCCGCGCGCCGTCACCTCCACGACGCCGCCAAAGAAGTTCGGGTCGGGCGCCCTGAAAGAGCCTTCCGTACCGTAGAGCTCGATAGGTGGGTGCCCGTGCTTCCACACGTCCCAGCTCATCGACAGGACGATGTCGGCGCCCGCAACGAAGCGCAGCAGCGCCATCACGGTGGTGGGCGTCTCCACCTTGATCCGGTCGCCCTTGCGCGGCCCGTCGGCCGACACGATCCGCTCAGCGAAGCCTGTCGACGAAAGCGCCTGCACGCTCTCGACGGGCCCGAGCAGGTTGCACAGGGCGCCGAGATAATAGGGCCCGATGTCCAGGATGGGCCCGCCGCCGGGCTTGAAGAAGAACTCGGGGTTCGGATGCCAGTGCTCCATGCCATGGGACATCAGGAAGCACGAGCCGGCCAGGATCCGGCCGACCTTTCCGCTGTCGATGGTCTCGCGCGCAAGCCTGCCGCCGGCGCCCAGGAAGGTGTCGGGCGCGCAGCCGAGCTTCAGGCCGCGCGCGTCGGCCTCGCGCACGAGACGGCGGCCGTCCTCGGCCGAGACGCAGAGCGGCTTTTCGGTGAAGACGTGCTTGCCGGCCGTAAGCGCCGCATGGCTCACCTCGAAATGCGCGTTGGGCGGCGTGAGGTTCAGGACGATGTCGACCTCGGGGTCACGCATCAGCGCATCGATGGTCAGCGCGCGCGCGCCGAACTTTTCCGCCTGCGAGCGGGCCAGCTCCGGCGCGAGGTCCGCGCAGGCGACGAGCCGCACGCCCCGGAACGACGGCATGTTCTGCATGTAGATGGTCGAGATGACGCCGCAGCCGACGACGCCGATTCCAAGCTCCCGCATGGGTGTTCTCCTCAGCGCCACGCCGCGACGGTGGTCATCGCCCGGCGGGCGAAGCGGGCCACGTCGTTGGGCTTGTCATGCTCGGCCACATAAAGCTTCACGCCGATCTCCTTCAGCACCGGCACGAGCGCGCTCCAGTCCAGCACGCCGTGGCCGGGATCGGCCCAGCCGTCCTCGTCGGCGCACTGGCCTTGCGGGGCGATGTCCTTGACGTGCACGGCCTCGACCCGTCCGGCATAGCGCTTCACCTCGGCGATCGGATCGGCGCCGCCCCGCACGATCCAGGCAAGGTCGGCCTCCCACAGCATCTCGGGCGCCTCCTCGAGCATGATGTGAATGAAAGGCCGCCCATCCGGCGCCTTGGCGAACTCCCAATGATGGTTGTGCCAGCCGAAGCGCATCCCCTCGCCGGTCACGGCCTTGGAGATGCGGTTCAGTTCGCGGCCGAGGGCCGTCCACTCCGCCTCCCCGCCGTCGCGCTCGCCCGGAGGCGGCGCGGGCGCGTAGATCGTCTCGATGCCGAGCCCGCGGCAGAGCTTCACGGTGGCGACCGGGTCGGCGCGAAGGCGGTCCATGCCGACATGGCAGCTCGGCGCCGTCATGCCGTGCTCAGAAAGCTGCGCTTTCAGCCGGTCAGGGTCGCCGAGCAGGCCGCCATAGGGCTCGACCTTGGTGTAGCCGAGGCCGGCGAGCAGTTCGAACTGGGCATCCAGCGGCTCCATCATGCGGGCCGAGTAAAGCTGGAAGGAAAGGCCGTCGAGGGGCGTCATCAGGGATGTCCTATCAGGAAAATCAGAGGCGCCGGCCGGAGGCGGCGTCGAACAGGTTCAACTTGTCGGGCGGCAGGCGGATCGGCATGGGCGCGCCGGGCGCGGCGGCAGCCTCGGCGGGCAGGCGCATGGAAACGGGATGCTTGCCGAGGCGCAGCCAGGCGAGCTGGTCCGACCCCATCGGCTCCACCATCTCGACCGTGGCGTTGAGTTCGAGGCCGGGCTCGACATGCTCGGGCCTGACGCCGAGCTCGATCGGCGCTCCGGGCTGGAGGCGGTCAGCGAAGCCGTAGCCCTGCAACGGCGCCGCGACGCCCTCGGCCTGGAACCAGGGCAAGCCGTCGCGCACCTCGTAGGAGCCCGGCACGAAGCTCATGGCGGGGGAGCCCACGAAGGAGGCCACGAAACGGTTGGCCGGGCGACGATAGATCTCGTTCGGCGTGCCGAGCTGCTGGATCACGCGGTCCTTCATGACGGCGATACGGTCCGCCAGCGTGAGCGCCTCGATCTGGTCGTGCGTGACGTAAATCATCGTCGCTGCAAGGCGATGGTGCAGTCTCTTGATCTCGACTCTGAGCTCGGCCCGGAGCTGCGCGTCGAGGTTCGAGAGCGGCTCGTCGAAGAGGTAGACGCCGGCGTCGCGCACCAGCGCCCGGCCGATGGCGACGCGCTGGCGCTGGCCGCCCGAGAGCTCGGCGGGACGCCGATCCAGCAGTTCGGTGATCTTGAGCATCGAGGCGGCGGCCGAGACGCGCTTCTCGATCTCGGCGGCCGGCATGCCCGCGACCTTGAGGCCGAAGGACATGTTGCCGCGCACCGTCATGCGCGGGTAGAGCGCGTAGGATTGGAACACCATCGCGATGTCCCGGTCCTTGGGCTCCTCCCAGGTGACGTTGCGTCCGCCGATCCAGATCTGGCCGGCCTGCACGTCGATCAGCCCGGCGATGGCGTTCAGCAGCGTCGATTTCCCGCAGCCGGACGGGCCGAGCAGCACCAGGAACTCGGATTGCGCGACTTCGAGGTCGAGCTTCTCCAGCACGCGGACGGAGCCGAACGAGATCTCGACACCCCGGATGGACACGTCGCAGCGTTTGCTCATGGTCAGCCTTTCACCGCGCCGGAGGCGATGCCGCGGACGAACCAGCGTCCGGACGCGAAATAGACGACCAGGGGAACGAGCGCCGTCAGGATGGTGGCGGCCATGTCGACATTGTAGGCGCGCTCGCCCTGGGTCGAATTGACGATGTTGTTGAGCTGCACGGTCATGGGCAGGTTCTCGCGCCCGGCGAAGACGAGGCCGAGGATGAAGTCGTTCCAGATGCCGGTGACCTGCAGGATCACGGCGACGATCAGCATGGGCGTCGCCATGGGCAGCATCACGGACCAGAAGATGCGGAAGAAGCCCGCGCCGTCGACGCGCGCAGCCTTGAACAGCTCGATCGGCAGCGAGACGAAGTAGTTGCGGAAGAGGAGCGTCATCGTCGGCAGGCCGAAGATGGTGTGGATGATGACGATGCCGGGGATCGAGTTGTTGATGCCCGCGAAGGCGAAGACGCGCACCAGCGGGTAGATGAAGATCTGGTAGGGCACGAAGGCCACGATCATTAGGGCGCCGAACAGGACGCCCGCGCCCTTCACGCGCCAGAAGGACAGCGCATAGCCGGTGAGCGCTCCCACCGCGATGGAGGCGATGACGGACGGCACGAGGATCGCCACCGAGTTGAAGAAGCCGACGCTGATGCCGTTGCAGCTGAGGCCCGTGCAGGCGGACGACCAGGCCTTGATCCAGGGCTCGACCGTGGGCGCCTGCGGCAGGGACAGGATCGCGCCAGAGCGGATCTCGCTCATGTCCTTCAGCGAAGTGACGACCATGACGTAGAGCGGCGTCAGGAAGAACAGCGCCGTGATGGCCAGGAAGGCGTAGAGCCCGACCCGGGCGGGCGTGAGCCGCCGTGGCCGCGCGCCGCTGGGCTCCAGGGCTCGCGGGGCGGTAGACGAATCCGGCCAGGCCGGGCGCATGCTCTCGGCGGGCGCGGTCATGCGTGCGCCCTCCCGGTCCGGCGGCTCTGCCAATAGAGCCAGGGCCCGACCACGGCCGCGACGGTGATCAGCATGGAAGTCGCGGCCGCCGTCGCCAAACCGAGATTGCCGCGCTCGAACAGGTGGTCCATGACGAACTTGGCCGGCACCTCGGAGGCGACCCCCGGGCCGCCATTGGTCATCGCGACAGAGAGGTCGTAGAGCCGCACCACGCTGGTGGCGAGCAGCACGGATGCGGTCGCGAAACTCGCGCCCAGCATCGGGATGACCACCGAGAGGTAGACCCGCCAGGGCGGCAAGCCATCGATGCGGGCCGCCTTCCAGATGTCCTCGTCGATGCCGCGAAGGCCCGCCAGCATGATCGCCATCACGAGCCCGGCCGCGTGCCACACGGCCGCGAAGACGAGCGTGTAGATCACCATGTCCTGGCGCACGATCCAGTCGAAACGGAAGTCGGCGAACCCGAGGTCCCGGCCCATCTTCTCGATGCCGAAGGTGGGGTTCAGCAGCCACTGCCAAACAAGGCCGGTGACGATGAAGGACATCGAGAACGGGTAGAGGAAGATCGAGCGCAGCAGGTTTTCGCCCCGGACGCGCTGGTCGATCGCCACCGCGAGCAGGAAGCCGAGCGCGATGCTGACCAGCATGAACAGCACGCCGAACACCGCCAGATTGCCGACCGAGACCTGCCAGCGCTCGTTCGCGAACAGCGCCTCATACTGGCGCAGCCCGACGAAGTTGGAGCTCGGCAGCATCCGGGAGGACGTCATCGAGATCCAGATCGTCCAGGCCGTGCAGCCCACATAGACGACCAGCAGGATCGCCAGCGCCGGGGTCAGCCCCAGCAGGGCGGCGAAGCGGGACGCGAGGCGAGGCCTGATCACGCGCATGGCGGTCCTCCCACGGCGCCGGGCGCCCGGAGCGAACGGCAGGGATCCGGCCCGCATGCGTGGCGGGCCGGGGTGCGGCGGTTCAGATCTGCTTCAGGGCCGCCGCGAACTTGTCCGCGAATTGGTCGGTGCTCTGGCCCGGCGTGTTCCAGTAGGAGGAGATCACGTCCTCCACCGCGCCGGTCACCGAAGGCGGCGTCAGCAGCTCCATGGCGGGCGCCTGCTGGGTCTTGTCGGCGGCCATCTTGGCGCCCTTCTGGGCGCAGACGTCCATCGAGCTGACGTCCACATCCGTCCTGACCGGGATCGAGCCCTTCTTGGTGTTGAACGCGATCTGGGTCTCGGGCTCCAGCATCATCTTGGCCAAGACCACCTGAGCCTTCTGAGCGGCCGGGTCCTTGGTCTTCGGGAAGGCGAAGACGTCGCCGCCCATCACGTAGCCGCCGCCGGCCTTGCTCAGGATGGTGCAGCCATATTCCTTGCCGGCCGTCTGGCCGGCGGCGATGAACTCGCCCTTGGCCCAGTCGCCGTTGACCTGGAAGCCCGCCTTGCCCTGGATCACCAGCGCCGACGCGTCGTTCCAGTTGCGGCCGGGCGCGCCCGGATCGACATAGTTGCGCAGCTTGCCGTAGGTCTCGGCCACGGACTTGAAGGCCGGGCTCTTCACGGCGGACGCATCTCTCTTGCCGTACACGGCCATCCACAGGTCCGGCCCGCCCTGCCCGATCAGCACCGCGTTGAAGAGGTTGCGCTCCCAGGTCTTCTGGCCGCTGAAGGCGAGCGGGATCAGGCCGGCGGCCTTGATCTTGTCGAGGATCGGGATGATGTCGTCCCAGGTCTTGGGCTCATCCGCCCCGACCTTCTTGAGCACGTCCGTGTTGTAGAACAGCCAGTTCTGGCCGTGGATGTTGACCGGCACGGCGAACATCTTGCCGTTGCGCGTGGTGGCCGCCAGGATCGGACCGGGTATCTTGTCCTTCCACTTCTGCTCGTTCGCGATCGCTTCGACGTCGTTCAGAAGGTCGTTCTCGACCAGCTCGTCGAACTGCTTGCCGGTGTTGAACTGCATCATGGTGGGCGGCGTGCCGCCGACGGTGCGGTTGATCGCGGCGGTGCGGGCGTTGGCCCCGCCCGCGATGGCGGTGTCGACCCAGGTCCCGCCGGCCTTCTTGAACTGCTCGGCGAAGACCTTGACGGCGGCGGACTCGCCGCCCGAGGTCCACCAGTGGATCACCTCGGCCTTGAGCTCCTGCGCTGCGGCCGGCTGCGCCGAAAACGCGGCCCCGGCCAACGCCAGGGCGGTGAGGAGAGTGGTCGGCGCACGCCGATCCCGCGACTTGAAAACCATGGCTGCTTCCTCCCAGGACGCCGTCTTGCATGCGGCGCGTTTCGATTTGTAATCGATTACATTTTTTTCTAGAGTGCCATATGAGAGGCGCGTGTCAAGCGCCTCGGCCGAGGTCGCGGACTGTCGGCGGCTTGCGTGAAGGGCTGGGGCGGAGGATGGACGAGCGGGTGGCGCGACCGAAGATCCGGGACGTGGCGCAGCGGGCCGGCGTGTCCACCGCCACGGTCAGCCGCGCCCTCGCCAGCCCGGACCAGGTGAAGGCCAAGACCCGCGAAGCGGTGATGAAGGCCGTCCGCGAGACCGGCTATGTGCTCAACGTCGCGGCCCGGAACCTGCGCACCAGCCGCACGCACGCCGTGCTCGCGGTCGTGCCGGACGTGTCCAACATCTTCTTCTCGCAGGTGCTTCACGGCATCTCCGACCTGCTGCGCTCGGCCGGCTACAGCCTGATCATCGCCGACACCGGCAACGACCCCGCCCGGGAGCGGGACCATGCCGATTTCGTCCGCGCCGGGCGCGTCGACGGGCTGCTTCTGCTCAATGGCCGGCTGCTGTCCAAGCCGGACGGGGCCCAGATCGTCGTGCCCACCGTCAGCCTCTGCGAGCGCATCCCCGGGTCCGGCCTGCCCCATGTCGAAACAGCCAACCGAGAAGCCGCCCGGGCCATGACGGAGCGCCTGATCGCCGAGGGCCACCGCCGCATCGCCTATGTGCGCGGGCCGGCCGCGAACGTGCTGGAGCACGACCGCTTCGCCGGCTACAGCGACGCCCTATCGGCCCACGGCCTGACCATGGACGACGCCCTGGTCCGGCCCGGCGACTTCTCCATCGCGGCGGGGGAAGCCGCGGCCCGAGCCCTTCTGGCGCTTCCCTCGAGGCCGGACGCCGTGTTCGCCTGCAACGACGCGATGGCGATGGGCGTTATCCGCGCCTTTGTCGGGGCAGGCCTGTCGGTCCCCGGCGACGTTTCGGTGGCGGGTTTCGACGACATCGAGTTCGCCGGGGCCTACAACCCGGCCCTCACCACCGTGCGCCAGGCGCGCGGCGAGATCGGCGCCCGCGCCGCCGCCATGCTGGTCGACCTGATCGAGGGCCGGAGCCCTCCGGCCCGGGACGTGCGCCTGCCCGCCGAGATCGTCGCGCGGGACAGCACCCGCCGGCGCTGATCGCGCGGCTCAGCGCTGCGGACCCGAGCGTTCCGCCGACGCGGCCCACAGATTGACGCCGCCTTCCACGGCGTAGCGGTCGATCTCGGCGAGCTCGTCCGCCGTGAAGTCGGGATGGCGAAGCGCGGCCACGCAATCCTGCACCTGTTCCGGCCGACTCGCGCCGATGAGGGCGGACGTGACCCGCCCGCCGCGCAGCACCCAGGCCAGCGCCATCTGGGCCAGCGTCTGTCCGCGCCGCCGCGCGATCGCGTCGAGCGCCCGCGCCCTCTCGATGTTCTCCGGCGTGAGAAAAGCCGGCCGCAAGGATTTGCCCGCCGCGGCCCGGCTGTCCTCCGGCACGCCGTTCAGGTACTTGCCTGTGAGCAGGCCCTGGGCCAGCGGCGAGAACGCGATGCAGCCGACCCCCTCCTGCTCGAGCGTGTCCAGCAAGCCGTCGTCCTCGATCCAGCGGTTGATCAGCGAGTAGCTGGGCTGGTGGATCAGGCAGGGCGTTCCGAGGTCCCGGAGGATGCGGACGGCATCGCGAAAGCGCTGCGAGTTGTAGGATGAGAGCCCCACATAGAGCGCCTTCCCCTGGCGTACCACGGCGTCGAGGGCGCCCATGGTCTCCTCCAGAGGCGTATCCGGGTCGAAGCGGTGGGAATAGAAGATGTCCACATAGTCGACGCCCAGCCGCTTCAGGCTCTGGTCCAGGCTGGAGATCAGGTATTTGCGGCTGCCCCATTCGCCATAGGGGCCGGGCCACATGCGGTAGCCGGCCTTGGTGGAGATGATCAGCTCGTCGCGGAGTCCGGCGAAGTCGGTCCGCAGGATCTCGCCGAAATGGGCCTCGGCCGAGCCGGGAGGCGGACCGTAATTGTTGGCCAGGTCGAAATGCGTGACGCCGAGGTCGAACGCCTTGCGGCAGATCGCGCGCGCCCGGTCCTGCGGCTGGTCATGGCCGAAATTGTGCCAAAGGCCGAGCGAGATCGCCGGCAGCATGAGCCCGCTGCGGCCCACGCGGTTGTACCGCATCCCGCTCTCATAGCGCTCAGCGAGCGGTTGATAGGCCATGGCGATCTCCTGTGCGCCGTCCGATCCGAAGGGCGCTCATCAAATACGCCCTCCTAGCCGGCGGCAACCCTGCCACGCGGGAGCAGGACGCTAGAGCACCTCATAGGCGAAGAAGGCTGCGATCGCGACGACGCTCACGAGCCCGACCATGAAGCAGACGTCGGCGGCCCGCTCCAGCCGCTCGCCGAGCCGGTGGGGTCTGCCTGTTCGAATCGAGGCGTAGGACATGACGGCGCTCGCCAGGAACAGGAGCGAGGTCAGAGCGGCCAGTTCGTCCACGCTGCTCGGGCCGGTTCTCGCTTCGATGATCTTCACCAGGCCGACCAGCGTGGTGCAGATGCCGATCATCGTGCCGGAGGTCGGCAGGATATGACGCGAAAGGCTCGCATCCGGAGCCCCCTCGACTTGCCGGGAATTCGTCTCTTTCATCACGGCTGCCGCTCCCTTCCACGTCTGCGCACGCTCGGCGCTTCAGCGCAAGCAGGCGGTCCGCCGATGCTTCCGGCCGGGTCGAGACTACTGGCGGCCGTCCGGGCGATCAAAGCCGACGCCGAGCGCACGCCCGGGCCATGCCGGGGCCGTGCGGCTGACCCCTGTCCCGGCGTGTCGCTCAGGAACCTGACCTTCGCGCACCAATTGTGCTAGTTGTGCGTTTCTTCGGATGAAGGATGGGCGATGTGGAATCAACTTCCGGCTGTCGCTCCGTGACGCGCGACGAGTCTCCCTGGTCGCCCGGGGCCTGGGACGCCCGACATCTCCGGCTGGCTGTCGACGCCGCAGGCATCGCCCTCTGGTCGTGGAACGTCGACACCGACCGCCTCACCATGGACGACCGGGCCTATACGCTGTGGGGCGTGCAGCCGACCAGCCACGTCACCTTCGAGGATCTCTCCGCCCACATCCACCCGGCCGACCGCGACCGGGTGAGAGCGGCGTTTTCCGCGACGAGAGCCGTCCTGGGCCACTACGAGATCGACTTCAGGATCCTCGTGGGCGACGTCGTGCGATGGATCTCGGCCCGGGGCCAGGGCGAGGACATCGGCATGGTGGGCCGGGTGATGTTCGGCATCTTCCTCGATGTGACCGGACGCAAGCAGGCCGAAGAAGGCAGCGAGCTTTTGGCCGGCGAGATGAGCCACCGCGTCAAGAATCTGCTCGCCATCGCGTCCGGCCTGACCCGGCTCACGTCGCAGTCGGCCAAGACGCCCGTCGACATGGCGCGGGAGCTGACCGCCAGGCTGGCTGCGCTCGGGCGGGCCCATGACATGGTCAGGCCCTTGCCGGGCCAGCAGGGATCGGCGGCCCTCCTGGGCGATCTCATCTCGATCCTGCTGGCGCCTTACGACGACCTGGGAGCGTTCAGCGGCCGCATCCGCGTGGCCGTGCCGCGCATGGGCGTGGGCGAGAGGGCGGCGACGAGCCTGGCGCTGATCGTCCACGAGCTGGCCACCAACTCCGTCAAATATGGCTGCCTGTCCTCCGACAGCGGGACCTTGGACATTTCCTGCACCGACACGGACCCCATGATCTCGGTCGTGTGGATGGAGCGGGGCGGTCCGGCGGTGGCGGCCCCCAAGGACGCGCCGGGCTTCGGCAGCCGGCTGCTGAGATCCAGCGTGGTCGGCCAGCTTGGGGGATCCCTCGCAGTCGACTGGGCCGTCGAAGGCGCCGTCGTGACGCTGAAGCTCGACAAGGAGCGGCTCTCCCACTAGCCGCCCGCGAACGGCTGCCGAGCGATCCCGTCGTCAGGGCTCGACGTCGGCGAAGCTCGCGAGCTTGCCTGTGACGAAGCTCACGAATTGCCGGGCGATGCCGGACCTGGAGCGCCGAGCGGACCAGATGCAAGCCACGTCCAGATGGATATGGGGCCGGAAAGGCCGGATCTCCACGCCGCGCCTGTCATATTCGGCGGCCGTGAAGGGGTCGACGATGCTCAGGCCCGCTCCGGCCGCGACCATCGCGCAGGCGATCATGGAGAGCGGCGTCTCGGCGCGCGACTGGCGCGAGATCCGCGCCTGGGAGAACACGGCGTCGATGCGGTAGCGCAGCTGCGTGCTGTTCTCGAGGGAGACGAACCGCTCGCCGGCGAAGTCCGCGGGCTCGAGGACGGTCTTGGCGCACAGGGGATGGCCGGCAGGCAGCACCGCCACGGCCGGCGCCGAGACCAGGGGCTCGATGTCCAGATGGGCGGATTCGATCGGGGTCTGGACGAACCCGACCTCGCAAAAGCCGGACGCGATCCAGTCCACGACCTGCGAGGAGATGCTGCCGTAGCGCCACGTCGAGCTCGGGCCGCTCGACCATGAACTCTCCGACCGCACGCGGCATGAAGCCCACGCTGAAGGCCGGGAGCGCGGCGATGCGCAGCGTGCCGGCCCGGCCTTCCCGAAGGTCGCGTGCGGCGCGGGCGATGCGGTCCAGGCCCACGAATTGCCGCTCGACCTCGCGATAGAGCGCCAGCGCCTCCTCGGTGGGCACGAGCCGCGACCCGCGGCGGACGAAGAGGGGCAGGCCCAGACTGCGCTGGAGATCGTGGATCAGCCGGGTGACGGCGGGCTGGGTGACGTTGAGCGCCTGCGACGCGCCCGTCACGCTTCCCATGACGATGACGGCCCTGAAGGCCTCGATCTGGCGCGGGTTGAGCATGGGCAGCCCATAACATTCCGTTATGGGCTGCCGCAATCATTCGATTTGACCCCCTGGTCGCGCGCCGTCCAAGCTGGCCCTGGTTTCGGTCGCCACAGGAGGGTCTTGATGAAGAACGTTTGGGCGGGGCTGCTTTTGGCCTCTACGGCGCTGGCGTCAGGCCAGGCGCTGGCGCAACAGAAGACGCTCTATGTGGCGGGGTATGGCGGCTCCTACGAGCAGGCCATGCGCAAGGACATCATCCCGCCCTTCGAGGCCAAGTCCGGCGTCAAGATCGAGTATGTGGCCGGAAACTCCACCGACACCCTCGCCAAGCTGCAGGCCCAGAAAGGCAACCAGCAGATCGACGTGATCATCGTCGACGACGGTCCCGCCTACCAGGCGGTCTCGCTGGGCTTCTGCGGCGAACTGGCCCCGGGCGACGTCTACAAGGACGTGGCGCCGGTGATGAAGTTCTCCTCCAACAAGGCGGTCGGCATCGGCATGGTGGCCACCGGCTTCATGGTCAACAAGAAGGCCTTCGAGGAGAGCAAGCAGCCGATCCCGAGTTCATGGGCGGACCTGAAGGATCCCAAGTTCAAGCAGAAGATCGTCATTCCGCCGATCAACAACACCTATGGCCTGCACGCGCTAATCGCGGAGGCGCAGCTGGGCGGCGGCGGCGAGAAGGACATCGAGCCCGGCTTCAAGGCCTTCAAGGAGCAGATCAACGCGAACGTGCTCGCCTATGAGCCCTCCCCCGCCAAGATGACCGAGCTGTTCCAGAACGGCCAGGCGGTGTTCGCGGTCTGGGGCTCGGGCCGTGTCAAGGCCTTCGCCGACACGGGCTTCCCGGTGGAGTTCGTCTACCCGAAGGAAGGCGGCTACGCCCTCGGCACGGCCGCCTGTCCGGTCGCCGGCTCGAAGAACGAGAAGGAGGCCAACGCCTTCGTGCAGCACCTGCTCTCGCCCGAGATCCAGGTCGCGCTCGCCAGGGGCGCCGGCACGGGTCCCGCCAACATGACCGTCAAGCTGGCGCCCGAGGACCAGAAGGGCCTGCCCTATGGCGACCTGGCCAAGACGCTGAAGGCGGTCGACTGGGACGTCGTGAACGCCAAGCGCGAGGAGTGGACCAAGCGCTGGAACCGCGAGATCGAGCGCTGATCGCTGCGGCTTCGGCCGCGGCCCCCTCCCCCGACGCGACACGGAACCGGACGGTCCCCGCATGGCCTATATCTCCCTTGAGGGACTGACCAAGCGCTACGGCGACCATGTCGCTGTGGAGGCGCTCGAACTTGCGGTCGACAAGGGGGAGTTCATCTCGCTCCTGGGCCCGTCGGGTTGCGGCAAGACCACCACTTTGCAGATGATCGCCGGCTTCGTGGAGCCGACGGCCGGCCGCGTCATGCTCGACGGGGCCGAACTGAACAAGGTGAAGCCCAACCGGCGCGGGCTTGGAATCGTGTTCCAGAGCTACGCGCTCTTCCCGCACATGACGGCGGCCGAAAACGTCGCCTTCGGCCTGGAGATGCGCGACGTCAGCCGCGCCGAGCGCGACCGACGGGTGGCCGAGGCGCTGGCCCTGGTCGGCCTCGCCGGCTATGCGGACCGCTACCCCAAGCGGATGTCCGGCGGCCAGCAGCAGCGCGTGGCGCTGGCGCGCGCGCTGGTGATCAAGCCCTCGATCCTGCTGCTGGACGAGCCGCTGTCCAATCTGGACGCCAAGCTTCGCGAGGAGATGCAGATCGAGCTGCGCTCCATCCAGCGGATCAGCGGCGCCACCACCATCCTGGTCACGCACGACCAGTCCGAAGCCATGGCGCTTTCGGACCGCATCGTGGTGATGAACAAGGGCCGGGTGGAGCAGGTCGCGCGGCCCGACGACGCCTATGCCCGCCCGGCCTCCGCCTTCGTGGCGAACTTCCTGGGCAAGACCAATCTGTTGGCCGGCGCCGTCGCGCGGGGCGCCGACGGGCCCGTCATCACGGTGGGCGGCTTCAGGGCGCCGGCTCCCGCCGGCGCCGCGCCCGGGCCTCACACCATCGCGGTGCGGCCGGAGCGCCTGTCGCTCACCTCCGGACCTGGCATCTCCGGGACGGTGAAGATCCGGGTCTTCCAGGGCCTGCACTGGCTCCTGCAGATCGACACCGAAGCCGGCCCCGTGACGCTCGTGCGGCCCAATGACGGATCGCCGGTTCCGGCCGAGGGCCAGCGCGTCACGCTCACCTTCGCCGCCGGGGACGCGGCGATCCTTCCGGCCGGAGGCGCGTCGTGAAGGAGCGGGCGCCTCTCACGCCTTACTGGCTGGCCGGACCCACCGCCCTTGTCTTTCTCGGCCTGGTGCTGATTCCGCTCGCCATGACGGTGCTGCTCTCCTTCTACGACTGGGGGCAGTACAAGGGCATCGTGCCGGAGTTCACGCTGAAGAACTGGCGCGAAATGACGGCCGACGACTATTTCCTCCAGGTCTTCCTTCGCACCTTCCGCATCGCGATCCTGGTCACGCTGGCGTCGATCGCGATCGGGGTGCCGGAGGCCTATGTGCTGAACCGCATGAGCCCCGGCTGGCGCAGCGTGTCGCTGCTGGCGATCCTCGGTCCGCTGCTGGTCTCGGTCGTGGCGCGGACGCTGGGCTGGGCGCTGCTGTTCGGCTCGACCGGCGTCGTGAACCAGGGGCTCATGAGGATCGGCGCGATCAGCGCGCCCCTGCCTTTCATGTTCACCGAGACCGGCGTGGTGGTGACGCTCACCCACGTCCTGGCGCCGTTCATGGTGCTGGCGGTCTGGGCGGCGCTGCAGCGCCTCGATCCGCAGGTTGAGAACGCGGCCGGTTCGCTGGGCGCCTCGACGCTGACGACGTGGCGGCGCGTGGTCCTGCCGCAGATCGTCCCCGGAATCCTGTCCGGCTCGGTGATCGTCTTCGCCCTGGCGGCGAGCGCCTTCGCGTCCCCGGCCATCATCGGCGGCCGTCGCCTCAAGGTGGCGGCGACGCTGGCCTATGACGAGTTCCTCAACACGCTGAACTGGCCGCTCGGCGCCGCGGTGGCGACGCTCCTGCTCGTGGCGCTCGTGGCCATCATCGTGGGCTCCAACCGGCTGATCGAACGCCGCTATGCGCAGGTGTTCGAATGACCCGCAACGGTCCCCTCGCGGTCGCCTTCCACCTCGCCTTCGTGACCTTCATGCTGGCGCCGCTCGCCATCGTGTGCGCCGTCGCCTTCACGCCGGAAGGCTATCTGTCGCTGCCCACGAATGGCTTCAGCCTGCGCTGGTTCCGGCAGATCCTGGCCTATCCGGAGTTCCTGCGCGCGTTCTGGTCGAGCCTGTGGCTGGCGGCGCTGTCCTCGACCATCGCGATCATGCTGTCCGTCCCGGCGGCCCTGGCCATCGCGCGCTACCGCTTTCCGGGCCGGGAGGCCCTGACGGCGCTGTTCCTGTCGCCGCTGATGGTGCCGCACGTGGTGCTCGGCATCGCCTTCCTGCGCTTTTTCACGCAGGTCGGGCTGGCCGGCTCCTTCACAGGGCTGGCGCTCAGCCACGTGATCGTCGTCATCCCCTTCGCGCTGCGCCTCGTTCTGGCGGCCTCCTACGGGATCGACGCCCGCATCGAACATGCGGCGGTCTCGCTCGGCGCCGGTCCGGCCACGGTGTTCCGCCGCGTCACGCTGCCCCTGATCCTGCCCGGCGTCGTCTCCGGGTGGATGCTGGCCTTCATCAACTCGTTCGACGAAGTCACGATGACGGTCTTCGTCGCCTCTCCCGCCACGGTCACGCTGCCCGTGCGCATGTTCCTCTACATCCAGGACAACATCGACCCGCTGATCGCCTCGGTCTCGGCCTGCCTCATCGCCCTCACCGCGCTGATGCTGCTCGCGCTGGACCGTATCTTCGGGCTCGATCGCCTGTTCGTCGGAGCCGGAAAGGGCTGACCTCCCGTGTCGCAAGCAAGCACATCTAAGCCTGAGCCCGACGTCGTCGTCGTCGGCGGCGGCCTCGTCGGCGGGGCCATGGCGTTCGGTCTGGCGCGCGCCGGCGCGCGGGTCTGCGTCCTGGACGAAGGAGACGTCGCCTTCCGGGCGTCGCGGGGCAATTTCGCGCTCGTGTGGGTGCAGTCCAAGGGCATGGGCATGCCCGAATACGCCGCCTGGTCGAAGCGCTCGGCGGATGGCTGGCGTGACCTCGCCCGGATCCTGCAGGAGGAGACCGGGATCGACGTGGCCCACAGCCAGCCGGGCGGCTTCACGCTGTGCCTCTCGGAGGCGGAGCTGCAGCAGCGGGTCGACGGCATGACGCGGCTGCACAACCAGATCAACATGGTCGAATACGGCTACGAGGTGCTCGACCACGCCGAGACGAAGCGCCGGCTGCCCGACATCGGCAAGGATGTGGCGGGCTCCATCTACAGCCCTGTCGACGGCCACGTGAACTCGCTGCGGCTGTTTCGCGCCCTTCACGAGGCCATGCAACGGCGCGGCGTGGACTACAGGCCCGGCCGCCCGGTCGACCGCATCACGGCCGTGGCGGGCGGCTTTCGCGTCGCCGGGCCCTGGGGCGAGGTCCAGGCGCCCAGGATCGTGCTGGCCGCCGGCCTCGACAACGCCCGGCTGGCCCCCATGGTGGGGCTGCATGCGCCGGTGAGGCCCAGCAAGGGGCAGGTGATCGTCACCGAGAAGACCGCGCCCTTCCTGCACCATCCGATGGTCACCGTCCGCCAGACGGACGAGGGCGGCGTCATGATCGGCGACAGCCAGGAAGACCTCGGATTCGACACCGTCGTGACCCAGCCGGTCGTGTCCCTCATGGCCGAGCGCGCCGTCCGGATGTTCCCACGCCTGGCGGGCCTCAACGTCGTGCGGACATGGTCGGCGCTACGCGTCATGAGCCCGGACGGTTTCCCGATCTACGAACAGTCGACGGCCCATCCCGGCGCCTTCGTCACCACCTGCCATTCGGGCGTCACGCTCGCCGCCAACCACGTCCTGACGCTGGCGCCGGCCATTCTGGCCGGAGCCTTGCCCGAGGCCGTCAGGCCCTTCACCGCACGGAGATTCCATGTTCCGGCCCATGCGTGATTCCGGCGCGCCCGCGGGCGCTCCCTTGCGTTTCACCTTCGACGGCGCGCCGATGACGGCGCGCGCCGGCGACACGGTCGCGGCGGCGCTGCTGTGCAACGGCGTGGCGGTGAACCGCCAGACCCCCGTGTCCGGGGCGCCCCGCGGCCCCTATTGCATGATGGGCGTCTGCTTCGAGTGCCTTGTCGTCATCGACGGGGTCGGCAACCGGCAGGGCTGCCTCGTCCCGCTCGCCGACGGAATGAACATCGAGACCCAGCGGGGACCCCGCCAGGCCGAGGCGCCCGACGAGGCCCGCGGCGCGGAGATCGGCGCATGAACCGCATCGGCGACGTCTCCGCTCTCCAGGACCATTACGACCTCGTCGTGGTCGGCGCGGGCCCGGCCGGCCTCGCCGCCGCCGCCTCGGCCAGCGATCTCGGCCTTTCGGCCCTACTGGCCGACGAGAACCCGGCCCCCGGCGGCCAGATCTATCGCGGAGTCACCACCACGCCCGTGCAACGCCGCGAGGTGCTGGGCGATGACTACTGGCGCGGCCGGGACGTGGTCGACCGGTTCGAGCGCAGCGCGGCGGACTACGCCCCCGGGGCCACCGTCTGGACCGTCGGCAGGACGGATCTCCCCTCCGGCGAGGGCTTCGAGATCGGCGTCTCGGCCGGAGGCCAGGCGCGCCTCGTGGATGCGCGCAACGTGATCCTGGCGACCGGCGCGCTGGAGCGCCCGATGCCGATCCCGGGCTGGACCCTTCCTGGCGTCATGACGGCCGGCGCGGCGCAGATCGCGCGCAAGACCTCCGGCATCGTCCCGGACGGCCGGGTCGTGCTGGCGGGCTGCGGCCCCCTGCTCTACCTGCTCGCGTCGCAGTTGCAGGCCGCCGGGGCCGACATCGTGGCCGTGCTGGACACGACCGAGCGGGCCAACATTTTGGCCGCGGCCGGCGCGCTGCCGGACTTCCTCCTGTCGCCTTATCTGGCGAAGGGCCTCAAGCTGATGCTGACGGCCCGCCGCAGGCTGCGGTTCCTCGGCGGCGTCACTGGCCTGCGCGCCGAGGGCGAAGGCCGCGTCCGGCAGGTCGTCGCCGAGCGCGGCGGCGCCCGCGAGATTATCCCCTGCGACGTGCTGCTGCTGCACCAGGGCGTGATCCCCAACGTCAATATGACGAGCGCCGTCGGCTGCGAGCAGGCCTGGGACGCGCAGCAGCATTGCTGGACGCCGAAGCTGGACGACTGGTTCGGGGCCAGCGTGCCGGGCGTGTCGATCGCCGGCGACGGAGCGGGCGTCGGCGGGGCCGAGAGCGCCGCCCTGCGCGGCGAGATCGCGGCCTATGAGGCCGCGCGCCGGATCGGCCGCATCGACCAGGGCGAGCGGGACCGGCGCGCTGCGCCGGTGCGGGCGGCGCTCGCGAAGGCGATGCGCGGCCGACGCTTCCTGGACGTCCTCTACCGGCCCGCGGCGGCGTTCCTCGCGCCCAAGGACGCCGACACGATCGTGTGCCGGTGCGAGGAGGTCACGGCCGGCCAGCTGCGCGAGGCGACGCGCACGCTGGGCGTTCAGGGCCCCAACCAGATGAAGTCCTTCCTGCGCTGCGGCATGGGGCCCTGCCAGGGCCGCCTGTGCGGGCCGACGGTGACGGAGATCATCGCGCAGGAGCGCGGCGCATCGCCGGCGGAGGTCGGCTACTACCGCCTGCGGCCGCCCGTGAAGCCGGTGACGCTGGGCGAGCTCGCCAATCTGCCCAAGTCCGACGCCGCCGTGAAGGCGGTCTGCCGGTGAGCCGGACCACCGCCGACGTCGTCATCGTCGGCGCGGGCATCCACGGGTGCTCCACCGCGCTGCACTGTGCGCTGCGCGGCATGAAGGTCGTGCTCCTGGAGAAGGATCACGCCGGCCGCCACGCCTCGGGCGTCAACGCCGGCGGGGTCCGCCAGCTGGCCCGGCACGTGGCCGAGATCCCACTTTCCCTGCACTCGATGGCGATCTGGCGTCGCGTGGCGGACCTCGTGGACGACGACTGCGGCTTCGTCAGCGACGGGCAAGTGCTGGTCGCCGAGACCGAGGAGGAGCTCGCCGTCTTCCGCAAGCGGGTCGAAGACCTCAGGCTGCGCGGCTTCACGCATGAGGAGATGATTGACGGCGGCGAGCTGCGCCGGCTGGCTCCCGCGATCTCCGAGAGCTGCCCGGGCGGCGTGGTGTCCCGCCAGGACGGCGCGGCCATCCCGTTCCGCGCCACCCAGGCGTTCAAACGCAAGGCTGTGTCGCTCGGCGTGGACCTGCGCGAAGGCGTCCGGGTGACAAGCGTGAGGGCGGACGGCCCGCGATGGATCGTCGAGACCTCGGACGGCGCCGTCCTCGCCCCGAAGGTGGTCAACGCGGCGGGCGCCTGGGCCGGCCGCCTCGCCGAAAGCCTCGGCGAGCCCGTGCCGGTCGAGGCGATCGCCCCGATGCTGATGATCACCGGACGGGTCGAGCCCTTCATCCGGCCCGTCGTCATCCTGCGAGGCCGCAAGCTGTCCTTCAAGCAGTTCGCCAACGGCACGGTGCTGATCGGCGGCGGGCATCTCGGGCGGGCGTTCCCCGACGAGAACCGCACGGAGCTCGACTGGACGAAGCTGGCGCAAAGCGCCAGGACCGTCTGGGAGCTGTTCCCCATCATGCGCTCGGCCGTGATCGTGCGGGCCTGGGCCGGCATCGAGGCGCGCATGAGCGACGATCTCCCGGTGTTCGGCCCGAGCGCCAGGCATGACGGCCTCTTCCACCAGTTCGGCTTCTCGGCGCATGGGTTCCAGCTCGGGCCCGGCGCGGGAGCCGTCATGGCCGAGCTGGTCGCCACCGGCTCGACCAAGGTTCCGATCGACGGCCTGCGCATCCAGCGCTTCCAGGCCTGACTCTCCCCCCCAGAAAGGACGCCATCCATGACCATCGCCCGTTCCATCCGCACGCCCATCATGCACCGGGTCGTGCAGGCCAACGGCCTCGTCTTCGTCGGCGGCACGATCGCCGACGACACGACCGCCTCCATGGCCGGCCAGACCGAGCAGATTCTGGCGAAGATCGACGGCTATCTCGCCGAAGCCGGGACGGACAAGACCAAGCTCGTCGCCGCCACGATCTTCGTCACGGATCTGACGAAGAAGAAGGAGATGGACGCCGCCTGGACCGCCTGGCTGGCGCCCGAGAACCTGCCCGTGCGCGCGACGGTGGGCGTCGCCGACCTCGGCGGCGGCGCGCTCATCGAGATCGTGGTCACGGCCGCCAAGGGCTGATCGATCCTTCCGCGTGACGGCGTTTGAAGCGTTCCCCCGGTCAGGACGCCTGTTTTGAAGGCGCCTGCCGGAGGCGACGCTTCGCGCGCCGCCCCGCCCGGCTCCCAGAGCTCTGGCCCGGATCTTGCGAATTGCGCGGTCTCAGATGGTTGGAGACCGCGACCCATGACACGATTGAAGCTGGCCGGACGCATCACGGCATTGGGCCTGTTCCTCGGCGTTTCGGGTCCCGCCCTGGCGCAGGGCACGCTGCGGATCGGCATGACCGCCTCCGACATCCCGCTCACCACCGGCCAGACCGACAATGGCGGCGAGGGACAGCGCTTCCTCGGGTTCACGGCCTATGACGCGCTGGTCAACTGGGACCTTAGCAGCGCCACCAAGGCGTCCGACCTCGTGCCCGGCCTGGCGACCTCATGGGCGGTCGACCCCGCCGACAAGACCAAGTGGGTCTTCAAGCTGCGCGACGGCGTGAAATTCCACGACGGCTCCGCGTTCACGGCCGACGCCGTCGTGTGGAACCTGGACAAGCTGCTTACAAAAGAGGCGCCGCAATTTGATCCGCGCCAGTCGGCGCAGGGCCGGTCGCGCATTCCGGCCGTGGCCTCCTACAAGGCGATCGACCCGCTGACGCTCGAAATCACGACGAAGACGCCCGACGCCACCCTGCCCTACCAGCTGGCCTGGATCATGATGTCGTCTCCCGCCAACTGGGAGAAGCAGGGCAAGAGCTGGGACGCGGTCGCGAAGGCGCCGTCCGGCACCGGCCCTTGGAAGATCGTCGCCTTCGTGCCGCGCGAGCGGGTCGAGATGGTTCCCAACGCGGAGTACTGGGACAAGGCGCGCGTGCCCAAGCTCGACAGGATGGTCCTGCTGCCGCTGCCGGAAGCGAACGCCCGCGTCGCCGCGCTTCGGTCGGGCCAGGTGGACTGGATCGAGGCGCCCCCGCCGGACGCCGTGCCGTCGCTGAAGCAGGCGAGCTTCACCATCGTGACGAACGCCTATCCGCATAACTGGACCTGGCACCTGTCGCGCGTCGAAGGTTCGCCCTGGAACGACGTCCGCGTGCGCAAGGCGGCCAATCTGGCCATCGACCGCGAGGGCCTGAAGGAGTTGCTGAGCGGCCTCATGATCCCGGCCGAAGGCTTCTTCCCGCCCGGCCACCAGTGGTTCGGCAAGCCGAGCTTCAAGCTCAGCCACGACGTGGCCGCCGCCAAGAAGCTGATGGCCGAGGCCGGCTACGGCCCCGACAAGCCGCTGAAGACCAAGATCCTCATCTCGGCCTCCGGATCCGGCCAGATGCAGCCGCTGCCGATGAACGAGTTCGTGCAGCAGAACCTGGCCGAGATCGGCATCAAGATCGACTTCGAAGTCGTCGAGTGGAACACGCTCATCAATATCTGGCGCGCCGGCGCCAAGCACGAGAGCGCCCGCGGCGCGACCGGGATGAACTACACCTACTTCATCCAGGACCCCTTCACCGGGCTCATCCGCCACCTGCAGTGCAATCTGGCGCCGCCGACCGGGACCAATTGGGGCTACTACTGCGACCCGGAGATGGACAAGCTCTTCGACCAGGTCCGCAACAGCTTCGACCCGAAGGAGCAGACCGCGATCCTGCAGAAGATCCACGAAAAATACGTCGACGACGCGCTCTTCCTCATGGTCACGCATGACGTGAACCCGCGCGCCATGAGCAAGAAGGTGCAAGGCTTCGTGCAGGCCCAGAACTGGTTCCAGGACTTCTCGCCGATCACGATGGCCAAGTAGCCGAGCCTCTCGCAAGACCCGGCGCCCGTCTCCGCACACTGTGGGTTCGGCGCCGGGGCCGCCCTGGCGTCCCCCGAGGCAACCGATGCTGCTTTATGCGATCAAGCGCGTGATCTACGTCATCCCGGTGGCGCTGGGCGTGAGCCTGGTGTGCTTCCTCCTGGTCCACATCACGCCCGGCGACCCGCTGACGGCCGTGTTGCCGGTCGACGCCACGGCCGAGCTGCAGGCGCAGATGCGCACCCTTTACGGCTTCGACAAGCCCCTGCCCGTCCAGTACGGCCTGTGGATCTCCCGCGTCGTCCTGGGAGATCTCGGCTCCTCCATCGCGACCGGCCGGCCGGTGGCGAGCGAAGTCCTCAATGCGGTGAAGAACTCCCTGGCGCTCGCCGCCGCCGCGACCTGCATCGGCTTCGTGTTCGGAACGCTGCTGGGCGTCGTCGCCGGCTATTTCCGCGGCGGCTGGATCGACCGGGTCGCATCGCTGGTCTCCGTGCTGGGCGTCAGCGTTCCGCATTACTGGCTCGGCATGGTGCTGGTGATCATCTTCTCCGTGCAGCTGGGATGGTTCCCGGCGACGGGCGGCGGCCCCGGGGGATCCGCCAGCCGCTCCTTCGATTGGGAGTATCTGCGGTTCCTGGTGCTCCCGGCCGTCACCATGTCGGTGATCCCGATGGGGATCATCGCCCGGACGGTCAAGGCGCTGGTGGGCGAGATCCTGAACCAGGAATTCGTCCAGGCGCTCACCGCCAAGGGCCTGACCGAACGCGGCGTGTTCCGGCACGTGATGAAGAACGCGGCGCCGACGGCCTTCGCCGTCATGGGCCTCCAGCTCGGCTATCTGCTGGGCGGCTCCATCCTGATCGAGACGGTGTTCTCCTGGCCGGGCACCGGCTTCCTCCTGAACGCCGCCATCTTCCAGCGCGACCTGCCTCTCCTGCAGGGCACCATCCTGGTCCTGGCCCTCTTCTTCGTGATGCTCAACCTGGCCGTGGACATCCTGCAGACCGCCATCGACCCCCGGGTGCAACGATCATGAGCATGAGCCTCGCCGCGGTCCCTTCCCCTACGGCGGCGGACGCCGTCATCCGCTCTCCCGGATATTGGAGCGGCGTCCTGCGCCGCCTGTCGCGCGATCCGGTCGCCATGGTGGCGCTGGCCGTGATCGTGGCGGTGGTGCTGATCGCGGTCTTCGCCCCGTATCTGGCGCCGGCGGACCCCTCCAAGGGCTCCATGCTGCGCCGGCTCAAGCCGATCGGCACGCCGGGCTATCCGCTCGGCGCCGACGAACTCGGCCGGGACATGCTGTCGCGCCTCATCTATGGCGGGCGCCTGTCGCTGCTGATGGGCGTGACGCCCGTGCCGGTCGCCTTCGTGATCGGATCCCTTCTCGGCATCGTGGCCGGCTTCGCGGGCGGGCTGACGAACACGCTGATCATGCGCACCGTCGACGTGTTCTACGCCTTTCCGTCGGTGCTCCTCGCCGTCGCCCTGTCCGGGGCGCTGGGCGCCGGCCTCACCAACGCGCTGGTGTCGCTGACGCTGGTCTTCGTGCCGCCCATCGCGCGCGTGGCGGAGAGCGTCACCACGCAGGTCCGCTCGCTGGACTACATCGATGCGGCCAGGGCGTCGGGCGCCCATGCGTGGACGATCATCCGCGTGCACGTCCTCGGCAACGTGCTCGGCCCCATCTTCGTCTACGCCACGAGCCTCGTCTCCGTGTCCATGATCCTGGCCTCGGGCCTCTCCTTCCTGGGACTCGGCGTCCGGCCGCCGGAGCCCGAATGGGGACTGATGCTGAACACCCTGCGGACGGCCATCTACAACCAGCCGCTCGTCGCGGCGCTGCCGGGCGGCATGATCTTCATCACCTCGATCGCCTTCAACATGGTCTCGGACGGCCTGCGCTCCGCCATGGACGTGAAATCATGAGCATGCCTGTCGACGGCGCTGACGGCCGCGACCGCGGCGGGCCCGCCCAGCCGCTGCTCTCGGTCAGCGGGCTGGTGAAGCACTTCCCGGTGAAGGGAAAGGGGCTGTTCGGGCGCGGCGCGCTGGTCCGCGCCGTGGACGACGTCAGCTTCGACATCCAGAAGGGCGAGACGCTCGGCGTCGTCGGCGAGAGCGGCTGTGGAAAGTCGACCACGGCGCGGTTGCTGATGCAGCTGATCCGCCCCGATCGGGGCGAGATGATCTTCGATGGCGAGAAGGTGGGCGCGGATCTCGACCTGACGGCCTATCGCCGGCAGGTCCAGATGGTGTTCCAGGACAGTTACGCCTCGCTCAACCCGCGCCTGACCAACGAGGACTCGGTCTCCTTCGGCCCGCGCGTGCACGGCGTGCCGGAGGATGCGGCCCGGCGGCGCGCGCACGACCTGCTGGCGCGGGTCGGCCTCGAGCCGGTCCGCTTCGCCGGTCGCTATCCTCATGAACTCTCCGGCGGCCAGCGGCAGCGCGTGAACATCGCCCGGGCGCTCGCCCTGGAGCCGCGGCTCGTGATCCTGGACGAGGCTGTGTCGGCGCTCGACAAGTCCGTCGAGGCGCAGGTGCTCAACCTGCTGCAGGACCTGAAGGCCGAGTTCGGCTTGACCTACGTCTTCATCTCGCACGACCTCAACGTCGTGCGCTTCATGGTCGACCGCGTCATGGTGATGTATCTGGGCAAGGTGGCCGAAATCGGGTCCGGCGACGCGGTGTTCAGCGCGCCCGCGCACCCCTACACGGCGGCGCTGCTCGCTTCCATGCCCAAGATGGACCCGGACGCCCGCACGCTGGAGGCGCCGCTCTCCGGCGATCCGCCCAACCCGATCGACCCGCCCAGCGGCTGCCGCTTCCACACGCGCTGCGGCTTCGCCGAGCCCGTCTGCTCTTCGACGCAGCCGCCCCTCGCGGCGATCGCAGGCTCCCAGGCCGCCGCCTGCCTGATGGCGCTCCCCGGTTCGGGCCATAGCCGTGCGCCCTCCCTGGCGGAGGCGGCCGCATGAGCCACGCCGTCGAGATCGAAAACCTCACCGTCACCTTCCAGAGCGGGCGCGGCGACGTCCGGGCCGTGGACGGCGTTTCGCTGGCCCTGCCGCAGGGCCAGGTCATGGCGCTGCTGGGCGAATCGGGCTCGGGCAAGAGCGTGACGCTCCGGTCGCTGTTGCGGCTGCACGCCCCGAAGCGGACGCGGGTCACCGGCGCGATCCGGGTCGCGGGCCGGGACGTGCTGGCCCTGTCTCGCGACGATCTCGCCGACTTTCGCGGCGGGACGGTCTCGATGATCTTCCAGGAGCCCATGCTGGCGCTGGATCCCGTCTACACGGTGGGCCAGCAGATCATCGAGGCGATCCGCCGGCACGAGGCGATCTCGACGGCGGACGCGCGGGCGCGCGCGCTGTCGCTGTTCGAGCGCGTGCGGATCCCCTCCCCGGACAGGCGCCTCGACGCCTATCCGCACGAGATGTCCGGCGGCATGCGCCAGCGCGCCATGATCGCCCTCGCTTTGGCGTGCCGGCCCAGCGTCCTCCTGGCCGACGAGCCCACGACGGCGCTCGACGCCACGGTCCAGATTCAGATCCTGCTTCTCCTGCGCGAGCTGCAGCGCGAGCTCGGCCTCAGCATCATCTTCGTCACGCACGATATCGGGGTCGCGGTGGAGATCGCCGACAGCATCTCGGTGATGTATGCGGGCCGCGTCGTCGAGAGCGGCTCGGTCAGGGACGTCATGCGCGCGCCGCGCCACCCCTATACGCGCGGGCTGCTTGCGTCCCGGGTGGAGCGGGCGGCCAAGGGCGACCGGCTCGACACCATCCCCGGCTCGCCGCCGGACCTGTCGGCGCTGCCGCCCGGCTGCGCCTTCGCGCCGCGCTGCGCTCTGGCGTCGCCGGACTGCCGGGCGGCGGTCCCTCCCCTGGCCGCCGTCGCCGCCGGACATGCGGCCGCCTGCATCCGGTCGGGCGAGCTCGTGTGAGGCCGAAGACGCTGCGGATCGTCCTGGTCAATCCGAACGCCAGCGCGGCGACGACCGCGGCCATGGCGGCGGTCGCCGTCGAGGCGGCCGGGGACGGCGTCGAGATCGTCGCGCTCACGGCGCCCCGCGGCCCGAACCTCATCACGACCGAGCGGGACCTCGCAGCCGCCGCCGCCGTGGTGGCCTCCATGCGGGACGCCATCGCGGCCCTGCGGCCGGACGCCGTGCTCGTCGCGGCCTTCGGCGACCCGGGTCGCGCCGCGCTGCAGGCGGCCCTGGCGCCCACGCCCGTGGTCGGGATCGGCGAGGCCGCCATGCTGGCCGCGTCGGCGCTCGGCCGTTACGCCATCGTGACGACCACGCCGGACCTGATGGCTTCCATCGACCTCATGAACGCATCGGGACCCTGGCCCGAGCGCTACGCCGGGACCGTGCTGACGCCGGGCGATCCCGCCCTGCTGATGAGCCGGCCGGACCAGCTGCTCGAAGCGCTCGAGCTCGCCTGCCGGGTGGCGGCGGATGGGAGCGTGCGCTCAGTCGTCATCGGCGGCGGACCGCTGGCGACCGCGGCGCGCGCCATCCGCGAGCGCGTGCCCGTCCCGATCGTCGAGCCCATCCCGGAAGCGGTGAGGCTCGCGATCCAGCGCGTCGAAGCCGGCCGGCCCGGCTAACGCCGGCTCGCCGCGACGACGTCGAGGATCACCTGCGCGGCGCGGCGGCTCGGCGCGTCGCCGTCCGGAAGGGTCATCAGCCCGTCGAGCCGGCCGAACGCCGCCTGCTGGGCCCTGCGGGCGTCGGTCTCGCCCAGCAGCGGCGCCAGCGCCTCGGCGAGCCGGTCCGGAGCGCTATCGCGCTGCAGCAGCTCCGGGACGGCGTTGTCTTCCAGGATGAGGTTCGGCAGCACGATCGAGGGCGCCTTGATGAGGTGCTTCAACTGCTCCTCGAGCCTGGACACCCGGTACGCCACGACCATCGGCACGCCGGACAGAGCGAGCTCCAGCGTCACGGTCCCGGAGGCCGCCAGGGCGGCCCGCGCGGTGCGGAACGCCTCGTATTTCGCTCGTTCGCCCAGCACGATCCGGGGCTGGAGCGGCCAGGCGGCGACGGCCGCCCTGATGGAGTCCGCCAGATGCGAGACGGCCGGCAGGACCGCCTCGAAGGCGAGACCCCGCTGCGCCAGGAGGGCCAGGGCCTCCCCGAAAGGCTCCAGCAGCCTTGCGATCTCGGAGCGCCGGCTGCCCGGCAGAACAAGCAGGATCGGGGGCGACTGCGCCCTGCGGGCGGCCTCCGCAGGCGTGGGCCGCAATTCGTCCAGGCGCTCGATCAGCGGATGGCCGACATAGGTGCAGTCCGGTCCGCCCAGGCGCCGATGCGCCTCGGGCTCGAAGGGCAGCAGGGCCAGCACGTGGTCCACATAGGCCCGCATGGCGCGGGCCCGGCCGGGGCGCCACGCCCAGACGCTGGGGCTGACATAGTCGACGACCGGCAGCCCCGGAGCCTTGCGCCTGACCCGCTTGGCCACCGCATGCGTGAAGTCCGGACTGTCGATGATGACCAGCACGTCAGGCCGCGCGGCCAGCACCGCGTCCACCGTCGCATGCACGCGCCGGACGATCGTCGGCAGGCGGGCGATCACCGGCACGATGCCCATCACGGCGATGTCGGCCAGCGGGAACAGGCTGTGCAGGCCCTCCGCCTCCATCGCCTCGCCGCCGACGCCGGAGAAGGCGACCCCGTCCGGGCCGAGCCGCTCCTTGAGGGCGCGCATGACCTTGAAGCCGAGCTGGTCGCCCGAGTGCTCCCCGACCACCATGGCGACTTTCAGGGGCGGCGTGTCGCTCATGTCCGTTGGCCCGCCACGAACAGCCCGGCCTTGTCGGCGGCCCGGACGACGCTGTCCCGATCCACGATGACGACGCCGCCCGCCGCCACGGCGACGCCCGACAGCGCGGCCTTGCTGAGCCGGGCGATGGTGCGCGGCCCGATGGCCGGCATGTCGACCCGCAGATCCTGCTCCGGCTTCGGCCGCTTCACGAGCACGCCGCCCTGGCCGTCGAGACGCACGCGCCTCGACCGCACCAGGCCGGCGACGCGATCCAGCATCGCGTCCGTGCCCTCCGGTCCTTCGACCGCGAGGACGCGGCCGCCGCTCACCACGACGCCCTGTCCGATGTCGAAGCGTCCCGTCGCGGCCAACAGCTCGAAGGCGAGCTCAATGTCGCGAAGGTGCCCGCTCTCCGGGACGGCGGCCGTGAGAACGCCCTCCGGCGCCAGCAGCGACGGGGCGATCTCCTGGGCGCCGACGACGCGGAACCCCGCGTCCTCCACCAGGGCGACGGCGCCGCGCAGGAGCCGGTCGTCCCCGCTGGAGAGCACGCGCGCCAGTTCCTCGCGGTTGCGGAAGGCCGAGTAGACGGAGGCGATGGCGGACGGCCCGGGCCGGGTGACGGAGCCGGCCAGCACGACGCAGTCGGGCCCGATCTCCTTCAGCAGCGAGAGAAGCCGGCTCGGATCCAGCATGTCGACGAGCGGCACGCGCTCTCCGTCGACGGATCTCGGTGAAAAGCCCCGCAGTCCGATCACCCGGACCGGCCTGCCCGCCTGCCGCGCCGCCCGGGCGACCTCGGCCGGGAAGGCGCCGCCTCCGGCCACGATCGCGACGGGCCGGCGCTGTTCGGCCACGGTCAGCCCTCGTGGGCGTCGCGCGGCGTACAGATGGACCGGCTTCCGCCCGCGCGGATGAAATCGAGGATCTCGTGCACGACCCCGTGGTCCTCGAAGCTGTTGGCCACGTCCTCCACCCGCTCCTGCAAGGTGCCTTCGTCGGCGAAGAGCAGGCGGTAAGCCTTGCGGATGTCGTGGATCGTCTCGCGCGAGAAGCCGCGGCGTTTCAGCCCGACGATGTTCAGGCCCGCGAGATGCGCCCGGTTTCCGAGCGCGATCCCGTAGGGGATGACGTCGTTCTCCACGCCGGACAGGCCGCCGATGAAGGCGTGAGCGCCGATGCGGCAATATTGGTGGACGGCCGCGCCGCCGCCGATGATGGCGAAGTCCTGCACCGTGCAGTGGCCGGCCAGCATGACATTGTTGGAGAAAATGACGTTGTCGCCGACCTTGCAGTCATGCGCCACGTGGGAGCCGGTGAGGAACACGCAGCGGTCGCCCACGACGGTCTGCAAGCCGCCTCCCTCGGTGCCGGGGTTCATGGTCACGCTCTCGCGGATCATGCAGTCGGACCCGATCACGAGCGTGGACGGCTCGCCGTGAAATTTGAGGTCCTGCGGCTGGTGGCCGATGGAGGCGAAGGGGAAGATGCGCGCCCGCGGGCCGATGGTGGTGCGGCCGGCGAGGACGACATGGCTGATGAGCTCCGAGCCGTCGCCCAGACGCACCTGCGAGCCGACCATGCAGAACGGGCCGATCCGGACGTCGGCGCCCAATTCCGCGCCGGGCTCGATGATGGCGGTCGGATGGATGTGGGCCATGGCGGTCACTCGGTGACCAGCATGGCGCTGAGTTCGGCTTCGCAGACCACCTTGCCGGCCACCTTGGCCTCGCCGCGATACCACCACATGTTGGCGCGCTGGCGCAGCTTGGACATGTGGTACTCGACGACGTCGCCGGGCTCCACGGGCTTGCGGAACTTCACCTTGTCGATAGTCATGAAGTAGACGAGCTTCGGCCGTGACGTCCCCAGCTTGGCGCTGACGCACAGGGCGCCGGCCGTCTGCGCCATGCCCTCGATCAGCATGACGCCCGGCATCACCGGTCGGGTCGGAAAGTGACCGGCGAATTGCGGTTCGTTGATCGTGACGTTCTTGATGCCGATGCAGCTTTCGTCGCCGTTCATCTCGACGATCCGGTCGACGAGGAGGAACGGATAGCGATGCGGCAGCAGGTCCATGACACGCATGATGTCTGCGGACCCCAGGGTCGTCGTCTCCGTCTCGGTCATCGGCAAAGCCTCGTCGTCATGGTCGGCGGCGACGCTCGTCGCCTCCGCGGATCAATCCCTGGGCTCAGCCGGCGGATCGACGGCCCCGCCCTTCGGCTTCGCAAGATTGCTGAGGACCGTCAACTCCCGGAACCACTGCCGGATCGGCCTCGCCGGCGTGCCGCCCCAGCGCGCGCCCGCAGGCACGTTCTCGGCGATGCTGCTGGAGCCGGCGATCTGGGCTCCCGCGCCGATATGGACGTGACCGACGACGCCGACCTGGCCGCCCAGCACGGCGAAGTCCCCCAGCGTCGTGCTGCCGGAGATGCCGACCTGCGCGACGATCACGCAGTGGCGGCCGATCACCACGTTGTGGCCGATCTGCACGAGGTTATCGATCTTGGTGCCCTCGCCCACGACGGTGTCGCGGTTGGCCCCGCGATCGATGGTCGTGTTGGCGCCGATCTCGACATCGTTCTGGACGATCACGCGCCCGATCTGCGGCACCTTGAGGTGCCCCTGCGGGCCCATGGCGAAGCCGAAGCCGTCCTGTCCGATCCGGACGCCGGCGTGGATGATCACGCGGTCGCCGATCAGGGCGTAGACGATGGAGGCGTTCGGGCCCACCGCGCCCTGGCGGCCGATACGGACCTGCGGACCGATCACCACATTGGCGCCGATCACCGTTCCGGCCCCGATCTCGGCGCCGGGCCCGATCACGGCGCCCGGGTCCACCGTGACGCCGGGCTCCAGGCGGGCCTCGGGGTGGACGAAGGCGCCGGGCGAGATTCCGTGGCCGCCAAAGGTCGATCCGGGACGCATGGCCTCGGGAAACAGCTTCGCCGTGACGAGCGCGCAGGCTCGGTAGGGCTGCGGCGTCACCAGGGCGACGCAGCCGGCCGGAACCTTGGCGGCGTATTTGGCGGCGACGAGGCAGGCGCGCGCGCGCGTCGTCTCCAGGTCGCCGACATAGCGGGGATTGTCGAGGAAGACGAGGTCGCCGGGCGAAGCGCTGTCCAGCGGCGAGACGGTCTCGATCGTCAAGGAGCCGTCCGCATCGGCGGGAAGGACCGCGCCGGTCAAGGCCGCGATGTCGGTCAGCGTGATCGCGGTCGCGAGCCGAAAGAAGACGGGGTCTGTCATCACATCTCCGACGGGCGGACTCCGGACCGCACTGGTCCGGAGCCGTCCGCCATCAGAAGCTGGTGCCGCCGGAGAAGCGGAAGATCTGGGTTCTGTCGTCCTTGGCCTTCGTGATCGGATAGGCCAAGTCGAAGCGGATCGGGCCGAGCGGCGATTGCCAGAGCAAGCTGCCGCCCACCGACGACCGGATCTGGTGATCGTCGATCACGTTGATCGTGGTCGGATAGCCCGCGACCGCGGTCGGCGGGATCAGGCCCGCGAAGTTGGTCTTGCCCTTGTAGCCGAACAGGGTGCCGGCGTCGGCGAAGACCGCGCCCTTGAAGCCCAGCTCGCGCGGCAGGCCGAAGATCGGGAACTGCACCTCGGCGGACCCGCCGAAATAGGTGGTGCCGCCCAGCGCGTTGTTCTTCGGATCCGACGCGTCGCGCGGGCCGATGCCCGACGGAGCGAAGCCGCGCACGAGGCTCGGGCCCAGGAAGAACTGGTCCGTGATGCGCAGGTCCTTGCCGAAGATGTTGCCGCCCTGGACCTTCAGCAGGCCGACGAAGTCGTCGGACAGCTCGCGATAGTAGCGGGCCTCGCCGGTGGTGCGAACCCAGCGCGAGTCGCCGCCGAGGCCGGCGAAGTCCTGCTTCACCTCGCCGTAGAAGCCCGAACGCGGATTCTTGTTGTTGTCCAGCGTGTTGTAGTTGACCGTGTATCCAACGGCCGAGGTCAGGTACGAACCGGCCGCCTCCTTCAAGGCCAGCGACGCCTCGCCATTCGCCAGGCAGTTGCCGGGATCGAGCGGGTTCAGCGAGTAGACCGGGTTGGTTAGGCCGGGGAGCGGATAGAAGCAGTCGTTGAACGGCTTGCTGTAGGTGTTCGGGATCTTGATCTTCTGCTGGTAGAGCGAATACCGGAACAGCACGCTGGTCTCTTCGGTCAGCGGCAGTCCGAGGCGGATGGTGCCGCCCGTCATGCGGTTCTCGTAGTAGGAGTACCGGGTGTTGTCGCTCTGCTTGGCGAAGAGATCGAAGCCGACCGCCATGCGGCGATCCAGGAAGTAAGGCTCGGTGAACGAGAACTCCACGCCCTTGGAGTACTGCCCGTTCGACACCGACGCCTTCACATACTGGCCGCGGCCCAGGAAGTTCGTCTCGGTGACCGAGAGCTCGGCGATGAAGCCGTCCGAGGTGGAATAGCCGCCCGAGATGGCGAAGGCGCCCGTGGGCTGATCCTCGACGTCCACGTTCACGATGACGCGGTCGGGAGTGGAGCCGGGCTCGTTCGAGATCCGGACCTTCTTGAAGTAGCCGAGATTGTTCAGGCGGCGTTCCGCCTTGTCCATCAGCACCTTGTTGTAGGCGTCGCCCTCGCCCACGTCGAACTCGCGGCGGACCACGTAGTCGCGCGTGCGGGTGTTTCCGCGGATGTTGATGCGCTCGATATAGACGCGGGGACCTTCCTCGACGACGTAGCTGAGGTTGATCGTGCCCGTGTTCGGGTCGCGGTCGCCGCGCGGACGAACCTGCGAGAAGGCGTAACCGCGGCTCGCGACCTCGGTGGTGATCGACTGAAGCGTCTTCTCGACGTCCTCGGCGTTGTAGACGTCGCCGGCCGAGGAGCGGACCAGCCGGCGCAGGCGCTCGGGATCCACGTCGGCGATCTTGGATTCGACGCCCACGGCGCCGACCCGGTACTGCTGGCCCTCGTCCACCGTCACGGTGATGCGATAGCCGCCCGCGGCCTGGTCGAACTGCACGTCGGTCCCGACCACGCGGAAATCGGCGTAGCCATGCTTCAGATAGAAGCGGCGCACGAGTTCGAGGTCGGACTGGATCTTGTCCGGGTCGTAGACGTCGGAGGTCTTCAGCCAGGAGAGGAAGTTGCTCTCCGTCGTGGTCATCTGGTCGCGCAGGCGGCCCGATCCATAGGCGCGGTTGCCCACGAACTCGATCGCCTTCACGCCGGTCTTGTCACCCTCGTTGATGGTGTAGACGACGTCGACGCGGCCATTGTCGAGCGGGACGATGCGCGAGGACACCGAGGCCAGGCTGCGTCCGCCGCGGCTGTAGATCTCCTTCAGGCGCTGCACGTCCGCATCGACGGTGGCCTGGCTGAACGGCCCGCGGGCCTTGGTCTGGACTTCCTGGGTGAGCGCGTCGCTCTTGAGCTTCTTGTTGCCTTCGAAGACGACGCGATTGACGACCTCGTTCTCGCGAACGGCGACCACCGTCTGCGATCCGCGCCGGGACACGTTCACGCTGGAGAAGAGGCCGGTCTGCATCAGGTCCTGGCGGGCCTGGTCCGGAGACTGGCCATTCACATAGGACCGGATGGTTTCCGCATCGACGCGGCGGTTGCCCTGAACCACGACGCTCTGCGCGAAGGCCGGAGCCCCCATCGCGACGACCAGGGCGATGCTCACCGCCGTCTGCTGGAGCGCGCGCGACCTGCGCCGCAATCCGCCAGTCTCGAAAGCCATCGAGTAACCCGCCCTTATTTCTTTTACCATTCCCGTCCGAACCCTCAGGGCCCGACCGGAATTCCCGAAGCTACCCGTCGCATCTACCAACTTTCGGCGGCGCTGCAAACGGTGAAAGCGCCCTTGCCGCCGAATCCAGGTTCGCGTGGCGATGATGACACTTAGCACATGGTTAATGAGCAATGGCCGCGCCCTCGCGGGCGCGGCCGAGCCGGTTTCGAGCGTGAAGCGAGGAGGTCCCGAGGCCGTCAGCCCCGCGAGCCGACGAGGTGCAGCACGTCGTTGAAGGTGGTGAAGAGCATCAGCATCACCACCAAGGCGAGGCCTACCCTGAAGCCGAATTCCTGCGTGCGTTCGCTGAGCGGACGGCCGCGGACCGCCTCAAAGGCGTAGAACATCAGGTGGCCGCCATCCAGCAGTGGCACGGGCACCAGGTTGATCAGGCCGATGGACACGGAGAGAATCGCCGCCAGGTTGAGGAGAGCCACGATGCCCGCCGTCGCCACCTGGCCCGAGACCTGCGCGATGCGAATCGGCCCCGATAGCTGGTCGGTGCTCTCGGTTCCGGCGAACAGCCCGCCGATATAGGCGCCGGTGCGGTCCACGATGAACCACGTCTCGCTGACGCCGCCGGCCAGGGACGCCGCGAAGCCCAGCGTCTGCACCTTCACGTCCGCGGGATCGCGGGAACCCTGGACGCCCAGGATGCCGAGCCGCTGCTTGCCGAAGGGCGTGGTGATCTCCTTCAGCTCGGGCGTGGCTCGAATGGTCAGCTCCTTGCCGCCGCGCTCGACCACGATGGCCAGGGTCGCGCCGGGCGAGGTGGAGATGAGGCGCTGCATGTCGCCGAAACTGTCGATCGGCCGTCCGTTGATGGACAGGACCAGATCGTTGTCGACCAGGCCCGCGCGCTGCGCGGCGCTGCCTTCCACCACCTGGAAGATGCGCGGGACCAGCACCTGGCGCCCATAGGCGAGGTTCATGACCGTGAACACCACGATCGCCAGGATGAAGTTGGCGAGCGGACCGGCCGCGACCACGGCCGCGCGCTTCCAGACCGGCTGGTAATGGAAGCTCACGGCCTTCTCGGCCGGCGTCATCTGGCGCAGGGCGGACCCGTCCGGGGTGCTCGCCGCGCCGGAATCGCCGAAGAACTTGACATATCCCCCCAGCGGGATGGCGCACAGCTTCCAGCGCGTGCCCCGGCCGTCGGTGTATCCCAGAAGCTCGGGGCCGAAGCCGATCGAGAAGGCCTGGACCTTGATGCCGCACCAGCGGCCCACGATGAAGTGGCCGAACTCATGAATGAAAATGACGATGACGAGGACGAAAAGGAACGGAACGATATAGCCGCCCAGGGACCCGGCCCATCCGGTCAGCGCCTCAATCAGATTCATGGGATAACCTCGAGATGGTCTTCGCCCGAACGATGGGCCCGACGCGGATCACCGTGAATGTATGCCGATCAGCGATCGGCGTCGCCAAATGGTGAATAGATGGTTAATACGTCGATTTCCAGGCTGTGGACATCACGGATGCGGTAGCGGCGCGCACCTCGGCGTCCAACGCCAGCGCGGCCTCGACGCTTTCGGTGACGCCCGATTCGCGCGCCTCGCCGAAGCGCTGCAGGATCGTCTCGGTGAGGATCGCCATGTCGCCGAACCGGATGGCGCCCGACAGGAACGCCTCTACGGCGATCTCGTTGGCGGCGTTCAGCACCGTCGGCGCCCCCGCCCCCGCCCGCAACGCTTCGGTCGCAAGCCTCAGGGCCGGGAACCGGACGAGGTCCGGCTCCTCGAAGTCGAGCCGCGCGATCGCGGCGAGGTCGAGACGTCGCGCGGACGTCCCCAGCCGGTCCGGAAAGCCGAGGCAATGCGCGATCGGGACGCGCATGTCCGGAACGGCCAGCCCGGCCACCACGGCTCCGTCGCTGAACGACACCAGCCCGTGCACGATCGACTGGGGATGGACCACGACCCCGAGAGCCTCGGGCGCCACGCCGAAAATATGATGCGCCTCAATAAGTTCCAGTCCCTTGTTCATCAAAGACGCTGAGTCGATCGTGATCTTGGCGCCCATGGACCAGTTGGGATGGGCGAGCGCCTCCTCGCGCCGGGCGACGGCGATCCGTTCGGCCGGCCAGGTCCGGAACGGGCCGCCCGACGCGGTCACGATCATCTGCTCGATCTCGTCCGGCCGATGCCGTCCCAGCGCCTGGAAGATGGCGTTGTGCTCGGAATCCATGGGCAGGAGGGTGGCGCCGGCCTCCCGCGCGTCGCGCATGAATGCGTACCCGGCGCAGACCAGCGATTCCTTGTTGGCGAGCGCCACCGTGCGCCCGGCCTGAACCGCGGCGTGCGTGGGCCTGACGCCGGCCGCTCCGACGATGGCGGCGACGACGATGTCGGCCGGCCGCAGGGCGGCCTCCATCACGGCCCCCTCGCCGGCCGCGGCGGCCACGCCGCTCCCGGCCAGGGCCTCGCGCAACGCGGGCAGCGCGGCCTCGTCCGAGATCGCCGCGAAACGGGCGCCGAGCCGGATCGCCATCTCGGCCAGGGCCGCCGCGTCGCGGCCTCCCGCGACCGCCTCGACCTCGAATCGATCGCGGTTGGAGCACAGGATGTCGGCGGTCGAGCGACCGATCGACCCCGTGGCCCCCAGGATGCTGACCCGCGTCGCCATTTCAGGCCGGCAGGCTGGCGTAGAGAAGAACGGCCAGCACGACGCTGACCGCCCAGAAAGAGTCGAGCCTGTCCATCACGCCCCCGTGCCCGGGGATGAGATGGCTGGAGTCCTTGGCGCCGAACCGGCGCTTCATGCTGGATTCGAAGAGATCGCCGCCCTGGGACAGGATGGCGGAGCCCAGGGTCAGGGCCACCAGGCCAAAGCCGCCGAAGGTCCAGCCCAGGCCGTAGGAGCTGCGCGCCACATGCACCACCGCCAGGCCCGCGAGCGTTCCGCCGGCGACGCCGCCGATGAAGCCGGACCACGTCTTCTTGGGGCTGACGCGCGGGCACAGCTTGGGACCGCCGACGGAGCGGCCGACGAAATAGGCGGCGATGTCGGTGATCCACACCACCGCGAACATCCAGAAGATAGCCACCACGCCGAAGGACGGGTCGCCCCTGAGGTCGATCGGCGCCACGGCCAGCACGGCTGCGTAGACGACCCCAGCGGCGGCCCAGCCGCGGCGCGAGGGCGCCAGGGCGGCGACGAGCAGCGCGCCTGCCAGGACCGCCGCCCAGGCCCGCGGCTCCGGGGCCTCGGAGACCTCCGCCATGGTCCCGGCGAAGGCGATCGCCAGTCCCCCGACCGTCCAGCAGACCGTCATCCGCGTTCCGCCGAGGCCGATCAGCGACAGCCATTCGCGCAGCACCAGGACCGCCGCCACGGTCCAGAACAGGCCGAAGCTCCAGCCGTCGATCCACGCCGTCCCGATCGCCAGGGCCGCCATGACGACGCCGGAGAGGACGCGCAGCGTGAGTTCCGACGGCCCTTTGGGCGGCTTGACCGCTTCGGGCGCGGGGTCGCTCAAGCGCTGGCTCCCACCCTGACGGACACGCCGCCGAAGCGGCGGTCGCGCGCGTGGAACTCGGCGATGGCGCTTTCGAGCGCCGCACGGTCGAAATCGGGCCAGAGCACCGGAGTGAAGACGAACTCCGAATAAGCGGCCTGCCACAGCAGGAAGTTGGAGAGCCTCACCTCGCCGGAGGTCCGGATCACGAGGTCCGGGTCCGGAACGCCGTGGGTGTAGAGCCGGGCGGAGAGCGCCTCGGGCGTGATCGCGGAGGCGTCGATCGCGCCGGCTGCGACGTCGCGCGCCAGGGCGGCGGCGGCCTCGGCGATCTCCTGGCGCGAGCCGTAGTTGAACGCGACCACGAGCGTCAGGCCGGCGTTGTCGCGCGTCAGGCTCTCGGCCTCGCTCAAAAGCGCCTTGATCTCCTCCGACAGCCCGTCGCGCGTGCCGGCGATCCTGACGCGGACCTGGTTGCGGTGGAGGTCGGCGAGGTCGTTGCGGATGAAGCGCTTCAGGAGCCCCATGAGGTCGCTGACCTCCTGGGCCGGGCGGCGCCAGTTCTCCGACGAGAAGCTGTAGACCGTGAGATAGCGGATCCCGAGGTCGATGGCGCTGCGCACCGTGCGGCGCAGGGCCTCGACGCCGCGGCGGTGCCCTTCGAACCGGGGTAGCCCGCGCGAAGCCGCCCAGCGGCCGTTCCCATCCATGATGATCGCCACATGGGCCGGCGCGCCGCCGCCCGCCTGGGAGGCGAGCGCTTCAGGACCCGGATTGCTGCTGGGCGCCATGGGGCTGATGCTCATGCCGGCCGCCTAGACCTGCATGATCTCCTTTTCCTTCGACGCCAGCGCCGCGTCGATCTCGGCGATCGTCTGGTCCGTCGCCTTCTGCACCTGGTCGGACTGGCGGTCGAGGTCGTCCTTGCTGACGTGCCCGTCCTTCTCCAGCTTCTTGAGCAGGTCCAGGCCGTCGCGGCGGACATGGCGGGCGGCCACGCGGGCCTCCTCGGCGTATTTATGCGCGACCTTGACCATCTCCTTACGGCGCTGCTCGTTCAGCTCCGGAATGCGGATGCGCATGGTCTGGCCTTCGGTGGCGGGGTTGAGGCCGAGATTGGAGTCCCGGATCGCCTTCTCCACCGCGCCGACGAGGCTGCGGTCCCAGACCTGCACGGTGAGCATGCGGGGCTCGGGCACGTTGATGGTCGCGACCTGGCTGATCGGAGTCGGCGAGCCATAGGCGTCGACCTGGATGGGATCGAGCAGATTGGGGGAGGCCCGGCCCGTCCGCAGGCTGGCGAGATCCTTCCCGAACGCCTGAACGGCGCCGGCCATGCGACGTTTCAGATCGCCGAGATCGAATTGAGTACTCATCGTGACACCCGGATTCGTGCTGCACCGTTCGCGATGGGCTTACGCCCGCCCGCTGGCAGGTTCAAGGGGTGACGCAAGAAGCGTCACGGAAGGGACGCCCCGTCAGGGCGTCACCCGGGTCGCCGGCGCGGCGCCCGTCAGGATGGCGGTGACGGCTCCCGGCCCGTGCGCCGAGCCCACGATGATCGGAAGCCGGTTCTCACGCGCGAGGGCGAAGGCCGCCGTGTCCATCACCTTCAGGTCCTGCTGGATCGCCTGATCATGGGTGAGGACGTCGTAGCGGGTGGCGTCCGGATGGGTCTTCGGATCGGCCGAATAGACCCCGTCCACCTGGGTGGCTTTCAGCACGGCGTCGCAGTTCAGCTCGATGGCGCGCAGCACCGCGGCGGTGTCGGTGGTGAAGAAAGGGTTGCCGGTGCCGCCTCCCAGCACCACCACCCTGCCCTTCGCGAGATGATGCAGCGCCGGCTGCCTGGCGAACGTCTCGCAGACGGACGGCATGGCCACCGCCGACATGGTGCGGGCCGAGGCGCCGGCCGCCTCCAGCGCGCTTTCCAGCGCGATGGAGTTCATGACCGTGGCGAGCATGCCCATGGAGTCCGCCGTGGCGCGGTCGATCCACCCCGCCGCCCCGACCTTGGCGCCGCGGATGACGTTGCCTCCGCCGATCACCACGGCGATGCGGAACCCGGCGTCGACGGCGGATTTCAGATCGGCTGCGAGCGTGGTGAGGGTCTGCGGATTGAGCCAGTACCCGTCAGCGGCGATCAAAGCCTCGCCCGAGAGCTTCACCAGGACCCGCTTGCCGTCAGTCATGCGCACGCTCCGCGATCGAAAGGGCCGCCATGCAAAAACGGCGGCGCCGTGCGCCGCCGTTCGAAGGAGAGACCGTCAGGCCTGGCCGCCCGCGGCGGCCGCGACTTCAGCGGCGAAATCGCTCTCCTGCTTCTCCACGCCCTCGCCGAGGGCGTAGCGGACGAAGCCCTTGAGGGCGATCGCGCCGCCGATCCGGCCTTCGCTCTCCTTGACGGCCTGGGCGACCGTCTTGGAAGGATCGTGCACGAAGGCCTGGTCCACGAGGCAGACCTCCTTGTAGTAGCTCTTCAGCCCGCTCTCGACGATCTTCTCGAGCACATGGGCCGGCTTGCCGGCGTTCTTGTCGGCGAGAACGCCCTTCTCGCGCGCCACGACGGCGGGATCGAGGCCGGCCGCGTCGAGCGCCTGCGGGTTCGCGGCGGCGATGTGCATCGCGATCTGGCGGCCGAGGGCGGCGAGCTCGATGGGGTCGCCCTCCGACTCCAGCGCGACGATCACGCCGATCTTGCCGAGGCCCGGAGCCACGAGGTTGTGGATGTACTGGCCGACCACGCCCTTATGGACCTGCAGTTCCGCGGCGCGGCGCAGCGTCATGTTCTCGCCGATGGTCGCGATTGCGTTGGCGACCGCGTCCTGGACGGTTCCGCCGCCCGGGTAGTGCGTGCCGAGGAGCGCCTCCACGTCGGCGGACTTCTCCAGCGCGACGTCGGCGATGGTGCGGGCGAGCGCCTGGAATTCCTCGTTGCGCGCCACGAAGTCGGTCTCGGAGTTGACCTCCACGACCACGCCGCGGTTGTCGCGGACCGCGACGGCGACGAGGCCCTCGGCGGCGACGCGGCCGGACTTCTTGGCGGCCTTGGCGAGGCCCTTCTTGCGCAGCCAGTCGATCGCCTGCTCGACGTCGCCCGCATTGGCCTCGAGCGCGGCCTTGCAGTCCATCATGCCCGCGCCGGTCTTCTCGCGCAGATCCTTCACCAGAGCGGCGGTGATCGTAGCCATGGTTCACCTTTCGATCGATCATGTGAAAACACGGGGGCGGCTCGCCGCTCCCGTGACAGGCGGACCCTGGCCCGCCCCCTCAACCTTGCGTCCGGCTCCGAAGGAGACGCCCGATGCGGGCGCTCCCTCCGGAGATTCCGATCAGGCGTTCTCGAGCAGGCCGCGGGCCTGGGCGACCCAGCCGTCGCGCTCGATGCGGCCGTTCAGCTTGGCCGCGGAGTCGACCTGGGCGATGTCGGCCGGGGTCATGGCGGCGAACTGCCAGTAGTGGAACAGGCCGGTCTCGTTCAGCTTCTTCTCGAGCTGCGGGCCGACGCCGGTCAGCTTGGACAGGTCGTCCGGGGCGCCGCGGGGAGCCGCGAGCAGCTCGAAGGTCTCGCCGGCCGCCGGAGCGGCGGCGTCGGCGGGAGCGAGCTCCTCCTCGACCGGCGCCTCGAACGCGCCCACGTCGACGCCGAGCGCGCCCTGGCCGCGGGAGATGCCGTCGATGGCGGCGCGCGAGACGAGGTCGCAATAGAGCGCAATGGCGCGGCCCGCGTCATCGTTGGCGGGCACCGGATAGGTGATGCCGTCCGGATCGCTATTGGTGTCGACGATGGCGGCCACCGGGATGCCGAGGCGCTTGGCCTCCTGGATCGCCAGCTGCTCCTTGTTGGTGTCGATGACGAAGATCAGGTCGGGCACGCCGCCCATGTCCTTGATCCCGCCGAGAGCGCGCTCGAGCTTGTCCTTCTCGCGGGACAGCATCAGGCGCTCCTTCTTGGTCAGGCCCGACGCGCCGGAGGCGAGCGTCTCGTCGACCTTGCGCAGGCGCTGGATCGAGCCGGAGATGGTCTTCCAGTTCGTCAGCATGCCGCCGAGCCAGCGGGAGTTGACGTAGTACTGGGCCGAGCGCTTCGCCGCGTCGGCGATCGAGTCGGCGGCCTGGCGCTTGGTGCCTACAAACAGCACGCGGCCGCCCTGGGCCACGGTGTCGGAGACCGCCTGGAGCGCGCGGTGCAGCATCGGCACCGTCTGGGCGAGATCGATCACGTGGATGTTGTTGCGGGTGCCGAAGATGTATTGCTGCATCTTCGGGTTCCAGCGGTGCGACTGGTGACCGAAATGAGCGCCGGACTCGAGGAGCTGGCGCATGGAAAAATCTGGCAGAGCCATGGGGTCTACTTCTCCGGTTGAGCCTCCGCGGAAAGTGAACCGGGAGCTGTCCCCCGGGCACCGGAACGGCCTGAGCCGATAAATCCGCGTGTGGAATGCGCGCGCTTATAGTCGGGCGACGGTCGAAGCGCAAGCGCGTGAAGCGACCCCTTACAAATCCGCAATCTTCCTCCCATATCATGCGGGCGCGGGCATGGGGCTCGCGCAGGCCCTGATGGTAGGACCATGATGTCGATGATCACGTCGCGGCGCAGCCGCGTTCTCCTCACCGCCGCCGCCGTGCTCGCGCTGGGCCTCGGCGCGGCCGAGGCGCGGCCCGGTCAAGGCGGCAGCTTCGGCAGCCGGGGAACGAAGACGTTCTCCGCGCCCCCGCCGACCGCGACCGCCCCGCGCACCGCGGCCCCTATGGAGCGCACGATCACCCAGCCCGGAGCCCCGTCCTCGGTGGCCCAGGCGCCCGCCGGCCAGCGCGGCGGCTTCTTCGGCCGGCCCGGCTTCGGCATGGGCCTCATGGGCGGCCTGCTTGGCGCGGGCCTGCTCGGCGCGCTGATGGGCAACGGCTTCTTCGGCGGCCTCGGCGGCGTCGCGTCGTTCCTCGGCCTCTTGCTGCAGGTCGCGCTCGTCGGCGGACTCGTGATGCTGGCGCTGCGCTGGTTCCGCTCGCGCAACGCCGCCGCGCCGAACGGCCCGGCGATGGCCGGAGCCGCCTCCAACGCCCGATCCGGGCTCGGCGGCGCTCTTGGCGGCGCTGGCTATGGATCCGGCATGGGCCTTGGCGGCGCGTCGGCCGCCCCGGCGCAGCCGGCCGTCCAGCCTCTCGAGATCGGCCCGCAGGACTATGCGGCCTTCGAGAAGCTGCTCGCCGACGTCAACGCCGCATGGGACGCCGAGAACGAGGGCGCGCTGCGCCGGTTCACGACGCCCGAGATGGCGGCCTATTTCGGCGAGGAGCTCTCGCGCAACGGCGCCAACGGCCAGCACGACCGCGTTAAGGACGTGAAGCTGCTGCAGGGCGACCTGGCGGAAGCCTGGCGCGAGGGTCCGGTGGACTACGCCACCGTGGCGATGCGCTTCTCGGTCGTGAACGCCCTCTTCGACCGCGCCAGCGGCAAGGTGGTGGGCGGCGACCCGGTGAAGCCGCAGGAGGTCACCGAGATCTGGACCTTCCGGCGCGACGCCGGCGAGGACTGGAAGCTCTCGGCCATCCAGCAGCAGGCCTGAGCCTCGCCTTTACGCATGCGACGGGGCGCCGAGCGATCGGCGCCCTTTTTCATGGCCGCGCTCCGGCCCGCGCAGGACATGCCAGCCATTCGACAGCCTGATTGGCTTTGACCTGCGGCGCCCGCCCCACCAAGATGCAGCCTTCGCCACAGGACACGTGACAAGGCCATGCTCACCAATCTGCAGACGCGCGACGTCGAGACCCTCATCCATCCCTATACGAATCTGGCGACGTTCCGACAGGCGGGGCCCCTCGTCCTGGAGAGCGGCAAGGGGGTCTGGGTCTATGACAGCGACGGCAAGGCCTATATCGAGGGCATGGCCGGCCTCTGGTGCACGTCGCTCGGCTACAGCAACGAAGAGCTGGTGGAGACGGCGCGCGAGCAGATGTCCCGCCTGCCCTTCACGCATCTCTTCGGCGGCAAGAGCCACGATCCCGCGATCGAGCTGGCCGAGAAGCTGAAGGAGATCGCGCCGATGCCGGTCTCCAAGGTGTTTTTCGGAGCCTCGGGATCCGACGCCAACGACACCCAGGTCAAGCTGATCTGGTACTACAACAACGCCATCGGACGCCCGAAGAAGAAGAAGATCATCGCCCGGCTGAAGGGCTATCACGGGGTCACGGTCGCGTCGGCCTCGCTCACCGGGCTGCCGAACAACCACATCGACTTCGACCTTCCGATTCCCAACATCCTCCACACCTCCTGCCCTCACCACTACCGCTTCGCCAACGAGGGCGAGACCGAGGAGGAGTTCGCCACCCGGATGGCCGACGAGTTGGAGGAGATGATCCTGAAGGAAGGGCCGGACACGGTCGCGGCGTTCATCGCCGAGCCGGTCGGCGGCGCGGGCGGGGTCACCGTCCCGCCTCCCACCTATTACGAGAAGGTCCAGAAGGTCCTCGACAAATACGACGTGCTGTTCATCGCCGACGAGGTGATCTGCGGGTTCGGGCGCCTCGGGACCATGTTCGGCTCGGAAGCGATGGGCATGCGGCCCGACACCATGTCGCTGGCCAAGGCCATCACCTCCGCCTATTTCCCGGTCTCGGCCGTCCTGATCCCGGAGAAGATCTACGACGCCATGCTCGACGAGAGCCGCAAGATCGGCACCTTCGGCCATGGCAACACCTATGCGGGGCACCCGGTCGGCGCGGCGATGGGGGTCAAGACCATCGAGATCTACCAGCGCGACAACATCATCGGTCACGTGCAGTCGCTTCTGCCCGGCTTCTGGCGCCATCTGGACGGCCTCAAGGACCACCCGCTGGTCGGCGAGGTGCGCGGCAAGGGCCTCGTGGCCGGCGTCGAGTTGGTGGCGGACAAGGCCACCAAGCGCGCCTTCCTGGCCAAGCAGGCTGTCGGCGCGATGGCGACGTCGCTGGCCCAGGACGAAGGGCTGATCGTCCGCAATCTCGGCGACACGATCGCGATCTGCCCGCCGCTGATCATCAAGGACGGCGAAGTCGACGAGATGTTCGCCAAGCTGACGCGCGCCCTCGACCGTCTCGAGGCGCATGTCCGCCGCGACGGGTTGCGCGCCGGATAAAGCGTCGCCGCGCCCTTCGCATCGCCGGCGCCGTGCGCCCGCGCACGGCGCAGCTGCGACGGGGCGCTTAACGTCTCGTTAACCGTGAGGCCTCAATCAGGGGCATCGACAGGCCTTGTGGGCGCAACGCCCCGTTTCGTCCACAAGACCGCCATCGCCCGGCTCGATTGCCGAAGCAGTCTGGCCCCGCTCCCGCGACAGCCGGGAGATGAGGAAACGGTTCACGAGGACATCATGCCCGCCCACCATGCCCAACCGCGCGCCCCCGAGCAGCAGGCGCTCTCGAACCCGCGCCGGGCCTCGGACGTCGACAAGTACTCCCCGATCGGGATACCGGCGGTCGCGGCCGCCACGGCGCAGCTCCGCAGCGCGCAGATCGACGAAGCGCTGCGCGCCGCAGGCTTCCGCAAGGACGTGCCCGCCGTCCTGAGGGACGACGACGAGACGGCCTGATCGGGCCCCTGACATGGAAAAGCCGGCGGGACCATCCGCCGGCTTCTTGATTCAGGGCCGGGCGTCGCCGGACGCCCGCGTCACTTGACGATGACGGTCGCTCCCGTGGGGACGCGGTTGTAGAGGTCGATGACGTCGATGTTGCGCATCCGGATGCAGCCGGAGGAGACGGCCTTGCCGATCGTCTCCGGCTCGTTGGTGCCGTGGATGCGGTAGAGCGTGTCCTTGTTGCCTTCGAAGAGGTACAGCGCGCGGGCGCCGAGCGGGTTGTCCGGCCCGCCCTTCGTGTAGTGCACATGCGGCCAGCGCTTGATCATCTCGGCCGGCGGATGCCAGTCCGGCCACTCGGCCTTGCGCTGGACTGTGGCCCGTCCGGACCAGCCATAGGCCTCGTCCCCGACCGCCACGCCGTAGCGGACCGCCTTGCCGTTGGGCTCGACGAGGTAGAGGAAGCGCGACTTGGTGTCGACCACGACCGTGCCGGGCTTCTCGCCGGTCGGATCGTCGATGCGGTAGCGCTCGAACGGGCGATAGAGCTCGGCGGTCGGCACCAGCGCCATCCATTCCGCGTCGCGGCTGCTGACCTCGGGCGCCGGGATGGGTTCGTAGCGGCAGCCGGCGACGGCCGACGCCACCCCGAAGGCCAACATGAGAGACATGAGCCGCATCGAAAAACCACCTTCGTCAATCGCCGCCTTCCGCGACTCGGACCAGCGATACCAGATTATTCCCGCATAGGCTGTTGTGTGTCGGACGCATCACGAGGGTTTGTATCCCCCGGGCAGGATCTCGGCCGGCGCCATGATCTCCCGCAAACCCGCCCCGCGCTCATTGCCGGATGGACGGAACGCGGCGCAGGGGCGACAATCTCGGCAACGAGAACGCTCCCCGGGAGGCGACGTGACGACCCTGCTGATCACCCACCCCTGCTTCATCCGGCATCAGACCCCGATGGGCCATCCCGAGCGGCCGGACCGCATGCGCGTCGTCGAGCGCATCCTCGAGCACGAGCGCTTCCAGTCGCTGCAGCGGGAGGCCTCCCCCGAGGCGACCATCGCACAGCTCTGCCTGGCCCATCCGGAGGAGTATGTGCTGGGCCTGCAGGACGCGGCGCCCGCCAGCGGACTCGTGCAGCTCGACGCCGACACCACCATGTCGCCCGGCACCTGGGAGGCGACCGTTCGGGGCGCGGGCGGCGCGATCCTGGCCGTCGACGAGGTCGTGTCCGGGAAGGTCGACAACGCCTTCCATGCGGCCCGGCCGCCCGGACATCACGCCGAGAAGACGCGCGCGATGGGCTTCTGCTTCTTCAACAACGCCGCCATCGCGGCGCGTCACGCCCAGAAGGCGCACGGGATCGGCCGGGTCGCGATCGTCGATTGGGACGTGCACCACGGCAACGGCACGCAGGACATCTTCTGGGACGATCCCAGCGTGATGTACTGCTCGACCCATGAAATGCCGCTCTATCCGGGCACGGGCGCGACCCGCGAGCGGGGCGAGCACGACACCATCGTCAATGCGCCGTTGCGGGCCGGCGACGGCGGATCTGAGTTCCGGGAGGCGTTCGAGGTCGCGGTGCTGCCGCGGGTCGAGGCGTTCCAGCCCGACCTGATCATCATCTCGGCCGGTTTCGACGCCCATGTGCGGGACCCGCTCGCCAATCTCAATCTGGTCGAGGCCGACTTCGGCTGGGCCACGGCGAAGCTGATGGACATCGCCGACAAACACGCCCAGGGACGCGTCGTCTCGCTCCTGGAGGGCGGATACGACCTGGAAGGGCTGGCCCGCTCCACCGCTGCCCATGTGATGACCCTGATGCGGGGCGGCTGACCCGTCCGACGCCGCGCCGTTCGCCGTCGCGGGCAGAGCCGCCCCGCGCTCCGCGCAGGGACCGCCGCGTCGGACGGGATGGACTCTCCCGCCCGCCGCTCCATGTTGCGGACACGCGGCGGCCACGCCGCAGCCCTTAGCCAGAGCGGCGCGGCCTGATCGGCGTCGCCCGCTCGTCCCGAGAGAGGGAGCCTGCCAGCGCTGCGCCGAGCGGCTCGCGTGGCGGCTCGACGCCATGAACGCTTCTCCCCCCGACGCCATCCGCCCCGCTCTCACCCATGAGGAGATCCGCCTCGTCATCCTCGGGATCCTGGTGGCCATGTTCCTGGCCGCCCTGGACCAGACCATCGTGGCGACGGCGCTCCCCACCATCGGGCGCGAGCTGGGGAATGCGGAGCTGCTGTCCTGGATCGTCACCGCCTATCTGGTGACCGCGACGGCCATCACCCCCCTCTACGGCAAGCTCAGCGACATCCATGGGCGGCGTCCCACCATGCTGGTGGGGATCGCAGTGTTCGTCCTCGGCTCGGTCGCCTGCGCGCTCGCGCCCAACATGATCGCCCTCATCCTGGCCCGGGCCCTGCAGGGGCTCGGCGGCGGCGGGCTGATCTCGATGGCGCAGACCATCATCGCCGACATGGTCGCCCCCAAGGAACGGGGCCGCTACCAGGTCTACATCGCGGGCGTGTTCGTCAGCTCGAGCCTGGCCGGCCCCGTGCTGGGCGGCTTCTTCGCCGAGCACCTGCACTGGTCGATCATCTTCTGGATCAACATCCCGCTCGGGATCGTCGCCTTCGCGATGACCAACTCCCTGCTGCGCAAGCTGCCGCAGAACAACCGGCCGCACTCGCTGGACGTGCTCGGCGCCGCGCTGATGATCACGGCGACGACGCTCCTGCTCCTCGCCCTGAACTGGGGCGGATTGCGCTACTCCTGGACGTCCTGGCAGGTGATCGCGCTCCTGACCGCGTCCGCCGCCGGATGGGTCGCGTTCGGGCTTCGGCTGGGCTCGGCCAGCGAGCCTCTCATTCCGCTCACGCTCTTCGCCAACGGCGTCGTCCGCAACGGCACGCTGGCGGCCTGCTTCGGCATGGGCGCCTTCATCGGCATGACCATCTACACGCCCGTCTATCTGGAAACCGTGAAGGGCCTTTCGGCCAGCGACTCGGGCCTCGCGCTCATCCCGCTGATGATCGGCACCGTGATGGGCGCCACCATTTCGGGCCGGGCCATGGCGCACGTCACCCACTACAAGCGCTTGCCCATCGGCGGCCTGATGGTGGCGATCGGGGCGGTGCTGGCGCTGGCCCGCTGGGGCGCGGACCTGCCTTTCGTGGGGCTGGAGATCCTGTTCGGCGTCATCAGCCTGGGCCTCGGGACGCTGCTGCCGGTCACGACCGTGTGCATCCAGAACGCCGCCCCGGTTCACCAGCTCGGGACCGCGACGGCCAGCATGAACTTCTTCCGCAGCCTCGGCGGCGCGCTGCTGGTCGCCGCGTTCGGGGCCATCCTGCTGGCCGGCGGCGTGGTCGGGGGGCTTCACGGCTCAACGCCGGGCCAGGCCCATGCGGCGGCGGATCCCGGGGCGCTCGCCGCCTTCGCGCGCATGTTCCAGGGCGCCGCCGCGTCGCTGGCGATGGCGCTGGTCTTCCTCGTGGCGATGGAGGAAAGGCCGCTGCGCGGCCGTTCCGCCCCGGCGCCCGCGGCCGACTGACCGGCGCGAGACGGCGCCCGAAACGGTTCCGGGCGCCGGTCGCTCTCTCACGCGCCGGGCGGCGACGCCGTCACTGGGTCTTGCCGGGCGTCGGAGAGAGCCTCCGGTTCCCCTGCTGCTTGATGTCGCCGCCATTGGGAGACGTCCCGACCGTGCCGGTCTCGCCGGTGCGATCCGTTCCCGCGCCGGAGTTCACGCCCGCTCCCGATGCGGCGGATCCGCCGCCGGCGCCGCCGGCGCCGCCCGCCGGGCCGTTCGCGCCGGGACCCGCGACGGCCCCTCCGCCGCCGCCCTGACCTCCCGCTCCGGCTCCTGAGCCCGCGCCCCCGCCGCCTGCGGCGCTGCCGCCCCCCGACGAATCGCCCGCGGCCGCATGGGCCAGGGGAATGGCGGTGAGCGCGCCGAAAGCCAAAGCCAGGCTTGCGGCGCAGAATCTCGAACGCGTCATGTCGTGATCTCCTGCGAGGGGAGAAAACGCGGGGCTCCAGCCCATGTTCCGACTCTTCTGGAACAATCCAGAACAGTTTCAGCAACATGGGTTCAAAGATCCAGCAAGTGATCGTATAGAGACGAGACTCATCTGTACGTCACTGCGAGGGCCAAGCCGGCTCGGACGGAAACGTCGCGGTCACGTCCCCTATACAGTCGAAACACGCAGGATCCGGACCGGGCATCATGAAGCGCGAACAGATCGAGAGGGCCGAGAAGACGTTGCAGCGCATGCTCGACTGGATCGCCCGGCATGACACGCGAAGCGCCGCGGTGCTGGGCATCAGCCTCGCCATGCTGGGCGCCCTGTCGTCGTCCATTCCAGCGCCGTCCCATTGGACGTTGCCGTACGGCGTCGCGCTTGCGGCTTCGGCCGCGGGCTTCGGATTCGTGCTGGCCGAATTGCTGCGCGGTCAGTTTCCGCGCTTCCGGGCCACGCCGTCCCTCTTCTTCTTCGGGACGGTCGCGGGGCTCACGTTGCAGGAGTACCAGCGCCAGTTCGGCGCGCTCGACGAGGATGGGTACCTGGAGGACCTGCTGACGCAGTGCTACACCAATTCGAGAATCCTGCGCTCGAAGTTCCGGTCGCTCAAGCGGTCGATCATCGGGCTGATGTTCACCGCGCTTCCCTGGGCCGCCGCCCTGGGCCTGGGCAAGGGACTGTGACGGCCTGACCTTCAGGCCGCGGCTTCGTCGGTCTTCTGACGCTTGCGGCTGACCAGCTTCGGCGCGGCCGCCTTTTCGGGCGTGATCTTGGCCCCGTGCTTCTTGGCGTAGCGGAGGACGCGCTTGAGCGCCTTGCGCTCCTCCGACAACGCTGCCAGATGGGCTTCGGCCCGCCCCAACCCGTCTTCGGCGAGCAGCGCGGCGGCGGCTTCCTCCAGGCTGGCCGCGCGGGCCGCGACGGCGGAGTACTCCCTCACGCTGCGGGCGCTTTCGTAGGCCTCGTGCAGCGCTGCGAACTTCTTCTGCGCTTTCAGTCCCATGGCGGGCTCCTCTGTGTGGGAGCCAGCCTAGCAAGCGCCGTTGTCACAATCCATGCGGGCGGCGATCGGCGAATTCGCCGCATGCCGAATTCAGCTTGATCCCTCGCCGCTGGGGTCTACGATCTGGCACAACAAATGCCAGTGCGGCGAACCCGCCCAAGCGAGTGCATGCGTATGTCATTTCCCATCGGGCGCCCCCGGCCCGCTGAGCAGACCCCCATCCTGTCCGTCGAAGGCCTGACCATCTCGGTCCGCGGCCGGGAGCACGCGACGACGCTGGTGGAGGATGTCTCGTTCTCGCTGGATGCGGGGCGGACGCTGTGTCTGGTCGGCGAATCGGGATGCGGCAAGAGCATCACGTCTCTCGCCATCATGGGCCTGCTGGCGTCGCCTCCGCTCGAGATCAGCGCGGGCGAGATCCTGTTCGAAGGCCGGGACCTGCGGTCCCTGCCGGCCCGGGAGCGGGCCGACCTGCGTGGCGACCGGATGACGATGATCTTCCAGGAGCCGATGACGTCGCTGAACCCGGCCTTCACGATCGGCGACCAGATCAGCGAGGTGGTGCTGCGCCACCGCCGCTCGACGCCCGCGCAGGCGCGGGAAACCGCCCTCGACATGCTCCGGAAGGTGCGCATCCCCGCCCCCGAGAAGCGGCTCGACGAGTTCCCGCACCAGCTTTCCGGCGGCATGCGCCAGCGAATCATGATCGCCATGGCGCTCGCCAACGGGCCGCGGCTGCTGATCGCCGACGAGCCCACGACGGCGCTCGACGTCACCATCCAGGCCCAGATCCTGTCGCTCGTGCGCGCCCTGCAGAAGGAGACCGGCACGGCCATGCTGCTGATCACGCATGATCTCGGGGTGGTGGCCGAGGTCGCCGACGACGTCGCCGTGATGTATGCGGGCCGCATCGTCGAACGCGCGCCGGTGCGCGAGATCTTCGCCGATCCGCAGCATCCCTACACGATCGGCCTGATGGGCTCCCTGCCCTCGCTGACCGGCCGGGAGGAGCGCCTGGCCACAATTCCGGGCAGCGTGCCGCCCGCCGACCGCATGCCGAAAGGCTGCCGCTTCGCGCCGCGCTGCCCCTTCGCCATCGCGGCCTGCACGGCCGCGCCGCCGCCCCTGATCGAGGTGGCGCCGGGCCACGAGGCCGCCTGCATCCGCGCTCCGCTCGAACTGCACGTCACGGAGGCGGCGTGAGCGCGATCCTGGAGGCCGAGGGCCTCAAAAAGCATTTCCGCAGCGGCGGCGGGCTGTTCGAGAAGCCCACCATCATCCGCGCCGTAGACGGCGTGTCCTTCTCGGTCGAGAAAGGCGAGACCCTGGCCATCGTCGGCGAGTCCGGCTGCGGCAAGTCCACCGTGGGGCGCATGCTGATGCGGCTCATCGAGCCCACGGCGGGCGCCGTCTCGTTCGAGGGTCAGGACCTCGTCGGGCTCGACGCCGCGGGCCTGCGCCGCCTCAGGGGCGAGATGCAGATGGTCTTCCAGGACCCGTTCTCGTCGCTCAACCCGCGCATGACGGTGGCCGACATCGTCGGCGAGCCGCTGTGGCTTCATGGCGAGGGCTCCGCCAAGGCTCGCCGCGAGAAGACCCTCGACCTGCTGCAGACCGTGGGCCTGCGCCCCGACCACGCCGACCGCTACCCGCACGAGTTCTCGGGCGGACAGCGCCAGCGCATCGGGATCGCCCGCGCGCTCGCCAGTTCGCCCCGGCTGGTGATCGGCGACGAGCCCGTCTCGGCGCTGGACGTCTCGATCCAGGCGCAGGTGATCAACCTTCTGGAGGACCTGAAGGAGCGCTTCGCCCTCACGCTGATCATCATCGCCCATGACCTCGCCGTGATCCGGCACATGAGCGACCGGGTCATCGTCATGTATCTCGGCAAGATCGTCGAGGTCGCCCCGACGGCGTCCCTCTACGCGGAGCCGCTGCACCCCTATACGCGCGCGCTTCTCAGCGCGATCCCGCTGCCGATCCCGGGCGTCCGGGCCGAGCGCCGCCTGCTGGAGGGAGACATCCCCAGCCCGGCGAACCCGCCCTCGGGCTGCCGCTTCCACACACGCTGCCCCTTCGCGCAGGAGCGCTGCAGGGTCGAGGAGCCGCTCCTGAGGGGATCGGAGGGACGGCTCGCCGCCTGCCATTTCTACGAGACGCTCCCGCCGGAGACGGCCGGCCGGGCGCTCGGACCAGCCGACAGCCCCGCGAAGGCGCGCAGGCTGGCGCTCTACAAGGATCACCGCCGGCGCCAGGAGATCGGCGCTCGGCCGGATGCGCCGATCGAGACAACGACGCCCAGGGGAGAACTGACGCCATGACGACGACGACATATCGAACGCTGCGCCACCTGGCCTGCGCGACCGCGCTCACCGTCGCGACCGCCGGTTTCGCCGGCGGGGCCTTCGCGCAGTCCCTGCGGGTCGGCCTCGCCGAGGACGCCGACGTCATGGACCCCCACCAGGCCCGAACCTTCGTCGGCCGCATCGTCTTCACGGCGCTCTGCGACAAGCTCGTCGACGTCTCGCCCGACCTGAAATTCACGCCGCGGCTGGCCACGTCGTGGGAGTGGGCGCCGGACAACAAGTCGCTGACGTTCAAGCTGCGCAGCGGCGTCAAGTTCCACGACGGCGAGCCCTTCGACGCCGAGGCCGTCAAGTTCAACATCGAGCGCGCCAAGACGCTGCCGGAATCCCGCCGCAAGAGCGAGATCGCCTCGGTGGAGAAGGTCGAGGTCGTCGATCCGATGACCGTCCGGCTGGTCATGAGCCAGCCTGACGTGACCGTGCTGGCGCAGCTCTCCGACCGCGCCGGCATGATGGTGTCGCCGAAGGCCGCCAAGGAGGCCGGCGCCAATCTGGGCGCCAAGCCGGTCTGCTCCGGGCCCTACAAGTTCGTCGAGCGCGTGCAGAACGACCGCATCGTGCTGGAGAAGTTCCAGGACTACTGGAACAAGCAGGCTTTCTCCTTCGACAAGATCACCTATCTGCCGATCCCCGATTCGACGGTCCGGCTCGCCAATCTGCGGTCGGGCGATCTCGACATCATCGAGCGCCTCGAGCCGACCGACGTGAAGACCGCCAAGGGCGACGCCAGCCTGACCACGGCGTCGGCCGTGGGCCTCGGCTACCAGGCGATCAACGTCAACCTGGCCAATTCCGACCGCGCCAAGACGCCGATCGGCCAGGACAAGCGGGTGCGCCAGGCCCTGGAGCTCTCGCTGGATCGCGACGCCATCAACCAGGTCGTGTTCGAGGGCCAGTTCAGCCCCGGCAACCAGTACTTCTCGCCCAAGAACTTCTACTACAACGCCCAGATCCCGATCCCGCAGCGGGACGTGGAGAAGGCCAAGGCGCTCCTGAAGGAGGCCGGCGTGAAGACGCCGGTCAAGTTCGAGGTCACCATGTCCAACAGCCCGCGCTCGCAGGCGGTCATGCAGGTGATCCAGTCCATGGCGGCGGAGGCCGGCTTCGACATCCAGCTGCGGGCGACCGAGTTCGCCACCATGCTGAACGAGGGCACCAAGGGGAACTTCGAAGCCAACCAGTATGGCTGGTCGGGCCGGCCCGATCCAGACGGCAACATCCACGCCTTCGTGACCTGCAAGGGCAACCTGAACGACTGGAAGTACTGCAATCCCGAGGTGGACAAGCTGCTGGACGAAGCGCGCACCATCTCCGACCAGAACGAGCGCAAGAAGCGCTACGACGCCGCGCAGGCGATCCTGGCCAAGGACCTGCCTGTGATCACGATCTATCACGAGAGCTGGATCTGGGGCCTGAAGAAGTCGCTGACCGGCTTCCAGCCCCACCCGGACGGCATGATCCGCCTCGATAACGTGAAGAAGTCGTGAGCCTGAGCCTCGCCCAGCTTAGCTCCGTGCAGCCCTTCCCCCGACGGGGGAAGGGACCGGAGATCGTCGCCCGGCGGAGCCGGCGGCGTCCGCAGGGCGCGAGCGGAGCCTTGTCATGCTGAGCTTCATCGGCCGGCGCGTCCTGATCGCGATCCCCACCATCATCCTGGTGTCGATTTTCGTCTTCACGTTGCAGAAGCTGCTGCCGGGCGATCCCATCCTGGTGCTGGCGGGCGAGGAGCGCGATCCGGCGGTGATCGAGCTCTTGCGCGAGAAATACCATCTCAACGACCCTCTCCCGATCCAGTACCTCGCCTGGGCGGGCCAGGCCCTGCAGGGCAATCTCGGGGTCTCGCTGCGCACCAACGTGCCGGTGCTGGCGCTGATCAAGGACAAGCTGCCCGTCACCCTGCAGCTCGCCGCCATGGCGATGAGCTTCGCCATCCTGATCGGCATCCCGGCCGGCGTGATGGCCGCCGTGCGCAAGGGCACGGCCTGGGACTACGGGGCCACCGCCGTGGCGCTGTGGGGGCTGTCCATCCCCAACTTCTTCCTGGGCATCCTGCTGATCTTCCTGATCTCGGTGCAGCTGAACTGGCTGCCGGCGTCCGGCTACACGCCGCTGAGCGAGAGCGTGTCCCAGAACCTGAAGACCATGATCATGCCGGCCTTCGTGCTCGGCAACGCGCTCGCCGCCTCCATGATGCGGCATACGCGAAGCGCCATGCTGGGCGTGCTGCGGCAGGACTATGTGCGCACCGCCCGCGCCAAGGGCCTGCTCGAACCGCGCGTGATCCTCAAGCACGCGCTGCGCAACGCGCTGATCCCAGTCGTGACCATCGGCACGCTGCTGTTCGGCGAGCTGCTGGCCGGCGCGGTGCTGACCGAGCAGATCTTCACGATCCCGGGTTTCGGCAAGCTCATCGTCGACGCCGTGTTCAACCGCGACTACGCGGTCGTGCAGGGCGTCGTCCTGTGCACCGCGATCGGCTATATCGGCCTCAACCTGCTGGCCGACGTGCTCTATGTGGTGCTCAATCCCAGGCTGAAGGTGCGCTGATGACCATCGCGCTCGACACGGCCGACCAGGCCATCCCGGCGCCGCGAAGCCGGGTCTGGGGCAAGCTCCTGCGCAACCGCTCCGCGCTGATCGGCGGGACCGTGGTCGTCGCCTTCGCGCTGATCGCGTTCCTGGGTCCCTATGCGCTGGCGGACGACCCGATCAAGACCTCCTGGTCGCTGGTGCGCAAGGCCCCGTCCTGGGCGCACTGGTTCGGCACCGACGATCTCGGCCGCGACGTGCTGGCGCGGGTCGTCTACGGCGCGCGGGCGTCGCTGCTGGCGGGCATCGTCTCGGTCACGATCGCGGTCTCCATCGGCGGGCCGCTCGGCCTGGCCGCCGGCTATTTCGGCGGGTGGATCGACGCCGTGATCTCGCGCTGCACGGAGGCGATGCTGGCCTGCCCGTTCCTGATCCTGGCGATCGCGCTGGGCAGCGTGCTGGGCGCGAGCCTGACCAACGCCATGATCGCGATCGGCATTGCGGCGGCGCCGATCTTCACCCGGCTCACCCGTGCGCAGACGCTGGCGGTGAAGACGGAGGACTATGTCGAGGGAGCCCGCGCCATCGGCCTGCCCGACCGGTGGATCCTGGCGCGCTACGTCATCCCCAACATCTTCGCCCCCATCCTGGTGCAGGCGACGCTGATCATCGCCCAGGCGATCATCGCCGAGGCGAGCCTGTCCTTTCTCGGACTGGGCCAGCAGCCGCCGGCGCCGAGCTGGGGCGCGATGCTCAACACGGGCAAGAACTTCCTGCAGCAGGGGCAGTGGTGGATGTCGATGTTCCCCGGCGTCGGCATCTTCCTGACCGTGCTCGGCTTCAATCTCCTGGGCGACGGCCTGCGCGACGCGCTCGACCCCCGCGAGACCTGACCTTCGGTCCGGCCGTCGAAGCGCCTGCGCCAGGTTCGACGGCTCCCCCATCCCTCTCCCGGCGCACAAGAAGGCTTACGCCCATGTTCACCACCCGTCCCGAAATCCAGGGCACCTTCGGGGTCATCACGTCGACGCATTGGATCGCCTCCGCCGTCGGCATGGCCGTCCTCGAGAAGGGGGGCAACGCCTTCGACGCCTGCGCGGCGGCCGGGTTCGTGCTGCAGATCGTCGAGCCGCATCTGTGCGGCCCGGCCGGCGAGGCGCCGGCGGTGTTCTATTCGGCGCGCACCGGGAAGGTGGAGGTGCTCTGCAGCCAGGGCGTCACGCCCGCCGGCGCGACCATCGAGGCCTACAAGGCGCGCGGCCTCGACCTCATCCCCGGCTCCGGCCTGCTGGCCACCGTCATCCCGGGCGCGTTCGACGGCTGGATGCTGCTGCTGCGCGAGCACGGATCCCTGCCGTTGCGCGACATCCTGGGTCCGGCGATCGGCTACGCCCGCGACGGTCATCCGATCCTGCCGCGCGTCTGCGACGGCATCGCCGCGCAGGCCGAGTTCTTCGCCAAGGAATGGCCGAGCTCCGCCGAGACCTGGACCCCGGGCGGCAAGGTCCCCGAGCCCCGCTCGCTGTTCCGCAATCCCGTGCTGGCCGCCACCTACCAGCGCATCCTAGACGAAGCCGAGGCGGCGGGCGGCGACCGGGTGGGTCAGATCGAGGCGGCGCGCCACGCCTTCATGAAGGGCTTCGTGGCGGAGGCGATCGACCGCTTCTGCCGCACCACCGAGGTGATGGACGCCAGCGGCCAGAAGAACGGCGCCGTCCTCACCGGCCAGGACCTCGCCGGCTGGCAGGCCAGCTTCGATGCGCCGCAGACCTATGACTATCATGGCTGGACGGTGTGCAAGCAGCGCCCCTGGGGCCAGGGGCCGGCGCTGCTGCAGTCGCTGTCGATCCTGAAAGGGTTCGACATCGCCAGCCTCGACCCCGCGGGGGCGGACTACATCCACCTCGTGGTCGAGGCCATGAAGCTCGCCTATGCGGACCGCGAGGCCTATTACGGCGACCCGGATTTCTGCGACGTCCCCATCGAGCAGCTCCTCTCGGAGGCGCACGCGGCCGAGCGGCGCAAGCTCATCGGCGAGACCGCGTCGCGCGAGCTGCGCCCGTCGGTGCTGCCCGGTTTCGAGGAGCAGGTCCGCCATACGCTGGAGAACCTCTCGCGCCGCCGCCACCAGGGCACCGGCGTCGGGGCCGGCGAGCCGACCATGGCCCATCTCAAGACCGCCAAGCGCGGCGACACCGTCCACATCGACGTCATCGACCGGCACGGCAACATGATCTCGGCCACGCCGTCGGGCGGCTGGCTGCAGTCGTCGCCGGTGATTCCGGAGCTCGGCTTCCCGCTGAACTCGCGCGCGCAGATGTTCTGGCTCGAGCCCGGCCTGCCGACGAGTCTCGCGCCCGGCAAGCGCCCGCGCACCACTCTGACGCCGTCGCTGGCGCTGAAGGATGGCGAGCCGACCCTCGTCTTCGGCACGCCAGGCGGCGACCAGCAGGACCAGTGGCAGCTGTCGCTGTTCCTGCGCCGGGTCCATCACGGCCTCAACCTGCAGGAGGCGATCGACCTGCCGCTGTTCCACACGGGGCACTTCCCGTCCTCCTTCTACCCGCGCGAGTCGAGGCCCGGCCACCTGATGGTGGAATCCAGCGTGGGCGAGGCGACCATCGCCGAGCTGCGCCGGCGCGGCCACGACGTGGAGGTCGCCGAGCCCTGGACCGTGGGGCGCCTGACGGCGGCCGAAAAGGGCGCCGACGGCGTGCTCAAGGCCGCCGCGACGCCGCGCCTCATGCAGGCCTACGCGATCGGGCGCTGAGCGCCCCCGCCCCCTCTGGAGCTGACATGACCTGGTCCATCGTCGCCAAGGATCCGCAAACCGGACACTTCGCCGTCGCGGTCGCCACCCGCTTCTTCGCCGTGGGGGCGCTCTGCCCCTTCGGCGGCGGGGGCGTCGGCGCCCTCGCCACGCAGGCCCTCATCAACCCCCTCTACGGCTACAAGGGCCTGCGCATGCTGGCCGACGGCATCCATGCCGAGCATGTCGTGGCGGCGCTCACCGGTCACGACGAAGGTCGGGACCAGCGCCAGCTGCACGTCATCGATCGGGACGGCCGGAACGCCGCCTGGACCGGCCCGGGATGCGTGGAGTGGTGCGGGCACCTGGTCGCCGAGAACGTCTCGGTGGCGGGCAACATGCTGGCCGGCCCTGCCGTGATCGGCGACACGCTCGCCGCCTACCAGGCCCATGTCGACCGGCCGCTGGCGGAACGGCTGATCCTGGCGCTGGAGGCCGGAGAGGCGGCCGGCGGCGACAAGCGGGGCAAGCAATCCGCCGCGCTCAAGATCTGGACGACCGAGGAATACCCCATCCTCGACATGCGGGTGGACGACCATCCCGATCCCCTCGCCGAGTTGCGGCGGCTCTGGACGGTGGCGCATGAGCGCTACATTCCGTTCTCGGGCGCCTTCGCGACGCGCGCGAACCCGGCCGGCGTGACCAGCCGTCCCGCGATCGACCGCATGGTCGAGGAGTTCCAGGCCGCCCGCGCCGGCAAGGCCTAGAGCATGCTGCGAAAAGGTGGAATCCGGCTTTTCGCACTCAGCGTGCGACACCCGAAAAACCTAGGCCATGCTGCGTTTCCATCGAATCACAGCAAGGCCTAGCGCCGGGCCTGCGCCAGCGGGCGCGTGTATGCTGCGCGTCCCTGCGGCTGCGAATCGTCCATGCGCCCTGCCCTCCTGAACCCGCTCTTCGCGCCCGTCACCACGCTGCCCGGCGTCGGGCCGAAGATGGCGCCGCTCTACGACACGCTGCTGGGAGAGCCCGGCAGGCCCGCGCGCGTCGTCGACCTGTTGTTCCACCTGCCGCACGGCGTCATCGACCGCAGCGCCCGCCCCCGCATCGCGGACGCGCCGCTGGACGCCATCGTCACCCTGGAGGTCAGGGTGGACGAGCATCGGCCCGGTCCCCCGAACCGCCGCAACGCGCCCTACCGCGTGGTGGTCAGCGACGACAGCGGAGACATCGCGCTGGTCTTCTTCAACGCCTCGGCTCGCCGCATGGAGGCGCTTCTGCCGCTCGGCGAGAAGCGGTGGGTGTCCGGCCGCATCGAGATGTGGGACGGCCGGCGGCAGATGGTGCACCCGGACCGAGTGCTCGACGCCGCCGCCGTCGAAACCATGCCGCCTTTCGAACCGGTGTACGGACTGACGGCCGGGCTTGGCCCGCGCAGCGTCGCCAAGGCGGCCGGGGCGGCGGTGGAGCGCATCCCGACCCTGCCGGAGTGGCAGGACGCGGCCTGGCTGCGCTCGCGCAAGTCGCCGTCCTTCGCCGACGCGCTGCGCGCGCTGCATCACCCGTCCTCGGCGGCCGCGCTGGCTCCCGACGCGCCGGCCCGGATCCGCCTCGCCTATGACGAGCTCCTGGCCAGCCAACTCGCGCTGCTCCTGGCGCGCCAGCACATGAAGAAGGCGGCGGGACGGTCGCAGGCCGGCGACGGGCGCATCGCCGAGCGTCTCATTCGGTCGCTCCCGTTCGGGCTCACCGGCGCCCAGACCGCCGCCATCGCCGACATCCGGAAGGATCTCGCCGCGCCCGAGCGCATGCTGCGGCTGCTGCAGGGCGACGTCGGCTCGGGCAAGACCGTCGTGGCCCTGATCGCGATGGCGACGGTCGTCGAAGCGGGCCGCCAGGCCGCCCTGATGGCGCCGACCGAGATCCTGGCCCGCCAGCACTACGACAAGCTGCGGCCGCTGGCCGAAGCGGCGGGCCTGCGAACCGCGCTGCTGACGGGGCGCGACAAGGGCGCCGGCCGGCGCGCGGTCCTGGAGGGCCTTGCGTCGGGCGAGGTCGACATCCTGTTCGGCACCCACGCGCTGTTCCAGGAGGACGTCGCCTTCTCCGACCTCGGCATGGCCGTGGTCGACGAGCAGCATCGCTTCGGCGTGCACCAGCGGCTCGCCTTGTCGCGCAAGGGCGAGGCCGCGGACGTGCTGGTCATGACCGCGACCCCGATCCCGCGGACGCTCGTGCTGTCCTATTTCGGCGACATGGACGTCTCGGTCCTGCGCGAGAAGCCGGCCGGACGCCAGCCCATCGACACCCGGGTCGTCTCGCTGGACCGGCTCGACGAGGTCGTGTCCGGGGTGGGCCGGGCGATCGCCTCGGGCGCGCGGGCCTATTGGGTCTGTCCGCTGGTCGAGGAGAACGAGGAGCTCGACGTCGCCGCCGCGCAGGAGCGCTTCGAGACGCTCACCCGGATCTTCGGCGCGCGCGTAGGCCTGGTGCACGGCCAGATGAAGGGCAAGGACAAGGACGCCGCCATGGCGGCCTTCGCGGCGGGCGAGACGGCGATCCTGGTGGCGACCACCGTCATCGAGGTGGGGGTGGACGTGCCGGAGGCCACCATCATCGTCATCGAGCACGCCGAGCGCTTCGGCCTCGCCCAGCTCCACCAGCTCAGGGGCCGGGTCGGGCGGGGCGGCGGCAAGTCGAGCTGCCTCCTCCTCTACAAGGCGCCGCTCGGCGAGGTCGCCAAGGCGAGGCTGGAGACCATGCGGCGCACCGAGGACGGCTTCGAGATCGCCGAGGAGGACCTGAAGCTGCGCGGCGAAGGCGACGTGCTGGGCACGCGGCAGTCCGGCATGCCGGGGTTCCGCCTGGCTGTCCCGGAGAAGCACGGCGAACTGCTCCAGGCCGCGCGCGACGACGCCAAGCTCGTGCTCGCCACCGATCCGGACCTCGCCGGTGACCGGGGCCAGGCGCTGCGGGCGCTGCTCTATCTCTTCGAGCGGGACGCCGCGATCAGGCTCATCCGCGCCGGTTGAGAAGCCCCCGGAAATCCTTTGCAGACCCGGGCTCCGGGCCCTAGTTTCCCGCCAGCCCGCCGGAGTCCCTCATGCGCATCGCTTCCTGGAACGTCAATTCGGTGAAGGCCCGGCTGGAGCACCTGCTCGCCTGGCTCAAACAGGCCGAGCCGGACGTCGTCTGCCTGCAGGAGATCAAGTGCCTCGACGAGGCGTTCCCGACGGCGGACGTGGAGGCGCTGGGCTACAACGTCGCGACCCACGGGCAGAAGTCCTATAACGGCGTCGCGATCCTGTCGAAGCGGCCCTTCGAGGTCATGCGCGGCCTGCCGGGCGACGACGAGGATACGCAGTCGCGCTACATCGAGGCCGAGATCCCGACCGACACGGGCGCGGTGCGGGTCGCGTCGATCTACCTGCCCAACGGCAACCCGCCCCTGACCGAAAAATACGACTACAAGCTCGCCTGGATGGACCGGCTGACCGCGCATGCGGCGTCCCTGCTGGCGCTGGAGGAGCCGCTCGTGCTGGCCGGCGACTACAACGTCATCCCGACCCCGCGGGACGTGCACAATCCGGCGGCCTGGGCCGGGGACGCGCTGTTTCTGCCCCGCACGCGGGAGCGGTTCCGCGAACTGCTGGCGCTCGGCTTCACGGACGCGTTCCGGGCCTGCGACGACCGGGACGGGCAATACACGTTCTGGGACTATCAGGCGGGCGCCTGGCAGAAGAACCACGGCATCCGGATCGACCACCTGCTGCTCTCGCCGCAGGCGGCGGACCGGCTCCAGACCTGCGTCATCGACAAGCAGGTCCGCGCCTGGGAAAAGCCCTCGGACCACGTGCCGATCCGCGCCGACCTCGCTTTGTAGGGCGCAGCCGCAGCGGCCTGTTCTGCTGGAACTTCAGGCTCTTAGGGCCGTCGGCGGATCTGCTGCTCGAGATACGCCATGGCGGCCTGCCGGTCCGTGTCGGCGGCTTCGGCGAAAGCCTTGTCGTGGAGTTCGAGGATCCACGCGTCATGCTCGGGGTTGGCGGCGTCGCGCGCGATGGTCAGCCACATCAGGCCGCGCGCCTTCTGGCGCGCTCCCGCCTCCCCGGCGAACAGCAGATGGCCGAGCAGGGCCTGGGCGGGCACGTGGCCCTTGTCGGCGGCCAGCGACAGCCACCGGATCGCCTGGCGCGGGTCCTTGGCGCCGCCCTGCCCGTCGATGTTCATCCGGGCCAGGTTGTACTGCGCGTCGGGGTCGCCGAAATACATCGCCGCATACTGGAACATGTCGCGGGCGCGGGCGCTGTTGGGCTTCACATAGGTGTTGGCGATGCCGTCCAGATAATAGGAGCCGAGCGCCACGAAGGCCGTCGCCACGACCCGGGCGTTGGCCGATTCGGGGCTCTCGTCGGCGTTCTCGTCCGCGATGCGGGAGAAATATTCGAAGGCCTTGAGGTCGTTCTGCGGGACGCCGTCGCCGTCCGCATACATGCGGCCGAGCTTCCAGCGCGCCAGGGCGTGGCCCTGCTGGGCGGCGTATTCCAGCGCCTTCACCGCGCCCGCCTTGTCGCCGGCGTTGTAGTCCTTCACGCCGGACTTGAGCGCGTCCCGGGTCGACTTGAACGCGTCGAGCGGAATCGCGGCCGTCACCTGTCCCTGGACCTTCGCGTCCAAGGCCCAGGCGGGCGCGCAGGCGAGCATGAAGCCCGCCGCCGCGAGGCCCGACCGCAGGGAGTTACTGATCCGCATAGCTATGCTTTTCGCCCTTGCCGCCCGGATGTGTGACCGCGCCATTCTTGGCGGACCCCACCGTCTGGGCGTATTTCCACAGCGCGCCCGAGCCGTAGTCCGTCTCGCGCGGCTTCCAGTCCTTTTTGCGGCGGGCGAGTTCCTCGTCGGAACAATCCACCGTGAGGGAGCCTTCGATGGCGTTCATCGATATGATGTCACCGTCCTGCAACAGTGCGATCGGGCCGCCGACCGCCGCCTCCGGCCCGACATGGCCGATGCAGAACCCGCGGGTGGCGCCCGAGAACCGGCCGTCGGTGATCAGGGCGACCTTGTCGCCCATCCCCTGGCCGTAGAGCGCGGCCGTCGTGGCCAGCATCTCGCGCATGCCCGGCCCGCCGCGCGGACCCTCGTAGCGGATGACCAGCACGTCGCCTTCCCGGTAGTCGCGGTTCTTCACCGCCGCGAAGCACTCTTCTTCGGTGTCGAAGCAGCGCGCCGGGCCGGAGAAGACCTGCCTCTCGGGCGGCATCCCGGCGACCTTCACGATCGCGCCCTCCGGGGCGAGGTTGCCGCGCAGGCCGACCACGCCGCCGGTCGCGGTGATGGGCCTGTCGGCGGGGAAGACGACGTCCTGGTCCGGGTTCCATTTCACCGAGGCCATGTTCTCGGCGATGGTCCGCCCGGTGACGGTCATGCAGTCGCCATGCAGGAAGCCGTGGTCGAGCAGCGTCTTCATCATCAGCGGGATGCCGCCGACCTCGAACATGTCCTTGGCGACGTAACGGCCGCCGGGCTTCAGATCGGCGATGTAGGGCGTGCGCTTGAAGATCTCGGCCACGTCGAACAGGTCGAAGTCGATGCCGCACTCATGCGCGATCGCGGGCAGGTGCAGCGCGCCGTTGGTGGAGCCGCCGGACGCCGCGACCACGGTGGCGGCGTTCTCCAGCGCCTTGCGGGTGACGATGTCGCGCGGGCGGATCTGCTTGGCGATCAGCTCCATGACCATCTCGCCGGCCGTCATGCAGAAGCTGTCGCGGATCTCGTAGGGCGCGGGCGCGCCCGCCGAATAGGGCAAGGCCAGGCCGATCGCCTCCGACACGGTCGCCATCGTGTTGGCGGTGAACTGCGCCCCGCAGGCGCCCGCCGACGGGCAGGCGTGCTCCTCGAGCTCCTCGAGGTCCTCGTCGGACATCGCGCCGACGGAATGCTTGCCGACCGCCTCGAACACGTCCTGCACGGTGACGGGCTGGCCCTTGAAGGTGCCGGGCAGGATGGAGCCGCCATAGATGAAGATGGAGGGCACGTTCAGGCGCACCATCGCCATCATCATGCCGGGCAGCGACTTGTCGCAGCCGGCCAGCCCGACCAGGGCGTCGTAGCAGTGGCCGCGCATGGTGAGCTCGACGGAATCGGCGATCACGTCGCGCGACACCAGCGAGGACTTCATGCCCTGGTGGCCCATGGCGATGCCGTCCGTCACCGTGATGGTGCAGAACTCGCGCGGCGTGCCGCCCGCGGCCGCGACGCCCTTCTTCACCGCCTGCGCCTGACGCATCAGCGAGATGTTGCAGGGGGCGGCCTCGTTCCAGCACGAGGCGACCCCGACGAAGGGCTGGTGGATCTGGTTCCGGGTCAGACCCATGGCGTAGTAGTAGGAGCGATGGGGCGCGCGTTCGGGCCCCTCGGTCACGTGCCGGCTCGGCAGTTTGGACTTGTCGACGACCCGCTCGTCCATGTTCAGACCCGCCTGCCCTTTTGGCCGGTGAAACACCGGTTGTGTGCCACGCGTATGAGCAACCAAGCAACTTCCTGAAATTAACCGTCCCGAACTTAACGGAGCCGGTTAACAGCCTCCAAGCTGCAAAAAACGATGGATTATCAGTCCATTGCAGGTCCATGCATTCTCGCTCGGTTTATGGCGGCTTCTTGGCGCATCTGCAGCGAGCCGATGGAGTCATCCGAATGCATTGTGACTGTGGCTGGGCCGCAACAAATGTGGCGCTGAAGCCCCACCTCGGGTTGCAGCCCGGCCTGAGATCGCAGCGGGAGGCGGGGCGGACCCGCGTCGGTTCATGCACTTGCAAATCATTTGCAACTAAACCATCCTTCTCACGTTGCCGCATAGGGAGCGAGGAAGCACACGATGGATCAACGCGTCCCGGGCCTGGAGACGGAGGGCGACTGGCGACTGGGCCGGGGCGAGGCGTCGCTGTCGGACGTCCACGCCAGCGTGTCGGTGCAGGCGGGCGGCTCCTACTGGCGCAGGCTCTTCGCCTTCATGGGACCGGGCTATCTGGTGGCCGTCGGCTACATGGATCCGGGCAACTGGGCCACGTCGCTGGCCGGCGGTTCGCGCTTCGGCTACGCGCTCCTCTTCGTGGCGCTGCTCTCCAACGTCATGGCCATCGTGCTGCAGGCGCTCGCCGCGCGCCTGGCCATCGGAGCGGGCCGCGACCTCGCGCAGGCCTGCCGGGACGCCTATCCGCGCCCCGTCGCCTGGGCGCTCTGGCTTCTGGCCGAACTGGCCATCGTGGCGACCGACCTCGCCGAAGTCATCGGCACGGCCATCGGGCTCAACCTGCTGTTCGGGATCCCGCTGGAGCTCGGCGTTCTCCTCACCTCGCTCGACGTCTTCCTGATCCTTTATCTGCAGCGCGTCGGCTTTCGCGTGGTCGAAGCCTTCATCATCGCGGTGCTGGCGATCATCGCGGCCTGTTTCGGCCTGCAGATCGTGATGGCTCATCCCGATTGGGGCGCGGTGGTGCGCGGCTTCGCTCCCACGACCGATCTCGTCACCAACCCGGACATGCTCTATCTGGCGCTCGGCATCATCGGCGCGACCGTGATGCCGCATAACCTGTATCTGCACTCCGGGATCGTGCAGACCCGGGCCTATGGGGCCAGCCTGCCGGAGAAGCGCGAGGCGCTGCTGTTCGCCACCATCGATTCGACGCTGGCGCTGATGTTCGCGCTCACCATCAACGCCTCCATCCTGATCCTGGCCGCCGCGGCGTTCCACGCCACGGGCCGGCATGAGGTCGCCGAGCTGGGCGAGGCCCATGCCCTGCTCAGCCCCCTGCTCGGAAACGCCCTCGCGCCCAGCCTCTTCGCCATCGCGCTCATCGGCTGCGGCCTGAACTCCACGGTCACGGCGACGCTGGCGGGGCAGATCGTGATGGAGGGCTTCCTGTCCATCCGACTGCCCCAGTGGCTGCGCCGCCTGGTCACGCGCGCCATCGCGATCGTGCCGGCCGCAGTGGTGACGATCTGGTACGGGGAGGCCGGGACCAGCAAGCTGCTGATCCTGTCGCAGGTCGTGCTCGGCCTGCAGCTTCCCTTCGCGGTGGTCCCGCTGGTGACGTTCACGGCCTCGCGCCGCAAGCTCGGCGCCCTCGTCGCTCCGCTCTGGCTGACCTTGAGCGCGGCGTTGATCGCCTTCGTGATCATCGCGCTCAACATGAAGCTGATCTACGACTTCGTGCTGGGCTGAGGCTGAGCCTCAGGGCCGCACGGCCGGCGTCTCCACCGGGAGGCCTCGGGCCCGTTCGGCCAGAAAGGCTTCGAGCGCGACGTATTCGGGCGCGCCGAACGGATAGGGCTCGGCCCGCATCCCGGTCAGGCAGTTGCGCAGGCGCCGCTGCAGCGAGCCGAGGTCCTGCCATTCGAGCCGGTACAGCGGATAGCCGGTGGGCGTCGCGGGAGGGATGACGCTGCCTCCGAGCCGCCCTCCCACATGCGCGTCATGGCAATCGGCGCATGACAGGTCGAGCTGGCCCTGTCGGCGCGCGTAGAGGTCCGCGCCCGCCTGACGGACGGGGGTGAGCCTCGCATCCTCCGGCGGGGAAACGGGAAGCCCGCGGGACTGACGCCCGATCAGCGTCGCCAGCGCGAGCAGCTCGCGCGACTCCAGCGCGAAGGCCGGCGCGTTCTGGCGATCGACGCGGCATAGATTGATCCGCGTCTGCAGGTCCACCGGCCTGCCGGCCGCCTCGCTCCAGGCGGGGTGGCGCGCCGAGACGCCCGTCATGGACGCAGGCTCGCCGTGGCACGCGGCGCAGGACCGCCCGGCCTCGCCCGCCGGCGCGCGCCACAACGCGTCGCCCTCCAGCGCCCAGAGCATGCCCGGATTGGCGGCGTCGTCGCGCTGCATGGCCTGGGTCTGCGGGCTCATGAAGCCGAAGCCCGAGCGTCGTCCCGGCTCGGCCGCCTGCTGGGCCGCGGACGGAAGCGTGGCGCAGACAACCGCGAGCAGTCCGGCGGCGGCGAGAAACGCGCCCCTTTCGGCGTTCGCCATCAGCCGTCCACGACCAGGGAGGCCGTCTCGACCTGCCCGCCGCCCTTGTCGTCGAACCACCGGAAGGTCAGGACGCCGCTGCGCTCCGCCCGCAGGGTGAAGCTGAGGAAGGGGTTGGCCGAGATCGCGGGCGCCAGGTCGGCGCTGAACACCTCCTCGCCCTCGAAGGTGCACAGGAAGCGGTGGATGATGTCGCGCGGCACGAGCGTTCCGTCCGGCCCGGTTCGGTAGCCCGTCTCCATCGGATGGGAGATCAGGGCCTTGATCTCGACGACCTCGCCCCGCTTGGCCCGGGCCGGGACGCTGACGAGCGCGCGCGCCATCTCAGTTCTCCACGCAGGCCGGGAGGGTCACGACCAGCTCGGCGCTCGCCATGCGGAACGAGCCGTCCGCCATGGCGGCCACCGCGGCGATGATCTGCGAGTCGCCCAGCCTGATGCGGGTCGACGCCGCCGCCCGGCCGGACAGGCCGGAGAACCGGAACACCGCGACATGGGGCTGCGGATTGCGCTCGTTGAACACCGCGATCGCCTTCACCATGTCGTCGTCCGCCATCGCGCTTTCGGCCCGGACGGTCAGCGGCACGGCGTTGCCGTTCTCCACCAGCGGCGGGATCTCCAGCACAAGGCCGCCGGACACGGTCGGGGCGCCGCCGGTGAAGGCCCGGATGGCCTCCTGCATGGCGGCGGGCGTCGCCCGCGTCGGCCGCGCCCACGCGCAGGCCGCGAGGCCGCAGGCGCCGGCGAGGACGCCGCGGCGGGTCAGGGTCGACGAGCGGGGCATGTCGGCCATGGTGGCTCCTCAGCGCAGCGTCGACAGAAAGGCGACCACGTCCTCGACCTCCTGCGCGGCCAGGATCGGCTTGCCCCGGTAAGGCGCCGCGACCCGGGCGAGCCCCTCCGTCCGGCGATAGGCCGGCATGATGCTGGCCGGGTCGAGGCGGCGGCTGTCGACGATGCGTAGGCGCAGCTGGGCAGGGTCGAGCCTCGCGCCGACCCCGCTGAGGTCCGGCGCCAGGTCGCCCTGCGACGGCTGCTCCGGGAAAGGGCCGGAATGGCAGAGCAGGCAGAGCCCCTTCCGCCGGTTCAGCACGATGGCCTTGCCGCGGGCGGGGTCGCCGGAGAGGCCGTCCAGCGGCGCGTCGATGCGGTCCGAGGCCGTTGCGGGCGCGCCGAGCGCCGCCCCCACGCATAGCGCTGCGAACGTGGCCCTCACCCGAAGACCTCGGCCGTGATGGTGCGGAACCACGCCTCCGCGTAGAGCGCCTCCTGCGCCCGCTGCGAGCGGGGCGCGTCGACGGGGCTCGTCCCGCCCGCGCCCTCCACATCGGCGAGCACGCCGTTCTGGGGACGATAGACGCCGGCGACCGAGACGCCGTAGTCCGGCGCTGCGAGGCTGTAGCAGGTGTTGATCAGCTTGGGCGGGGAAGGCTCGCCACCCTCCATGAGGGTCGCGATGGCGGCGGCGCAGACCTTCGCCTGCGCGTTGGCCGAAAAGGCCGATTTCGGCATGCCGCCCATCACGGCGGCGTCTCCGATCACATGGACGTGGGGGAGCAGCCGCGATTCGAAGGTGACGGGGTCGACCGGGCACCAGCCGGTCCGGTCCGCCGCGCCGGCTTCGCGGGCGATGCGGGCCGCCTGCTGGGGCGGGATGACGTTGGCGACGTCGACCTTATGGCGGCCGAAATCGGTGACCAGCATGCGCTCCGCCGCGACGACCTCGGTGACCGCGCCGCCGCCCGAGAGGCCCACCCACTCGATCAGGCCGGGATAGAGCTCCGCCCAGGCGTTCTGGAACAGCTTCTGTTTCGAGAACGCATCTTTTGCGTCCAATATCAGCAACTTGGAGCGAGGCTTTCGTGTCTTGAGGTAATGCGCGACGAGGCTGGCCCGCTCATAGGGGCCGGGCGGGCAGCGATAGGGATTGGCCGGCGCGGAGATGGCCACCACGCCGCCGTCCGGCATGGCTTCGAGCTGCTGGCGCAGGAGCAGCGTCTGCGGCCCCGCCTTCCAGGCGTGCGGCGCCAGCTCCGCCGCGGCCTCGTCATAGCCCCTGACGGCGTTGAAGCGCATGTCGACGCCAGGCGCCAGCACCAGCCGGTCATAGGCGAGACGCGTCCCGTCCTGCAGGACGGCCCTCCTGGCCGCGGCGTCCACAGCCTTGGCCGCCTGCGCGACCATGGTCACGCCCTCCCCGGCCACGCCGGCGCGGTCGAAGCGCTGGGCCTCCATCGGGCGCAGGCCCGCCACGACCGCGTTGCTCATCGGGCAGGCCCAGTAGGTCGGGTCCGGATCCAGCAGGGTCACGTCGAAGCCGGCCCGGGCGAGCTCCCTCGCGGCCGTCGCCCCGCCGAAGCCGCCGCCGACCACGACCATTCGCGCCCGGCCCTGCGCCAAGGCGGGCCGGGCCGTGGCCGTCGCCAGGCTCGCGGCCAGACCCGCCATCACGGTCCTGCGGTGGAGGGGCGCGGTCATGCGGGCGTCACGGCTTCTCGGCGATCCAGGCCGCCACGGCGCGGGTCTCCTCGTCGCTGAAGCCTCGCGCGATGCGGTCCATCACGGTCGCCGGAACCCGTCCCTCGCGGTAGTCCCGCATGGCGGCCACGATCTCGTCGGCCGACCGGCCCTGGAGCACGGGACCCGCCGATGCGCCCGGAGTCGCGCCGTGGCATCCCGAGCACGCCGCCGCTCCCGCCGGCGGGGGAGGCCCGGCCAGGGCCCCCTGCTGGCTCCAGGCGACCAGCGCCAGCGCCGCCCATCCGGCCCACGGCGTCATACCCGCCGCAGCTCCTCGGGCTTGATCGGCATGTCGCGCAGCCGCTTGCCGGTCGCCGCCGCGATCGCGTTGAGGACCGCGGGGGCCGCCACGAAGATCGTCGGCTCGCCGACGCCGCCCCAGAACCCGCCGGAGGGCGCGATCACCGACTCCACCTTGGGCATCTCGTCCATCCGGATCACCGGATAGGTGTCGAAGTTCTCCTGCTCGACCCGGCCGTCCTTGATGGTGATCTCCCCGTGCAGGGCGGCGCTGAGGCCGAAGGCGAAGGAGCCCTCGATCTGCGCCGCGATCTGCTGCGGGTTGACGGCGTGGCCGCAATCGGTCGCCGCCACGATGCGCAGCACCTTCACGGTCCCGTCCTTGTCCACCTTCACCTCGGCGCAGGCCGCCACGTAGCTGCCATAGCCCATGTGCTGCGACAGGCCGCGATGCACGCCTTCCGGGGCGGGCTTGCCCCAGTCGCCCTTCTCGGCGACCGCGTTCAGCACCGCGAGGTGCTTCGGGCTCTTGGCCAGCAGCGCGCGGCGGAACTCCAGCGGATCCTTTCCGGCCGCCAGCGCGAGCTCGTCCATGAAGCACTCCAGATAGAGCGCGTTCTGGTTGTTGTTCACGCCGCGCCAGAAGCCGGGCGGCACCGGCGGGTTGCGCATGGCGTGGTCGATCAGGAGGTTCGGAATCGCGTAGCCGAGGACGCCCTCCGTCCCGCTCGCATTGAGGCCCTGGAAGGTCGCCGGGTCCTTGCCGTTCTGCAGCCCCTGCGGGTTGAGGCCCGCCAGGATCGACTGCCCCGAAATGCGCATGTGCAGGCCCACCAGCGCCTCGGAGGCGTCGAGGGCGCCCGTCATCCTGCACATCGTCGTGGGGTGATAGCGCCCGTGGAGCATGTCCTCCTCGCGCGACCAGATGAGCTTCACCGGCGAGCCGGGAAGCTCCTTGGCGATCAGCACCGCCTGGCGCACGAAGTCGTGGCTGGAGGACCGACGTCCGAAGCCGCCGCCGAGATTGAGGCGGTGCACGTCGCACTGGCCGATGGGCAGGCCCGACGCCGCCGCGGCGGTGGCCAGCGCGGCCTCCGCGTTCTGGGTCGCGGTCCAGACCTCGCACCGCTCCGGCGTCCACAGCGCCGTGGCGTTCATCGGCTCCATGGTGGCGTGGTGCTGGTGCGGGAAGCTGTAGGTCGCCTCCACCACCTTTGCGGCCCCGGCGATGGCGGCCTTCGCGTCGCCCGCCTGGTTGCCCACGAAGGCCTGCTCGGCCGTGAGGCCCTCCTTGAGCATCGCCTTGATGTCGGCGGAGGAGAGCCTGGCGTTCGGGCCCTCGTCCCACACGATCGGCAGCGCCTCCAGGGCCGACTTCGCCCGCCACCAGGTGTCGGCCACGACCGCCACGCCGGTGTCGCCCACCGCGACCACCTTGCGGACGCCCTTCATGCCCATGACCTTGGCGGCGTCGAAGCTCTTCAGCTTGCCGCCGAAGATCGGGCAGTCGCGGATCGCGGCGTTCAGCATGCCGGGACGGTTCACGTCGATGCTGTAGACCTGCTTGCCGTTGAGCTTGTCGGCCGTGTCCAGCCGCTTCAGCGGCTTGCCGGCGATGGTCCAGTCCTTCGGGTCCTTGAGCGGGGGATCCTTGGGCGGCTCGAGCTTGGCGGCGGCCTCGGCGAGCTTGCCGTAGCTCAGGCTTCGGCCGGAAGCCTTGTGAAGCACCACGCCCTTCTGCGCCACGCATTCGGAGACGGGCGCGTTCCAGGCGTTGGCGGCCGCCTGAACCAGCATCATGCGGGCGGCCGCGCCGCCCTTGCGCACATAGTCCTGCGAGTCGCGGATGCCGCGGCTGCCGGCCGTCTGGAAGTTCCCCCAGACGCGGTTGCGGGCGAGGTTCTGCCCCGGGGTCGGGTATTCGGTGGTCACCTTGGACCAGTCGGCCTCCAACTCCTCGGCCACGAGCTGGGCGAGGCCGGTCAGGGTCCCCTGCCCCATCTCGACGCGGGCGATGCGGACCACGACGGAGTCGTCCGGCTTCACCACCACCCAGGCGTTGATCTCGGGCGCCTGCGCCTGCGCGAGAGCGTCGCCCGCAAAGGGAATGTGGAAACCGAGCGTCAGCCCGGAGGCCGCAGCCGCGGAGCCGGCCAGGAAGGTTCGGCGGGAGGGACGTGCGTGAGCGGTCATGGCGTGTCCCCGTCAGCCTGCGACGCCCGCGGCCTGCTTGATCGCGGCGCGGATGCGGTTGTAGGTGCCGCAGCGGCAGATGTTGGTCATCTCCGCGGCGATCTGCTCGTCGGTGGGCTTGGGAGTCGCGGCCAAGAGCGCCGCGGCGGCCATGATCTGGCCGGACTGGCAGTAGCCGCATTGCGGCACGTCCTGGTCCAGCCACGCCTTTTGCAAGGGATGCGACGCGTCCGGCGACAGCCCCTCGATGGTGACGACCTTCTGGTCGGCCTTCACCTCGCCGACCGGGAGGCTGCAGGAGCGCACCGCCACGCCGTCGATGTGGACCGTGCAGGCCCCGCAGGCCGCCACGCCGCACCCATATTTCTTCCCGGTCAGGCCGATCTGCTCGCGGATCACCCACAGGAGGGGGGTGTCCGGCTCCGCATCGACCTCTCTGACGCTCCCATTCACGGTGAGCCGCACCATCGGAGTTCCTCCCTCGCCGCGCCGTTCAGGCGTTCGTTCAACGCAATCTCGCTGAACGCGTTTAACGCCGCAAGCGAGGGCGCGACCGCTCCACGATGTTGTGAGCGGGCGGGACGAATGGCCGCGGCGTGCGCTACGCCCTGATCGCCGCGGCGATCAGCGTCGCCGACACGAGGGCCAGCCAGACGGACGCGACTCGCTGGATCGTCGTCAGTCCGGCGCCGCCGCCCTCGCCGCGTCGGGTCAGCGTCCCCGCCGCGCCCCAGGCGAGCCCCGCGCCCACCACCATGAGGCAGAAGAGCTCCAGCTTCAGGACGAAAGACGGGTCGCCAGGGGACGGGAGCAAGGCGAGGCCGAAGACGAGCGCTTTCGGGTTGAGCAGGGTCGTCACGTAAATCATGCGGCGCGACACCACGACAGGGTCGCGGGCCAGCCGACGACGCCAGAGCCTGAGGGCGACGCGCATCACCCAGGCCGCCGCGACGATCTTCAAGGCGGAAGCCAGGGCCGGCCATTGCTCGACCACGCTTCCGCCTAGGCAGACCAGGGGCAAGACCGCCGTGCAGTAGCCCGCCAGTTCAGCCGGAATCAGCCTCGCCGCCCGGCCCAATCCGCCCTGCGCTCCGGCGACCGTCATCAAGGCGTTAGTGGGTCCGGGCGCGACGAGCAGCGCGGCGACCGCCGAGACGAATGCAAGAAGCGACACCGCTGGGACCCCGGCCACGTTCGGAATCACGTAGCGGCGGCGTCCCCGTCAGGCATTGACGCAGATCAGTCGGGGACTCGGCGCAGGCGCTCGGGCAGGCGCGGGGCGGCGGCGAGGAGCTCGCGCGTGTAGGGGTGCTCCGGCGAGGCGAAGAGGTCGCGCGCGGGCCGCATCTCGATGATCTCGCCCCGGCGCATCACGGCGATGCGGTCGCAGATCTGGGCGGCGACATGAAGATCATGCGTGATGAAGAGCATGGACAGCCGGAGCCTCGTCTTCAGGTCCTGCAGCAGATCCAGGACCTGCTTCTGCACCGAGACGTCCAGCGCCGAGACGGGCTCGTCGGCCACGATCAGGTCCGGCCGCAGCGCCAGCGCCCTTGCGATGCCGATGCGCTGGCGCTGGCCGCCGGAGAACTCGTGCGGGAACCGGTCCGCGGCGCGCGGGTCGAGGCCCACCAGCGCCAGCAGCGCGCGCGCTTCCTCCAGCGCCACGGATTTCGGCGTTCCGCCCGCGATCGGACCATCGGCGATGCTCATCCCGATCCTGCGCCTGGGGTTCAGCGACGCGAACGGATCCTGGAACACCATTTGCACGCGTCGCCGCGCCTGCCGCAGGCGCGGTCCGCTGACGACCGACAGGTCGGCTCCGCCGACGCTGATCCGGCCTGAGTCCGGGTCCAGCACGCGCACCACCAGCCGGGCGACCGTGGACTTGCCGGACCCCGATTCGCCCACCAGGCCGAGCGTCTCGCCGCGGTGGATGACGAAGCTCACATCCTTGGCCGCATGGACGACCCGCACGTCGCCGAGAAGGCCCGAGCGGCTGGCGTAGGTCTTGGTCAGGCCAGCGACCTCGCAGACGAGTTGCGCCTCGGCGGGGGCGTGCGCCGCAGGATCGAGGGACGGGATGGCGTCGAGGAGCCCGCGCGTATATGGGTGGCGCGGCTGCGTCAGGACCTGGGCGGCCGAACCGCTCTCCACCACCCTCCCCTTCTCCAGCACCACGACCGCGTCGGCGATTTCCCGCACCACGCCGAAATCATGCGTGATGAACACCACGCCCATGCGCCGGCGACGCTGCAACTCGCGGATGAGCTTGAGGATCTGCGCCTGCGTGGTGACGTCGAGCGCCGTGGTCGGCTCGTCGGCGACGAGCAGGGCCGGCTCCAGCGCCAGGGCCATGGCGATCATCGCGCGCTGCCTCTGCCCGCCGGAGATCTCGTGCGGGTAGGCGCGCAGGATGCGGGCCGGGTCGGGCAGGCCCACCTCGCTCGCGAGGTCGAGCGCGCGCGCCCGCCGTTCCGCCGGCGCATGCAGCCCGTGCGCCTCGAAGGCCTCGGCGATCTGGTCGCCGATGCGCATCACCGGGTTCAGCGCCGTCATGGGCTCCTGGAAGATCATGGCGATCTCCCGTCCGCGGACGGAGCGCCACGCCTCCGCATCGAGCGCCAGGAGATCGCGCCCCGCGCAGCGCATGGCGCCGCCCACGGGGCGGATCGCCGCCGGCAGGAGGCCCATCAGGGCCTGGGCGCAGACCGACTTGCCCGATCCCGACTCGCCGACGAGGCAGAGGATCTCGCCTCGCCCGACTGAAAAGGACACGTCCTCGACCGCATGGAGGCGATCCGCGTCCTGCGGCAAGGCGAGCGTGAGGCCTTCGACGGACAGCAGGGGTTCGGTCACGCTGGCGCTTCTCCTTGGCTTGCAGCCGGGCCTCAGTAACCCAGCGCGACGCCGTCCTTGCGGTGGTCCGTGCCGCCGAGAAGCACGCCCCTGCGGTGGTCGATCTCAATGGCCTGGCACCCGCCCAGCGGCTCGTCGGCCCATGCGGTCGCGTGGCCCCGCCCGGCGAGATCGGCCCGAACGTCCTCCGCGATGGTCGGCTCCAGGGACAGCACCCCGTCGAAGCTGAAGGAGCGGGGCTGGTCCGACGCCTCCTGCGGATCCTCCCCGAAATCGACGATGCGCGAGAGGATGTGGGCGTGGCCGGCGGCCTGGTACTGGCCGCCCATGACGCCGTAGGACATGACGGCCTCGCCGTCGCGCATCAGCATCCCGGGGATGATCGTGTGCATCGGCCGCTTGCGCGGAGCGACGGCGTTGGGGTGTTTGGGGTCGAGGCTGAATCCCGCGCCCCGATTCTGCAGCAGCACTCCGGAGCGCGGCGCGTAGACGCCGCTGCCGAAGGCGAAGAACAGCGAGTTGATGAACGATACGGCGTTCCGATCGCGATCGACCACCGTCACATAGACGGTGTCGCGATGAGCCGGGCCGTCGAAGGCGCCGGCGTCGAGCGCCTTCTCCAGGGTGATGGGCGCGCGAAGGCGCGCCACGGATCGATCGGAGAGAATCTCGCCGACGTCCAGCGCATGGAAGGCCGGATCGGCCACCAGCCTGTCGCGCTGTCGATAGGCGGCCTTGGTGGCCTCGGCCAGCAGATGGATGCGGTCGGCTTCGCTCAGAGCCGGGCTGGCGAGATCGAAGCCCTCCAGGATGCGCGCGATCAGGAGCGCCGCAAGGCCCTGTCCGTTGGGCGGGCATTCCAAGAGCTCATGGCCCCGGTAGGCGGCTCCGATCGGCTCGCAATAGTCCGACGCCTGCGCGGCGAAGTCGTCCAGGGCGTGGAGGCCGCCCTTGGCGGCGAGCACGGAAGTCAGTTCCTGGGCCACCTCGCCCTCGTAGAAGGCGGATCGGCCCTCCCGGGCGATCCGGCGCAGCGTCGCCGCCAGGGCCGGATTGCGCATGCGGTCGCCGGCGACCGGGGCGCGCCCGCCGGGCAGAAACATGCGGGCGGCCTCCTCGTGGGCCCGCAGCCGGTCGGCGTAACGGGCCCAATCCAGCGCGACCCGCGGCGTGAGCACATAGCCGTCCTCGGCGGCCCGGATGGCCGGAGCGAACACTTCGTCCAGGCCCTTTCGTCCGTGGTCCCCCGAGAGCCGGAGCCAGGCGTCCACCGCGCCGGGGATCGTGACCGCATGGGCCGAGCCGTCCGGGATGGCGGTCATCCCGCGCTCGGCGAACCACCCGCATTCGGCCCGCAGCGGCGCCCTGCCCGATCCGTTCAGCGCGATGGGCCGTCCCCTGGCCGGCTTGAACAGGACGAAGCAGTCGCCCCCGATCCCCGTCATGTGCGGATCGATGACGCCCTGCAGCGCCACCGCCCCGATGGCGGCGTCGATGGCGTTGCCGCCCGCCTTCAGGATCTCGACGGCGGCGAGCGTGGCCGCCGGGTGGGACGTCGCGGCCATGCCGTTCTCGGCGATGGCCACGGATCGGCCGGGCTTCATGAAATCGCGCATCGTCTCCACCCTGTCGGATCGTCCTGGGCGCGCGCCGCATCGGCGCCCTGCAGCAGGCATGCGGCGTCGAGGTCGCATAGGATGGAGGCGTTGGGGTGGAGCCGCAGCGCCGAAGCGGGGCAGTCGGGCGTCACCGGCCCCTCCAGCGCGTCGCGCAGCGCGCCGGCCTTCGCGCGGCCGGTCGCCACCGCGAGGATCTCGCGGGCGTCCAGGATGGTCGCGATCCCGACCGTCACGGCCTGGCGCGGGACCGCCTCCTCGCCCCCGAAGGCGCTCGCGTTGGCGGCCCGGGTGGAGGGATCCAGCGTCACGACGCGCGTGCGCGAGCCGAAGCTGGAGCCCGGCTCGTTGAAGGCGATGTGCCCGTTGCGGCCGACGCCCAGGACCTGGAGGTCGATGCCTCGTTCCTGCCTGATCGCCGCGTCGTACCGGCCGGCGTCCTCCGCCGGGGCCGTCGGCGGAAAGCGCCGCGCCCGCGCGGGGACGTCGACATGGTCGAAGAAGTGCCGGTGCATAAAGTGCGCGAAGGCGGACGGGTGGTCCGGCGCCAGCCCGACATATTCGTCCAGGTTGAAGCAGGTCGCGCCCGAAAAGCTGGCGCCGCGCGCCGCGGCCGCGACGAGCCGCTCATAGACGGGGCGCATGGTGTCCCCGGTGGCCAGCCCGAGCGTGACGCGGGCGCGGGACGCGGCGAGCGACAGGATCCTGTCGGCGACGCGCTCGGCGACGGCCGCGGCGTCGGGCAGGATGGTCAAGGTGAGCGACCGGCGCATGTCAGGCCGCCGTGACCGCCGCAGCGGGCGCGTCCTCACGGGCCTGCTCCCCGGGCAGGCCGGTCAGGCCGAACACGGCGTCGTAGAGGGTGGACAGCGCCGTGCCGACCGCGCCCAGGAGGGCGGCGCGGCCGCCCAGCGGGCTCGCCTCGACCCGGAGCGGCTCCGTCATGAATCCCGCCAGCAGGGCGCGCACCCGCTCCACCAGCTCCGGGCGCGAGCCGATGCTGCCCCCCAGCACTACGAGCTCGGGGTCGAGCAGCGCGCGGACGGCCATGAGGGCCTGCGCCAGAAGGCGCGCCACCTCGTCGATGGTCGTCCGGGCGGCCGGATCTCCGTCCACGAGCCGGTCGAAGACCCCGCGCACGTCCTCGACGCCCTCGCCGCCCAGCCCGCGGAAGCGCTCCAGGATGGCGACGCTGCCGATGGCGGTCTCCAGAGTGCCGAGGCGGTAGCCGCGCGAGTCGAAGGGATCGCCTCCCAGCGGCAGATAGGCGATCTCCCCGGCAGCTCCGCGCGCGCCCCGGATGAGCTTGCCGTCGGCCATCAGGCCCATGCCGATGCCGGTCCCCAGGGCCACGAAGGCGAAAGTGGACGCGTCCCGGCAACACCCGCGCCAACGCTCCCCCACGGCCGCCAGATTGACGTCGTTCTCGACCGCGACCGCGAAGCCGAGCCGGTCTCGCAGCGCCTGGACGACGTCGATCCGGTCCAGGTTGGGGATGTTGGGCGCGATGTTGATGCGGCCGGACCCGGGCTGGAACACGCCGGGGCTGCCCATCGCGCCATAGCGGATCCGGCGGGGGTCCGCCCCCGCGCGGGACGCGGCGCGGCTGGTGAGGGCGGCGATCTGCTCCACCACGTGCTGGCCGCCCCGCTTGTCGGTGGCTTCGATCTCCTCCGCCGCGATGGCGCCGGCGAGGTCGGCCAGGGCCACATGCACCTTGGTGCCGCCGAGATCGACGCCGAGCACATAGGCCCGGCTCACGTCGAGCTCATAGGTCGTGGCGCTGCGGCCGACAAGGCCCTGCGTCTGGCCGCGCTCCCGCACCCAGCCATTCGCCTCCAGGTCGCGGACCACCTCGGACGCCGTCTGCTTGGACAGGCCGGTGACGCGCGCCAGCTCGGCCCGGGAGATCGGCCCGGCGCGCATCAGCGTCTCCATCACGGCGCGGACCGACATTTGGCGGGCCAGCGGTGTCGTCATCGCGTCTGTCATGCGAACCCAATTCGTCCAGGCTGCAGACAAACTGGATGCCATATAGTCGTGCTGTCAACCTTGGGCTTGTGGGTTGGCGGTCTTTTCGCACCTGCGAGGCATGCTGAATCGATCATTCGTCAGGCTCCTTTACAAACATCGCTATGCGTGCATCCATGACGCTTGAAGTCGAACGCCGTCACGAATGACGGCGACGAGAGGGAGTTTCTCATGCGCATGCGTCGGTCCCTGTTCGCCGCCATGGCGTTCGCGCCAGTCCTCGCCCTCTCGAGCGCCCATGCGACGACCCTTCGGGTCGGAATCCAGGACGATCCCGACGCGCTCGATCCGGCCACGAGCGGCACCTATATCGGCCGCTTCGTCTTCGCGGCGATGTGCGACAAGCTCGTCGACATCGGCCCGGATCTGGGCATCGTTCCCCAGCTCGCCGAGACGTGGACCTTCGCGGACGACCAGAAATCGGTCGTGTTCACGCTGCGCAAGGGCGTCGCCTTCCAGGACGGGACGCCCTTTGACGCCGCGGCGGTGAAGTTCAACATCGACCGCATGCTGACCATGAAGGACTCGCGCCGGAAGGCCGAACTGGCGGCCGTCGCCAGCGTGGACGTGCTGGGCCCCGACCAGGTCCGGCTCAACCTCAAGGAGCCCTTCGCGCCGCTCCTGTCGGTGCTCAGCGACCGCGCCGGCATGATGGTGTCGCCCGCCGCGGGCGCGAAGGAGGACTTCGCCGCCAAGCCGGTCTGCGTCGGCCCGTACAAGTTCGTCGAGCGCAAGTCGCGCGACCTCATCCGGCTGCAGAAGGACCCCGGATACTGGGACGCCGGGCGCTACGGCTATGACGAGATCGTCTACTCCTACATCCCCGATTCCACCGTGCGTCTCGCTCGCGTGCGGGCGGGCGACCTGGACATCGCCGAACGCATCGCGCCGACCGACCTCAAGACCGTGCGCGACGACAAGAACCTGAAGCTGCACAGCGCGCCCGGGCTGGCGGTCTCCCACCTGATGGTCAAGGTCGGCGAGCCCGAGAAGGCGAACTCCCCGTTGCAGAAGGACGCGCGCCTGCGCAAGGCCTTCGAGCTGTCGATCGACCGGAACGTCATCAACAAGGTGGCGTTCAACGGCGAATACACGGCCGACAACCAGATGATCCCGCCCTCGGACCCGTTCTACCCCAAGACCCACCCGGCGCCGGCGCGCGACGTGGCGGCGGCCAAGAAGCTGATGGCGGAAGCGGGGGCGACCAGCGTTCCGGTCGAGATCACGTTCGAAAACGCCCTCACGGACGCCCGCGTCGCCCAGATCGTCCAGTCCATGGCGAAGGAGGCGGGCTTCGACGTCAAGCTGCTGCCGCTCGAGACCGCGACCGCGATCCAGCGCTATCTGGCCGGCAATTTCGAGATGTATATCGGCAACTGGAGCGGCCGCGCCGATCCGGACCCGACGCTCTACTCCTTCTTCGCCTGCAATGGCGGCCAGAACGTCAACAAATACTGCAACAAGGAGCTCGAGGGCGTGCTGAACGCCGCGCGGGCGGAGGGCGACGTCGCCAAGCGCAAGCAGCTCTACGACAAGGCGACGGGCATCTACCTGGCCGACCTCCCGACCATCCCGATCTACCATCCCAACTGGTTCTTCGCCGCGCGGGCCAATGTCGACGGCGTCGTCGTCTACCCCGACGGGCTCTTGCGCCTGAAGGGCGTCAAGCCCGCCTCCTGACGCGCCCGGGGCGGCCCGCGCCGCCCCGACCTCGTTTCGCGGAGCCGTGATGTTGCGATTTCTCGCCGGCAGGGTCGCGGTGGCGGTCCCCACCCTGCTCCTCGTGTCGGTGCTGGTCTTCAGCCTGCAGAAGCTGCTGCCGGGCGACCCGGCCCTGGCGCTCGCCGGCGAGGACCGCAGCCCGGAGATCATCGCGTTCCTGCGGCACAAGTACCAGTTCGACCAGCCGCTGCCGGTCCAGTACTGGATCTGGCTGAAGGCCTTCGCGTCGGGCGATCTCGGGACCTCGGTGCGCACCGGACTTCCCATCGGCCGGATGGTGGCCGAGAAGCTGCCGGTCACCCTCGAACTGTCCATCCTGTCCATGATCATCGCCCTGGCGCTCGGCGTTCCGGCCGGGGTCGCGGCGGCGCTGAAGCGCGGCGGGATGGTCGACTACGTCGTCGGCGTGCTGGGCCTGGCCGGCCTGTCCATCCCGAGCTTCTGGTTCGGCATCATGCTGATCTTGCTGTTCTCGGTCACGCTCGGCCTGTTGCCGTCCGGCGGCTACGTCCCCTTCCTGGAGAGTCCGTGGGGGAACCTGAAGACGATGCTGCTGCCGAGCGTCGTTCTCGGGTCGGCGTCGGCGGCCATCATCATGCGCCACACGCGAAGCTCCATGCTGACCGTGCTGCGCCAGGACTTCGTGCGCACCGCCAGGGCGAAGGGCCTGCCCGAGCGCATCGTCGTGGTGAGGCACGCGCTGCGCAACGGACTGATCCCGGTGGTGACGCTGGCCACCCTGCAGCTGGGCCAGCTGCTCTCGGGCGCGGTCCTGACCGAGCAGGTCTTCGGCATCCCGGGCTTCGGCAAGATGATCGTCGACGGCGTGTTCGGCCGCGACTACGCCGTGGTGCAGGCGGTGGTGATGTGCGCGGCGGCGTTCTTCCTGCTGCTGAGCCTCTTGGCCGACCTCGCATATGCGGCCCTGAACCCGAGGATCCGCACATGAGCGCGCCGGACGTCGCCGCGCCGCTCGCGGGCCGCGGCTGGATGGGCCGCAAGACGGTCGCGGGCCGCCTCGTCCGCGAGCCGGCCGCCATCGTGGGCGGCTTCATCATCGTCGCCTTCGCGCTCGCGGCGCTGCTCGCGCCCTTCGTGGCGCCTTATGATCCAAACGCCTCCGACTGGATGGCCATCCGGCAGGCGCCGTCGGCGGCGCACTGGTTCGGCACCGACGATCTCGGCCGGGACGTGCTGTCGCGCGTCATCTACGGCGCGCGCGCGTCCCTGGCGGCGGGCTTCCTCTCCGTCGCCATCGCGCTCGTGGTCGGCCTGCCCTTCGGCATGCTGGCCGGCTATTTCGGCGGCGTCGTCGACGTCGTGATCTCGCGGCTGACCGACGCCCTGCTGGCCTGTCCCTTCCTGGTGCTGGCCATCGCGCTGGCCGCCTTTCTGGGTCCGAGCCTGCAGAACGCCATGATCGCCATCGGAGTCTCGGCGATGCCGGTCTTCGTGCGGCTCGCCCGCGGGCAGACGCTGGCCGTCCGGGAGGAGGACTACGTCAGCGCCGCGGTGTCGGTCGGGCTGTCGCACCCCAAGATCCTGACGGCCTACATCCTGCCCAACATCATGCCGCCGATCATCGTCCAGACGGCGCTCACGACCGCCATCGCGGTCCTGGCCGAGGCGAGCCTCGCCTTCCTGGGCCTGGGCCAGCTTCCGCCCGCCCCGTCCTGGGGGAGCATGCTCGACGCGGCGCGCCAGTTCCTGGTGGAGGCGCCCTGGATGGCGGTGTGGCCCGGAATGGCCATCGTCACCGTGGTGATCGCCTTCAACATGCTCGGCGACGCGTTGAACGACGCCCTGAACCCGCGCGAGTGACGCAGCCGCGCTCGGACGCCACGCCGGCCGGCGCCGCACAGAGGAGACGAGAGTGCCACGCGAACAGATCCCCACGCTCAGGATCGGATTCATCGGGGCCGGGTTCATGGCCAATTTCCACCTCGCCTCCCTGACGGGCGTGCGCAACGTGGAGGTCACCGGCGTCTACAGCCCCCGGCCCGGCCGGCGGGACGCGTTCGCCGCCAAGGCGCGCGAGCAGGAGCTCGGCCCCTGCGTCGCCTATGAGAGCATCGAGGCGATGCTGGCCTCGGGCCAGGTCGACGCGGTGTGGCTGGTCAATCCAAACCACGCCCGGATCGAGGCGATGACCGAGATCCACCGCCTCGTGAAGCAGGGCGCGACCGGGCTTCGCGCCGTCGCGTGCGAGAAGCCGCTGGCGCGGACGCTTCGGGAGGCCCGGCGCATGCTGGAGCTGGTCGAGGACTGCGGGCTGCTGCATGGCTATCTGGAGAACCAGCTGTTCTCCACCGCGGTGCTGCGGGGGCGCGACATCATCTGGCGGCGAGCCGTGCCGACGACGGGGCGCCCCTACATCGCCCGCGCCACCGAGGAGCACAGCGGCCCGCACGAGCCCTGGTTCTGGCAGGGAGAGCTGCAGGGCGGCGGCGTGCTCTCCGACATGATGTGCCATAGCGTCGAGGTCGCCCGCTTCATGCTCACCGCGCCTGGCGAGCGGCGCGACGCGCTGAAGCTCGTCTCGGCGAGCGCCACGGTGGCGAACCTGAAATGGACCCGGCCGGCCTATGCGGAGCGCCTGAGGGCCTCGATGGGCTCGGCGGTCGACTATGGCCGCCGCCCGGCGGAGGACTTCGCCCGCGGGCTGCTGACCCTGCAGGACGCCGACGGCCATGAGCTGATCATCGAGGCCACGACCTCCTGGGCCTATGTGGGCGCGGGCCTGCGCATCACGCTGGAGCTGCTGGGGCCCGAATACGCGATGGAGTTCAACTCGCTCGGCACGGGCCTGAAGGTCTTCATGTCGCGCGCCGTCACCGGCAGCGCCGGCGAAGACCTCGTCGAGAAGCAGAACGCCGAGCAGGGCCTCATGCCGGTGCTCGAGGACGAGGCCGGCGTCTACGGCTACACGCTGGAGAACCGCCACTTCGTCGAAGCCTTCCGCAAGGGCGAGGTCCCGATGGAGACCTTCTGCGACGGCGTCGAGGTCGTGCGCATGCTGATGGCGCTCTATCGCTCGGCGGAGCTGGGCCGCACGGTCCAATTCGACGACGAGGACCTGGAGGACTACGTCCCCGTCGTCGCGCGTCCTCCCGCGCCAGCCGGATAGGGAGCGCGCTACAGCGCGCGCTCGGTCTCCACGTCGAACAGCTTCAGCGCCGATGCTGGAGCGCCGAGCCGGACGGCGCCGCCCACCGCCGGCGGCGTCTTGGCCGACGCGGAGGCGAGGATGAGCTGATCGCCCATCTCCACATGCACGAAGGTCTCCGGGCCGAGGGGCTCCACGACGGCGACCAGCCCCGTCAGGACCAGGTCGGCGGGCTCGTCCGGCTGCAGGACGCGCAGCTCCTGCGGCCTCACGCCCAGCCAGACGCGCCCGGATCGAGGGAGCGTCTGGCGCGGGACCCGAACCTCTGCGTCGCGCAGCCGGACCGCGCCGTCGCGCAGCTCCGCCGCCATGATGTTCATGGTGGGGGAGCCGATGAAGCGCGCCGTGAAGACGTCGGCGGGATTCTCGTAGAGCTGCATCGGCTCGCCGATCTGCAGGATGCGGCCCTCGCGCATCACCACGATCCTGTCGGCCATCGTCATCGCCTCGACCTGGTCGTGCGTGACATACACGATCGTGGCGCCCAGGCGCTGGTGCAGCCGCTTGATCTCCAGCCGCATCTGGGATCGCAGCTGGGCGTCCAGGTTCGACAGCGGCTCGTCGAACAGGAACGCGGCCGGGTCGCGCACCATGGCGCGGCCGATGGCGACGCGCTGCCGCTGGCCGCCCGAGAGCGCCGAGGGGCGGCGCTCAAGCAGCGCCTCCAGTCCCAGGATGCGGCCGACCTCCTCGATCTTGGCGCGCTTCTCGGCCTTCGACAGCTTCGACGTGTAGAGGCCGAAGCCGATATTCTCGCCCACGCTCATATGCGGGTAGATCGCGTAGTTCTGGAACACCATGGCGATGTTCCGCTCCTTGGGCTCCAGCCGGTTGACGACGCGCCCGCCGATCCGGATCTCGCCGCCGTCGATCTCCTCGAGCCCCGCGATCATGCGCAGGGTGGTGGATTTTCCGCACCCCGAAGGGCCCACGAAGACGACGAACTCGCCGTCCCGGACGTCGATGTCGATGCCGTGCACGACCTGCACCGGCCCGTAGCGCTTGACGAGGCCTTCGATCGCGATGGCGGCCACTAGGCGGCTCCCTGCAGGGCGGCGAACGCCGCGTCCAACTCGCCCCGGGCCGCCCGCTCGCGCGCGGCGATCGCCCCGGCCTCCGCCGTCATGGCGTCGAGCCGCTCGCGGTAGCGGGCCAGCGCTGAGGCGAGCGCCCTGGGCCCCGGCCCGCCGAAGCGCTCGCGCACCGCCACGAAGCGCTCGGGCGACACGGCCTCGCCGAAGCCCTCGGCGGACAGCGCCGGGTCGCGGCCGGCGTGACGGCGGAACGCCGCCAGGAAGGGAGCGTAGCCGTCGCCAGGCAGGTCGCCGTCGGCGGCGACGACCTCGCGGGCGACCTCGGCTGCGATCTCATGCGCCTGGCGGAAGGAAAGCCCCTCGCCGCGCACCAGGCTGTCGGCCAGTTCGGTGATCGTGATGCAGGAGCGGCGGATGGTGTCGGCCACGCGGCGGTCGTCGACCTGCAGGCTGGGCAGCAGCGCCGCGAGCAGGTCGAGCACGCGCCCGCCGGTCTCGAAAGCCTGGTAGCCGGCCTCGTGGGTTTCGCCTTCCGCGTCGTTCATGTCCGTGAAGGGCGTGTTGTGGATCACGTCGCGGATCATCCGCGCCCTCCCCATCGTCTGCGACGCCAGATGGCGCAGGTGCTCGATCGGCACCGGGTTGCGCTTTTGCGGCATGATCGAGGAGATCTGGACGAAGGCGTTGGGGACGTAGATCTGCCCCACCTCGAAGGCGGTCCAGAACTGCAGGTCCTGGATGACCCGGCCGAGATGGAGGAAGACCAGCTCCAGCGCGCTGAACGTCGCCGTCACATAGTCGACCGCCGCGATGCACCCGTAGGAGTTCTCCAGCGGAGCCTGGAAACCGAGCAGGCGGGCGACGCGCGCGCGGTCGATCGGAAACCCGGAGGTGGTGATCGCCGCCGCGCCCATGGGTGAAAGGTCCAGCAGCTCCCGGGCCTGCATCAGGCGCTCATGGTCGCGCAGCATCACCTCGATGGCGGCGCCCAGGTAATGGCCGAGGGTGGACGGCTGTGCCGGCTGTCCATGCGTATAGGCCACGATGAGGGTGCGCGATTCCCGCTCGGCGAGGTCCAGCGCCGCCGCAGCGAGGCTCCGCAGCTGGGCCGCCAACCGGTCGACGCGCGGCTTCAACGCGAGCTTGAAAAGCGTATGGTCGATGTCGTTGCGCGAGCGGCCCGTATGCAGGCGGCCCGCCTCGTCGGGTCCGAGGCGCCCGCGCAGTTCGGCCTCGATGGCGAAGAAATAGTCCTCCACCTCGCCCGTATAGACCAGCGCCGCAGGGTCGAGCTGCGCGTCGATCTCGCTCAGGGCCCCGGCGATCCGGGCGGCCGCGTCGCGCGGCAGGATCCCGGTCTCCGCGAGCATGACCAGGTGGGCGCGGTCGATGGCGCGGAAACCCTCGACATGATGCGCCTTGGCGGCGTCGAAGAGCGGCCTCAGCACCGTTTCCTTGTAGACGGGGTCGGGAAAGACCGATCGGTCGTCGGCGCGCGGATCGCGGCTCATGGGTTCAACCCTTCAGACCGGCCAGCACGACGCCGCGGACGATGTAGCGCTGCAGGACCAGGAAAACGAGAAGCGTGGGCAAGGTGGCGAGAGCCGCGCCGGTCATGATCAGCTCCCACTGGATCTGCTGTTCGACCGCGAAGCTCGAGAGCCCCACCGGGAGCGTGTACAGCTCCTTGCTGGTCGTCACGATCAGCGGCCAGATGAAGGCGGTCCAGTTGCTCAGGAAGGTGAAAATCGCCAGGGCGGAGAGCGCGGGGGTCACGAGCGGCATGGCGATGCGCCAGAAGATCGCGAACTCGTTCAACCCGTCCACGCGCGCGGCTTCGAGGAAGTCGTTGGGCACGGTCTCGAAGAACTGCTTCATCAGGAAGGTCCCGAAGGCCGTCATCATGCCCGGGAACATGATGCCCCAGTAGGTGTCGAGCCATCCGACGTTGCGGGCCATCACATACCAGGGAATGACCAGCATCTCCGTTGGCACCATCAGGGTCGACAGGATGGCCAGGAAGACGAAGTAGCGGCCCCGGAACTCGAACTTCGCCAGGGTGTAGCCGACGAGGCTGTCGAAGAACACGTTGGACAGCGTCACCACGGTCGCCACGCCCATCGAGTTGGCGAACCAGCGCAGGAAGCGGCCGTCCGACAGCACCGCGACATAGTTGTCCAGCGTCGGGTGGGCCGGAACGAGCCTCAGGTCATAGACCTCGGACGACTCCTTCAGCGAGGTCGAGAACATGAACACCAGCGGCAGGATCATGGCGAGGCCGCCCGCCAGGAGCAGGACCCACGCCACGGCGCGCCCGAAGCCGGCCCGCGACTGCAACGCGGAGGCGCTCATCAGCGATCCCTCAAGAGGCGCAGCTGCACGAGCGAGACGCAGAGAAGGGCCAGGAACAGCACGACGGTCTGGGCCGCCGCATAACCCATGTCGAAGGACGAAAACGCCGTCTGGTAGATGAGGAGGACGAGCGGCTTGGTGGCGTTCAAGGGTCCGCCCGGATCGTTCGTGGTCATGTTGTAGACCTGGTCGAAGATCCGCAGGAACCCGATCGACGAGAAGACGACCAGGAAGATGATGGTGGGCCGCAGCAGCGGGATGGTGATGCGCCTCAGGATCGTCAGGTCCGACACCCCGTCGATGCGCGCCGCCTCATAATAGGTGGTCGGGATCGCCCGCAGTCCGGCGAGGAAGATAATCACCTGGAAGCCCAGCCCCGCCCAGATCGCCGGCGCGAGCACGGACGGCAGTGACTGGGTGGTGGACCGCAGGAAAGGCTGCTGCGCGATCCCGAGCGTGGCCAGGACGTCGTTGAAGAGCCCGATCGGAACCGGTTGGTAGAACCACCGCCAGACCCAGGCCATGGCCGCCGCCGTGGTCAGGAAGGGCAGGAAATAGAGCGCCCGGATGAACCCGTGCAGGAAGCGGACCCGGTCCAGGTGATAGGCGATCGTGAACGCCAGCACGAGGCTCAGGGGCGTGCCGATCGCCAGATACAGCACGGTGTTGCGGAACACCTGCCAGAACACCGGGTCCGACAGGAGCCTCCTGAAATTCAGCAGCCCGACGAAAGCCGGCTTCGACAGGAGGTTCCAGTTGGTGGTGGAGAGATAGAAGGCCTCCGCCGTCGGGTAGAACCGGATGGTCGCGTAGAACAGGACCGGGACGGCCAGGAAGGTCCAGGCCCAGACCACCTGTTTCTGGCGAAGCCCGAGCCCGGCCTGGCCTCCGATGAGGCTCGACAGCCGGGTCACTTCGGCGCGTAGAAGCGGTCCAGGATCGCCTGCTCCGCCTTGGCCGCCTCCGCGAGCGCGGCCTTCGCGTCCTGGTTCTGGATCAGCACGCGGTTGGCGAGGTCGAGCGCGACCTGGCGCTGGCCCGCCTCGTCGACGAAGACGGTGGCGGTGGAGTAGTTCAGCGCCTTCAGGAACGGCCCGTAGATGGGGTTGGCGAGGTTCTTGTCCGTCTCGGCCGCGGCCTTGCGGGCGGGCAGCTCACCGACCATGTCGAGCCACACCTGCATGGCCTCGGGCGAGGTGACATAGGCGAGGAACTTCTTGGAGGCCTCGAGCTTCTCGCCGGTCGCCTTGGTGGTGATGGCGTTCACCCAGTAGCTGGCGAAGTCGTAGCGCTTGCCGTCCGGCCCGGCCGGAAGTTCGGCGACGCCCCACTCGAAGCCCTTGATGCCGTTGAACGCGCCCAGGCGGAAGCTGCCGTCGATCGTCATGGCGGCCCGGCCGGCGCGGAACGCGGCCTGCCCCTCGTCCATGAAGCCGGCCTGGCCGACCTTGTGGACGCGCTGGAGGTCCGCGTACCAGTTCAGGGCCTTGGCGCCGGCCTCGCTGTCATACGTCACCTTCTTGTTGTCGTCGCTGTAGGGCGCGCCGCCCATCTGGCGCAGAAGCGTCTCGCGCCACCAATGATAGTCCTGCCCGGGGAAGTCGAGCGTGATCCCTTCCGACAGCAGGTTGCCGGCGGCGTCCCGCTTCACCGTCTTCTTGGCGAAGTCGAGCAGTTCGTCATTGGTCTGCGGCGGCTTGGCCGGGTCGAGGCCCGCGTCCTGGAAGAGCTTCTTATTATAGAAGAGCGCGAGAGACCGCACCGCCGTCGGCAGGCCGTAATAGTCGCCGTTGCGCTTCATCGCCGAGACGATCGGGTAGAACTCCTTCTCGATCGTCGCGGGCGGAAACGCGTCCTTCGGCAGGGGCTGCAGGAACTTGGCGCCCACGAAGTTGTCGAGCCAGCCATAGAACAGCTGGACCACCTCCGGCCCCTGCCCCGCCGGAAGCGCGGCGGCGATCTTGGTCTGGTAGTCGGCGTAGGGGAAGGTCGTGTGCTTGACCTTGATGGTCGGATTGGCGGCCTGGAAGCGCTTGATCAGCTCGTCCATCGCCTTGATGCGGGCGTCGAACACATACTGCCAATACTCGATCTCGACCGTCTGGGCGGCCGCGCCGGCCACGGACCCGAGCGACAGGGCCAAGCCAAGCAAAATTCCCCGAACGCCCAGCATGGCTTTACTCCCTACAAATCGCGAACGCCCGCCTCCATGGCGGCGCGCGCATGCTTGTATGGCGCCCGGGACGTGTCAAACGGATTGTTGCAACTTACGGATGCGTCCCGCCGGCGCGACGCCGTATCCGCCCTGCCTGTATGTACCCGGCCGTCGTTTCAAAGCTCTTGTGGCGCAGCTGCGCCTGGATGACGTGCCCTGGGACGTCGTTCGACGCCGCCGAGGTGGCCAGGCCGGATCGCAGGGAGTGTCCGGAGAAGCGTCGCGCCTCCGCCACCGCCTGTTCCGCGCTTGCCCCGCCGTCCCGTGACGCTGCCGTGACCGCTCGCTTCAGCACCAAGGCGACCGCTTCGCCGGTAATCGGTCGCGCGCCCAGACGCCCGTGCCGGCTGATCTGGCGAAATGCAGCGCCGTCCTGAATACCCGAGACCGTGAGCCAGCATCGCCAGGCGAGGACAGGGCAGGTCTCTGGGTGAGTCCCGAAGGGGACGCCGATCGTGCTCCCCTCCCCTGTCTGGTCGGTCTTCGAGCGGGCGACATGGACCAACAGCCCGTCGCCGGTCAGTTCGACAAAGGAGCAGCAGAGGGCGGGGGACACCCTCAGGGCGGCGAGCTCCGAGCGGCGCAGGGCGGCGGCGAACCCGATGAGCAGGATCGCCCGGTCGCGTGCCCCAGACAGCGTCTCAGCTGGCAAGGCTGCAACGAGCCGACGCAGATCCGTCGTCAGCAACGGCGCCTTCTTGGCCGCGGGCGCCCCCTTCGTCCGGCAGATCCCGCGCCATGCCTCACGAAATCCAGCGTGACCTGTTTCAAGGTCATGACCGGCGTTCCGGTGCATGTCTCGGATGGCAGACAGCCGCCGTCGTGGCGTGGAGACTTTCAGCCGGTCGGCGACGTCGATCAGATACGCCAGCACGACCATGGGCTGGGCCGGGACCGGCCGGACCCCCTTCGCCGCGCACCAGGCGCAGAAATCGGCGCAATCTTTCCGGTATCCCAGCCTGGTGTTCTCTGCTTTGGAGGAGGCGGCGTAGGCGCGGGCCCGCTCCGCATAGGCCATGATCGCCGCAGGGGCGCCGCTTCCGTCCATGTAGCTCGTCATTCATTAGTTCCGCGTGCGCCTTGGCCAGGTTCTCACCCGGAACCAATCTGTATCGTGCTGCGGCAATGCGGACGGGTTGCGGCCTTGGTCTCAACCTTCCGGTAAAACGGGCTTACCGGAAGCTGATAAACGCGGGCGGCGGATAGAGCCCGTGCCGCGGCCCTCTTGCAGGATCCTGCAGTCGACGAGATCGCGAAGGTAGCTGAGGGACGGTTCGGGCGCGACCGAGTAGCCGCTGTAGAGTTCGAATACGACAAGCCGTTCGGCCTGGAGCTTGGCCAAAGCCTCTTGAAGCGGCGACGAGCTGACGCCGAGGTCACGGACAAGGGCGTCGATGTTGAGGCGCGCGCCCGGGGGAAGGTCACGGTCGAGGATGCGTCCCTTGATGATCTTGTAGGCCTGCTCGGCCAAGGTCGTGCGAGTGACCTTACGTGCGGGGCGTTCGCTCACTGATCGCGCTCTCAAGCCACCCTGCGCCGGTCGAAAACCCGGTGCGAACACGTTTGAACGTGCAGGATGTGACCAGGCCAGCGGAGACATAGGGATCGCCGTCGTGGAAGCGACGCGCCTCTTCCGCATTGGGAACATCGACCAGGTAGAAGCTGCCATCACCGGCCTCCCCATCCTCAGTAGGCTTGGCGCCTGCCGCTAGGACTATGGCGACGCGCTCCTCGAGGTAGCGCAAGTGGGCGGGCCTGAACTCAGCGCGGGCAGACGCCGCAATGCTCCCCCGACCGCGCTGGGATTCTTTTGTCTAACCCGCTTCCGCCGGGGCCGCGACGCCTCGTTCGCGGGCCATGCTGACGAGGGCCTTGTGCGGGTCGTGCGCGTCGCGGCGGGCTGGATCTTCACGGAATCTTCCAACCACCTGGCCGCGCGCCTCGCGCAGGAGGCCGGCACGGATCTGGAAGGCGGCAAGAAGATCATCATGGACTCGATCGGCGGCATTCCGATCGGGCGGCCCTCGCGGCCCGAGGAGGTCGCCAACCTCATCGCCTTCCTGGCGTCCGATCGGGCAGCGACGATCACCGGGACCGAATACGTCATCGACGGCGGAACCGTCCCGACGGCCTGACCCTCAACCGCCTTTCCCGGCGTCTCGCCATGGAAACAGCCGCGATGAACTCCGTCTCGACCACGATGGAGCACATCTCATGACCAGGGGCTCCTTCTGGCCGCGACGAGCGCGATTGGCCTCTCTTGCCGGGGCAGCGCACCAACACGTATTGACAGTGTTGGCGCCCAAGAGAGGATTGTCCCTTCTCCTTTTAAACGCCAGAAATATCAATGGCTTGCTGTCGCCAGGAGGCCAGCCTGTGTAACACTTCGGTGTGATTCTGTCGAGCAAGCCATCAAGCCACGTGATTGTCCGCGCGAGGGCCTTCGCTTGCGGGCCAGTGTTCAAGTCTGGCCCGCACCCGGGGCAAGCCGCACAGGTCTGCAGTGCAAACGTTCGGTTAACGAATTCCCGTCGTGCGGCCCTCACCGGTTTTGACGAATGAACCCTCAATTGCGCGCCAACGCGCAGATCGACGTCAGCCTGGGCCGGACCGTCTCCGCCATGGTGGAGCCCGGGCTCCGTGACGGCGTGCATCCGGGCCGGCTCCGGCGTGGCGTTCCGTCCCTTCGCGCCGCGGCTCTTCGTGCCGATCCAATGTTTCGGCAGCCCAACCGACAGGCCAGCGGGCCGCCGAGGCGTTCAGCGCCAGCCTGCCGCCGCCGCGGTTCCGGCTTCCATGATGGAGGTCACCTCGTATAGGAACGACAGAATGCGCCTCGCGCCCCACCGGATCCGCAACGGCCGTGAACATCCGACAGCTCGAGGCCTTCAGGGCGGTGATGATCGCGCGCTCCACCACAGGGGCAGCGGAACTGCTTGACGTGTCGCAGCCGGCGGTCAGCCGGCTCATCGTCCAGCTCGAGGCCTCGCTCGAGCTCACCTTGTTCGACCGCTCCTCCGGGCGGCTCGCGCCCACGCCCGAGGCGCTGCTGCTGCACGAGGAGGTCGAGCGCACCTTCGTATCGGTCGACAAGATCCGGGAGCTGGCGCGCGAGATCAAGTCGGCCGAAGCCGGCAGCCTCAACCTCGCCGCCTTTCCGCTGATGGCGCTGGGATTCCTGCCCAAGGCGATCCGCGCCTTCAACGATGCCCATCCGCGCACCCGCATCTCGCTGAACGTGCAGATGTCCCCAAAGATCGAGGAATGGGCCGCGGCCCAGCAGATCGATCTCGGCTTCGCCGAATATCCGCTGGAGCCCGGGACGTTCCAGCGCACCGGCATCGACGTGGAGGAGTTCGCCCGGTTCAACTACCTCCTGGGCGTGCCCGCCGGCCATCGGCTGGCGTCCCGCCGCGTCGTCGGCCCGCGCGACCTGGAGGGTGAGCGCTTCATCTCGCAGACCCGCAACACGGTCGGGCGCATCCTGATGGACCGCCTGTTCGACAAGGAGGGCGTGCGGCGCGAGCTCGTTCTGGACACGCAGGTCATCGCGGGCGTGGCCACCTTCGTCTCCTACGGGCTCGGCGTCGGCTTCATCGATCCCTTCACGGCGCTCGACTTCGCCGACCGCCAGATCGTGCCGGTGCGCTTCGAGCCCGCTCTGGAGATGCGCATCGGCATGCTGCACCCGACGCACAGGCCCATGTCGCGCACCGGGCGAGATTTCGCCGGGATCCTCCGGCAGCGCCGGCGCGAAACCCTGGCCGAGGTCGAGCGGATGCTTGACCGCAAGGGCCTATAACCAAAACGCATACACGACGCATCTGGATGTATTTGACGGCATACGGAAAGCCGTCACACTGCAGGGGTCACGCTTTGGAGTGCGAGCCCCGTGCGTTCCGCCAACTTCATCCCGCAATATCGCCGGACACGGGCCTAGCACCATGCCGCGCGCCCCGCTCACTGCTCTCGAGGGAGCCGACTTCGACGCCGTCGTGGTCGGCGGGGGCGTCAACGGGGCCAGCGCGGCGCGCGAACTCGCCCAGGCCGGCTACAGCGTCCTCGTCGTCGACAAGGGCGACTTCGGCTCCGGCGCATCGTCGCGCTCGAGCCGGTTGCTGCATTGCGGACTGCGCTACCTCGCCCCCGGCCGCTCCATCCTGGACTTTATTCGCCACCCCGGCCGGTTCCGGGTGGCCCTCAGGATGGCGAAGCTCGCCATGGAGGCGCGCAGCGAGTTCGTGCAGGCGAGCCCCACGCGGGCGGTCGCCATGAAGCTGCACTTCCCGATCTACCGCGACGGTCCCTACAAAGGGTGGCAGGTCGATCTCGCGTTCCGGCTCCTGCGCGGGCTCGGGCCGAAGGACCTGCCGCTCGACTATGAGCGGCTCTCGCCCGCCGAGGTCGCCCGGATGCCGCTAATTGGCGGCTTGCGGGACCAGGACCGGCTCGCCGGCGTCGCCCGCTTCCGCGAGTACCAGTTCGACTGGCCCGAGCGCATCTGCGTCGACGCACTCGCGGACGCCGAGCGGGCAGGCGCCACGGCGCGCAACTACACCTGTGCCGCCCTGTCGCGCCCGGATGCGGACGGGACCTGGACGGTGGAGCTCACCGACATGCGCGACCAGGCCGCGCCCGTGACCGTGCGGGCGAAGTCGGTGGTCGTCATGGCGGGCGTCTGGATGGACGGCTTGCTCAAGGGCGCGGCGCCGCAGGCTGAGCGCAAGATCTTCGGCACGAAGGGCTGCCACATTGTGGTCAAGCTGCCGGACGAATGCCGTGGCCTGGGCATCGCCACCCTCAACAGCCGCGACGAACCGTTCTACTGCATCCCGTGGAAGCATCTACACTATTTCGGCCCGACCGAGACCCAATACCGCGATGACCCCGACCGGGTGTTCGTGACCGAAGAGGAATGCGACGGCCTGCTGACCGAGGCCAACCGGCTCCTGCCGGCGCTGCGCCTGACGCGCGCCGACGTGCGCTTCACCTGGGCGGGCGTTCGGCCCCTGACCTATGATGAGGCGGTCCCCTTCGGCAACCGCTCGCGCGTTCTGCACGACCTCAGCCAGGACGGGCTGCCGAACGCCATCGCGATGACGGCTGGCCCGGTGATGACCCATCGCTCCGCCGGCCGCGAGGTCGTTGCCGCGCTGGCGCACAAGTTGCAACCTACGCGAAAACCTATGCGAGCCGGCGCCTCATCCGAGGCGTCAAGCGCAGCCGACGCCTTGGCCTATGCCGAGACTCTCGCGGACGTGATGTTCCGGCGCACCGGCGTGGCCTGGAGCGATCCTTTCGACGACGCCGTCGTGGCGAAGACGGCGGCTGACGCCGGCGCCCTGCTGGGTTGGGACGAGGACCGGACGCGGCGCGAGATCGCCGCCTACCGGGCCGAAGCGGACGCGATCTTCCGGCCGGGAACCCGGATGATCGGTGCATGGAGCGAGGCGCCGGCGACCTGACGCCGGACGCCTTCTTGTGGAGGGACTGATGAACGAGCACACCATAAGCCGCAGAGCGGCGCTGAAGATCGGGACCGGCGCGGCCGCGCTGGCCGGGCTACCCTGGATGAGCTCCGCAGCCTTCGCGGCCGATGAGCTGCGCGCCGGCATCTCGGGCTTCAACGTCATCAACACGCTCGACCCCGCCAAGGCCAGCCTCGTTCCGGAATTCTTCATCATCTACGGCGTCTTTAACGCTTTGCTGAAATTCAATGAGAAGATGGAGATCGTCCCCGACCTCGCCGAGAGCTACACGGTGGTGGACCCGACCACGACCGAGTTCAAGCTGCGCAAGGGAGTGAAGTTCCACGACGGCGGTGAGATGACGGCCGAGGACGTGAAGTTCTCGATCGAGCGCCTCATGGACGAAAAGCTCGCCTCGCCCAACCGCGGCAAGGTGACGGCTATCTCGGCGATCACGGTGGTGGATCCCAACACGGTCCGCATCACGACAAAGACGCCCTACGCGCCGCTGCTGAACTACCTCACCAACACCCGCACGGGCACGCAGATCGTGTCCAAGAAGGCCGTCGAGGCGGCAGGCGCCGACGGTTTCGGCCGCAAGCCGGTGGGCACCGGCGCCTATATGGTGAAGGACTGGAAGTCGAACGAGAGCGTTGATCTCGTGGCGTTCGACGGCTATTTCGGCGGCAAGCCGGCCATCCGCACGGTCAAGATCCCGTTCATCGCCGAGGAGTCGAGCGGTATGACGGCGATCCTGGGCAACCAGATCGACCTCACCAGCACGGCGCCCTTCGCCGACGTGCCCGGGCTGGAGAAGCGCACCGCCGAAGTCACCGTGCTCAAGCAGCCGGGCCTCAACACCCGCTATTTCGCCCTGAACGTGAAGAAGGCGCCCTTCGACGACGTTCATTTCCGTCGCGCCGTCTCGATGGCGTTCGACCGCAACGTGCTCGTGAAGGCCGCGATCTTCGGCGAGGGCGTCGCCATTCCGGGCGTGCTGCCGCCCTCGCTGTGGCCGGAAGGCAAGGGCTTCACGTCAGAATACACGACTTTCAATCCCGAAAAGGCCAAGGCAGAGTTGGCCAAGTCCAAGTATGGCGCCGGCACGGAAGCCACCGTGATCATCTGGGGCTCCAACTGGTGGCGCCGGACCGGCGAGATCATGGTCGGCATGGTCAACCAGACGCTGGGGACCAAGTTCCAGCTGCAGGCCATGGAGTTCAACGCCGCCTTCGCGAAGGCCAAGGTCGGCGACTATGACGCGCTGGTGTTCGGCTGGCTCGGCCTCGTGGACGCCGACGAGTATCTGGGCGAGATCCTGGGCTCCAAGGGTTTCCGCAACATCCAGGGATACAGCAGCCCGAAGATGGACGCCCTGCTCGAGAAGGCCCGGGGCGAAATGGATCCGGCCAAGCGACGGCAGGTCTACCGCGAGGCCGACATGCTGGCGGTCGAGGACATGCCGGTGCTGCCCTGCTTCTGTTCGAACGTGCACAACCTCGTGCGCCCGAACGTAAAGGGCTTCACGCAGCTCCCTTATTCCAACTTCGCGGACCAGTTCGCGAAGATGACGGTAGGCTGACTGACATGGCGCGCGCGATCAGCGTCGGCCGGGTCTCGAGCAGGCTCGGCGGCGTCGCCTTGCTGGCCCTGCTCGGCTCCGCGACGGTGTTCTTCGTCATGCGCGCCGGCCAGGGCGACCCGGCCATCTCGGTGCTGGGCGACCAGGCCACCCCGGAGGCCATCGCGGCCTTCCACAAAAAATGGATGCTGGACGACCCGCTGGTCGTCCAGTACTGGCGCTGGCTGTCCGGCGCCGTGATGGGCGACTTCGGCCAGTCCATGACGGTGGCGGGCGGGCGGCCCATCATGGGCCTCATCGGATCGCGGCTGCCCAACACCCTGTTCATCGGTTTCTATGCGCTGATCATCGCCGTGGCGGTATCGCTTTTCGCCGGCACGCTCTCGGCGCTGCGGCATGGCAAGTTCACCGACACGGCCGCGACCTCCCTGGCGGTGCTCGGCATCTCGATGCCGGATTTCTGGCTGTCCTATGTGCTGGTCTACTCGCTGGCGCTGGGGCTCGGGATCTTCCCATCCTACGGCTTCACGCCTCCGGCCGACTCCTTTACGGGCGCGCTCTATAGCGGTTTCCTGCCGGCGCTGGCGATCGCCGCCCCGATGGCGGCGGCTTTCACCCGCATCCTGCGCACGGCTCTGCTGGAGACGCTGTACCGCGACCACGTCCGCGTCGCCCGCTCGCTGGGCTATCGAGACGCCTTCGTGTTCATCCACTTCGTGCTGCGAAACGCGCTGATTCCCTATGTGACGGTGATCGGCCTGCAGGTGCGCTACCTGCTTGGCGGCACCGTGGTTGTGGAGCGCATTTTCGGCATCCCGGGCGTGGGGGCGCTGATGGTCGACGCGGCGTTCGGGCGCGACTACCCGCTCGTGCAAGCCTGCGCCCTCACCTTCCTGCTCAGCGTGCTGCTGGTGAACTTCGTGGTCGACCTCGTCTGCGCCGCCCTCAACCCCAGACAGGCCTGAGGGGGCGCCATGAAAGCCATCATCGCCAATCGCCTCGCCCTCGTGGGCGCGATCATCACCGCGATCGTGCTGGCGGGCGTGATCGTCGGCCCATGGCTGTCGCCCTACTCGCCGACCGACGCCGACTTTATGGCGCTGCTCGACCCACCCAGCGGCGCCCATCCGTTCGGCACCGACTCGTTCGGCCGCGACGTCCTCACCCGCATCCTCTACGGCGCGCGCGTGTCGCTCACCGTCAGCGTATGCGGCGTGCTGGCGGGCGCGCTGATCGGCACGACCGCGGGTCTCATGGCCGCCTATTTCGGCGGCTGGTGGCAGGCCATTCTCATGCGGGTCTCCGACCTGCTGTTCTCGTTCCCGAGCTTCGTGCTGGCGCTCTTCCTCATGGTGGTGCTCGGCTTCGGGGTGGTGAACATCGCGGTCGCGATCGCGCTCATCTACGCGCCGATTTTCGCACGGCTGTCCCGCAACATGGCCGTGCTGGTGAAGGACGAGCCCTGGGTGCAGGCAGCCTCGCTGATGGGCCAGTCGACCTGGAGCATCATCACGCGCGAGATCCTGCCCAACATCGCCGCCCCCGTCTTCGTGCAGGTCGCGCTCGCCGTCGCGTTCGGCATCGTGATCGAGGCGGGCCTGAGCTTCCTCGGCCTCGGCGTGCAGCCGCCCAACCCATCGCTCGGCTCGATCATGGCTGACGGCCGCGAATATTTCGGCCGCGCGCCCTGGGTGCTGACGCTCTCCGGGGTCGCCATTTCGGTGGCGCTACTAGGGCTGAACCTGCTGAGCGACGGCGTGCGCGACCTCATGGATCCCAAGCTGAGGGCCCGACTGTGAACGCGTCCGCGCCCCTGCTCGAAGTCATGAACCTGCGCACCTCCTTTGCGGTCGGCGAACGCCGCGTGAAGGCGGTTCGCGGCGTCAGCTTCACGATCGGCGACGAGGAAGTGCTCGGGCTGATCGGCGAGTCCGGCTCCGGCAAGACCGTGACCGGCCTGTCGTTGCTGCGGCTCTTGCCGGACCATGCGGCGATCGAGGCCGAAGCCATCCGGTTTCGCGGCGAAGAGCTGTCGAATCTCGACGAGGAGGCGTTCCGGCGCCTTCGCGGCGTGCAGCTGGCGATGATTTTCCAGGACCCGGTGGGGTCTTTCAATCCCGCGAAGACGATCGGGTGGCACCTGGAGCACGCCATCGCGCGCCGCTCCGAGACGGACAGAAAATCCTGGCAAGCCGAGGCCGAGAGCCTGCTGCAGGACGTGGGCATCCGGGCGCCCGAGCGCGTGCTGTCGTCCTACCCGCACCAGCTCAGCGGCGGCATGCTGCAACGCGCCCTCATCGCCATGGTGATCGCGCTGCGGCCCGCGCTGATCATCGCCGACGAGCCGACCACCAATCTCGACAACCTCGTCGAGCGCCAGATCCTGGAGCTGATCCGGGTGCATCAGCGCCGCCTCAAGGCCTCGGTGCTGTTCGTCACGCACGACCTCGCCATCGCTGAGGACATCTGCGACCGCATCGCGGTGATGTACGCCGGCGAGATCGTCGAGATCGGCCCGGCGGACGCGGTGCTGCGCAACCCGCAACATCCGTATGCGGCCTGCCTGCTGCAGACCTCGATCTCGCTGGAGCAGCGGCAGGAATACCTGTTCGAGCTCGCCGGCGAGCCGGGCGGCGCCATCCCGGACGAGGGCTGCGCCTTCGCGGGCCGTTGCCCCAAATCGATGCCGCAATGCCGGACCATCCACCCGCAGATGCGGGCCGTTGGCCCCGACCACCAGGCGAGGTGCCTCCTCCATGGGGACTGAGCCGACCGCCCTCCCCGGCCAGCCTGGGCCGACCATGCAGCTGTGCGATATCGTGCTGGATTTCCGCACGCGCTCGGGCTTCGGGCAGGACAAGGTGTTCCGGGCGCTCGACGGCGTCAGCCTGGACGTCGCGCCGGGCCAGATCGTCGGGCTCGTGGGCGAGTCAGGCAGCGGCAAGACGACGCTGGGCAAGACCATGCTGGGCGTCCACCGGCCCACGTCCGGCGCCATCCATTATCGCGGGACCGACCTTGCGGCGGCTTCGCCGAGCGTCTGGAAGCCGCTCCGGCGCGATCTGCAGATGGTGTTCCAGGACCCGCTCTCGTCCTTCAACCCGCGTTTCACGCTGGGCAGTTCGCTGGCCCTGCCGCTCGCGCTTCACGCCATCGTGCCGAAACAGCAGATCCCGGACGAGGTCGCGTCTCTCCTCACCCGCGTGGGGCTGACGCCGGACCACGCCAGGCGCTACCCGCACGAGCTCTCGGGCGGGCAGCTGCAGCGCGTCGCCATCGCGCGCGCCATCAGCGTGCGGCCGCGCTTCATCGTTGCCGATGAGGCGGTGTCAAAGCTCGACGTCTCGGTGCGCGCGCAGGTGCTCAATCTGCTGAAGCGCATGAACCGTGAAACGGGCGTCGGGCTCGTGTTCATCACCCATGACCTCGGCGTGGCGCGGTTCCTCTGCGATCGGATCGCGGTGATGTATTTCGGCCGAATCGTCGAGCAGGGGCCGACGGAGTCCATCTTCGAGGACCCGAAGCATCCCTATACGCTAAGCCTGTTGCGGGCGCGCCAGCATGACCGGGCGCCCGTGGCCAGCGACGCCGACGAGGCGGGCCTCGTCATTCCGGACCCGGCGCGGGCCTGCCACTACGCTCCGCGCTGCGCCCGACGGCTGCCGCAATGCCTCGTGGAGCGGCCGCGCCTTGGCGAACCCACGCATGCTTTTGCGTGCTTCAACCCGGTTCCGGCCGCCGCTGCCGCCGCACCCGCGCCCGCCGCGATGAAGGCCTGAGCCATGGCGACCGGATTATCCGCTCCTCCTTTGCTCAGTGTCGGCCTTGTCGGTCTCGGCCGTATCGGGACCGTGTTGCTGACGGCGCTCGGCCGGTTCGCTACAGATACCGCAGTCCTGGCCACCGGCCGGGACCCGGCGCGCGTGGCCGCGAGCGTGGCGAACTGGCCGATGGCCCGGGCAGTCGACGCTGAAGAGCTCGCTTCGACCGCCGACCTCGTGGTGCTGTGCCTGCCGTCCGGCGCCTACCGCGAGGCGGTCGAGAGCTTTGCGACGCGAATGCGGCCGGACGCGATCCTGGTCAGCGTCACCAATGGCGTTTCGCTGGAGGATCTCGGGCGCTGGTGCGCGCAGCCCGTCATCAAGATTATCCCCTCGCCCGCCCATGCAGCCGGTCGCGGCGTCTGCCTGCTGACGCCGGGGCCGCGCGCTACGGCCGGACAGGTTGAGCGCGTGCGCGCGCTGCTGGCCCGCTTCTGCCGGCCGGTGCTGACCGACCCGGCGGATGGCCGCATCGCCTCCAATCTCGCCGGTTGTGCGCCCGCCATCCTGGCCGGGTTCTGCGGCTCCTTCCTGGAGGCGAACGCCGGCCGGGCCCGGGCGCTCGATCCCGCCGAGCTTCGGGCCGTGATGACTGAATCCGTCGGCGCGCTCGCGGCGCTGCTGGACGAAGGCGCGCGCTTCGAGGACGTGGTCGCCCGCACAGCCACGCCGGGCGGCCCCACCGAGGCGGCCATCGCGGCGCTGAACGCCGGTGCGCCTGCGCTTTGCGCGCGAATCGTCGACGCGACATTCGAGCGCGAAGCGCAGCTTCTCGGCATTCCACCACCACGATCGAACACGGCCGCACCGGCTACCACCGGCCAAGGCTGACCCGCCCAAACCCCTATCGGAGCGCATCTCATGTCGTTCGCTGAAGCGATCCTCGCGCCGGCCGCCGCCGCGCGCGACCCCCTGCTGCAACCTCTTCGCATCAAGAACCTGGTGCTGAAGAACCGAGTCATGAGCACCAGCCACGCCTCCGGAATGGAGGAAGGCGGCATGCCCAAGGAACGGTACCAGCTCTACCACGAGGAAAAGGCCAAGGGCGGCATCGCGCTGAGCATGTTCGGCGGATCGTCCAACGTGGCGCCCGACAGCCCCAACATCTTCCGCCAGCTCAATGTCGGCACGGACGACATCATACCCTGGCTGCAGCAGTTTTCCGAGCGCATGCACGTCCACGGGGCGGCCCTGATGGTGCAGATCACGCATCTGGGCCGGCGCGGCGAGCCCTATGCGGACAAATGGCTGCCCACCATCGCCCCCACCGCCATGCGCGAGACGCTGCATCGCAGCTTCCCCAAGGAGATGGACGAGCACGACATCAAACGCGTCGTGCAGGCCTATGCAGCGGCCGTGCGACGCTGCAAGGAGGGGGGCCTCGACGGTGTCGAAACGCTGGCCGGGGGCCACCTGATCGGCCAGTTCCTGTCTCCCTCCACGAACCACCGCACAGACGGCTATGGCGGCTCGCTGGAGAACCGCTGCCGCTTCGGCCTCGAAGTGTTCGAGGCGATCCGGCGCGAGGTCGGCGACGACTACATCGTGGGCATGCGCTATGTCATCGACGAGGGCGAGACGGGCCTCTCCATGGGCGACGCCATCAAGGTCGCGCATGTGTTCGAGCGCACCGGGATGCTCGACTTCTTCAACGCGATCTACGGTCGCATGGACACCGAGCGGGCGCTGGCGGTGGCCAACATGCCCGGCATGGCGTCCCCCATCGCGCCGTGGCTGCAGCAGGTGGGAGCCTTCAAGCGCGAGGTCGGGCTGCCGGTGTTCCACGCGGCGCGCATCTCCGACATCGCGACGGCGCGCCACGCCATCCGCGAGGGCCTGCTCGATATGGTGGCGATGACGCGCGCGCACATCGCAGACCCGCACATCGTGCGCAAGATCGAGGCCGGCGAGGAAGACCGCATCCGCCCCTGCGTGGGCGCGACGCATTGCCAGTCGCCGTTTCGGCCGCATTGCCTGCACAATCCCTCCTCCGGGCGCGAGAAGGACCTGCCGCACGCCATCGCGCGCTCGGACCGGGCCGGCCGCAAGGTCGTGGTGGTGGGCGGCGGACCGGCCGGCCTGGAAGCCGCGCGGGTGTCGGCCGAGCGCGGGCACGAGGTCGTGCTGCTGGAAGCGGGCGCCAAGCTCGGCGGACAGCTGCTGCTGGGCGAGCGCGCCAGCTGGCGGCGCGACCTGATCGGCATCGTGGGCTGGCGCGCCGAGGAGATCCGGCGCCTCGGCGTCCGGGTGGAGCTCAACCGCTACGCCGAGGTCGAGGACGTGCTGGCCGAAAGCCCCGACGCTGTGATCGTCGCGACCGGCGGCGTGCCTGACATCGACTGGATCGACGGCGCCGAGCACTGCACCAGCGTCTGGGACGTAATCGGCGGCGCGACGCCCCTCGCCGCAGAGGTCCTGGTCTATGACGGCACTGGCCGACACCCGGGCCCGCAGGCCGCCGAACTCGCCGCCCAGGAGGGCCGCAAGGTCCAGTTCGTATCCATCGACGCCCAAATCTCGCAGGAGCTCACTTACGCGGAGCGGGTGATCTGGAAGAAGCGCATCTACGAACTCGGCGTGCCGATGACCTTCGACCACGAGATCGTCAAGGTCGAGCGCCGTGGCAACCGCATCGCGGCGACGTTCCGCAATCTCGCCTCAGAGCAGCTGATGGAGCGCGAGGCCGACCAGATCCTGGTGGAGCACGGCACCCGCCCGGCGGACGATCTCTACCACGCGCTAAAGCCCCACTCGGCCAATGACGGCGTCACCGACATCGAAGCGCTGCTGGCGCTCCAGCCGCAGCCCCTGCACCTTCGCCCGGAGGCGCGCATCGAGCTGCACCGCATCGGCGACGCCGTGGCGAGCCGCAATGTCCATGCCGCCGTGCTGGACGCCATGCGGCTCTGCCGGGCGCTGTGACGGTGGTCATGGCTGGCAGCAGGCGCTCCTCTCTGCCCCCTTCGGGGAGAGAATGAGGGTGGAGGTCGCCTGCGGCGGCGCTGCTTTTTCAGTAAGGATTGAAGGCGAAGCAGCATGACTATTGTCCGCTACATTGATTGCACGACGCTGATGCGCGAGCTGCTGGGCGATCACCCACAAGAGGCGGCCAAGATGGACGTCTTCGTCGGGGATCCCGACCGGTCTCAACTCGCCACGATGTTGCGGGACGCGGAGCTCGTGATCAACGGCCACACCGCCATGGACGCGGAGCTCCTCGCCGAGGCGCCGCGGCTGCGCTCGATTGTGTTTCTGGGCAGCGGCCCCGGCAGTTACATCGACCTCGCGGCGGCCGAACGGGTCGGCGTCGCCGTGCATCGCGTCACCGGATATGGCGACCGGGCCGTGGCGGAGCACGCCTTCGCGCTGCTGATGGCCTGCGCCCGGGACGTGGCCGCCATGGACCGGCGGCTCCGGGCGGGCGAATGGGGACCGCGTGAAGGCGTCGAGCTCAGCGGCAAGACGCTGGGCGTCATCGGCCTTGGCGGCATCGGGCGGGAGATGGTGCGCATCGCCGCCGGCTTCGGCATGACGGCGCTCGCGTGGAGCCGGAGCGGCGTCGACCCTGCCCTGCCCTGCTCGGCCGCGAGCATGGTCGAGCTACTGGCGACGTCGGACGTCGTTTCGCTGCACCTCGCGCTCACGCCCGAGACGCGGCGCTTCCTCGATGCGAGGCGCCTCGGGCTGATGAAGCCCGAGGCGATCCTGATCAATACAGCCCGCGGAGCGCTGGTGGACGAAGCCGCGTTGATCGACGCGCTGCGGTCCGGTCGGCTGCGCCACGCGGGCCTCGACGTGTTTGACGTCGAGCCGCTTCCCGCCGGGCATCCGCTGACGACTCTGCCCAACGTGACCCTCACGTCCCACGCCGCCTACATGACCCGCGAGGCGTCGCAGCGGCTCCTGGCCGCCGCACTCGATATTGTGGCGGCCCAGCGGCTCGGGCCGGAAGCCCAGGCCTGATACAGGCCCCGCGCTCGGCCCCCAAGGCGCCGGCCAGTTCGGCACTTCCAGGCGCCCCTTCCCGGTCAACGGCCGCGAGCACGCGGCCGCCGAGCGACGGTGATGCCGGCGCCCATGAGCTACGACATCAGCCCGACTTCTGCGCCCCATCGAACTTCGCGCGTATACCGTTAGTGGCACATCGCATTTTGCGGGGCGCGGCGGGTCCGGTAAGCCGATTTCCGGAGCAAGCCGCGGGCGGGGCGCGTTAGTACCCCAGCTGGTCCAGGATCTGGTACCAGCCCGCGACGCTCCGGACGGCCGGTTCACGGAGGAAGGAGAACGGGATGTTCTCAGGCCGCGGACGACGCATCAGCCCCAGGTCAGGTTCATCCCCAAATGCGAGATCAAGCGCATGTCGTCCCAGCAGGCTGGCCATGGCGATGCCCGTGCCATTGTAGCCGACGCAGAACGCCGCTCGGTCGTTGAGGCGGCCGATCTGCGGCAAGCTGTCGAGAGTCATTGCAACCAGGCCGGACCAGCGATGAGTGACGGCCTTGTCCGCGAGCTGGGGAAAGATGCGCTTCATGGCCGTTTCAAGAGCTGCGAAAGCAGAAGCGGAGTCCGCCTTGCCGAACGCACCGCGACCGCCGAAGAGTACGCGGTCGTCGACCCGACGGAACCACCGCATCATGCGGCGGGTCTCGCTATAGCTGCGTCCGTGCGGAAGCAGCGTCTCGAACAGGCTCGGTGGAAGCGGCTCCGTGGCCACCATCGCGCTGCGGAACGGGATGACCGCGCCTCGCACAGCCCCCGTGGCGCCAGTTACGGTCGAGTAGGCGTTGGTGGCGATCACCATCCTCGGCGCGCGCAGGCGCCCGCCGCAGGTTTCCAGCTCGAACGTGTCCCCGTGCGGCCTGATGGCGAGCACGGGGGAACGCTCGAAGATCGCGCCGCCTTTTTGCACAACGCTCCTTGCGAGCCCGCGGGCGTAGTTCAGGGGATGGATCACGCCCGCATGCCGGTTGAGGACGCCCCCGACAAAGGCATCGGTCCCGGTCTCTTCCGCGATCGCTCCCGCGCTGAGCACGTTCAGGCTCTCGTCGCCCAGGGCGCCGCGCGCCGTCTCGGCCTCGGCGACGAGCCGCTCCAGCGCGCGCGCGTTGTGGGCGCACCTGAGATTCCCGGTTTGGGCGAAAGCGGCGGCGCGAATTTCCAGGTCGGCGACATAGCCGGCCACGCAATCCATCGCCTCGTGCCCCAGCCGACTCATTTGGCGCGCCGTCTTCACACCGTGCCGGCGCGCCATGTCGACCAGTGAGACCCTGTACTTGGTCGAGACGACGCCGCCATTGCGGCCGGAGGCTCCGAACCCGACTTCGCTGGCTTCAAGCACCGCCGGCCGCAGCCCCCGTTCGACCGCGCGTAACGCCGCCGACAGGCCGGAATACCCGGCCCCCACAATCGCCACGTCGGCGTCCTGTTCGCCGGCCAGCGGGGTGGAGGCTACTCCCGGCTCCGCTGTCTCTCGCCAGAGCGAAGCCGGGAGGTTCAGGCTGTTCATCAGCGGCGGACCCATCGGCGCTTCAGCGGGCGAACTCTCGTTCGACGGCGTCGGCCAGTTCGCCGAGGCTGGAGAAATGGAAGTCTGGCTTGGTCACGGCCTTGGGTTCCGGCGTCCCGCCGAACCCCTTCATGCCCTGACGGCGCTCGATCCAGCAGACCTTGTACCCGAGCTCGCGAGCGACCCCGATGTCATGGTGCTGGCTCTGGGCCACATGGAGGATGTCTTCCTGCCTGTAGCCGAAGGCGGACTGGCGACCCAAGTTATAGGAGAAAAAGCGCGGGTCGGGCTTCGGATACTGGGCGTCGTCGACCGTGACGCTGTCGTGAAATGGCAGCCCGAGGGTGTTCGCGCAGGCGCTGTAAGCGACGCGGTCGAAGTTCGTCATGGCGACCAGGCGGAACCGGCGACGCAGCCTTCGCAGCGCTTCGGCCGAATCCGGAAAGGCCGGGTATTGGAAGAAGCGCCGCATGAAGGCGTCTCCCGCAGCATCGTCGTGCGGCAGGCCGAGTTCCCTGGCGGCATGAAGGTAGACGTCCCTCATGACGACGCTCGATCGGCCGGGCAGCTTCTCACGCCCGACAAGGTAGGGAGCGAAGATCTCCTCGTCGCTGAGCCGTTGCGCAGCAGCGCCGCCAATGGCGCGGAACGCATCCAGGATGCCTTTTTCGAAATCAATGCACGTTCCGACGATGTCGAAGGTCAAAACCTTGAAGTCTGCGAAAGTCATTCTACGACACTCCGGTGGGCCGCCGCGACGACAGCGTGTGCAACACATACTGGCCGGTGGACCCGGCGCCAGCAATCCGACAAATTCTCAGCGGGGGGTTACATTCTGTAATGTCGAAACTTCGTCGGCTGCTTCCGTCCCTAAACGGTCTCCTCGCCTTCGAGGCGGCCGTTCGGTGCGGCACGTTCGCTCGTGCAGCGGAGGAGCTTGGCGTCACAGGACCGGCGGTGAGTCGGACCATCGGTAGGCTGGAGGACTATCTCGGGGTCAAGCTGTTCCTGCGCAAGCCTACCGGCGCGGAACTGACGACGGAGGGTTCTGACCTGTTTGCGGCCGTGACCAAGGGCTTCAGCGAGATCGAACGGTCGCTGACGCGGCTCACCCAATCGCGGAGAACCGGCCGAAGGCCCATCGTGCTCTCCGTGTCATCCGCATTCGCGACCCACTGGTTCATGCCTCGCCTCGCGGCCTTTCACGAGCGGTTCCCGGGCGAGGAGATCCAGTTTCAGCTCATGTCGGGCGCAATGCGGGGGCCGGTGGACGGGGTCGACCTAGCGATGCGCTATGATTACGAGCCCGGCGGCGAGGAGGTGCTTCCGCTGATGGAGGAACTGCTCTTACCCGTTTGCGCACCTAATTTCGTTTCGACGGACCGCGCTGACGCGATCGGGTTGGATCCATTGCCCCGGATGATCACGTTGAGCGACGCTCAGCCAGACTGGTCAAGCATCGTCTCCCGCGCAGGGGAGCCATTCAGCGTTGAGCAGTTCGCCCTGGCCGACTACTCGCTCGTCGTACAGGCAGCGCTTGTGGGCCAAGGGATCGCCTTGGGGTGGCTCAATACCGTGTCTCTCCTCCTGGCTCAGGGCACGCTGGTGCCCGCATCCAAATCAGTGATCCGCACCGGGCGTCAATGTCAGCTTGTCCTCGGACAGAGCGACAGGCGCACGGTGCTGTGTGAAATCTACAATTGGATTAGATACGAGCTCGCCCAAGATATGATCGCAATCAAATCCAAGTACCCCGATGTCTCCGGCCTACAACTTGATTCAAGTGCGCCGGCCACCGAGCCAAGTGACGACGCGTGATCTTTATCACCGTCAGAAGGATCGCCTCCAGACGCAGGAGATGGCGCGCGTCCAATCGGGCAGGATTAAACAAATTTCCAGCAGCTCTTCGGTGATCTTGATTACGTGCTCGGCACTACAGCCTTCTCAGATATTGTCTGTCCGGCAGCCGCACGCTGAACGTCGAAGTTTTCATGCCTTGTGCTCAGGGAGGGATGCTCCACTACGTCCGTGTGCTCCTGGGGGGCCAATTAGACCTCCTACCCTTTGCTCCCCGCTACGATGTGGCACCCGATTTGTCGAGCGTGCAACGTCACCCAAGTTGTCGCTCAGGTGGCCTGATCAGTACGGCAGCCGAAAGCGCCGATGTAGACGTTGTCCGAGACATTGAACGCTGCCAACGGCGGATGGCATTAAGAGATTCGACGTCCACGCCTTCGGCGGTGAGTGTCGCGATGAGGCAGTCGTGCCCTTTATCCCTGGCGCAAAGCAGAATTACACCGCGACCGCTCTTGCCCCTGAGCGGACGTTTGACGCTTCTGCTTTTCGGCGTGCTAGGTTCGCGGCAGGAACTCGCCGCCAGCCAGGCGAATCTGCGGCTTGAGCTTCATCTCGCTCGGGGAAACGCAGGTGTCTCCCGCACCGTACGCGGACAGGCTGACGGGCATGACAACGCAATGACCGGGGGGACAGGCACAGCGTGACCGGCTTCGTGGTAGCCGGCTACCCGCTCAATCGTGACCTTCTTCCGTGTCGTCCACCGCATGTCGAGTGTGCCCGGCCTTCATGGTCCAGGCGCCAAGCTAGCGCGCGGCGCCGCCGACGTGCGTAGTCTCTTGCAGGTGCGCTTTTGCCTCCGCCATTGTTTCGAGCATCCTGCGGGCTGCCTTGATGTCGAGCTTCGGATCAGCGAAGACGACTTCGCGAAAACGCCGGATTTTGGTTTACAGCGCCTTCGAACGGAGGCCGGCGCTGTGGGCGGGCGAGCTTCTGTGGGTTGCGCAGGGCTGGGCGCATGCTTGCGACCCACCGGCGGGCGAAGGAAGGACATCGCCGCGCAGAACAACGTGGCTCGTGACGTGATCCGCGGCTTAGCCATTGTGTGACTCTCGGACTAGTCGATGTCAGGCTCTTGACTATGGGGAATGCAGAAATGAAGCAGGAGATCAGGATTAGGCCGCCGGTTACAGCGGATGGAGATGCTTGGGCGCGGCTCTACGCTGGCTACGACGCGTTTTACGGAGTCGAGCAAGATGAAGCCATGCGGAATCGCGTGTGGAGTTGGATCCACGACCAGGCCCACGTGGTTCAGGCGTTGATGGCGGAGTACGCGGGCCAGCTCATCGGCCTCGCCCATTTCCGCGCTTTCGCCCGCCCACTGTCAGCTTCAACCGGAGGATTTCTCGATGACCTTTTTTGTGGATCCCGGAGCGCTGCGGGTCGGGAGCGGCAGAAGCCCTGGTCGCTGCAGTCACGGCGGAAGGCCGAGCTCGCGGCTGGTCTGTAATCCGTAATCCGATGGATCACGGCTGAGAACAACTATCGCGCCAGAGGCCTATACGACCGAGTCGCGGAACGAACGAAGTGGGTTACATACGATATTCGAATCTGAGCGAGGTTGGAAGGGCGGAACAGACAAAACGCTGGCCAACCGGTTGGGCGCGGTCGCCCGCTCCAAGTCCCTCCGCTGGGCCGTCCAAGCTCTCAATCGTGCATGACACCAATCGCGTTGAGGTCTCGCGCCCAGGTCGGTTTTAGGATGGGAGAAAGAGGGCGCCGGATTTCCTGGATAAAACTGGGCGTAGTTTGGATCGCGGGCGCATTCGAGAGCGTCTGCTGGGCCTCGTCGCGCTGACCGAGCCGCCCATAAAGGACCGCAAGGAGGGCGCTCGGCCGCATATCGCGTTGTCGCCGCAAGGTCTCGAGAGCCAAGGCGTCTTGGCCTTGCAGATAGTAGACCCACGCCAAGTTCCGGAAATACCAATCTCGGGGCGCCGGGTCCCGATCGATTGCGCTCTTGAGCCAAGCCGCCGCCTTATCGACGCGCCCAGCGTTGGCCAACAGCTCCGCCAAATCCGCCTGCGCCCGTGAATTGTGGGGCGCCATTGCGTGAGCCGCCTCCGCTTCCAGGATTGAGCGCCCGAAATCCCCCCGGCACCATTGGGCCAGCTTGGCCTCTAACCAGTGGCTCAGCCAGTCTTCGACCCGCGTCTTGCGCGGCGCCCGAGCGACCTCGCCCCCGAGCCGGCAGGCTTCGGCCAGATCGGCTGCCGGGTTGCTGCCGTAACCGGCCTCGACTGCGGCACGGTAGCTGAATGCGAGATCGAGCCGAAGGCGCAACGAATCCGGATAGCGGTCGAGGCCCTTTCGCCAGATTTCGCGCGCCGCCGCGTGCGAATGAGGATCGAACCGCATTAGGAGCTGCTCGCCGCGGCGGGCGTAGTCGTGCTCGAGGAGATCCCCGTCAGGCTTTCGCCAGGCCTGCCGCTGTTCCTCCTTCTCGATGACGCCCGTGAACCCGACCAGCGTCTCGTTGATGCTCTCCGCGATACGAGCCCGCAGCAAGGATGATCCTCCACTCGAGCTCGTAAATTCGCCGGACCAGACGGAGACGCCTGTTCGTGTGTCGGCGAGCTGCGCGCGGACGCGCAGGTCGTCGCCGGTTCGGCGAAGTTCGCCGGTCGCAACGTATTGAGAGGGCGCATCCCGACTCTCGCCCACAGCAATGGCCGTCGGTCCTACCGCATGGCGCCCAACAACCAGGCTCAGACCGGGATAGGACGCCAAGATCGAGGCGAGCTCAGCGGCAAGCGACTCGCCCTCTTCCTTGTCCATCGCCTCGCCTTGCGCGACCGTGAACGGTAGGACCGCCACCGATGGGGCTGCTGACGAGATAGAAGGGCGTTGGCGAAAGGGCCCGGCCGAGAACAAGGCGACGGCGCTCAGGGCCAGCACAGCAAGTGCCGCGGCCCCGCCGACCCAGCGGCTTTCGGTCGGGGCCGCCGATCTCGCCCGTATCGACGAACGCTCCGCGCGCGGGGAGGCCACGGTTGGCCGGCTGGCCAAAGCTTCCGCCAAGGCCGCAGTCTCTGGGTCGACATCGACGCCGAGTTCATGACGGAGCTGCCGCTTAGCCCGTTCGAGATGGCGGAGCGCGCTGGCGCGTTCGCCCTGCCCGTTGAGGCATAGCACCACCGTCCGATGGGCCTCTTCGCAGAGAGGATCGAGTTCAAGCGCGCGCCTTGAATGAGCCAGTCCGACGGCGAAATCGCCTCGTGCGAGGTCGTTTGCGCAGATGTCCAAGGCTGCGCGTAGCGCCCTCTCCTGGAGGTCGCGTCTTTGCGCGACCAGCCAGCTCTCCGCTTCAGGAGACAAGGACGGCTCACCATCCAGGAACGGTCCGCGATATAGGGCGAGCGCCCGCATCTTTGCGTCGGGGTCGCCTGCGGCCAAGCGCTGAAATTCGAGGGCGTCCGTTTCGATGAGGGCGTCACAAATGAACAGATCTCCGTGTTCGTCTTCTAGAACAACGCCCTCGCCGAGCGATCTGCGCACGCGATAGATGGCTTGCCTGAGGGTTTTGCGTTGTTCGCTCTCGTCACAGTCGCGCAGGAGCATCGCCACCCCTTGGCGCGGGACGGGAGTTGGTTGCAGAGCCAGGAACGCAATCAGAAATCGTGCACGATCAGGAAGCGCCGCCACGCGTCCGCTCGCATCGAGCACGCGAAATCTTCCGAGTAGCTGCAGAGCGATACGCATTTTCAGCACCGAGGCTGGCGCAGTCTACTCCGTCTTTTGAAGAACGGGCAGGTTGACGAAGCCAAGACGCGGCGGTGACGGCCGCGAGACGGGCTGCAGACGCACCCGGTTCATCCTCCGAGCTCAACCCATGGAGGAACACAATGACCAGCTCCGAGTCTTTCCGCTTCGTCTTGGCGATCGCTGTATTCCTGTTCGGAGTCCCGGCGGGCGCCCACGACACTATGGCCGACGGAAACCCCTCCAACGACTGGCTGGAGGGCGTCCGGAATGGCGGCGGCGCCCTGTGCTGCGGCGCAAACGATTGCCGCCCCATCCCGACTGAAGCGGTCTCGGCGATGCGCGACGGTGAACTTGAGGTCACCATCGCCGACCGGCGGTATACGGTCCCGCTCACTAACGTGCTGGGCGCCGCCAGCCCCGACGGCCGCGCCTGGGCCTGTCCCGACGTTCGCTCGAGCCCGGGCGGTTTCAACTACAGCGTCCGGGGAATCAGGTGCCTTTTGCTCGCCCCCGGATCATAGGCGGTGTGCGTTCGCTGCTTGTGCCGGCGAGGCGGGATCGCAATTACTCCGGCAGGTCGAGCTTGAGCGCCGTGACGAACGGCGACAAGGGAATTCCCCGCGAGCGCCACGCTTGGTTCCGGTTATTGGCGGCGCAACGACCACCACCCCCCGCGCGGCGCAGATGCTCGTCGAGGATCGGACATCGCAGAATGCGATCGCGCCTTTATCGGTGCTTTCCTGTTCAGCCTGGTCGGGATCATTGCGCTTCGCACCGGCCTTCATGGGGTGTCCATAAGTCCATCGTTGCGGCGGTCCTAGAGGTGGACTTCACCGGTGTGGTGGCAACGTCCGGTACGGGTCGCCGAGCCGGTGCGGCCGGCGTATGGGGCTAAACCGCCCATCTGCAACGTCCGCTTCTTGGGACGCGACCTAGTTCCGCTCCTGGCGGATGTCGTTGAAAAAGTCGCCTCGCGGCCGGCGGGGATACGCGGGCGGCGCAGGACGAGGACCGCCTTCGTCCTCAGGCTGGCATCATCTGCGGTCCG
>NZ_JBTAMK010000008.1:0-201327 GCF_054796215.1 Alsobacter sp. SYSU BS001988 | reverse complement strand
GTCGATCCCTACCAAAGGCTCCGAAGAACCCCCTTCGAGATCACGCAAGGACACGGCCGTCCACGTTTCTCTTTCTTCCATCCAGATTGTCAAAGAGCGGCATCTCGCGATGCTTGACGGCGGAACCGACAAAAACAGTCTCTGCCCCGACCGAGGTCGGGCGGCTTAGGCCCGTGCTGCAGAGAAGCGTTGCCGGCGCGCCGTCGTTGTCGGCGGCGACGCCGTGTGTGAGGTGCTTATAGATCCGGCGCTTTGGCGCTGTCAACGCCGTCTTGCAAAAAAATGCGACAGGCGGATGACGCCGAAGCGGGCGGACCGCCCGCGGGCCTTGCGGGGCCTCGGAAAACCGGCCTCCGAAATCCTTCCTCCCTGCGCCGTCCGAACCGCCCGGCGGCGGGCCGCCCCATTCGGGCCATCTTCGTCAGCGCTTTCAGGGAGTGTCGAGCCCTGCTTCGCGAACGCCGGCCGCTCGGCGTCGATTGACGCCCCCCGGCGTGATCGGCAATGTGCCCCAGCGTCGTCGGGAGTCGCTCGTCCGGGAGGGGGCGCCCGAGGCTCGTCAGGCGGGCCTGCGGGCGACCATTCGACCGAAGCGCCCGCCCGCCGAACGACCAGAAAGCCCGCCGGCCGCCCATGCCCTCACGTCGACCCCGATCCGCCCGCCGCCCGATGCGCCCACGCCGCCCATGTCGGTCGTCCAGCTGATGCCCAGGCCCGGCGCCATGGCTGCGTCCCGCGCGGGCGCGCCCTCCCCGCGCGTCCTGAAGGTGCTTGGGGTGCCGATGGTCGATCTCGGCCATGAGCCGCCGATCTCGCGCGACGGCGACCAGCCGCGGCACGACCGGCGCAGCATCAGCCTGCGCTGGCTCTCCGGCACCATCCTGACCGGGCTCTTCGGCGCCACCCTGATCGGCTCGGCCATCTATGTGTCGTTCGACGGCGACCTCGTCTTCGCCGAACGCGGCGAGCTCGCGCTCGTGTCCACGGCCCGCAACGCCGGCACGGGCGACCGATCGCCCCGGCGCGGCGACAAGCTCTTCGTCGCCTCCGACATCATCTCCGCCAAGCAGGCCTTCAAGACGCCGACCACCATCAAGGTCGGCGACCGGGAGGTCATCAAGGTGAAGCCTTTCGTCCGGGTGGCGACCAACCTGGCGCTGGGCTCGCTGGGCTTCGCGGAGGACATTCCCCCCTTCAACCCGATGAAGCTCTATGGCGGAGCGGACGTCACCACCGACAAGGCCTCGCCGGCCGAACTGGAGCTGACCGACGGCGACGCGGAGGTCTCCGTGCAGCGGCGGCCGATGACCGGCTTCGAGGGCGCGGACGAGCCGGGCGCGGCGCTCACCACGGAGCAGGCCACCGCCCAGGTCGAGGAGGAGCAGAAGACCCTGCGCGAGGCGGGCCAGAAGGCGCCCCTGGCGCTGCCCTCCCAGCAGCGCATGCTCACCATGGCGCTCACGGCTCCCCGGGTGCAGCCCGACGCGCCCGCGCCGGCGCCCGGCATCTCCTTCTCCACCATGCAGGTGACCTTCGTCCCCGAGAACGTCACCACCCGGCCGAAGACCGCCGCGGCCGCCCGCCAGGCGGCCCCGCCCCAGGAGGAGAGGCTCGTCACCGTCAAGCGCGGCGAGACGCTGGAGCAGGCGCTGCGCGCCAACGGGGCGACCCTGGCGGAGGTCCGGTCCATCCAGCTCGCGCTCGCGGCCCGCCTCAAGGACGCGCCGGTCAAGGAAGGCCAGCGGCTGAAGATCCTGTTCGCGCCCGCCGCCAAGGGCGCCGCGCCCGTGCTGCGGGTGATGATCTATGACGGCGAGACCGTCGTGGCCATCGCGGCGCTGAGTGACCGCAACGACTTCGTCTCCGTCGCCCCGCCCCAGGCCGAGACGCCCGTGTCCAGCGAGGACGACGAGGCCGAGGACCAGCCCGGCGGAATCCGCCTCTATGACAGCCTCTACGAGACCGCCCTCAAGCACGACATCCCGCGCGCGGTCGTCGACCAGCTCGTCAAGATCTCGTTCTACGACTTCGACCTGCAGCGCCGCGTGTCGGGCGGCGACAGCTTCGAGGTGTTCTACTCCGAGGACGAGGAGAACGAGGGCAAGCCGGAGGTGCTCTACGCCTCGCTCTCGGTGTCGGGCCAGCAGAAGCGCTATTACCGCTTCCAGCTGGGCGACCAGAACGTCGTCGATTTCTTCGACGAGCAGGGCAAGTCCAACCGCAAGTTCCTGGTCCGCAAGCCGATCGCCGAGGGGGTGCTGCGCTCCACCTTCGGCATGCGCTACCACCCCATCCTGCGCTATTCGCGCATGCACAACGGCGTCGACTGGGCCAACAAGGTCGGCACCCCGATCGTCGCCGCGGGCGACGGGCGGGTGCGGCTGGCGGGCTGGGAGTCGGGCTATGGGCGCCGGGTCGAGATCGAGCACCAATACGGGTTCGTGACGACCTACAATCACATGTCGGGCTTCGGCAAAGGCATCAAGGAGGGCGTGCGGGTGCGCCAGGGCCAGGTGATCGGCTTCCTGGGCAGCACCGGCCTCTCCACCGGGCCTCACCTCCATTACGAGGTGATGATCAACGAGAACCTGGTCGACCCGCTCACCATCAAGCTGCCGCGCAACCGTGAGCTGGACGCGCAGCAGCTCAGCGCTTTCCAACGCGAACGCGAGCGGATAGACGAGCTCATCCGCAAGGCGCCGGGCGCCACGCGGGTCGCCGAGCGCGCGCAGCGCTGATCCCCACCGGTCGGCGCCGCGCGGCGCGGGGCGGCGCGAAGGCCCCCCGATGCTGCACGTCCTCACCGTCGTCCTGCCCGTCTTCGGCCTTCTGGGCCTCGGCTACGTCTCGCGCGCCACGGGCTATCTGGGGGACCGGGCCGGCGAGGGCCTGTCGGACTTCGTCTTCGCCATCGCGATCCCGGCGCTGATCTTCAAGACGCTGACCGCCGCCCAGCTCCCCGAGGCGCAGCCCTGGGGATACTGGCTGTCCTATTTCGGCGGCGTCCTGGTGGTGTGGACGCTCGGCGCGCAGATCGCGCGGCGGTTCTTCGCCGTGTCGCATGTGGAGGGCGTGGTGGCCGGCTTCACGGCGGCCCAGTCCAACACGGTGCTGGTCGGGATCCCGCTCATTCTGGAGGCCTATGGGCCGGAAGGGGCCGTGCCGCTCTTCCTGCTGGTCGCCATTCACCTGCCGATCATGATGACGGCCGCGACGGTGCTGGCGGAGGGACGCGGCGTGCCGCTGCGCCGCATCGTCCGCCAGCTCGTCATGAACCCGCTCCTGATCGCCATCGCGGTCAGCGTCCTCGCCCGCCAGGTCGGCGCTCCCCTCCCGGGCGCGCTGAAGACGATCGTCGACATGCTGGGCGCGGCGGCGAGCCCTTGCGCGCTCTTCGCGATGGGCATCGCGCTCCGGCGCTACGGGGCGGGCGACCAGCCGCTGCTCTCGGTGGCGCTGACGGCGCTGAAGCTCGTCGTCCACCCGCTGGTCGTGCTGGTGCTGGCGACGCGCGTGTTCACGATGCCGAATGTCTGGGCGGGGGTGGCGGTGCTGTTCGCCGCCATGCCTTGCGGGGTGAACGCCTATCTGTTCGCCGAGCGCTATCGCACCGGCGTGGCCATCTCGTCCGGCGCGATCGCGATCTCGACGGCGCTGTGCGTGCTGAGCTCCGCTTTCTGGCTGGCCGTCATGGGGATCCGATGAAGCCGAGCCGGCGCCGGACCTCCTCAGCGCTCACCCCCTCGGCCCGAAGCGCCCGCAGGGCGGTGGAGCCGAGCGACTTGGAGAGCTTGCGCCCGTCCGGCCCGAGCAGCAGGGCGTGATGGTGGTAGACCGGCGTCGGCCAGCCCAGCAGCGCCTGCAGGAGGGCGTGCGCGTGCGTCGCCTCGCGCAGGTCCTCGCCGCGCACCACATGGGTGACGCCCTGCAGGGCGTCGTCATGCGTGACCGCCACATGGTAGCTGGCGGCCACGTCCTTGCGGCCGATCACGACGTCTCCCCAGCGCGCCGGATCGGCGGGGACGCGGCGCTGATCTCCCGTCGCAGGATCCCATGCGGGCCACCCCGGCGGCGCCCCGTCGTCCCGCGCCAGGATGCGCCGGAGCGCCTCGTCCGTGGCCAGCCGGAGGGCGTGCGGCTCGCCCGCCGCGACGCGGCGGCGGCGCTGCGCCTCGGAGAGGCTGCGGCAGGGCCCGGCGTGGAGCGGCGCGCCGTCGGGATCGCGCGGCCACTTCGCGCCGCCGGCCTCGCGCTCGGCGACGAGGCGCGCCGTGAGGCCCCGCGTGCAGAAGCACGGATAGGCGAGCCCTTCCCGCTCCAAGGTCGCGAGCACGGCGGCGTAGTCGGCGATGTGCTCCGACTGGCGGCGCGGCGGCTCGCCGAAGTCGAGGCCCAGCCAGGCCAGATCCTCCCGGATGGCGCGCTCGAACTCCGGCCGCGACCGGCCCGGGTCGATGTCCTCGATCCGCAGCAGCAGGCGCCCGCCAAGGCGGGAGGCGAGCTGCGCGTTCAGCAGCGCGGAGGCCGCATGGCCGAGATGCAGCAGCCCGTTCGGGCTGGGGGCGAAGCGGAATACGGGTTGCGGGCCGGCCAGCGGCGTTCTCCCATGGGCGACGAAGCGTCGCCCAGACCTAGGACGCCTCGCCCGGAATCGCAAAGCCGAGTCGCCCAGCCATGCGCATGATCGACACGCCCGAGACGCTCGCAGCGGCCCTGGACGCGCTGGTCGGCGCCGACCCGGCGCTGGCGCCGCTGCGCGCCGCGGTGGGGCCCGTGACGCCCCGCCGGCGGCCGCCCGGCTTCGGCGGGCTTTGCGCCATCGTGATCGGCCAGCAGGTCTCCACCGCCAGCGCGGCGGCGATCTGGACGCGCTTTGCGGCCCGGTTCGACCCGCCGGCCCCCGGCCCGATCCTGCAGGCGAGCGACGAGGACTTTCGCGCCTGCGGGTTCTCGGCCGCCAAGATCCGGACCGTGCGGGCCATCGCCGAGGCGGCGCTGAGCGGCCGGCTTCCCCTGGACGCGTTGGGCGAGATGGCGGCGGACGACGCGCACGCGCTGCTGTGTTCGGTGAAGGGCGTCGGCCCCTGGACGGCGGACGTCTATCTCTTGTTCTGTCTCGGCCATCCCGACGCCTTTCCGGCCGGAGACCTCGCCCTGCAGGAGGCCGCGCGGCTGGGCTTCGGCCTTGCCATCCGGCCGGGTCCGGCCGACCTTGCTGCGCTGGCGGAGCGCTGGCGTCCCCTGCGGGGCGCGGCCGCGACGCTGCTCTGGGCCTATTACCGGGTGGCGAGAGGGCGCGACGCCGCCCCGCCCGGCGACCGCGACCGGCTCGGAGCCGGCGGCTGAAAGGATGCACGATGGCGACGAGGATCGACGGACCGCGGCTGCCGCCGCTCTCGGGGATCGCCAGGCAGCTGGTCGTGCTGCTCCACGGCTACGGGGCGGACGGGCGGGACCTGATCGACATCGCCGACGAATGGCGCGGCTGGCTCCCGGACGCGGCCTTCGCCGCACCGCATGCGCCGGAGCCGTGCGGCGAGGCCCCGACCGGGCGTCAATGGTTTCCCCTCTCGCGGCGCGATCCGCATGAGCTCTGGGCCGGCGTCTGCGGCGCCAGGCCGGCGCTGGACGACTTCCTCGACGCCGAACTGGCCCGCTCCGGCCTGGACGATTCGCGGCTCGCCCTCGTCGGCTTCAGCCAGGGGACCATGATGGCGCTGCATGCCGGCCTGCGTCGGCCTCGCGCGCCGGCCGCCATCGTGGGCTATTCCGGCCTGCTGGTCGGCCCGGAAAGGCTGGCCGAGGAGGCCGCCTGCGCGCCGCCCGTGCTGCTCGTCCACGGCGACCAGGATCCCGTGATCCCGGTCCAGGCGCTGTTCGCCTCCGCGATCGGGATGGCCAAGGCCCGGCTGCCCTGCCAATGGCACCTGTCCTTCGGGCTCGAGCACAGCATCGACCAGGAGGGCCTGCGGCATGGGGGGCTGTTCCTGGCCCAGGCCTTCACGGGGCGCACCCCCGCCGCCTGATCCGCCCCCCTTTGCGCGGCCGCCGGCCGCCGCTACCGTGCGCCGGTCAGGTTTGGAGAGCGTCCGATGTCGCCGTTCACGTTCAACACGGCCAAGTCCATCGTCTTTGGCGACGGCGTCATCGCCAGGCTGGGCGACATCGCCGCCCGCGAGGCGGGCCAGCGCGTCGCGCTCGTCACCGATGCGGGAATCGTGCGCTCCGGCCTGATCGAGAGGGCGCTGGCGCCCCTGCGGGCGGCCGGCGTCGAGGCGAGCGTGTTCGATGCGGTCGTGGCCGACCCGCCGGAGGACGTCGTGCTCGCCGCCGTCGAAGCGGCCCGCGGCTTCGGCGCGACCGGCGTGATCGGACTGGGCGGCGGATCCTCGATGGACGTGGCCAAGCTGGTCGCCCTGCTGGCGGGCGGCGGCGAGACCCTCTCCGAGATCTACGGCGTCGGCCTCGCCCGCGGGCCGCGCCTGCCCCTGATCCTCGTCCCGACCACCTCCGGCACGGGCTCGGAGGTCACCCCCATCTCGATCGTCACCACGGGCGAGAACGAGAAGAAGGGCGTGGTCTCCCCGGCGATCCTGCCCGACGTGGCGCTGCTGGACCCCGAACTGACCTTCGGCCTGCCGCCCCACGTCACCGCCGCGACCGGCATCGACGCCATGGTGCATGCGATCGAGGCCTATGCGTCGGCGTCCCCCAACAACAATCCGCTGTCGCGCATGCTGGCCCGCCAGGCGCTGCGGCTGCTCGGCCGATCCCTTCTGGCCGCCGTGCGGGACGGCGCCGACGCCGCGGCCCGCGGGAACATGCTGCTGGGCGCCATGCTGGCCGGCCAGGCCTTCGCCAACTCGCCGGTCGCGGCCGTGCACGCCCTCGCCTATCCGATCGGCGGGCGCTACCACGTGCCGCACGGGCTCTCCAATGCGCTGGTGCTGCCGCACGTGATCCGGTTCAACGCGCCCGCGGCCGCGCCCCTTTACGCCGAGATCGCCGGGGACCTCTTCCCCGAGCTGGCCGAGGTCCCCGAAGCGGCGCGCGCCGACGCCTTCGCCGAGGCGCTCGGCGGGCTGGCGCCGGCCTGCCGCCTCGAGTCGCGCCTGCGCGACGTCGGGATCCCGCAGGAGGCCCTGCCGACACTGGCCGCCGACGCCATGCGCCAGACCCGCCTGCTGGTCAACAATCCGCGTCCCCTCACCGAGGCGGACGCGCTCTCGATCTACCGGCAGGCCTGGTGACGCCCGTGACCGCTCCTGCCCCGGCGCGTCCGGCGCGCCCGACCCGGGCGGATTTCCGCCGCTTCGTCACTATCCCGACCCGCTGGGCCGACAACGACGTCTACGGCCACGTCAACAATGTCGTCTATTACGCCTGGTTCGACACGGCCGTGAACGGCTGGCTCGTGGAGCGCGGGTTCCTGGACATCGCCGGAGGCGCGATCATCAACCTCGTGGTGGAGACGCGCTGCCGCTATTTCGAGAGCGTCGCCTTCCCGGACCGCGTGGAGATCGGGTTTTCAGTCGAAAAGCTCGGGACCAGCTCGGTCACCTATGGGCTGGGCGTGTTCCGCGCCGGCCAGGACGTCGCCGCCGCGCATGGGCGCTTCGTCCATGTCGCGGTCGACCGCGCCACGCAGCGCCCCGTCCCGATCCCCGCCCCGATGCGGGACGTCCTGGAAGAGTTGCGCGTCTGAATGTCGAAGCCCCGGGTTGTGGGAGCCCCGGCCCACCTCCATTCGGGACTGGACGCCGAGCGGTCGGCTACTCCGCCGCGATCGCCTGCGGGCGCTGGCCGGCGCGGAACTGCGTCAGCAGCTCGGCTTCCTCGGCCTTCGCCTTCTCGACATTGCCGTCCTTGATGAACCCGTAGCCGCGCATCTTCTGCGGCAGGGACGCGATGGCGGTCGCAAGCGCGAGGTTGCCGGCGTCGAGCTTGCCCAGCAGTTCCTCCAGCACGGCCTCGTACTCCCCGATGAGGCGGCGCTCCATGCGGCGCTCCTGCGTGCGCCCGAAGACGTCGAGAGGCGTGCCGCGCAGCGCGCGCAACCGTGCCAGCAGGCCGAAGGCCTTCAGCATCCAGGGGCCGAAGGTCGTTTTCGTCGGCCGGCCCTGCGCGTCCTTGCGGCCCAGGATGGGCGGGGCGAGGTGGAAGGTGAGCTTCAGGTCGCCGTCGAACTGGTTGCGCAGCGCCTTCATGAACTCGCCGTCCGCATAGAGCCGGGCGACCTCGTACTCGTCCTTGATGGCCATCAGCTTGAACAGCGAGCGCGCGACCGCCTCGGTGAGGACGGCCGAGCCCGGGACGGCGCGGCCCTCGGCCTGGCGCACGCGGTCGACCCAGCCGGAATAGCGGGCCGCATAGGCGGCGTTCTGGTAGTCGGTCAGGAAGGCGACGCGACGGGCGACGACCTCCTCCAGGGAGCCCGAGAGCGCCCGGTCGGCCGAGGGCGCCGCGGTGGGGGCGACCATGCCCTCGATGCGGGCGGGGTCGACCGCGCAGCGCCGGCCCCAGGCGAAGGCCGCCTTGTTCATCGCCACGGCCTCGCCGTTGAGCTCGATGGCCCGCTCCAGCGCGGCGGCCGAGAGCGGCACCTTGCCGAGCTGGTAGGCGTAGCCCAGCATGAACATGTTGGCCGCGATGGCGTTGCCGGTGAGCGCCGTCGCGACCCCGGTGGCGTTGACGAAGCGGGTGTTGTCCCGGCCGGCGGCCGCAACGACCGCCCGCTTGATGCGCTCCGACGGCAGCGAGAAATCGGGATTGCGGGCGAAGTCGCCCGGCATGACCTCGGCGGTGTTCACCACCATGGCGGTCTCGCCCTGCTTGACGGCGGCCAGCACCTTCTTGGTCCCGGTCACCACAATGTCGCAGCCGAGCACGAGGTCGGCGTCGCCGGCCGAGACGCGGATCGAGTGGATGTCCTCCGGGCGCGCCGCGAGCTTGACGTGGCTGTAGACGGCGCCGCCCTTCTGGGCGAGGCCGGCCATGTCGATCATGCCGCAGCCCTTGCCCTCCAGATGGGCCGCCATGCCGATGATCGCCCCGATGGTGACGACGCCGGTGCCCCCCACGCCGGTGACGATGATGGAATAGGGCTTCTCCAGCCCATGCGCCGCGGGCGGCTCGGGCAGGTCGCCCCAGTCCTCGCCGGCCGCGCCGGAGACGACCGGCTTCGCCTTGCGGATGGTCGCCCCCTGCACGGTGACGAAGGACGGGCAGAAGCCCTTCACGCAAGAGAAGTCCTTGTTGCAGTTCGACTGGTCGATCTGCCGCTTGCGGCCGAACTCGGTCTCGACCGGCTGCACGGCGACGCAATTGGACTGCACGCTGCAGTCGCCGCAGCCTTCGCAGACGCGGGTGTTGATGAAGACGCGCTTGTCGGGATCCGGGAAATCGCCCCTCTTGCGGCGGCGGCGCTTCTCGGCCGCGCAGGTCTGGTCGTAGATCATCACCGACACGCCGGGACGCTCGGACAGCTCGCGCTGGACTGCGTCGAGATCGTCGCGGTGGTGGAAGCTGAGGCCCTGCGGCCAGAGCGGGCCGCCGCGCGGGTACTTCTCGGGCTCGTCCGACACCAGCGCGATGCGCTCGACGCCCTCGGCCGCCACCTGCCGGGCGATCATGTCGACCGTGAGCCCGCCCTCGTGGCGCTGCCCGCCCGTCATGGCGACGGCGTCGTTGAACAGGATCTTGTAGGTCATGTGCGTCTTCGACGCGATCGCGAAGCGCAGCGCCAGCACGCCCGAATGGTTGTACGTGCCGTCCCCGAGATTCTGGAAAACGTGCTCCCGGGTCGAGAACGGCGCCTCGCCGATCCAGTTGGCCCCCTCGCCGCCCATCTGGGTGAAGCCGTCGGTGGAGCGGTCCATCCACTGCACCATGTAGTGGCAGCCGATGCCCGCATAGGCGCGCATGCCCTCCGGCACCTTGGTGGAGCTGTTGTGGGGGCAGCCGGAGCAGAAATAGGGGATGCGGGTGGAGACGTCCTTGGTCTCGGCCAGCGTCTCCTGGGCCTGCCGCAGCCGGCGGACCCGGCCCGCCAGCTCCTCGCTGTCATGGTATTTCAGCAGCCGCTCGCCGAGCGCCACCGCGATGTCGTTGGGGTCCAGCGCGCCCTTGACGGGGAAGAGCCACTTGCCCGCCTCGTCCTTCTTGCCGATGCAGATCGGCTGGTTGGCGGTGCCGTAGAGCTCCTCGCGGACCTGCACCTCGATCAGCGAGCGCTTCTCCTCCACCACCATGACGACGTCGAGGCCGCGCACGAAGTCGATCAGCTCGGACGGCACGATCGGCCACGGGCAGGCGATCTTGAACAGCCGCAGCCCGATGTCGTTGGCGCGCACCTCGTCGATGCCGAGGTCGTCCAGCGCCTGGCGGACGTCGAGATAGCTCTTGCCGACCGTGATGACGCCGATCTTCGGGTTGCGCCCCCCGCTGAAGATGATCTTGTTCAGCCTGTTGGCGGCCACGAAAGCCATCATGGCGTCGCGCTTGTAGTCCTGGAGGCGGGCCTCCATGTCGAGAATGCCGTCCTTCGGCCGGATGTTCAGGCCGCCCGGCGGCATGTCGAACTCCGGATGCACGATCTTCACCCGGTCGAGCGAGCCGTCCACGATGGCGGTGGACTCCACCGTGTCCTTCATGCCCTTGAAGGCGACCCAGGTCCCGCAGAAGCGGCTCATCGCCCAGCCATACTGGCCGTAGTCGAGGATTTCCTGCACCCCGGCGGGGTTCAGGATGGGGATCATCACGTCGACGAAATGGAACTCGGACTGGTGCGCCGTGGTGGAGGATTCCGCCGTGTGGTCGTCGCCCATGAGGGCGAGCACGCCGCCATGGCGGGAGCTGCCGGCCATGTTGGCGTGGCGGAACACGTCGCCGGAGCGGTCGACGCCCGGCCCCTTGCCGTACCAGAGCGCGAAGACCCCGTCATATTTGCCTTCGCCGCGCATCTCGGCCTGCTGGGCGCCCCAGCAGGCGGTCGCGGCGAGCTCCTCGTTCAGGCCCGGCTGGAACCGCACCTGCGCGGCCTCCAGCTGCTTCTTGGCGCGCAGCAGGTTCTGGTCGAGGGCGCCGAGCGGCGAGCCTCGGTAGCCCGAGACGAAGCCCGCCGTGTTGAGGCCGGCGCGCCTGTCGCGCTCGTGCTGCATCATCAGCAGGCGCACGATGGCCTGCGTGCCCGTCATGAAGACGCGGTCTTTGGAGAGGTCGTACTTGTCGTCGAGGTTGACGTCGCGCAGCGAGGGCAGATCCGTCATGGCGTTCCTCCACGTCGACAACGCCCCATCCGGCGCCGGGGGTCCATCAGAGGACTTCTCCGCTTCGACTTCCGTATAAGTCAGCATAGCTGACGTTTTTGGGGTTGGGAAGTCGAATGATCATGGGGCCGCGGCGACGGCAGGCGTCACTCCGGCGCCAGTCCCCACTCCGAGTGCAGCTTGGGAATGACGGCGGAGGCGGCGGCGTCCAGCGCCGGCTTCTCGGCGTCGGTGTCGACCTCCACGACGCGCCAGGCGTCGCCCTGGACATGCTCGATCTGCACATTCGTCACCGTGCCTTTCGCGCCCAGGGCGCGATCGAGTTCGGCCGTCACGATGCGCTTAAGCTCCGCCATCGGCAACGCCTGCTTGGACATGGATCGTCTCCCTGCATGGCGCCCCGATGGGGGCGCGCTCTCCTGTGGACGCACGCCCCGGGCGGGGCGTGCGGAACCGGGTCGGCGGCCGCGCCGCGCGCGGGCGCAGCAGGCTCAACCCGGCGCTGCGCCGGGGGGTTCCGCCTGCCATGCGCAGGCTCCGCTTGACGGGCGGCGGCCCGCAGGCTCTGCATGTCGAAAATTCCGGAGGAAATCCCATGCGCACGACCCGCAGTTTCACCCAGCCCGGCCGCTCGCTCGCGGTCGGCGAGCGCGGGATGGTGGCGACCTCCCACCCCGCCGCCACCGTGGCGGCGCATGACGTGCTGCGCGACGGCGGCAATGCGGTGGACGCGGCGATCGCGGCCGTCGCCGTCCAGTGCGTGGTGGACCCCCACATGACGGGCGTCGGCGGCGACTGCTTCGCCCTCTATGCGCCCAAGGGCGGCGCGCCCATCGCCCTGAACGGCTCCGGCCGGGCCCCCGCCGCCGCCACGCTGGACTGGTACGCGGAGCGCGGCGTCACCGCCATCCCGGACGAGACTCCCCACGCGGTCACGGTCCCGGGCGCGATCGACGCCTGGTGCCGCCTGCATGCCGATTACGGCAGCCTGCCGTTGGAGCGTCTGTTCGCCGCTGCGATCGGCTACGCCGAGAATGGTTTCCGGATCACGCCGCGCGTCGCCTATGACTGGGCCAAGGCGGCCGAGAAGCTGGCCCGCCACGAGGAGGCGGCCATCCAGTACCTGCCGGGCGGCCAGGCCCCGGAGGTCGGCGACCGGCGCGCCCAGCCCGCCCTCGGCGCCACCCTGCGCGCCGTCGCGCGCCACGGCCGGGCGGCCTTCTACGAGGGTCCGGTGGCCGAGGAGATCGTCGCCACGCTGCGGGCCCAGGGCGGCCTGCACACGCTGGAGGACTTCGCCGCCCAGACCTCGAACTATGTCGATCCCATCCAGGCTCCCTATGCGGGCGTGAACGTGCACGAGTGCCCGCCCAACGGCCAGGGCCTGGCGGCGCTCGTCATCCTGCGCATCATGGCGGGGTTCGACCTCGCCTCCGCGTCGCTCAGCGAGGCCGACCGCATTCACATCCACGCTGAGGCCACCAAGGCGGCCTACCGGCTCCGCGACGTGATCGTTTGCGACCCCTCCGTGACGCCGGTGGACGTCGACCGGGTCCTGTCCGAGCCCTTCATCGCGCGGCTGCGGGACGGGATCAGCCTCAACCAGGCCCGCCCCGCCGAGGCGTGGGACGAGGCGATCCACCGCGACACGATCTATCTGACGGTGGTCGACCGGGACCTGAACGCGATGTCGTTCATCAACTCCCTCTTCGCCGCCTTCGGCAGCGCCATCTACGCGCCGAAAGCCGGCGTCGTGCTGCAGAACCGGGGCCTCGGCTTCAAGCTCACGCCCGGGCACGCCAACAGCATCGCGCCGCGCAAGCGGCCCATGCACACCATCATCCCCGGCATGGTGACGCAGGGCGGCCAGGCCGTGATGCCGTTCGGCGTCATGGGCGGACAGTATCAATCCGCCGGTCACGCGCATTTCATCTCGCGCATCTTCGACCAGGGCCTCAGCCCGCAGGAGGCCTCCGACGCGCCCCGCTCCTTCTCGTTCGACGGCGTGCTCACCCTGGAGGACACCATCTCTCCGGAGGTCGCCCGCGATCTGGAGGCGCGCGGCCACAAGGTGGCCTTCACGTCCGACCCCACCGGCGGCTGCCAGGCGATCTGGATCGACCGCCAGAAGGGCGCGCTCTACGGCGCCACGGATCACCGCAAGGACGGCCTCGCGCTGGGGCTGTGACGCCCATTTTACGTCGAACATTGTAATTTGAAGGCAATCCTACGCGTGATAGCGTGAAATCAGGATCCACTCCTGAATCGCGAACCGCGCCCCATGATGAAGAAGCCGCGCAAAGCCGAACTGCAGGCCGTCACCGCCAATGGGGCCGGCGACGGCCGGGTCGTGTTCCGCACGCCGAGCGGCTGGTGGTCGCGCGACCTCGCCGAGGCGGAGGTCGCGGACGCGCCCGAAGCGGCCGCCGCCCTCCTGCTGGAGGCCCAGCGCGACGCCGAGGCCAACCTCGTCGTCGACCCGTATCTGATCGAGGTGGCCCGGACCGACGAGGGCCTCGTGGCCACGCGCTTGCGGGAAGCCATCCGGGCCCAGGGCGGCCCCACCATCGACGTGCCGGGCGAGCGCGTGGGCGCGGCCTGAGCCGACGGAGTCTGTGATGTATCGCTATGATGAATTCGACCGGCGCTTCGTCGCCGAGCGCGTCGAGCAGTTCCGCGACCAGGTGAGCCGACGCCTGAGCGGCGAACTCACCGAGGACCAGTTCAAGCCCATCCGGCTGATGAACGGCGTCTATCTCCAGCTGCACGCCTACATGCTGCGCATCGCCATCCCGTACGGGATGCTGTCCTCGCGCCAGCTGCGCAAGCTCGCCTTCATCGCCCGCACCTATGACCGCAATTTCGGCCACTTCACCACGCGCCAGAACCTGCAGTTCAACTGGATCGCGCTGGAGCAGGTGCCCGAGATCCTGGAGCACCTCGCCGAGGTCGAGATGCACTGCATCCAGACGTCGGGCAACTGCATCCGCAACGTGACGGCGGACCATTTCGCCGGCGCGGCCGCCGACGAGGTCGACGATCCCCGCCCCTACGCCGAGATCCTGCGGCAATGGTCGTCGCTGCACCCGGAGTTCAGCTTCCTGCCGCGCAAGTTCAAGCTGGCCGTCACCGGCGCGCCGAGCGACCGCGCCGCCATCCAGGTGCACGACATCGGGCTGGAGCTGAAGCGCGACGAGGCCGGGCGCAAGGGCTTCGCCGTCTATGTCGGCGGCGGCCAGGGCCGCACCCCCCTGGTGGCCAAGAAGGTGCGCGACTTCCTGCCCGAATCCGAGCTTCTGGCCTATTGCACGGCGATCCTGCGCGTCTACAACCTCCACGGCCGGCGCGACAACAAGTTCAAGGCGCGCATCAAGATCCTGGTCCACGAGACCGGGCTCGAGGAGATCAAGCGCGAGATCGAGGCGGAGTACGAGAAGCTGGCCGCCGAGGAGCGCTCCCTCTCGATTCCGGCCGAGGAGGTGCAGCGCATCGCGGCCTATTTCGCGCCTCCCGCCTATGCGGACCTGCCCGCCCGCTCGGAGACGCTCGAGCGCGCCCGGGCGACCGACCCGGACTTCGACGCCTGGGTCGGCCGCAACGTGACCGCCCACAAGCAGCCCGGCTACGCCGTGGTGACGCTGTCGCTCAAGCCCATCGGCGGCATTCCGGGCGACGCCTCGTCCGAGCAGATGGAGCTCATCGCCGACCTCGCCGAGCGGTACTCCTTCGACGAGCTGCGCGTCAGCCACGAGCAGAACCTCGTCTTCGCGCATGTGCGCCAGGACGACCTGCCCGTCGTGTTCGCCGCCCTGCAGAAGGCGGGGCTCGCCACGGCGAACGCCGGGCTGGTGACCGACATCATCGCCTGCCCGGGCCTGGACTATTGCGCGCTCGCCAACGCCCGCTCGATCCCGATCGCCCAGCGGCTGTCGGAGCGCTTCGGCGACGCGGCCCGGCAGCGCGAGATCGGCGAGCTGAAGATCAAGATCTCCGGCTGCATCAACGCCTGCGGCCACCACCATGTCGGCCATATCGGCATCCTGGGCGTCGACCGAAAGGGCGAGGAGTTCTACCAGATCACGCTGGGCGGCTCGGGCGACGAGACCTGCTCGATCGGCGAGATCGTCGGCAAGGGCTTCTCGTCGGAGGGCATCGTCGACGCCGTCGAGACGGTGGTGGACACCTATCTGGAGGTCCGCGCCGACCCCTCCGAGACCTTCCTGCAGACCTTCCGGCGCCTCGGCGAGGAGCCCTTCGTCCGCGCCCTCTACCCGGCCGAGGCCTCGTCATGACGTCGTCAGACCACACGGTGTTCCGGGACGGAGCCTTCAGGCCCGACCCGTGGGTCATCCTGCCCGCCGGCGAAGCGCCTTCGGCGGACGAGCCCAGCGTGGTGGACAAGGCGCAGTTCCTCGCCGACCGCGAGAGCCTGCTGGCTCACAACGGACCGCTCGGGCTGCTGATCGAGGCGGGCGAGGACCTCGACGGGATCGAGGCCGATCTTGGCCGCTTCTCGCTGATCGCCTTGAGCTTCCCGAAATACACCGATGGCCGGGCCTATTCGACGGCCGCCATGCTGCGCGGCCGCCACGGCTATGCGGGCGAGCTGCGGGCGGTGGGCGACGTCCTGCGCGACCAGATCCCGTTCATGATCCGCTGCGGCGTCGACAGCTTCGAGGTGACGCACGAACCGACCCGCCGGGCGCTGGCCGCCGGCCAGGTGCGGGGCGTCACCGTCGCCTATCAGCCCGCCGCCGCGAGCGAGGCCGCGCCGGTCCCCACGCGGCCATGGCTGCGCCTCTCGGCGCGCTGAGACGGAGACCGCCCGGCTCCGGGCCGGGCGCGATCTGAGGAGAAGCGCCGCCTAGGCGTACCAGACGGCCTTCAGGCCGATGGCGGCGTCGATCTCGGCCAGGGCGTCGCGCGCGGACGCCTCGCTCCCGAACTGCCGCCCGTCGAGGCTCTGCAGCCGTCCGCCCTGCGCAAGGAGCCGGAAGCCCGCCTCGTTGCGGACCAGCACGCCATACGACCCCGCGTCGCCCAGGACCAGAAAGGCGTCAGGCGCGAGATCGAGCGCGCCGAGCTGGCGGTTGAACTCGTGGACCGCGAGGCTGACCCGGGCGCAAAGCCGCCCGACCCAGGACGGGACGGCGTCTTTGGCGGAGGGAAAGGCGAGCGTCATGGCGGTGTCTCCGAGGAGCGTCCTCGAAGGTAGCGCAACTATTCCCGTCGTCAAGAGTGATTTGTCTTATTCTACATTTCTAGTACGGTAATTATCGGTTCGGCTTGCGGATGATCACCGCGGCCCGCAGGTCCTCCTTGCCGTAGCGGGCCATCCGCTGGAACTCCTCGGCCGGAATCGGCAGGTTGGCGGCCGCGATGTTGGTCTCCAGTTCGGCGGTTTCGACCCAGGGGTCGTTGACGAAGACGTGCCGGCCGTCATGGCCGTGCGCGAGGAGCCAGTGCGGCACCTTCTTGCGGAACATGCGGTAGCCCGAGACCAGCACGATCACGATCGCGCCTTCGTCCAGCACCGCGGCCAGGCTGGCTTGGTCGAGGGGCTCGAGACGGATCGGAACGCCGGCCTCGGCCGCCTCGGCCCGGAAATCCTCCTGGGCGATGCGCATCACCTCCTTCTTGTCGGCGTCCCTGACGCCGTCGAGGAAGAAAGGTCCCTTGTGGGAGAGCCGCAGCTCCACCGGCAAGCCGTGGCGGGCCAGCGTGGCGGCGAGCCCATAGGGTTCGCATCCCCCGAGCCCCGACGTCATGTAGACGGTCGTGGACTCGCGCCAGAGCCGAATCTCGGCCGCCCGGGTCGCCCTGAACGCCGGATCGGCCCAGCCCAGCGCCATCATCAGGCAGCACGGCCCGCAGGTGAAGTCGAGCGTCTGGGCGTAGAAGGGCGGCGGCTTCTGGGTGAGCTTCGCCTGCTGGACGAGGCGCTTCTCGTAGCGCAGCGCGTCCTGGTGGTCCTCGTAATAGTCCGGGTAGACGCCGAAGCGCCGGTAGGCGGCGCGCTCGTAGAGCCGGATCGCCGCGACGTTGTCGGCCCGGACCTCCAGCCGCAGGAAGAGGCAGCCCCGCTTCTCGGCCTCGGCCTCCACGGCCTCGAGCAGCTTGCGGCCCAGCCCCCCGCCGGCCGCCTCCGGCAGGATGGCGATGGAGTAGAGCCGCGCCAGGGCCGCGCCGCGCCGGAACGCCACGAGCGCATAGCCCACCACGGTCCCGCGCCGGTCGATGACCAGCAGGGCGTCCTTTTCGGTGACGATGTAGTAGCGCAGCGAGCGGCGCGAGAGCCGGTCGGTCTCGAAGACGCGGTTCTCGATGGCTTCGAGCGCGTCGAGATCGGCGAGTTCGGCGGGACGGATGACGGACTGCTGGGGCACGGGTCAGGATTCGCGGGGGCGGGAGGATGGCGGCCGGACCATAGTTCACGCCGGCGCGGCCGTGAACCGCTTGAAAGCCCGGCCCGGGCGCGCTTCTCTGGGCGGCGAAGCCTGCGCCGTCGGAGCACACCATGGACGAGACCTACCCCCGCGACATGACCGGCTACGGACGCCGCAGCCCCGACCCGCAATGGCCGGGCGGCGCCCATGTCTGCGTGCAGTTCGTGATCAACTACGAGGAAGGCGGCGAGAACAACGTGCTGCATGGCGACGCCGCGTCCGAGGCCTTCCTGTCGGAGATCGTCGGCGCCGCGCCCTGGCCGGGCCAGCGGCACTGGAACATGGAGTCGATCTACGAATACGGCGCCCGCGCGGGCTTCTGGCGGCTGCACCGTCTGTTCACGAGCCGCAAGGCCCCGGTCACCGTCTATGGCGTCGCGACCGCGATGGCGCGGGGCCGCGAGCAGGTGGCGGCCATGCAGGAGGCCGGCTGGGAGATCGCCAGCCACGGCCTGAAATGGGTCGAGCACAAGGACATGGCCGAGGAGGAGGAGCGCAGGCAGATCGCCGAGGCCATCCGCCTGCACACGGAGGTCACGGGCGAGCGGCCGCTCGGCTGGTACACCGGCCGCTGCTCGATGAACACGCAGCGCCTCGTGGCCGAGGAAGGCGGCTTCCTCTACTCGTCCGACAGCTACGCCGACGACCTGCCCTACTGGGTCCCGTCCAGCCAGGGCCCGCATCTGGTGATCCCCTATACGCTGGACGCCAACGACATGCGGTTCGCCACCCCGCAGGGCTTCAACAGCGGCGACCAGTTCTTCGCCTATCTGAAGGACAGCTTCGACGTGCTCTACCGCGAGGGCCGGGAAGGCGCGCCGAAGATGCTGAATGTCGGCCTTCACTGCCGGCTTGTCGGCCGGCCGGGGCGCGTCGCCGCGCTGGAGCGCTTCGTCGACTACGTGATGGCGCACGACAAGGTCTGGGTGGCGCGCCGCGTCGACATCGCCCGGCATTGGCGGAAGGTCCACCCTCCCGCCTGAGCCGACCCGGCGCTAGAGCATGCTGCAAAACACAGCACGCTCTAGTCGGCCTTCCAGGGGAAGGTCCAGGTCTCGGTGAGCGCGCGTCCGCCGGATTTCAGGAAGGCGCGCAGATCCGTCGTCTGCCCCTTCTCGAGCTGCACGTCGATGCCGGCCCGGAAGCCCTCGGTCTTGGGATTGGGCACCAGGAAGGTGCGCACGATCTTGCCCGCCGAGGTCGACGGGACGATCTGCACCTTCTCGGGATCGGTGAGGTAGTAGCCGAGGTCCCCGCCGGCGAAATCGATGATGAACCGGCGCGAGCCGGGGGCCGGCGGCTCCGGGGCGCCCAGCGCCCGGGCGGAGGTCTGCCAAGTATTGTGCGCCGCCCCGCCCGGATGCAGGCGGAAATCGTCCGACACCGCCGTGATGCGGTAGCCCCAGCTCAGGCTCTGGCCGGGCTCGGGCGCAGCGTTCGGCGTCCAGTAGGCGACCACGTTGTCGTTCGTCTCGTCCCCGGTGGGAATCTCGACGAGCTCGATGCGGCCCTCCCCCCAGCCGCCGCGCGGCTCGACCCAGTAGCTCGGCCGCGTCTCGTAGCCGAGGTCGATGTCCTGGTAGTGTTCGAAGGTCCGGTCGCGCTGCATCAGCCCGAATCCGCGCGGGTTCGTGTCCATGAAGGCCGAAAAGCTGATCTCCTTGGGATTGCGCAGAGGCCGCCACAGCCACTCGCCCGCCCCGGTATGCATCAGCAGGCCATCCGAATCGTGCAGCTCGGGGCGGAAGTCGTCGTTGAAGCGGCGGTCGTTCTCGCCGACGAAGAACATCGAGGTCAGCGGCGCGACGCCCATGCGCTCGATGCGCCTGCGGGGGAACAGCTGCAGGCTGACGTCCACCACGGTCTCGTTGGCCGGATAGACGAAGAACTGGTAGGCGCCCGTCAGCGACGGCCCGTCCAGCAGCGCGTAGATGACGGCGCGGTCCGCGTCGGCCGAGGGCTGCTCGATCCAGAACTCGCGGAAATGCGGGAACTCCTCGGTTTCCTTCGCGCCGACCCCGATGGCGAGGCCCCGGGCCGAGAGGCCGTAGCGCTGCTTGCGCCCGAGAAAGCGGAAATAGCTCGCCCCCAGGAAGGAGATGAGCTCGTCCTGAACGCGCGGATCGTTGAGCGGGTAATGCAGGCGGAACCCCGCGAAGCCGAGATTGACCGGCAGGGCGCCGAACTTGTTGCGGCCATAGTCGAACAGCGAGCTCGAATAGGGCGCCGGGGCGCTGACGCCGTCGCGGATCACGTTCACCACCACCGGCCGGGTGAAGAGGAAGCCGGGATGGAACATGTGCATGCGGAACGGCGCGCCGGCCCCGCCCAGCAGCGCCTTGTCGGGCCGGAAGCGGATGTCCCGGTAGGAATCATAGTCGAGCTTGGCCAGGCTCTCCGGCAGCGGGGGCGGATTGGCCTCATAGGGCCCGGTCGCGATCTCCCGCGCGCGCCGGATCACGTCCTCGAAGCCGAATCGCGGCTGATTCGGCGTCTGCGGGCCGGGACTGGCCGGGGCCGGCTGGGCGTGCGCCCGCGGGGCTGCGAGCAGGGCCGCGGCGAGGCTGCCGAGCCGTTCGATGAAGTGGCGACGGGAAAGGGTCATGGACGACTCTGGACGCAGACATGTCTGGAGGAACGGGGCGGAGGCGGACGAGGCCGGGAGGGCCAGCCGGACGGCGTGGAACGCGCCTCCGGGCGAACGGCGCGGAGGTTTGGCGGGCGGTTTTGGCGGGCTTGCGGCAAGGGGCGCGCGCGAACGCGCCGGGCGGTGCGCGGTTCCTCCGTTCGGACCTTCTTAGCCATCCAATATCAGAGGCTTATCCAGCCTGTCAGCAATTTGCGGAGAGCCGAAAAAAACTATTGATGCGGGGGGCGAACATCCCTATGTATCGCCTCGCCCAATTACGCACGTGCCTGTGGTCGCGTGCTGGTCGGTGGGCATCCGGACAAGAGGCCGGACAGCCGCCCGGGACAGGATCGGGACCAATGAGGTGGGAACCCCATTGGCGATGATCCCGGCAGAAATGCCGCGTTCCGAACCCTGACCAGCAGCCGGAGGGAAAACCGGCGTACCCCGCTCTCCCCGGGGGACGCGACTTAAAGCAACGACGGAACGGGCTTTTTTGGTCTCGTCCGGCCCTCCAAAGGTCGGATCACCGAAGAGGCTTGTCCTTCTTTGCCCGACGTGCGGATGGGGTCTCCCCAATCCAATCCAAGGCAGCATCATCGGGTGTCCTCACCCGGCGTCGGCGTCTCCAAAGCGCCGCGTCGTGGGACCGACGCCCGGGGCTTCACCTTTCGAGCGCCTGACCGGCGTTCGGCAGACCTTGGGGAGATTCGTGCCATGACTGCACGCATCCGTGACTTCCTTCGTACGCGCCGCGACGACGGTCCCTGCATGGTGCTGGACCTGGACGTCGTGCGCGACAACTACAACGCCTTCGCCCGGGCGCTGCCGGACACGCGCGTGTTCTACGCCGTGAAGGCGAACCCGTCGCCGGAGGTGCTGCACCTCCTGGCCACGCTCGGCTCCTGCTTCGACACCGCCTCGGTCGCCGAGATCGAGATGGCGCTCGCGGCCGGCGCGACGGCCGACCGCATCTCGTTCGGCAACACGATCAAGAAGGAGCGGGACATCGCGCGCGCCTATGCGCTCGGCATCCGCCTCTTCGCGGTCGACTGCGTCGCCGAGGTGGACAAGATCGTGCGCGCCGCGCCCGACTCCAAGGTGTTCTGCCGCATCCTGTGCGACGGCGCCGGGGCCGAGTGGCCGCTCTCGCGCAAGTTCGGCTGCGTGCCCGAGATGGCCGCGGACGTGCTGGAGCATGCGCACCGCAACGGGCTGGAGGCTTACGGCGTCTCCTTCCACGTCGGTTCGCAGCAGCGCAACACCGAAGCCTGGGACCAGGCCCTCGCGTCCTCCGCGGAGATCTTCCGCGAATGCGCCGCGCGGGGCATGAGCCTCTCGATGGTCAATCTCGGCGGGGGCTTCCCGACGAAGTACCTGAAGGAGGTTCCGGGCGTGGAGCGCTACGGCGACTCGATCTTCCGGGCGCTGTCGAAGCACTTCGGCAACCGCCTTCCGGAGACCATCATCGAGCCCGGTCGCGGCATGGTCGGCAACGCCGGCCTGATCGAGTCCGAGGTCGTGCTGATCTCCAAGAAGTCGGAAGACGACGACGTGCGCTGGGTCTATCTCGACATCGGCAAGTTCGGCGGCCTCGCCGAGACGATGGACGAGTCGATCCGCTACCCCATCCGCACCCGTCACGACGGGGACGAGATGGCGCCCTGCGTGCTCGCCGGCCCGACCTGCGACTCGGCCGACGTGATGTACGAGAAGGAGCCGTACATGCTCCCGGTGAGCCTCTCGATCGGCGACAAGGTGCTGATCGAAGGCGCGGGCGCCTATACGACCACCTACTCGGCCGTCGCGTTCAACGGCTTCCCTCCGCTCCGATCCTACGTGATCTGAGCCCGCCGCCGGCCCAAAGCCGGCGGCCACGGCTGGCCTGGGGAGATCCCAGGCCTCGGCGCGCACTCTCCCGCGCCCGCGTCTCGGGTCCGCGACGTTCCAGACGGAACGGCGGGCCCAGCTTCCCCACGAACCCTCGATCTGGATTCGATCCGTTCCGGCCGCGCGCCGGGCGGGGAAGGAGCACGGCCATGATCCACCTCACCGACGCCGCCCTCACGGGCCTGACCATCCGCCCCGAGACCCCCGCCGATGTCGACGCCCGCGAGGAGCTGCTCGACGCCGCCTTCGGGCCCGCGCGTCACGCGAAGACCTGCGAGCGCCTGCGCGAAGGCCGCCTGCCGGCGCTGGCCCTGGCGGCCCATCGCGGCGGCCGGCTCGTCGGCACGGTGCGGCTGTGGAACGTCAGCGCGGGTCCCGGCCGCTCGGCCCTGATGCTGGGCCCGCTCGCCGTCGACCCGGGCGCGCGCTCCGAAGGCCTCGGCGGCAAGCTGATGCGCGCCGCCCTGAGCCTCTCGGCGGCGGCCGGTCGCGGCGCCGTGCTGCTGGTCGGCGACGCGCCTTATTACGAGCGGTTCGGCTTCTCGGCCGCCCTGACCCAGGGCCTCTGGCTGCCGGGGCCGGTGGAGCGCGAGCGCTTCCTGGGGCTGGAGCTCGTTCCCGGCGCGCTGACGGGCGCGCGCGGACTGGTCAGCCCGACGGGCGAACGCGCCCCGACGCCGGACCTGGGCGCGCTGGTCGCGGCCGCCTTCGCCCATGACGACGCGCAGGCGCGCAGGGCGGCCTGAGGCCGGCCCTGGGTTTGATGGGGAAGCCGCGGGCCCGCCCCGCGGCTTCGTCGCGTGACGGGCCGGGCTGCGGCCGCTATGGCTGGGCCGTGAGCGCTTCTCTGGTGCGCCTGAAGGGCGTGGGAAAGATCTTCGACGGCGGAACCGAGGCCCTGTCCGGCCTCGACCTCGATGTGCGCGCCGGCGAGTTCCTGGCGCTGCTCGGCCCGTCGGGCTGCGGCAAGACCACCGCCCTTCGCATCGTCGCGGGCCTCGAGGAGCCGACGAGCGGAACGGTCGAGCGCGCGGCGCTGGCCAAGGCCGCGGGCGCTGTCTCCTTCGTGTTCCAGGATCCGACGCTGATGCCATGGGCCTCTGCGGCGGACAATGTCTGGCTGCCGCTGCGCATCGCCGGCGAATCGCGGCGCGAGGCGGCGGCGCGCGTGCGCGAGCTCCTGGATCTGGTCGGCGTCGGAGACTTCGCCGACGCCCTGCCCCAGGAGCTCTCGGGCGGCATGCGCATGCGCGTCGCCATCGCCCGCGCGCTGGTGACGCGGCCGCAGCTGCTGCTGATGGACGAGCCCTTCGCGGCGCTGGACGAGATCACCCGTTTCCGGTTGAACGACGACCTCATCGCCCTCACCCGCCAGATCGGCTGCACGACCGTGTTCGTCACCCACTCGATCTATGAGAGCGTGTACCTGTCGACGCGGCTTTGCGTCATGAGCCCGAGGCCCGGCCGGGTCGCCCGCGAGATCGCCGTCGCGCTGGCCCCGGAGCGTACGCCCGCGCTGCGGCGGGATCCCGCCTATCTGGCGATCTGCGCGCAGGCCTCGGCGGCGCTGGAGGCCGGCGCCACCGCATCGGGCTGAGCCGGCGGCCCTGGGCGCAGGGGCGCCATGCCGGGGGAGAGTACGAAGCGCCGCCGCCATGCCCTAGAGTTCGCGCCGGGCGAGACGGCCCGGGCGCGGGCCATCCATCGATGAAGGACGTCATTCCCCCGAGAGCGACCAAGGACGCCGCGCGCGATCGGCTGATCGGCATCCTGCTGATCTGCTGCGCCTTCGTCTGCTTCTCGATGCTCGACGCCACCGCCAAGTGGCTGAACCAGTCCATTCCGTCGCTGCAGACGACCTGGGCGCGGTACATCTCGAACGTGCTGCTCGTCGCCGCCGTCCTGAACCCGCTGACGCGGCCGGGCGTGGGCCGGACCACCCGCCCCGGCCTCCAGGCGGCCCGCTCGCTGCTGCTCTTCGCCTCCACGGCGACGAACTTCTTCGCCCTGCACTATCTGCAGCTCGCCCAGACGGTCTCGATCTCCTTCGCGACGCCGCTGCTGGTGGCGCTGCTGGCCAAGCCCCTGCTGGGCGAGGCGATCAGCCCCCACCGGATGGTGGCGATCGTGATCGGCTTCGTCGGCGTGCTGGTCGTCGCGCGCCCGGGGCTCGGCATGCATCCGGCCGCCCTAGTGTCGATGGCCGGCATGCTCTGCTACGCGCTCTACAACATCTCCACCCGCAAGCTGGCCTTCTTCGACCCGCCCCAGACCACGCTGTTCTACTCGGGGCTGGCGGGCGTCGTCATCCTCACGCCGCTGCTGACGCTGTTCTGGGAATGGCCGGCCAACGCGTGGATCTGGGTCGGCATGGGCATGACCGGCGTCTTCGGCGGGTTCGGCCACTTCCTGCTGATCCTGGCCCACCAGCGTGCGCCCGCGGCGGTGCTGTCGCCCTTCATCTACACGCAGCTGCTCTGGATGATCGCGCTCGGCTACGTGGTCTTCGGCGACGTTCCCGACCGCTACACCGTGCTGGGCGCCCTCATCGTTGTGGGCTCCGGGCTCTATCTCCTGCTGCGCGAGCGCGGCGGCGAGCGGGCCTGACGCCGTCAGACCGCCGCCGAGTGCCGCGCCGCGCCGGCCCGCAGATAGGCGTCGAAGGCGGACGCCGCCAGGCGCATGAACGGACGTCCCTCCGGCGTCATCGTCACGGTCCGGCCCTCGACCCGCACCACGCCGTCGCGGTCCAGCGTCCGGAGATGCGGGATGGCGTCGTCCAGCGCCTCGGAATGGCCATAGGCCGCCTCGGCCGCCGCGCCGAAATCCACCGCAAAGCCGCACATCAGCCGCTCGATCACGTCGGAGCGCACATGGTCGTCGACCGAGAGCGCAACGCCGCGCGTGACCGGGATGGAGCCCGCCTCGACGGCCTTGCGCCAGCCGCCCACGTCGGGGGCGTTCTGCATGAAGCCCTTCGGCAGCCGCCCGATGGAGGAGGCCCCGAGCCCCAGCAGGGCGTCGGCGCGATCGGTCGTGTAGCCCTGGAAGTTGCGCTTCAGCGTCCCCTCCCGGGCGGCGACCGCCATCGGATCGTCCGGACGCGCGAAATGATCGAGCCCGATGGCCTCGTAGCCGCGCTCCTGCAGGGCGGCGCGCGCCGCCTCCGACTGCTGCAGCCGCTCGGCCGCCCCCGGCAGGGACGCCTGGTCGATGAGCCGCTGATGCGTCTTGAACCACGGCACATGCGCATAGCCGAAGATCGCGAAGCGGCTCGGCGAAAGGTCGGCGGACAGCGAGGCGGAGCGGATCACGTCCTCGACGCTCTGCTTGGGCAGACCGTACATCAGGTCGAAATTGATCGCGTCGATTCCGACGGCGCGCAGATGCGCCACGCAACGCGACACCACCTCGAGCGACTGCATGCGGCCGATGGCCGCCTGCACATGGGCGTTGAGGTCCTGCACGCCGAGGCTGGCGCGGTTGACGCCCATGCGGGCGAGCCCGGTCGCCAGCGCCGCGTCGACGGTGCGCGGATCGAGCTCGATGGCGTGCTCGGCGACGGCGGAGAGGTCGAACCTCGCGCCGAGCCTCTCGGCGACGCGCAGCAGCCGGTCCGGGCCGAGCAGGCTGGGCGTTCCGCCGCCCCAATGGATGTGCGTCACCCGGCGGGCGGGCGTCGCGGCCGAGACCAGGCCGATCTCGTCCAGCAGCGTCTCCGTATAGGCGTCCAGCGGATCGGACCGGCGCACGGCCTTTGTGTTGCAGCCGCAATAGGTGCAGATGGCCGTGCAGTAGGGCACGTGCAGGTAGACCGAGAGGCTGGCCGACGCAGGGAGTTCGCCCAGCCAATGGCGCGCCACGCCGGCGTCGACCGCGCCCGAGAAGTGCGGCGCGGTCGGATAGCTCGTGTAGCGGGGCGCCGAGCGTTCGGCGAGGATCAGCGAGGGAGAGAGCGCGGCGGGAGACATGGCGTCACCGGTTGGAGGCCTGACGGTCCCCTTGTGTCAGGCGCCGCGCCGCCGCTCGTTGATCCCGATCAACGTTTCCAACAGGAGATCAGCCCTTTTGCGGCAGGGACGTCCCGTTGAGGCTGGCCACATAGGTGGCCAGCATGGGCACGTAGTCGTCGCCCTGGCCGGCCGCGACCGGCAGCGCATAGGCGTTCTTGACCGCGTTGCCGACCGGGTTGGCGAGGCCTGCGGCGTCCGCCATGGACTCCAGGTAGCGCATGTCCTTGAACGCGTTGCTGAGCGTGAACTTGTGGGCGTCGCGGTCGCCCTCCAGCGTCCAGCGCATGAAGGTCTGGTAGAAGCCGCAGTCCATGCGCCCGCCGCGCACGACGCTGTCGAAACGCTCCGGCGTGATCCCGACCTTCTGGGCCAGCGTGAGCGCCTCCGAGTAGAGCGCCGCATAGCCCATGGCGATGAAGTTGTTGAGGAGCTTCATGCGGTGCCCGTCGGCCGTGCCGCCGATATGGATGACGCGCCCGGCCCACGTGTCCAGCACGGGCTTGAGCCGCGCGAACACCTCCGGGCTCGCCCCCACCATGGTGTCGAGCGTTCCCTCCCAGGCCTCCTTGGGGGTGCGCGACAGCGGCGCGTCGACGAGCGTGACGCCCGCGGCCTCGAGCGCGGCGGCGAGCGCCACGGTCGAATTCGGATCCGAGGTGGAGCAGTCGACCACGACGGAGCCCTTGGCGAGGCCTTCCATCAGCCCATCCTTGCCGCGCACCAGGCTCTCCACCTCGCGCGACCCCGTCACGCACAGGAAGACGATCGTGGAGGCCTGCGCCAGTTCGCGCGGGGTCTTCGCCTCCCGCGCGCCGCGGCCGAGCAGGTCTTCGACCGGCTTCCGGTTGCGGTGGCCCATGACGGTGAGCGGATAGCCTTTCTCGACGATGTTCTTGGCCATCCCATGGCCCATCAGGCCCACCCCGATGAAGCCGATACGCTCGCGATCCGTTGACACTGTGCGCACTCCCAAGTCTTGTGCTCGTATTCTGGTCTGAACCATCCTGCGCGCGGCGCGCCGCGCGAAAAGGGACGGGCGGGGCCGGCGGGCCGCCATCATGCGAGCCCGGAGGGGAAACAGGAAGCCGAAACGCATGAGCATCGAGGACGTCGCGAGCCGGGGCGAACGGGGCCGTGTGACGCTTCAGGTCATCGCCGAACGGCTGGAGGTCTCCACCGCGACCGTTTCGCTCGCTCTGCGCGACAGCCCCGTGGTGGCGGACGCCACCAAGAGCCGCGTCCAGACCCTCGCCCGCGAAATGGGCTATATCTACAACCGCAGCGCCGCGAGCCTGCGCACCGCCCGCACCAACATGATCGCCGTGGGCTTCCACGACATCACCAACCCTTATTTCGCCGAGATGCTCGTCGCCGTCGAGGAGACAGCCGCCGAGGCGGGGCGCACCATCCTGCTCGGGACCTACGCGGAGAGCCTGGAGCGCCAGGAGCGCGTGCTCGGCACCCTGAAGGAGTATCGCCCGGACGGCATGATCCTGTGCCCGGCCGGCGGCGCCACCGTGGAGAGCCTCGCGCATCTGACGGCGGCCCGCATCCCGGTGGTGCAGATCTCCCGCGAGATCGAGGGGGTCGGGCTGGATTTCGTCGGGTCGGACGACGTCTACGGCGTGCAGCTCGCCATCGACCACCTCGTGTCCTACGGCCACACCCGCATCGCCATGATCGGCGGCAATGACGGCACCTCGACCGGCCGCGCCCGGCACCGCGGCTACGAGGCCGCCTTGAAGCGCCACGGCCTGCCGATCGACCCGGCCCTGATCTACAAGGATTTCGGCACGCGGCGAACCGGCCTCGCGGGCGTCCAGACGGTGCTGGACCTGCCGCAGCCGCCCACGGCGGCCTTCTGCTTCAACGACCTGACCGCCTTCGGCGCGCTTCTGGGCCTGCGCCACCGGGGACGGGAGGCCGGCGTCGACTTCTCCATCGTGGGCTGCGACGACGTGCAGGAAGCGGCCCAGTGGTATCCGGCGCTCACCACCGTGCGCAACCACCACGCCGAGATGGGCCGCCGGGCGGCCGAGATGCTGATGGAGCGCATCGAGCATCCCGAGCTGCCGCCGCGGCGTTTCCTGATCAAGCCCGAGCTCGTGGTCCGGGCGTCGACCGTGCGGATCTGATCGGCCTATTCGCGTCCAAGCGCGTGGGCGAGCTGGTCGCGGCTCATGCGCGAGCGCCCCGGGACGTCGCGCCGGCGCGCTTCGGCGTAGAGGGCCGCCTTGGTGGCGCGCTCGGCGCCGTCGTGGCGATGCGCCGCCGTCTTCTTGGCGATGTCGGCCGGCTGCCGGGAGAACTGGCGGCCCTTGCGCGAATCCGCACGCTTTTTGCGGGTGGTCCGCTTGTAGTCGGCGTCGCTGAGATGCTCCCGCGCCTCCTTGGGCAGGTAGCGCTCCCCCGTCTCGCCGCTCTTGTGGCCGGACTTCGTGCCCCACTCCTCCCGGGTCCACTCCACGAGGTGGTTGTCGGCCGTCTTCTTGCCGCGATAGCCGCCGCCTTCGTGCTTGTACTCCTGGACGGCCATCTGGGCCTTGCGGGCGGACCACTGGCCGGGCTTGCCGCCCTTGTCGCCCTTCTGCACCGCCGTCTTCACCTTGTCCCACAGCTTGGGGTTGGTTTTCTCCGCCGTCTTGCTCATGCGCGGTCTCCATGGTGGCGATGTCGTCCAACGCGGTCCGACGCTGGAATCGACGGGCAGTGACCCTCTGTCGCACGGCCGGCGCGCATCGCGGCTTGAGAACAAAGATCGAACGATCTATCGTAACCGTCCATCTTCAGAGGAGGCGGCGGACACCGGCATGGACCTGAAAAGCAAGCTCGAGATCCTCGCTGACGCCGCCAAATACGACGCCTCCTGCGCGTCGAGCGGGGGGACGAAACGCGACTCGCTCGACCGCAAGGGCATCGGGTCGTCCGGCGGAGCCGGAATCTGCCACAGCTACACGCCGGACGGGCGCTGCGTCTCGCTGCTGAAGATCCTGCTCACCAACGCCTGCATCTATGACTGCCTCTACTGCATCAACCGGTCGTCCAGCCATGTCCGCCGGGCGCGGTTCAGCGTGGAGGAGGTGGTCCGGCTGACGCTGAACTTCTACAAGCGCAACTATATCGAGGGCCTGTTCCTGTCGTCGGGCATCATCAAGAGCTCCGATTACACCATGGAGGAGCTGGTGCGGGTGGCCCGGACGCTGCGCGAGGAGCACGGTTTTCGCGGCTACATCCACCTGAAGGTGATCCCCAACGCCGATCCCCGCCTGATCGAGGAGGCCGGGCGCTGGGCCGACCGCCTGAGCGTCAATATCGAGCTGCCCAAGCCCGAGAGCCTCGAGCGGCTGGCGCCGCGCAAGGAGATGGGCGCGATCCGACGCTCCATGGGCCAGCTGCGCGGCTCCATCGAGGAGGCGCCGCGCGCTCATGGCCGCAGCTTCGCGCCGGCCGGCCAGTCGACGCAGATGATCGTCGGCGCGGACGACGCGGATGATTCGCACATCCTGCAGACCAGCGCGTCTCTCTACAGCGGCTATCGGCTGCGGCGCGTCTATTACTCGGCCTTCAGCCCCATCCCGGATTCCAGCAAGGCGCTGCCGCTGAAGCCCGCCCCGCTCGTGCGCGAGAACCGGCTGTACCAGGCCGACTGGCTGATGCGCTATTACGGCTTCGCCGTGGGCGAGATCGTGGCCGGGGGCGAGGACGGCATGCTGTCGCTCGACATGGACCCGAAGCTCGCCTGGGCGCTCAAGCATCGCGAGCGCTTCCCGCTCGACGTCAACCTCGCCAGCCGCGAGGAGCTGCTTCGCGTGCCGGGGCTGGGCGTGCGGACGGTGGACCGCATCCTCTCGTCCCGCCGCGTGCGCAGCCTGCGCACCGACGACCTGGCGCGCCTGAAGGTGTCGCTGCGCAAGGTCTCGCCCTTCCTGGTGCTGCCCGACCACCGGCCGACGAATCTCCTGGACCGCGCCGACCTGAAGAGCTGGCTCAGGCCGAACGCGGCGCGCCAGCTGGACCTGTTCGCGGCCGCCTGAGGCGCATGGACCAGCTCCCTTATCCTCCCTCCGGGGCGCCGCGCGGAAGGCGCGTGCGCCTGGCGGGCGACGCCGATTTCGCCGGCTTCCGCGACGCCGCCCGGCTTCTGCTGCGCGACGGCGTCCCCCCTCAGGACGTCGTCTGGGACACGGGCGGACGGCCCGACGATCTCTTCGCCGCGGCCGAGGCCGCGCCCTCCCCGCCCGGACGGGAGCCCGAGCCTGGCGCTGCCCCGCGGACCGCGCCTCGCGTGTCCCGCGCCTTCCTGGAGGCGGCCGGCGCGGCGGCGCTCCACCGCGAGCCCGGGCGCTTCCGCCTCATCTACCAGCTCCTCTGGCGCATGGCGGACGAACCGCGCCTGCTCTCCGTCGCCTCCGACCCGGACGTCATGCGCCTCGCCGATCTCGCCAAGGCGGTGAAGCGCGACATCCACAAGATGCACGCCTTCGTGCGCTTCCGGGACGTTCCGGGCCCGGACGGCGACGCCTTCGTGGCCTGGTACGAGCCGGATCACCACATCGTCGAGGCGGCCGCGCCGTTCTTCGTCAAGCGCTTCGCCAGCCTGCGCTGGACGATCCTCACGCCCGAGCGGTCGGCCCACTGGACGGGCGCGGAGGTGCTGTTCGGCCCGGGAGCGGCGCAACGGGACGCCCCGGAGGGCGACCCGCTGGAGGAGCTCTGGCGCTCCTATTACGCCAGCATCTTCAATCCGGCGCGCCTCAACACCGACGCGATGCGGGCCGAGATGCCCAAGCGCTTCTGGAAGAACCTGCCCGAGGCCGCGCTCATCCACGACCTCGTGGCGACCGCGCCGGCCCGCACCGCCGCCATGATCGAGGCCGCCCCGACCTGGCCGGTGCAGCGCCGCGGCGCGGAGCCGCCCCCCGCCCCTGACGCCGGGGCGCCGGACGAGGACCCGCCGGCCGACCTGCCGGCGATTGCGGCGGCGGCCCGCGGCTGCCGCGCCTGCCCGCTCTGGGAGCACGCGACCCAGACGGTGCCGGGCGAGGGCCCGGCCGACGCGCGGCTGATGGTGATCGGCGAACAGCCGGGCGACCTGGAGGACATCGCCGGGCGGCCTTTCGTGGGGCCGGCCGGGCAGGTCTTCGACCGGGCGCTGGCGGAGGCCGGCGTGGGCCGGGACCGCGCCTATGTGACCAACGCCGTGAAGCACTTCAAATTCGAGCCGCGCGGCAAGCGGCGCATCCACAAGCGCCCTTCGGCGGGCGAGATCCACGCCTGCCTGCCCTGGCTGGAGCGCGAGCTCGCCGCCGTGGACCCGGCCGTGGTGGTCCTGCTCGGCGCCTCCGCCGCGCAGGCGGTGCTGGGCCGCTCCGTCGCGGTCACGCGCGAGCGCGGCCGCCCTTTCCGGCTGGGGGACGGACGCTGGGGCGTGATCGCCACGCATCCGTCCTACATCCTGCGGCTCCAGACCGAGGACGAGAAGCGGGCCGCCTTCGGCGCGCTCGTCGCCGACCTCAGGACGGCGGCCGGGCTGCTGACGCAGGACGACCCTGGCGAAGGATCGCCGCCGGCCTGATCGTCAGGCCAGCTCCACCGACACCCGCCCGATCCGGTCGAGTTCGGCCTCGATGCGGGTCGGCTTCTCGAACAGCGCCGGAATGGTGAGGCTGCCGGTCGTCACGACCTGCCCGGCCTTCAGGCCGCCCAGCCTGTCCTCCTGCGCGTTGGCCCAGGACAGGATCCACATCAGCGGGTCGCCGGCCGGGTGGCCCCCGACGAAGTCCTGCTTCAGCTCGCCGTCCGCCCAGTAGCGGCAGCGAAGCGTCGCCGGGTCGCCGATCGACGAGAGAGGCTTCTCGTCCCCGGTGACATAGGCGGCGTTGCCCATGTTGTCGGCCAGCCAGGCGTTGGCGTGCTTGGGCGGCGGCATGTCGTCGAAGCGGCTGGCGATCAGCTCCACGCCGACCATGGCGTTCCCGACGGCGGCGCCGATCTCCTCACGCGTATAGGGCTGGCCCGGACGCGGCGGCAGATCGCGCGTGAGGCGCACGCCGAGCTCGATCTCGACGATCGCGCCTCCCTCGGGAAGCCGCCAGCGCGCGCCGCCGGCCAGGATCACGTCGTCGAACATCGGGGCGGCCGTGGAGACCCCGTCCGGCATCGCCACCTTCCATCCGCCCACTCCGACGCCGATGGCCTCGGCCACCGCCGCCTGCGTGGCGAACGCGCCGGCCCGGTCGAGCGACTGGGCTGCGGCGGGGGTCGCCATGCGGGTCTTCGTGCGGTAGCGATCGGCCAGCGCGGCGGCAAGTTCGATGGACATCATCCATTCTCCACAATAATCGTTTGAACGACCCACGCATGGCATAAAGGGCCGCCTGCGCCAAGCCGCCTGCGCGCCTCTCCGCAGCCCTGCTCGACCAGCGCCGCCCTCGCCCGATCCTCACGCGCCGACAGGAGAACGACCATGACCGACGCCCGCCAATCGGAACTTCTCGCGATCCTGCGGCGCGCTCCCGTGGTGCCCGTCCTGACCATCGACGACCCGCACGCGGCGGTCCCGCTGGCGCAGGCGCTGGTGGCCGGCGGGCTGCCGGCGCTGGAGATCACGTTGCGGACCGACGGCGCCCTGGAGGCCATGGAGGCGATCGCCCGGCACGTGCCGGGCGCGATCGTGGGCGCCGGCACCGTGCTCTCGGCGTCTCAGGTCAAGGAGGCGACCTCCGCCGGCGCGCGCTTCCTGGTCAGCCCCGGCTGCACGGAGGCGCTCTCGGCCGCCGCCGCCCAGGGGCCCGCGCCGCTGCTGCCCGGAGCATCCACGGCGAGCGAGGCGATGCGCCTGGCCGAGATGGGCCACCACGTGATGAAGTTCTTCCCGGCCGAGCCCGCCGGCGGCGCGGCCTTCCTGAAGGCGCTCGGCGCGCCGCTGCCGCATCTGCTGTTCTGCCCCACCGGCGGCGTCGACGCCGAGAAGGCGAAGGCCTATCTGGCGCTCCCCAACGTGGTCTGCGTGGGCGGCTCCTGGATCGCCCCCGCCGCCGCCGTGAAGGCGGGCGACTGGGCCACGATCACGCGCCTGTCGCGCGCCGCCGCGGCGCTGCGCGGCTGAGCGGCGGGACCAGCAAGACTCCCCAGGCGCGCAATGCTGAGCCTGAGCATGGTCGCGCTGTTCTTTCTGGCCATCGCCACGCCCACTCTGCTGACGCTTTGGATGCACTGGCGCAAACGCGGCCAGTTCGGACGCGGCGGCGATGGCTCCACCGCCGATTCTGACGGATGGTCCGACGGCGGGGGCGGCGGCGGGGGCGGCGGCGATGGCGGGGATTGATCCTGCTCGCACACGCGGCTAACGCTGGGCCATGCTGACGCTGCCTCCCGCCACCGTCCTGCTGCCCATCGACATGCAGCAGGCCTTCGACGATCCGGCCTTTCCTCCCCGCTGCAACCCGGACTGCGACCGCAACGGCCTCGCTCTGCTGGCGGCGTGGCGGGCGCGCGGCATGCCGATCATCCATGTGCGACATGACTCGGTGGAGCCCGGCTCCAGGCTGCGGCCAGATGCGCCCGGCAACGCCTTCCGGCCCGGCTTCGGCCCGCAGGGCGACGAGGCGCTGGTGACCAAGAGCGTCAACGCGAGCTTCATCGGCACGGATCTCGACCTGCGCCTGCGGCGGCTGGGCGCGACGCATGTGGTCGCGTTCGGCATCACCACCGACCAGTGCGTTTCGACCACGGTCCGCGTGGGCGCGAACATGGGCTGGCCCATGGTCGTGGCCGCCGACGCCTGCGCATGCTTCGACATGCCGGGCCTCGACGGCGCGATCATCCCGGCCGAGACCGTCCAGGCCGTGCACCTCGCCACCCTGGCGGCGGAGTTCGCGACCGTGGCGCGGACGGGCGAGATCCTGGCGGCGCTGCCATAGCGGTCATCCCCGGCGACCTGCGCAGCAGGTCGGGAAGGGGATCCAGGAGCCAACGCAGCAACGCTGCGCAAAAACGGCTCGACCCCGCGAAGAAGCCGAATACCTCGCCAAGTCGCCTGGATCCCCTTCCCGGCGCTGCGCGCCGCCGGGGATGACGGCGAGGGTGGAGCCTAGTTCACCTTCTTCAGGAAACAGGTTTTCAGCATCAGGCCCTTGATGTTGTCGACGCGGCACTCGATGTGCTCGGGGTCGTCGGTGAGGCGGATGCCCTTCACCTTCACGCCCTGCTTGATGGTGGAGGACGTGCCTTTCACCTTCAGGTCCTTGATGACGTGCACGGTGTCGCCGTTTTGCAGGCGCGCGCCGTTGCAGTCCTTCACGATCACGTCGTCGTCGCTCATGGGTTCGCCCCCGCGAATCACTCAGGCTGGAAATCGAACAGCGCGGTGTCGGGCGCGCTGGTGTTGTGCTTCGACGCGATGGCCCGGCCAAGCCAGAAGTCATGCGCCCGCCCCGAGCGGAACTCCATGACGGGCTTTTGCCGCCAGCCCTTGTCGCGAGGCGCGCGCCAGGCGACCTGCGACGAGTCGGCGTTGACGTCCGCCACATACATGGAGCGCACCGCCGCGAAAGGCTTGCGCTTCACCGGGTTTTCCAGCGTCACCTCGACGGCGGTCACCTGTTCGGTCAGGCTCGCGACCCGCACGGAGGCCATGCCGCCCTGCGGGAAGGTCAGGTCGAAGGTCTTGGACTTCGGCGTGAACCGGATAGACTGGATCGCCACATAGGGGCGCTCCTTCTCGTCGATCTGGCCGATCAGCACGGAGGTGCCGTACGCCACCTCGTCGAGCCGCGCGGGCGGCAGCGGACGCAGGCGCCAGTAGCCGTCGAGCGGGTAGAGCACGAGATGCTCATAGGGCCCGCGCTCCGTCTTGCTGAAGAGCTGGAGCAGGTAGATCGCCTTCTCCTCCCGATCGCCGACCCGCACCGGCACGTCGCCCTTGCGCCAGAATTCCGAGTGCCGGTAGCCGACGAGCTGCATGGAGTCGTCCTCGAACAGGACGATCTTCTCGACCTTGTCCTCCGGCCCGGGCGGCTGGTCCTTGATGGTGCAGTTGGTGAAGTCCGGCGCGCGGCTGTCCTGCACGATCGAGCCGAGGACGGCGGGCGCCCGCGCTTCCACGCGGAAGTGGCGCACCTTGGGGTTCTGGAAGGTCAGATAGACGTTGTCGTCCTCGGCGCAGAGCGTCGGGACGGACTTGTTGCGCACCTCCACGGCGAGCGGCTGCTCGGCCAAGGCCGGCGCGCAGGCCAGCAGCCCGAGGGCGGCAGGGAAGAGCAGCGAAATGGTGAAGCGCATGGCGATCCGGGATGGTGGCGGGCGAGCGGGTGGTCGAGAGCGGAACCCTCTCCCGCGTGGCGGGGGAGGGCAGGGAGGGGGTGGTTGAGCGCCGCTCTGATGGGGAGCCCTTCCCCGGCGCCCCCTCAGTCGGCTGCGCCGACATCTTCCCCGCTGCGCGGGAGAGAGTCGCGCGCGCTCAGGCCGGCTTGTTCTGCTCCAGGAACTCGCCCATTCGGACCAGCGCGCGCTGGATGTTCTCGGTCGAGTTGGCGTAGCTGAGGCGGATATAGCCCTCGCCATGCACGCCGAAGTCAGGCCCACCAATGGTGGCCACGCCGGCCTTCTCGAGCAGCGCGGAGGCGAGCGGCTTCGCCTTCCAGCCGGTCTGGGAGATGTTCGGGAAGGCGTAGAAGGCGCCCTTCGGCGTCACGGCCGAGACGCCCGGCAGGGCGTTGAGCCCCTCCACGACCACGCGACGGCGGCGGTCGAACTCGGCCACCATGGCGTGGACGGCGTCCTGCGGTCCGGTCAGCGCCGCGAGCCCGGCGAACTGGGCCGAGGCGTTGACGCAGGAATAGGAGTTCACCGCGAGCTTGCGGGCCGCGTCATAGAGCGGCTTCGGCCACACCGAGTAGCCCATGCGCCAGCCGGTCATCGCGTAGGTCTTGGACCAGCCGTCAAGGAGGATCAGCCGGTCGCGGATCTCCGGATAGGCCAGCAGCGTCTGGTGCTCCAGCCCGTCATAGGTCATCTGGGCGTAGATCTCGTCCGACATGATCGCCACGTCGGGGAAGCGGGCGAGGCCCGCCACGAGCTTGTCGATCTCGGCCTTCGGCGTCACGCCGCCGGTCGGGTTGGCGGGCGAATTGAGGATCAGCAGCCGCGTCCGCGGCGTGATCAGCCCCAGCGTCTCCTCTGCCGAGAACGCGAAGCCGTTGGCCTCGCGCATCGGCACCGGCACGGGCTTCGCGCCCGTGTACTCGATCATGGAGCGGTAGATCGGGAAGCCGGGGTCGGGATAAAGGATCTCGGCGCCGGGCTCGCCGAACATCATGATCGCCATGAACATCGTGACCTTGCCGCCCGGCACGATCAGCACCGAGTCCGGCGAGACGTCGACGCCGAAGCGCTTGTGCAGGTCGGCCGAGACCGCCTCCCGCAGCGGCTTGATGCCTGTCGCGGGCGTGTAGCCGTGATGCCCGTCGCGCAGCGCCTTGATGGCCGCCTCGACGATGTGCTCCGGCGTGCGGAAGTCCGGCTGGCCGATCCCGAGGTTGATGATGTCGCGCCCCTGCGCGGCGAGGTCGGTGGCGCGAGCCAGCACCGCAAAGGCGTTCTCTTCGCCAATCCGCCCGAAGGCGTCGGTGATGTGAAGGGTCATCGGCGTAGTCTCCCCCGGGTGCGCTTCTTGGCTGAGCCTCGCGTGCATGCATCACCGCGACGCCGAGCGCAACAGTGCGCACACGGCGCCTGCGCTTCCGCCGCATGCATCCGCCGTTGATTTCCGTGCGCATTTGGGGCGATGCTGCCGCCGAAATCAAATCGGTTCGATCGGCGTCCGGCGTCGGTCAAGCACGAGCACATGGGAGTAGACGCAATGGCGGGCGACAACGGCCACAAAGGCAATGGCACGGGCGGCGCGCCGCTCTACGAGGAGCCGCGCAACGGCGCCAGCGCGCCCGCCAAGCATGACCAGTCGGTCACCACCGACGACGTGCCGGCAGAATCTGTGATGGAAGGCGCCAAGCGTCGCCTGCGGTCGCAGCTCTGGTTCGACAATCCCGAGAACCCCGGCATGACGGCGCTCTACCTGGAGCGCTACCTGAATTTCGGCCTCACCCGCGAGGAGCTGATGTCCGGCAAGCCGATCATCGGCATCGCCCAGACCGGCTCGGACCTGTCGCCCTGCAACCGCCACCACCTCGACCTCGCCAAGCGCGTGCGCGAGGGCATCACGGCGGCCGGCGGCGTGGCCTTCGAATTCCCGGTCCACCCGATCCAGGAGACCGGCAAGCGCCCGACCGCGTCGCTCGACCGCAACCTCGCCTATCTGGGCCTCGTCGAGATCCTCTACGGCTATCCGCTCGACGGCGTCGTGCTGACCACCGGCTGCGACAAGACCACCCCGGCCTGCATCATGGCGGCCGCCACCGTGAACATCCCCTCCATCGTGCTCTCGGGCGGGCCGATGCTGAACGGCTGGTGGAAGGGCGAGCGCTCCGGCTCCGGCACCATCGTGTGGCAGTCGCGCGAACGCCTCGCCACGGGCGAGATCGACTACCAGGAGTTCATGGACATCGTGGCCTCGTCGGCGCCGTCGGTCGGCCACTGCAACACCATGGGCACGGCCTCGACCATGAACTCGCTGGCCGAGTCGCTGGGCATGAGCCTGCCGGGCTGCGCCGCCATCCCGGCGCCCTACCGCGAGCGCGGGCAGATCTCCTATGAGACCGGCAAGCGCATCGTCGAGATGGTGTGGGAGGACCTGAAGCCCTCCGACATCCTCACCCGCGAGGCGTTCGAGAACACCATCGTGGTGAACTCGGCCATCGGAGGCTCCACCAACGCGCCCATCCACATCAACGCCATCGCGCGGCACATCGGCGTCGAGCTGGACGTGTTCGACTGGCAGAAGATCGGCCTCGAAGTGCCGCTGCTCGTGAACCTGCAGCCGGCCGGCTACTACCTGGGCGAGGAATATCACCGCGCCGGCGGCGTGCCGGCGGTCGTGAACGAGCTCATGAAGAAGGGCCTCATCCACGAGAACGCACTGACGGTGAACGGCAAGAGCATCGGCGACAACTGCCGCAACACCACCGTGCAGGACACGGACGTGATCTACCCGATCGAGAAGCCCATGCGGGTCAACGCCGGCTTCGTGGTGCTGAAGGGCAACCTCTTCGACAACGCCGTGATGAAGACCAGCGTGATCTCGGAGGAGTTCCGCAACCGCTACCTGTCGAACCCGAACGACCCCGAGGCCTTCGAGGGCCGCGCCATCGTGTTCGACGGGCCGGAGGACTACCACCACCGCATCGAGGACCCGTCGCTCGACATCGACGAGAACTGCATGCTGTTCATGCGCGGCGCCGGGGCCATCGGCTATCCGGGCGCGGCCGAGGTCGTGAACATGCAGCCCCCGGCGGCGCTGATCAAGAAGGGCGTCCACGCGCTGCCCTGCATCGGCGACGGCCGCCAGTCCGGCACCTCGGGCTCCCCGTCCATCCTGAACGCCTCGCCGGAAGCGGCGGCGGGCGGCGGGCTCGCGATCCTGAAGACCGGCGACCGCGTCCGCATCGACCTGCGCAAGGGCACGGCCGACATCCTCATCTCGGCCGAGGAGCTGAACCAGCGCCGCGCCGACCTGCAGGCCCATGGCGGCTACAAGTCTCCCGCCAGCCAGACCCCCTGGCAGGAGATCCAGCGCGGCATGGTGGACCAGCTCGGCTCCGGCATGGTGCTGAAGCCGGCCGTGAAGTACCAGAAGGTCGCCCAGTCCATGGGCGTCCCGCGCGACAACCACTGAGGCGGCCGGCCGCCGCCTTCCTCTCCCGCATGGCGGGAGAGGGGCAGGGGTGAGGGTCGTCGTACCGCAGCGAAGTGTTGCGCCTGCGCTCCAAACCCCGAACAGTCAGGCTCCCCCGCCACCCTCACCCCTGCCCCTCTCCCCTCGCGGGGAGAGGGAGAGACCGAGCCCATGCACCAGCCAGCTTCCGTCCCAGCACCCGCTTCCGGCCTGCCGATCGGCCCGACCGTGGACACCCATCCGGCGCCCCGTCCGGAGCGCCGCACGCTCGCCGGGCGCTTCGTGAATCTGGTTCCGCTCGACCCGGAGGCGCATGGACCGTCGCTGTGGGAGGAGTCGCACGGGTCCGGCAAGGACGCGATCTGGCAGTACCTGTTCGAGCCGCCCTTCCCGGATTTCGAGAGCTTCAAGGCTCACCTCCAGCGCAAGGCCGCGTCCGAGGACCCGCTGTTCTTCGCCATCGTCAACAAGGCGAGCGGCAAGGCGGTCGGCTACGAGACGCTGATGCGGATCGACACAGCGCATCGGGTGATCGAGGTCGGCAACATCATGTATGGCGCGAGTCTCCAGCGCACGCCGGGAGCCACCGAGGCGCAGTATCTGCTGGCCCGCTACGTCTTCGACGATCTCGGCTACCGGCGCTACGAATGGAAGTGCAACGCCCTGAACGCGCCGTCCAGGCGGGCCGCCGAGCGCTTCGGCTTCACCTATGAGGGCCTGTTCCGCCAGCACATGATCGTGCAGGGGCGCAACCGGGACACCGCGTGGTTTTCGATGCTCGACAGCGAGTGGCCGTCCCGCAAGGCGGTCTTCGAGCGCTGGCTGGCGCCGGAGAATTTCGACGCGCAGGGCCAGCAGCGGCAGAGCCTCGCGGCGCTGCGGGTGGACAGCGTATGAGCGATCTCGCCGGCCTGCGGCGCGCCACGCCCGCCGACTTGGATGCGCTGGTCGCCATGCAGCATGCCGCCTATGCGGCGAACCGGGCTCTGCTTGGCGTGGAGCCCATCCCATTGCAGGCGGATTACGAAGCGGTGCTGCGCGACTGGGAAGTCTGGCTGGCGGACGGCCCCGACAGCTTGGCTGGGGCGCTGATCGTCGAGCCGCGCGGGGACGACCTGCTGATCTGGAGCGTCGCCGCCAATCCGGGCTCGCAGCGCAGCGGCGTCGGCAATCGCCTCCTCGCCGCCGCCGAGGAGCGCGCGCGCCAGCTCGGGCGCAAGGCCATCCGCCTCTATACCGGCCAGGCGCTCACCCACAACGTCGCCTGGTACAGCCGCAAGGGTTACCGGGTCGAGGCCGTCGAGCAGATGCCCGACCGGGCCATCGTCCACATGGTCAAGACCGAATTCTAGAGAACGAGCAGGGAGAGAACGCATGGCCAAGAGGCTGCAGGGCAAGGTCGCGGTCGTGACCGCCGCCGGACAGGGGATCGGGCGCGCGATCGCGGAGGCCTATGTGGCCGAGGGCGCCACCGTGTGGGCGACCGACCTCGACGTCGCCAAGCTCGACGGCCTCGCGCGGGCCAAGCGCCGCAAGCTCGACGTGCTCTCGGACAAGCAGGTCGCGAATTTCGCCGAGAAGGTCGGGCCCATCGACATCCTGTGCAACGCCGCCGGCTATGTGCACCACGGCACCGTGCTGGAGACCGACGACAAGGCCTGGGATTTCTCCTTCGACCTCAATGTCCGCTCCATGCACCGCCTGATCAAGGCCTTCCTGCCGGGCATGCTGGAGAAGGGCGCAGGCTCGATCGTCAACATCGCGTCCGGCGCCGGCTCGGTGCGCGGCATCCCGAACCGCTACGTCTACGGGACCACCAAGGCGGCCGTGATCGGCCTCACCAAGGCGGTGGCGGCCGACTTCATCCGCAAGGGCGTCCGCGCCAACGCGATCTGCCCCGGCACCATCGAGTCGCCCTCGCTCGACCAGCGCATCGAGACGCTGGCCAAGGACACCAAGCAGCCGGTCGAGAAGGTCCGCCAGGCCTTCGTGGATCGCCAGCCGATCGGCCGCCTCGGCAAGCCCGAGGAGATCGCCGCCATGGCGGTGTACCTGGCCGGCGACGAGAGCGCCTATACGACCGGGCAGATCTTCCTGGTGGATGGGGGTTTTGCGCTGTGAGGCGCAGGGGGCATCCTTTTCGATCCTCGATCCCCTCATCCTGAGGAGCCCCGCACAGCGGGGCGTCTCGAAGGACGAGGGACTCCAGCAAGCTCGGCCTGAGCGCCTCCTGGAATCCCTCGTCCTTCGAGACGCGGGCCTTGCGGCCCGCTCCTCAGGATGAGGGTGTTGCATTGAACCGGGCGAATGAAAACTCGCCGAACACAAACACGGGAGGACCCCCATGCACATCCTGATCATCGGCGCCGCCGGCATGGTCGGCCGCAAGCTCACCGAGCGGCTCGTCCGCGAGGGCAAGCTGGCCGGCAAGACCATCACCAAGGCGACCCTGCACGACGTGATCGAGCCTAGCGCCCCAACGAACGCGCCCTTCGCCGTGACCACGCTCGCGTCTGACTTCTCCCAGCCCGGCGAGGCCGAGAAGCTCGTCGCCGGCAAGCCCGACATCGTCTTTCATCTCGCCGCGATCGTGTCCGGCGAGGCCGAACAGGAATTCGACAAGGGCTATCAGATCAACCTGCGCGGATCCTGGAGCCTGTTCGAGGCCATCCGCCAGCTCAACATGCAGAGCGGCGGCGCCTACAAGCCGCGGGTGGTGTTCACCTCGTCCATCGCGGTGTTCGGCGCGCCCTTCCCGGAGACGATCGGCGACGAGTTCTTCACGACGCCGCTGACCTCCTACGGCACGCAGAAGGCCGTCGGCGAGCTGCTGCTGGCCGACTACACCCGCAAGGGGTTCCTGGACGGCGTCGGCATCCGCCTGCCCACCATCTGCGTGCGGCCGGGCAGGCCCAACAAGGCGGCCTCGGGCTTCTTCTCCAACATCATCCGCGAGCCGCTGGCCGGCCAGGAGGCAGTGCTGCCCGTCTCCGAGGACGTGCGCCATTGGCACGCCTCGCCGCGCTCGGCGGTGGGCTTCCTGGTCCATGCCGCCGAAATCGACGGAGAGAAGATCGGCCCGCGCCGGAATCTCAGCATGCCGGGCCTGTCCTGCACGGTCGGCGAGCAGATCGAGGCGCTCCGGCGGGTGGCCGGCGACAAGGTCGTGGCGAGGATCAAGCGCGAGCCGGACCCGGCCATCATCAAGATCGTGTCCGGCTGGGCGCAGCGGCTGGACCCGTCGCGCGCGGTCGCGCTGGGCTTCAAGGCCGAGAGCAGCTTCGACGAGATCATCCGCGCGCATGTCGAGGACGAACTCGGCGGCCGGATCGCCTGAACGCCAGGCAGAGGGGAGGCTGAATGAGGCAGCGACGCTGCGCCCTGACGCCCCTGGGTCTGGGCGCCTACTGCTTCTTCAGGAAGAGCTGGGCGCCGCTCGGCGGGTCCTTCTGCCAGGTCCCGTCGGGCATGATCGAGAAGCCCTGGTCATGGCCCTTCTTGGCGATGAGATAGAGGCGTCCGTTGCCCGTGTGCCAGGCCACGGGATCGAAGACCTTCAGGCCGGGATCGATGCAGCCGCCCGACAGGGAGGCCGCATACTGCCCGCCCTTGCGCGCGACCTTGAGGGTGAGGTCGATCGAGCAGACCGGCTTCCCCTTGTCGCGCGCGACGCCGTACAGCCCCGCAAGGCTCTGCGGAGTGATGTTCGGCGCCACGGAGGCGGGCGGGACCGGCGCAGCCGATCCGGCCCCGGCCCGCGGGGCCGGCGTCGCGGCCGGCGCGGCGGCGGTCCGGGTCTGCTCCGGCGCGGGCGCGCGGGCGTTCCCCAGGGGTTTCAAGGTGAGGTCGCCGCCGTCGACGGAGGCCGTGTAGCCGGGCCCGGAGGCCTCGCGATCGAAGTTCACCAGGGTCTTGCCGGCGGAGTCGACGAAGGTCACGGTCTGGCCCGACAGCGTCCAGCCCGCCGCCTGCGCGAGCAGCGGCAGGGCCGACCGGCAGGCCGGCGGCGCGCCGAGCTGGTTGCCGTGCAGGCCCGTTTCGGCCCCGAGGCGGACGCGGCAGCTGCGCGAGGTCTTGGGATTGGCGAGCTCCCAGGCGCCGGTCATCACCGCGGCGCGATCCGACGACTGGGCGAACGCAGGCGATCCCGCCAGCAGCAGCCCCGCAAGGGCGACGCCGCAGGCCCACCTCCCGCCTCCGGTCCAAGACCCCATCCGCATCGCTCCGTCTCCCGCTTCTCTCGACGCCATGCCGCTGGGTCCCTCTCCGGCTTCGCGCCCAGCCGGGGATGGCGAGGGAGAACGCCATCGCCCGCCGGATCGAGGCCCGCCAGACCCGTCCGCCGCTCCCGATTCCCGGAAGCGGCCGATGAGGTGCAGGTCTAGCCGCAATCCCCCGCGTGCTCAATGCGCCAGACGGACCGCCCCGGCGCGCCCGCCGCGCCGATCAGCGCTTCGGCGGCCAGGGCGTCTCGGCGACGGGGGTGATCGGGCCCTTTCCGGACAGGAAGGACACGATGTTGTCGACCACGAGCTGGCCCATGAGGTTGCGGGTGTGGTGGGAGGCGGAGCCCACATGCGGCAGCAGCACCACATGCTCCATCGCGATCAGCTCAGGCGGCACATGCGGCTCTTTCTCGAACACGTCGAGGCCGGCGGCCGCGATCACCTTGTTCTGCAGCGCGTTGATCAGCGCGCCTTCGTCCACCACGGTGCCGCGCCCGATATTGATCAGCACGCCCTTCGGCCCCAGGGCGCGAAGCACCTCCGCGTCGATGATGTGGAACGTGTCCTGCCCGCCCGGCGCCACGCTGATGAGGATGTCGCTCGCCTCCGCCATGCCGACCAGCGTCGGGTAGTAGCGATAGGGGACGCCCTTCTGCTCCGACCGGCCGTGATAGACCACCGTCAGGCCGAACGCCTCGCAGCGCGTGGCGATCGCCTTGCCGATGCGCCCCAGCGCCAGGATGCCGACCGTCTTGCCGCGCAGGGTGTTGTGGGTCAGCGGATAGGGCCCGTCCTTCTCCCAGCGGCCGGAGCGCAGGTAGCGCTCGGAGGCGGAGAGCTCGCGCACCGTCATCAGCAGCAGCCCGAGGCAGGTGTCGGCCACCTCTTCGGTGAGGACGTCCGGCGTGTTGGTCACCACCACGCCATGCTGGCCGGCCCAGCCGGCGTCGACCGAGTCGTAGCCGACGCCGAAATTCGCCACGATGCCGACATTCGGCAGCTTCGACAGCAAGGCGCCGTCCGTCCTGACATGGCCGCCTGTCGCGACCGCCTTGATGCGCGGCCCCACCTCGGCCAGGAAGGCGTCCCGGTCCGCGGCCTCCTGCAGCTTGTGCAACGTGAAGCGGCTCTCGAGCTGCTCCATGACGAGCGGCATCATGCGGCCGGTGACCAGAACTTCGAATTCCTTCAAGACGTCCTCCTGAGCGCCCCTGGCGAGGCTGTTTTGCTTGGCGGCGATGGTCCGCCGCCACTGCGCTGAAGCGCAATGAACCCCGGCCCGCCGTGAATTTCAATCGATTGATGCACGGGTCGTCAGGGCCGTCCTTGATTTCCGTGCGCCCCATGCAATGATGCCGCCGCGAACGCGACGGGGCAAGCCGGCAAGGCCCCCGCCGCGCTACGAAACAGACTCGCCGACACGTTGGCCTGGCCCGTGGCGAGACAGGGAGGACAGTATGGCGTCCGTCGAAATCCGCGACGTGCGGAAGGCGTTTGGCACGACTCAAGTTATTCACGGCGTGAACATCGACATCAATGACGGCGAATTCGTCATTCTGGTCGGCCCCTCGGGATGCGGGAAATCCACGCTCCTGCGCATGATCGCGGGGCTGGAGAACATCAGCGGCGGCGAGGTGCGCATCGGCGACCGCGTCGTCAACGACGTCCCGCCGAAAGAGCGCGACATCGCGATGGTGTTCCAGAACTACGCGCTCTATCCGCATATGACGGTGGCCGACAACATGGCCTTCTCGATGAAGCTGCGGAACGCGCCGAAGCCCGAGATCGAGGCCCGCGTCAGCAAGGCCGCCAACATCCTCGGCCTGGAGAAGCTTCTCGACCGCTATCCGCGCCAGCTCTCGGGCGGCCAGCGCCAGCGCGTCGCCATGGGCCGCGCCATCGTGCGCGATCCGCAGGTCTTCCTCTTCGACGAGCCGCTCTCCAACCTCGACGCCAAGCTGCGCGTGCAGATGCGCACCGAGATCAAGGAGCTGCACCAGCGCCTGAAGACCACCACCGTCTACGTCACCCACGACCAGATCGAGGCCATGACGATGGCCGACAAGATCGTCGTGATGCATGACGGGATCGTCGAGCAGATGGGCGCGCCGCTCGACCTCTACGACCGGCCGGCCAACCTGTTCGTGGCGGGCTTCATCGGCTCCCCGGCGATGAACTTCATCCGCGGCAAGATCCGCGCCGGCGTCACGCCGAGCTTCGAGGCCGAGAAGGGGGGCGTGTTCCCGCTCCATGCGGCCCCGGAGGGATCGGACGGCCGCCCGGCGGTCTACGGCATCCGGCCCGAGCATTTCCAGCTCGCCGCCAACGGCCTGCCGGCCGAGGTGGTGGTGGTGGAGCCGACCGGCTCGGAGACGCAGGTCGTCGCCAGGATCGGCGGCCAGGAGGTGGTCTGCATCTTCCGCGAGCGGATCACGGCCGGCCCCGGCGAGACCATTCAGATCGCCCCGGACCCGCGGCTCGTGCACCTGTTCGACGCCGAGGCCGGAAACCGGCTCATCTGACTTTTCTGCAGCCGCGCGATCCGAAAGGACCGCGCGGTTTTTTTTCTGACGCTCCCAAGAGCCGGGCCAACCGGCCGGACACCGACAAAAGAGCAGCCGCCTCAAGCGGCCACAACCGATCGCACACGCGACCCTAGGGAAGGAAGACACCGATGTTCAATCTCGACCGCCGTTCTCTCGTGAAGGGGGGCGCCGCGCTCGGCGCCCTGGGGGCCGCCGGCCTGCTCGATTTCGCCAAGGCCTGGGCCCAGACCTCGCAGTGGAAGCCGGAAGCCGGCGCCTCGCTGAACATGCTGCGCTGGAAGCGCTTCGTGGAGGCCGAGGACAAGCAGTTCATGGCCATGATCGACGCCTTCTCGAAGGCGACGGGCGTCAAGGTGAACATCTCCAACGAGAGCTTCGACGACATCCAGCCCAAGGCGTCCGTGGCCGCCAACACCGGCCAGGGCCCCGACATGGTGTGGGGCCTGTTCTCGCTGCCGCAGCTCTTCCCGGCCAAGTGCCTGCCGGTCGAGGACGTCGCCGACTATCTCGGCAAGAAATATGGCGGCTGGGTGCCGGCCGCCCAGGCCTACGGCCAGTTCCAGGGCAAGTGGGTCGCCATCCCGGTCGCGTTCAACGGCGGCTACATCAACTACCGCATCTCGTCGATGAACAAGTCGGGCTTCAAGGAATTCCCCAAGGACACGGGCGGCTTCCTCGAGCTCTGCAAGGCCATGAAGGCCAACAACTTCCCGGTCGGCTTCGCGCTCGGCCACGCCACGGGCGACGGCAACTCCTGGTGCCACTGGGCGCTGTGGTCCCATGGCGGCTACCTCGTCGACAAGGACGACAAGGTCATCGTCAACTCGCCGGAGACCGCCAAGGCGCTCGAATACGTCAAGGCCCTCTACGAGACCTTCACCCCCGGCACGGCCTCGTGGAACGACTCGTCGAACAACAAGGCCTTCCTGTCGGGCGACGTGCACCTCACCGGCAACGGCATCTCCATCTACGCCGCCGCCAACGCCCAGGGCATGAAGGCCATCGCGGAGGACATGGACCACGCGCAGTGGCCGATCGGCCCGGTCGGCAAGCCCACCGAGTTCCAGCTCGCCTTCCCGCTGCTGGCCTTCAACTTCACCAAGTACCCGCAGGCCTGCAAGGCGCTGATGGCCTACATGCTGGAGGCCGAGAACTACAATCCGTGGCTCGAGGCGGCCGCCGGCTACCTGACGCATCCGCTGAACGCCTATGACACGAACCCGGTCTGGACCAAGGACCCGAAGAACACCGTGTTCCGCGACGCCGCCAAGCGCACGCTGACCGCCGGCGGCGTGGGCTCGATCGGCGAGAAGGCGGCCGCGGCGCTGGCCGACTTCATCGTCGTTGACATGTTCGCCAACTACTGCACCGGGCGCGAGGACCTGAAGGGCTCCATCCGCATCGCCGAGCGGCAGGCCCAGCGCCTGTTCCGTTAAGCCCGGCCGCCGCGCGCCCGGCGATCGGGCGCGCTTGCGGGAGGACGCGTCCCCCGCAGCCCCGCTCCCGCCGCTCGTCCCACGGACGGGCGGCCCTGGAGCCTGTGGAGAACAGTGATGACCGACAGCGTAGCGGGCCGCGGTCCGGCCCGAACCATCCGGAGCACGACCTGGTGGGAGAGGCTGCGGATCAACCGCAATTGGCTCGGCTTCTGGTTCATGGCGCCCGCCGCCGCGATCCTGATCCTGTTTCTGGCCTTCCCCCTCGGCAAGGGCGTGTGGCTGTCCTTCACGGACGCCAAGATCGGCCGGTCCGGCGTCTTCATCGGCTGGGAGAACTACGAGTGGCTGGGCCTGCCCTGGTGGCGGGACTCGGATGGCGTGTTCTGGCTCTCCGTGTTCAACACGCTCGTCTATACGAGCGTCGCCTCGATCGTGAAATTCGCGGTGGGCCTCTATCTGGCGATCCTCCTGAACCAGAACCTGCCGTTCAAGGCCGCCATCCGCTCGATCGTGCTGATCCCCTTCGTGGTCCCGACGGTGCTCTCCGCCATCGCGTTCTGGTGGATCTTCGACTCGCAGTTCTCCATCATCTCCTGGTCGCTGCGCCATCTCGGGATCATCGACTACAACATCAACTTCCTGGGCGACCCCAACAACGCCCGCGCGTCGCTGATCTTCGCCAATATCTGGCGCGGCGTGCCCTTCATCGCCATCACGCTGCTGGCCGGGCTGCAGACCGTCGCGCCCTCGCTCTACGAGGCGGCGACGCTGGACGGCGCGACGAAGTGGCAGAACTTCCGCTACGTCACCTTCCCGCTGCTGACGCCCATCATCGCGGTGGTGATGACCTTCTCGGTGCTGTTCACCTTCACGGACTTCCAGCTGATCTGGGCCATGACGCGCGGCGGCCCGGTGAACTCCACCCATCTGATGGCGACGCTGTCCTACCAGCGCGCCATCCTGGCCGGAAACCTCGGCGAAGGCGCCGCGATCGCGACCGCGATGGTGCCGTTCCTGCTCATCGCCATCATGGTGTCGTGGTTCGGCCTGCAGAGCCGCAAGTGGCAGCAGGGGGGCGAGGACTCATGAGCGGCTTCATGAAATCCTGCCCTCATCGCCATCCGCGACTCCATCCGTCCCCCTCCCCACAAGGGGGAGGGAGGGTCCATTCCGGCGCTTCAGAGAACACCAACGGAGGCGGCCATGACTGAAACAGCCGTGAACGTCGCCACCCGGGCCGCGCTGACCGACGACCGCGAGGGCATGACCTATCTGGAGACCACCCAACGCAAGCTGGTCACGGTCTACCTGCCGCTCCTCCTGATCATGATCGTGCTGATCTTTCCGTTCTACTGGATGGTCCTGACGGCCATCAAGCCGGACGAACAGCTCATCGACATGGAGAAGTACAACCCCTTCTTCGTCGTGTCCCCGACCCTCAAGCACATCAACAAGCTGCTGTTCGAGAGCAACTACCCCCTCTGGCTCTGGAACACGATGTATGTGTCGGTGCTGGCGACGTTCCTGTCGCTGATCGCCAGCGTCATGGCGGCCTACGCCATCGTGCGCATCCGCTACCGCTACGCCCAGTGGGTCGGCGCGGCGATCTTCCTGGCCTATCTGGTGCCGCCCTCGATCCTGTTCATCCCGCTGGCCACCATCATCCAGGCCTATGGCCTGTTCGACAGCCCGATGGCGCTCGTGCTGTGCTATCCGACGATCCTCATCCCGTTCTCCACCTGGCTGCTGATGGGCTACTTCAAGACCATCCCGTACGAGCTGGAGGAGTGCGCCCTGATCGACGGCGCGTCGCGCTGGCAGATCCTCACCAAGATCATCCTGCCGCTGGCGGTGCCCGGCCTGATTTCGGCCGGGATCTTCTCGCTGACCCTGTGCTGGAACGAGTTCATCTACGCCCTCACCTTCCTGTCCTCGACCACGAACAAGACCGTGCCGGTGGCGATCGTGAGCGAATTCGTGGACGGCGACATCTACCGGTGGGGCTCGCTGATGGCCGGCGCGCTGGTGGGGTCCCTGCCGCTGGTGATCCTCTATTCGTTCTTCGTCGAGCACTATGTCTCGGCCATGACCGGCGCCGTGAAGGAGTGATCCCATGATCGTGGGTTTCGTCGGCCTTGGCGCCATGGGGCTGCCCATGGCGCAGAACCTCGTGCGCCGGCAGTTCCGGGTGCGCGGCTTCGACATGCGGGCCGAGGCCCTGCAGGCGCTCGAGAAGGCGGGCGGGGCCGCGGCCGCCTCCGCCCGGGAGGCGGCGGACGGCGCCGACGCGCTCGTCTTGATGGTGGTCAACGCCGCGCAGGCCGAGAGCGTGCTGTTCGAGGCCGGCGCGCTGGACGCGCTGGCCCCGCAGGCCGTCGTGATCCTGATGGCGACCTGCCCTCCCGCCGCCGCGAGCGCGATCGCCGCGCGGGTGGCCGCCACGGGCCGGCGCTTCGTCGACGCCCCGGTGTCGGGCGGCGTCGTGGGCGCTGCGGCCGGAACCCTCACCATCATGGCCGCCGCCCCGCAGGACGTCTTCGACGCGACGAGGCCGGTGCTGGAGGCGCTGGGCGACAAGATCTTCCATGTCGGCCTGGAGCCCGGCCAGGGCGCGACGGTCAAGACCGTCAACCAGCTCATGTGCGGCGTCCACATCGCGGTGGCGGCCGAGGCCATGGCGCTGGCCGAGAAGGCCGGCATCGACGGCGCGATCGTGCTGGAGATCCTGGGCGGCTCGGCCGCCTCCAGCTGGATGCTGAAGGATCGCGGCCCGCGGATGCTGGAGGACGAGCCGCGCGTCACCAGCGCGGTCGACATCTTCGTCAAGGATCTCGGCATCGTGCTGGACGCCGGCCGGGCCTCCAAGACCCCGACCCCTCTGGCCGCCCTCGCCCACCAGCTCTTCGTCTCCGCCTCGGCGCAGGGCCTGGGCCTCAAGGACGACAGCCAGGTGGTCTCGGTCTACCGCGCTTTGGCGGGATCGAAGCCCGCTTAGCCCGTATCCCGGGGCGTCTCCCGCCTTGAGCCGAACCTTTCGGCGCTTCGTTTGTTGTCAGCCGCCATCAAGCGGCGCATCAAACCGGGAGAAACCCCATGACCATCCGCAACACCCTTCGCATCGCCGCCCTCTCGGCCGGGCTCGCGGCTGGCCTCGGCGCCGCGGCCACGCCCGCCAGCGCACAGGCTCAGGGCGGCGGCGTGAAGGTCGGAACCCTGCGCTGCAACGTCTCGGGCAGCCTCGGGCTGATCATCACGTCGAGCAAGACCATGTCGTGCCGCTTCACGCCGAGCCGCCGCGGCGCTCCCGAGACCTATCTGGGCACCATCCGCCGCTTCGGCCTCGACATCGGCGCCACCAATCGCGGCGTGCTGGTCTGGACCGTCTTCGCGCCCACCAACGCCTGGCAGCGCGGCGCCCTGGCCGGCGGCTATGCGGGCGGATCCGCCGAAGCGACCGCCGGAGCGGGCCTGAGCGCCAACGTCCTGGTCGGCGGCAACAACAACACGATCGGCCTCCAGCCGATCTCGGTCGGCGCCCAGACGGGCCTGAACCTGGCGCTGGGCGTCTCGGCGCTGGAGCTCACCCCGGCGCGCTGAATCGGCCTGAAAACGACAGCTTTCGCCATGGAGGCTTCCGATCCGATTGGATCGGGTCGGAAAACCCTCTAGCATCCCGCCGCCACGGCCGCCCAGACGGCCTGACGGAGGAGACCCATGGCGCCTTTGTTCCGCACCCGGCTGTTCGCGGCCATCCTGATCGCCGCCGCCGGGGCGCTCGCCTTCGCGACGCCGTCCCGCGCGCAGGAGAAGGCGTCCGTCGGCGTGCTGCGCTTCGTCTCGTCGGGCGGCCTCTTCCTGGCCGTCGAGAAGGGGTACTTCAAGGCCGAGGGCCTCGACATCGAGCTCAAATTCTTCGAGGCCGCCCAACCCATCGCGCTCGCGGTCGTGTCGGGCGACGTCGATTTCGGGGTCACGGCCTTTACGGGCGGCTTCTTCAACCTCGCCGGCAAGGGCGCGCTGAAGATCATCGCCGCCCAGGCCAAGGAGGCGAAGGGCTACGAGGGCAACCTCGTGCTGGCGTCCAAGGGCGCCGCCGAGAAGGGCTTCACCGACATCTCCCAGTTCGCCGGCAAGACGCTCGGGATCTCGCAGGTGGGCTCGTCCTTCCACTACCAGATCGGACAGTTGGCCCGCATCAAGGGCTTCGATCTCGCCAAGGTGGACATGAAGCCCCTGCAGTCGCTGCCCAACATGATGGCGGCGCTGAAATCGAGCCAGGTCGACGGCGTGATCATCGCCCCGCACCTCGGCAAGGCGCTGATCGCGTCCGGCGACGCCAAGCTCCTGGGCCGCTACTCGGATTTCGACGAGTACCAGTTCGGCGGCCTCTTCGCCGGATCGAAGACCGTGGCCAACAAGCGCTCGCTCGTGGAGAAGTTCGTGCGCGCCTACCAGAAGGGCGCCGCGGACTATTACGCCGCCTTCCTGCAGAAGGACGCGTCGGGCGCCGTCATCGCCGGCCCGGGCGCCGAGGAGGCCGCCGCCCTCATCGCCAAGTCCGTCTATCCGGGCGAGCCCGCCGAGACCGCCGTCCCCAAGGTCAGGGCCTCCGCCTTCTATGTCGATCCCCAGGCCCGCCTCGACGTGGCGGACCTGCTGCGGCAGGTCGAGTGGTACAAGCAGCAGGGCCTCGTCGACGGAGGCGTGGACGCCAAGGCGATGCTGGACCTGAGCTTCGTGCAGGGGCATCTCAATGCGAATTAGTCCTCCGGCCGCGCAGCACTTCTAACGACCCTCATCTTTCGAGACGCCATGCGAAGTTCGCATGGCTCCTCAGGATGAGGGGCGTTAGAGGTGACAGCCCGGCTGGTTCAGAACGCGTTCATCCACTCATGAAGCTCACTGCGTCCAACATCTCGCACCGCTACGGTCCGCTCCCGGTGCTCGAGGGCGTGTCGCTGGGCGTCGGGGAAGGCGAGGTGGTGGCCGTTGTGGGGCCGTCCGGCTGCGGCAAGTCCACGCTGCTGCGCATCCTGGGCGGGCTGGAGCGGCCCGACGCTGGCGCGATCGCGACGCAAGGCGCAGCCCCGACGCAGTCGCTGAACCCGATCACCTATGTGTTCCAGGATTTCGCGCTGCTGCCGTGGCGCACCGTGGCCGGCAATGTGCGGCTGCCTCTGGAGGAGCACGCCCTGGCGGAAGCCGAGCGCGACGCCATCGTGGCGGATGCGCTGGGGCGGACCGGGCTGGCGGACTTCGCGGCCGCCTGGCCGCGGCAGCTTTCGGGCGGCATGCGGCAGCGCGTCGGCATCGCGCGGGCGCTGGCGGTGCGGCCCGCGATCCTGCTCATGGACGAGCCGCTCTCGGCCCTGGACGGGCAGACGCGGGAGCTGCTGATGGACGACCTGATCGGCCTGCACGAGACCGGCGACCTCTCCACCGTCTACGTGACCCACAATCTGGACGAAGCCGTGCGGCTGGCCGACCGCATCGTGGTGCTGTCGAGCCGGCCCGGACGGGTGCGGGCCGAGGTGACGCTCGACCGGCCGCGCCGCGACCGGACGGCGGGCGATCCCGCGCTCGTCGCGCAGGCGCGCCAGCTGTGGGAGCTGATTCGCGCCGACGCCGCCGCGGCGGACCGGGAGCTCGCGCCATGACGGACCTCGTCGAGACCCCCTCGCGGCCGGTCGCGTTCCGGGGCGACCTCTTCCTGCCGCGGACGCGGCGGGCGGCGGGCGCGGCGGCCCTGGTGGCGCTGGTCGCCCTCTGGCAGCTCGCCTCCAGCCTGGGCTGGCTCGATCCCGTCCTGGCGCCGAGCCCGCGCGAGGTGTTCGCCTCGCTGGCTGCGCTGGCGCGGTCGGGCGAGCTGGCCGGCCACCTGGCCGCCTCGCTGGGCCGGCTCTTCGGCGGATTCGCGATCGGGGCCACGGCGGGCGTCGGCTTCGGGCTGGCGGTGGGGCTGTTCTCGGCCGTGCGCTCGCCCGGCGTGGCGGTGGTGTCGGCGCTGTTCCCGATCCCAAAGATCGCGCTCCTGCCGCTGTTCATCCTGTGGTTCGGGATCGGGGAAGGCTCCAAGCTCGCCACCATCGCGTTCGGGTCCTTCTTCCCCACCGTGGTGGCGACCTACGGGGCGGTGGACGGCGTCGACCGCTCGCTGGTTCGCATGGGCCGCTCCTTCGGGCTGTCGTCCTGGTCCATCGTGCGCAAGATCGTGCTGCCCGGGGCGTTGCCCGGCATCCTCTCGGGCCTGCGCATCGCCTCCTCGATCTCCATCGTGCTGCTGGTCGCGGCCGAGATGATCGGCGCCAACCGAGGCATCGGCGCCATGGTGCTGGCCGCCGGCAACCTGATGCAATCCGACCGGCTGCTCGGCGGCGTGGTGGTGCTGTCCCTGCTCGGCCTCGCGATCGCGGGGCTGCTGGGCTGGGTGGAGAGGAGGCTGACCGCCTGGCGGTGAGGCGGGGCGATCAGCAGCTGCCTCACCCGTTCCTGAGTGAGATCGATCCGTCCGCTCCCATACTGAATACCGCCACGACGAGCGCGCCCGTCGGGCTGGACCCCTTGGCGACGGATAGGGAGTTGGTTCCCCAGGTGGGCGTGAAGAAGTAACGGTTGTTTTGCGGATCTCTCGCACTCAGGGCTGGCTTGCTGTTTTGCGCGAACTGGCTGTTCGAGGTCACCGGCCGCCAGGATCCCTGCTTCGTATCCAGCCAGTAGAGCTTCCATCCGGGTCCGAGCTTATTGACCGCCTTGATCATGTTCGTCTTCGCGGCTGCATTCTCGATTGCGGCTGCAAAGGACGTCGATGTCTGCTGCGAAGTTGGCGCCGCAGCGCGCGGCGGGACGCCTGAAACGTTCGAAGACATGAGCTTCTCCAATTACTTACGTAGTCCAACTGGACGATGGCTTGATGCATCAGCCACCTGCCTCTCCGCAAATTCAAAGTTAACTTATGCTTAAATATAAAGCCGAGCTTGCGCCGGCGCAGACGCAGACACGACAACCATCCTGACCTGCATTTCGCTTGCATCCGCCCTCCGGCGGGCGGAGCATCGGCGCGTTCAACAGGCCACGTCAGGAGACAGTTGGCCGGCTCTCACGGCCAACCCGCCTCCCGTTTAAGGGAGATCAGGCCATGTCGGGATCGGAGAACAACGCCGGAAGATCAGGTGCGGGCCCTCGGTGCGTCGCCATCGTGGGGCCTTTCCAGAGCGGCAAGACAACGCTGCTCGAAGCCATCCTCGAACGCACAGGCGCGGTGGCGCGCGCCGGCAAGGTAACGGACGGCTCGGCCGTCGGCGACAGCGGCGCCGAGGCGCGCGCCCATGCGCACGGAGTGGAGCCCAACATCGCGAGCGTGGGCTTCCTGGGCGAGCGCATGACCTTCATCGATTGCCCGGGCTCCATCGAGTTCCTGCACGAAATGCGCGCCGTGACGCCGGCCTGCGACGCCGCCATCGTGGTGTGCGAGCAGGACGAGCGGAAGCTGCCCGCCCTGCAGGTGATCCTGCGAGACCTCGAGGAAGCCGGGATTCCCCGCTTCCTGTTCATCAACAAGATCGACGCCGCGACCCGGCGCGTGCACGAGACGCTGTCTCTGCTTCAGCCGGCCTCCCGCACCCCTCTCCTGCTCCGCCAGATCCCGATCTGGAAGAACGGCATCGCGGTCGGCTTCATCGACCTCGCCCTCGAGCGCGCCTTCGTCTACCGCGAGCACGCCGCCAGCGAGGTGGTGGAGATCCCGGCCGAGGAGGTCGGAGCGGAGCGCGAGGCCCGCTACTCGATGCTCGAGCGGCTCGCCGACTATGACGACGCGCTCATGGAAGAGCTCATCGAGGAGATCGAACCGCCGCGCGACCAGGTTTTCGACGACCTGCGCAAGGAGCTGCGCGAGGGCCACGCGACGCCGGTGCTGTTCGGCTCGGCCGACCGGGGCAACGGCGTGACCCGCCTGCTGAAGGCGATCCGCCACGAGGCGCCCGGCGTCGCCGCCGTGAGGGCGCGGCTCGGCGTCGCCGAGGACGGGCCGCCCCTGGCGCATGTGATGAAGACGATCCACACCGCCCATGGCGGCAAGCTCTCGGTGTCCCGCGTGCTGCGCGGCAGGATCAAGGAGGGCGACGTCGTCATCGGCTCGCACGGCGCCGAGGCCAGGGTCGCCGGGGTGCAGCGCCTGACGGGCGCTTCCATGGGCCGCGAGGCGGAAGCCGAGACCGGCGACGTCCTCGCCTTCGCCCGCCTGGACGGCATCGGAACGGGCGACAGCTTCGGCGTCGGCAAGACGCCTCCCCGGGCGGTGGCCTCCGTCGCCCCGCCGGAGCCGGTCTACACGATCGCGATCGCGACCCGCGACCGCAAGGACGACGTGCGCCTCAACGCGGCCTTGGCCAAGCTCACCGAGGAGGATCCCGCCCTCATCGTGAAGCACACCCAGGAGGCCGGCGAGCTGCGCATGAGCGGACAGGGCGAGGTGCACCTGAAGGTCGCGCTCGAGCGGCTCGCGAACCGCTACGGCGTGACGGTGGACCGCCGCGAGCCCGTCATCGGCTATCGCGAGACCATCCGGAGCAAGGCCACGGTGCGCGGCCGCCACAAGAAGCAGACCGGCGGCCACGGCCAGTTCGGGGACGTCGTGATCGAGGTCGAGCCCCTGCCGCGCGGCGCGGGCTTCGAGTTCGTGGACCGCATCACGGGCGGCGTGGTGCCGCGGCAATACATCCCCTCGGTGGAGCATGGCGTGCGGGAGGCGCTCGACTCCGGCGGCCTCGGCTTTCCGGTCGTCGACCTGCGCGTCACCCTGACGGACGGGTCGTTTCACACGGTGGATTCGTCCGACATGGCGTTCCGGGCCGCCGCCCGGCTGGCCATGGCGGACGCGCTGCCCAAGTGCAATCCGGTGCTGCTGGAGCCGATCCACGCCGTCGAGATCGCGATCCCCACGGAGGCCATGTCGAAGGCCACCGCCATCGTGACCGGGCGGCGAGGGCAGATCCTGGGCTACGACTCGCGGCCGGGCTGGGAAGGCTGGGACATCCTGAAAGCCCAGCTGCCCGAGTCCGAGATGGGCGACCTCATCATCGAGCTGCGGTCGGCGACGTCCGGCGTGGGCGCCTTCACGACCAGCCTCGACCATCTGGCGGAACTCTCCGGCAAGCCCGCCGAAGCCGTCGTCAAGCGGGGCGGAGTCGCGGCGCGCCACGCCTAGCAGAAGGAGCCGACGGGGCGGCGGCCCAGGCCGCCCCGCTCAGCGCCGCAGATCGGCCAGCACGTCGGCCAGCCGCACGCTGGGCCGGGCTTCGCCCGATAGCTCCACGTCATGTTCGATGTGGCGCAGGTGATCGGCCATCACGGCGGCGGCCGCCTCGCCGTCCCGGCGCGCCAACGCCTCGACCACCTCGGCGTGGTCATGCGACCCGCAGGAGGACTCGCGGGTCGTCCCGAACAGGGCGATCACGAGCGCCGACCGCGAGATCAGCTCGCGCAGGAACGTGACCAGGACTTTCTGTCCCGAGATCGAGCCGACCAGGAGGTGAAACTCTCCCGACAGGCCGATCGCGGCGGACCGGTCCCCGCGCCGCAATGCGTCCCGCTCGGCGTCCAGGTGCGACCGCAGCCGGTCCAGGTCCGCCTCGTCGCAGCGCGCGGCCGCCTCGCGCACGAGCGCGTCCTCGACGACCCGCCGCGCGTGGAAGACCTGCCGCGCCTCCTCCACCGTGGGGGACGACACGAAGGCTCCCCGGTTGGGCGCCAGGGTGACGACCCTGTCCTGCGCCAGCATGCGCAGCGCGGCGCGCACGATCGTGCGGCTGACCCCGAACGCGGCGCCGAGCTCGTCCTCGGGCAGCTTGGCGCCCGGCGGCAGGCGCTGCCCCACGATCGCGGCTTCGATGCTGCGGACGATGGCGGATGCGCGATCGCCCGCTGCGGCGGCGTCCTTGCGCTCCCTCGGCGCGTCCGTCTGGAACGAGATGTCCACGCCAGCCCCCGGCGATTCTGATCAAATGATCATGCCACGAGAGCCATGGATCACGGCGCCTGTTTCGTATACGATCCTGCTACAATTTCGTATCCAATGCTTCTCATTTAGGCGCCCGCCTCGCCCCGCCGCCGGCCTGGATCCGGAAAGGACCCGCCGGAGACGGCCCAACCGCCCGCCCGCTCGCGAATTTTTGGGGCCGGGACCCGCTTGGCACGCCCCTTGTAACGCTGGATGCGCTGCACAGGAGCAAACGCGTGAAGGGCTCGACCCTCGAACTCGTCAAGGTCACGAAGCGGTATGGTCAAGCCACAGCCGTGGACGCCATCGACCTGAGGGTCGAGGCCGGCGCCTATTGCTGTCTGCTCGGGCCCTCCGGCTGCGGCAAGTCCTCCACTCTGCGGATGATCGCCGGCCACGAGGCCGTGACCGTCGGCGACATCCTGCTCGGCCCCGCGAACGTCACCGACCTGCCGCCCGCCCGGCGCGGCACCGCGATGATGTTCCAGAGCTACGCCCTGTTCCCGCATCTGAGCTGCGTCGACAATGTCGCCTTCTCGCTGAAGATGCGCGGCGTCGAGAAAGCCGTCCGGCGCGCCCGCGCCATGGAGACGCTCGAACTCGTCGCCATGACGCCCTACGCCGACCGGCTTCCGGCGCAGCTCTCGGGGGGCCAGCAGCAGCGCGTCGCCCTCGCCCGCGCGCTGATCACCGAGCCGCAGATCCTGCTGCTGGACGAGCCGCTCTCGGCCCTCGATCCCTTCCTGCGCATCAAGATGCGCGCCGAGCTGAAGCGCCTGCAGAAGGAGCTGGGCATCACCTTCGTGCATGTCACGCACGGCCAGGACGAAGCCATGGCGCTGGCCGACGTGGTCGTGGTGATGAACCAGGGCCGGATCGAACAGGCGGGCGCGCCGCGCGAGGTCTTCAACGCGCCCAGGACGGAGTTCGTCGCCCGCTTCATGGGCGGCCACAACATCATCGCCGCGCCCGACGGGCTCATCGCGGTCCGCGCCGACAGGCTCTCGCTGAAGCCGGCCGCGGGGGCCGCCGGCCCATCCGCCGGGCTCGGCGTCGAGGCCGTCGTCCGCGACGTCGAGTACCAGGGCTCCTACGTCCAGGTCGGACTGGAGACCGGCGAGGCGCGCGAACTCGCCGCACAGATCAGCGAAGCCGCTTTCGACGCGGCGCCGCTGTCGCCGGGGGACCGCGTCGCGGTCACCTGGACGGCCGCCGACGTTCACAGGATTTCACCCGTGGCCTGAAGGGCCACCGTTTACTGGAGGAGTGGGGCATGACGGATTACATGAAGGACGAGGCTGCCGCCCTGTCCCGCCGCACGGTGCTGAAGGGCGCCGGAGCTGCGGCCGGCGCCGCTGCCGGCGCGGGCGCGATCACCGGATTCCCGGCGGTCTGGTCGCAGGAGAAGAAGGTGCTGCGTTATCTCGGCACCGCCGTGAACCAGTCCGACGACATCAACAAGCAGCTGCTCAAGGACACCGGCATCACGCTGGAATACATCTCGGCGACCACCGACGACGTCACCAAGCGCGTCGTGACCCAGCCGAACTCCTTCGACGTCCTCGACACCGAGTATTTCAGCCTGAAGAAGCTCGTGCCGTCGGGCAACATTCTCGGCATGGACGCCAAGAAGATCAAAGAATTCAGCAATATCACGCCCGTCTTCACCAAGGGCGAGCTGCCCAACGGCAAGAAGATCGGCGACCAGGGCACCGCGCCCAAGAAGGTGATGTTCGTGGAAGGCGCGAACTCCACCAAGTTCGCCAAGGGCGTGACCGAATGGGTGACGCTGATCCCGACCGTCTACAACGCCGACACGCTCGGCATCCGCCCGGACCTGATCAAGCGCCCGATCGAGAGCTGGAAGGAGCTGCTCAACCCCGAGTTCAAGGGCAAGGCCTCCATCCTCAACATCCCGTCGATCGGCATCATGGACGCCGCGATGGTGGTGGAGGCGTCAGGCCTCTACAAGTACCCCGACAAGGGGAACATGACGAAGAAGGAGATCGACCTCACCATGAAGGTGCTGACGGAGGCCAAGAAGGCCGGCCAGTTCCGCGCCTTCTGGAAGGACTTCAACGAGTCGGTCAACCTCATGGCCTCGGGCGAGACCGTCATCCAGTCGATGTGGTCGCCGGCCGTCACGGCGGTGCGCTCGAAGGGCATTCCCTGCGTGTTCCAGCCGCTCAAGGAAGGCTACCGCTCCTGGGCCTCGGGCTTCTGCCTGTCGAAGAGCGTCACCGGCAAGAAGGCCGAGTGGGCCTACGAGTTCGTCAACTGGTTCCTGTCGGGCTGGGCCGGCGCCTATCTCAACCGCCAGGGCTACTACTCGGCCGTGCTCTCCACCGCGAAGGCCAACATGACGGCCGACGAGTGGGGCTACTGGATGGAAGGCAAGGCGGCCCAGAACGACATCAAGGCCCCGGACGGCTCGCTGCTCGAAAAGGCCGGCGCCAAGCGCGACGGCGGCTCCTATGACGACCGCATGGGCAATGTCGCCTGCTGGAACGCCGTCATGGACGAGAACGACTACATGGTCCGCAAGTGGAACGAGTTCATCGCCGCTTGACGGGCGGTCTGGACTGAATGCGCCCCCTCTCCCCGGCGACGGGGAGGGGGCTGGGGTGAGGGCGTCCGAGCGCCGCGACGACCCCTCATCCGGCGCTGCGCGCCACCTTCTCCCCGTTCCGGGGCGAAGGATTTCACCGGAGCCCGCCCGCCCCATGGCGAAACAGGATCAGTCCTTCGCTCTCCCCGCCTGGGCGCAGGCCGCGCCGTTCGGGCTCGTCTTCGCGCTGTTCTTCGTGATCCCGCTCGCCTTCGTGGTGATGGTGAGCTTCTGGGACTACAACGACTACGCCATCATCCCGTCCTTCACGGCCCGCAGCTACGTGGAGACCTTCGAGGGCTGCTGGGACGAGCTGCCGGGGCTCTGCACGATCCTGAAGACCTACCTGTCGACCGTGAAGTTCTGCTTCCTGGTCTGGCTGCTGACCCTCCTGATCGGCTTCACGATCGCCTATTTCCTGGCCTTCCACGTCCAGTCCGTCACCGTCCAGATGACGCTGGCGGTGATCTGCACCATCCCGTTCTGGACCTCCAACGTCATCCGGATGATCTCTTGGATCCCGCTGCTCGGCCGCAACGGGCTCGTCAACCAGACCCTGATGAGCATGGGGGTGATCCGGCAGCCGCTGGAGTGGCTGCTCTACTCGGATTTCGCCGTGGTGCTCGCCTTCGTGCACCTGTTCACCTTCTTCATGGTGATCCCGATCTTCAACAGCATGGCGCGCATCGACAAACGCCTGCTCGAGGCGGCCTATGACGCCGGCGCCACCGGCTGGCAGACGCTGTGGAACGTCGTGATTCCGCTGGCCAAGCCCGGCATCGTCATCGGCTCGATCTTCGTCATCACCATCGTGATGGGCGACTTCGTCACCGTGGGCGTCATGGGCGGCCAGCAGATCGCCTCCGCCGGCAAGATCATCGAGACGCGCCTCAACGCGCTGCAGTTCCCCCCGGCCGCCGCCAATGCGGTGATCCTGCTGGCGATCACGCTCCTGATCATCACGGCCCTGAACCGCTTCGTCGACATCCGCAAGGAACTCTGAGATGCGTGAAGGCAGGCCGGCGTCGTTCTACTGGCTGGCGGCGTTCTTCGCCGCCTTCGTGCTGTTCCTCTACGGGCCGATGATCGCCATCGTGGTGCTGAGCTTCCAGGGTCCGTCGGGCGGCCTCACCTTCCCGCTGAACGGCCTCTCGCTGCACTGGTTCGAGCGCCTATGGAGCGGCGGCGGCATCGTCGACATCAAGTCGGCCTTCCTGCGGTCGCTGCAGCTCGGCCTCGTCGTGATGGCGCTCACCGTCGTGCTCTCGGTGCTGGCGGGGCTGGCCTTCCGCAAGAGGTTCGTGGGCCAGAACCTGCTCTTCTACGTCACCGTCGCCAGCCTGATCGTGCCCTCCATCGTGACCTCGCTCGGCATCGCCCTGCAGTTCCGCCTGTTCGACGACGCCGTGAAGGCGGTCGCGCCGCCCTGGCTGGCGGAAGGCTACGGCACCATGATGGGGCTCTTCACCTCGGCCCTGGGCGCCCACCTCACCTGGACGCTGCCCTTCGGCCTGCTGATCATGTTCGCGATCTTCAACCGCTTCGACTCGCGCTACGAGGAGGCCGCGCGCGACCTCGGCGCCACGCCCTGGCAGACCTTCCGCTTCGTCATCCTGCCCATCATCCTGCCCTCGCTGGTCGGCGTGGGGCTGTTCGGGTTCACGCTGTCCTGGGACGAGATCGCCCGCTCCTCGCAGTCCGTCGGCGAGAAGAACACGCTGCCCCTGGAGCTTCAGGCCTTGACCACCACCGTGACGACCCCCGAGATCTACGCGCTCGGGACCGTCACCACCGGCGTGTCGTTCCTGGTCATCGGCGTGGCGCTCGCATCCATCCTGGCGCTGCGCGCCCGCCAGGCCCGGCAGGGCTCCGACGCCGGCAAGGGAATGGTCTGAACCCGATGCGGATCGCCGTCGTCAACCCCAACACCACGGCCAGCATGACGGCCAAGATCGGCGCGGCCGCCCGCGCCGTCGCCGCCGCCGGGACCGAGATCCTGGCCGCCCAGCCGGAGACCGGGCCCGCCTCGATCGAGGGCTACTGGGACGAGGCCTATTCGGTCCCCGGCCTGCTGGTGGAGATCGCCCGGGCCGAGAAGGCCGGCGCCGACGCCCATGTGATCGCCTGCTTCGACGACACCGGCCTGGAGGCCGCCCGCTGCGCCGCCAAGGGCCCCGTGATCGGCATCGGCGAGGCCGCCTTCCACCTGGCGAGCCTGCTGGCGCATCGCTTTTCCGTGGTGACGACGCTCTCGCGCTCGATCCCGGCCATCGAGAACAACCTGCTGCGCTACGGGCTCGACCGCCGCTGCGCGCGGGTGCGGGCCTGCGAGATCCCGGTGCTCGGGCTGGAGGACCCCGCCTCCGACGCCTCGGCCCGGATCGGCGAGGAGATCGAGCGCGCCAAGGCGCAGGACCACGCCGAGGCCATCGTGCTCGGCTGCGCCGGCATGGCGGATCTGGCGGCCCGGCTCTCCGAGCGGCACGGGCTTCCCGTCGTGGACGGGGTGGCGGCGGCCGTGAAGCTGGCCGAGAGCCTCGTCGCGCTGGGCCTTCGCACGTCCAAGATCGGGGGCTATGCTCCGCCCTTGCCCAAGGCTTTCGCAGGCGGCGCGCCCGAGGGAGCGCCGGGACGCTAGGTCCTGCCGCATGACCGAGTTCACCATCCGCCCCATGACGCATGACGACCTCGCGCTGGCGCTCGACTGGGCGGCCGCGGAGGGGTGGAACCCGGGCCTCGCCGACGCGGCCGTGTTCCTGGCGACGGACCCTGGCGGTTTCCTGATGGCCTTCGTCGACGGAGAACCGGCCGCCGCGATCTCGGTCGTGCGCTATGGCGAGAGCCTGGGCTTCCTGGGCCTCTACATCGCGGCGCCAGCCTTCCGGGGCCGCGGGATCGCCCGGGCCTTGTGGGACGCCGGCATGGAGACCCTGTCCGGCCGGGTGGTGGGGCTGGACGGCGTGCCGGCGCAGCAGCCCAACTACCGCAAGAGCGGCTTCGAACTCGCCTGGCGCAATGTGCGCTACGAGGGGCTGTCGCGCTGCGACATGCCGCTCGATCCGCGCCTCGCGCGCATCGGGCAGGGCCTCATGCCGTCGATCCTGGCCTATGACCGCGCCTGCTTCGGCGCGCCCCGGGAGGCGTTCCTCGCCGGCTGGCTTCGCGGCGGCGGGCGCACCGGATACGCCCTCGTCGATTCCGGCGAGACGCTGGGCTACGGCGTCATCCGCCCCTGTCGCGAGGGGCACAAGATCGGCCCGCTCTTCGCCGACGACGCCCATGTGGCGGACCTGATCTTCCGGGCGCTGGCGTCCGCCGTGAAGGGCCAGACCGTCGTGCTGGACCCGCCCGAGCCGAACGCCGAGGCGCTCGACCTCGCCGAGCGCCACGACCTCTCCCCGTCCTTCGAGACCGCCCGGATGTATCGCGGCCCCGCGCCCGACCTGCCGGTCGGGCGCATCTTCGGGATCACCACCTTCGAGCTGGGCTAGCCGCCAAGCTCGCCGCTCAGCACGGAGCCGAACAGGTTCCATTTCTCGCCGTCGAACGACATCATCTGCATCTGCTCGATCGGGAAGAAATCGGTCGGGCTCGTGGTCATCGTGATGCCGGGGATCAGCACGTTCAGCGGCACGTTCTTCATGTTGGCGGCCTGCCGCATGACGTTGTCGCGCGTCAGGTCGTCGCCGGCCTGCTTCAGCACCTGGACGAGAGTCTGGGCGGAGGCGTAGCCGTAGACCGTGAAGCTCGAGGTGCGATCGCCGTCCGGGAAATACTTGTCCATGAAGGCGGACCACTCCTTCATGCCGGCGTCGTCCTTCCAGGCCGGGTCGGTGGCGTCCTTCAGATAGGCGGTCGAGAGGACGCCCTTGGCGTTCTCGAAGCCGGCCGGCTTCATCACCGAGCCCACCGAATTCGACACGTTGTTGACGATGTGCATGGGCTTCCAGCCGAGCTCGCCCACCTTGCGGATGGCCTGCGCGGCGAATTTCGGCGTCGCCACATTGACCAGGATGTCGGCTCCGGACGCCTGCAGCTTGACGATCTGCGAGTCGACGGTCGGCTCGGAGACCTCGTAGCCCGCCTCGGCGACGATCATTGACGCCTTGGCGCCGAGCCCGTCCTTGAGGCCCTTGAGCAGGTCCTTGCCATAGTCGTCGTTCTGGAAGAGCACGGCGATCTTGCCGGCCGGCTTGGTGTCCAGGACGTATTTGGCGTAGATGCGCCCTTCCGACTGGTAGTTCGGCTGCCAGCCCATGGTGTAGGGCGAGGTCTTGGGGTTGTCGCCGAAGCGCGTCGCCCCGGTGGCGACGAAGAGCTGCGGCGTCTTCTTGGCGTTCATGTATTTCTGGATGGCGGCGTTGGAGGCCGTGCCGAGCGGCTGGAAGATGAGCAGGACCTCGTCGCTCTCCACCAGCTTGCGCGCCTGCTCCACCGTCTTGGGCGGCGAATAGCCGTCGTCATAGGAGATGAAGGCGATCTTGCGCCCGTTGATCCCGCCCTCAGCGTTGATCTTTTCGAAATAGGCCTTCTGCGTCTTGGCGATCAGCGCATAGGCGGAAGCCGGCCCGCTATACGGCATGATATTGCCGATCTTGATCTCGGAGTCGGTCGCGCCGACGTCGTACTTCTTCTGAGCCCAGGCGGGCGCGGCGAACAGGATCGCGGCGCCGAGCGCGGCGAGGCCGATGCGTGCTGGTGTCATGGTGGCGTCCTCCAAGGTCAGGCCTTGCCGTTCGGCCCTGTTCTGATGAATCGATGCTTGAAACGCTGGTAGAGGCCGGCCGCCCCGCTGGGCGCGAGCGTGATGATCAGGATCAGCAGCACGCCATAGACGGCGCCGGACAGTCCCTTCGAGAGATGCTCCGCGACGTTCGGGATGAACATCACGAAGGCCGCCCCGATGAGCGCGCCCGGCAACCAGCCGACGCCGCCCACCACGAGGCCGACGAAGAGCGAGACGGAGAGCGGGAAGGTGAAGCTGTCCGGCGCCACGAATTGCACCACGATGGCCCCGAGCGCGCCGGCGACGCCCGTGTAGAGAGCGCTGAGCCCGAAGGCGAGCGACTTGAACAACGCCGTGTCGACGCCCATCGAGCGGGCCGCGATGGGGTTGTCGCGGATCGCCATGAGGGCGCGCCCGCTGCGGCTGGCCACGATGTTGCGCGCCGCCGCATACAGCGCCGCCCCGGCCGCGAGCGTGAAATAGAACAGCCACTGGTCCTGGCTCAGCGGCAGCCCGAAGGGCGCGTCCGGCTTGACGATGACGATGCCCTGGACGCCTCCGGTCCATCCCTCGAACGGCCCGAGCTTCAGGAATTGCGGCGTCGCGACGGCCAGCGCGAAGGTGGCGAGCGCCAGATAGACGCCTTCCAGCCGGAGCGCCGGCAGGCCGAACAGGAAGCCGGCGACGAAGCAGACGGCGCCCGCCGCCGGCAGGGTCCAGGCGTAGCCGACGCCGAAATGCTCCATCAGGATGGCGGAGGTGTAGGCCCCGATGGCGTAGAAGGCGCCGTGCCCCAGCGAGAATTGGCCGCTGACGCCGGTGAGCAGGTTCAGCCCCAGGATCGCGATGGCGTAGACCAGCACCATGGTGAGCTGGAAGACGAAGAAGTTCTTCAGGACGAGCGGCGCCAGCGCCAGGGCGGCGACCACCAGGAGCGTCATCGCCGCGCCCGCAGCCGGCCGGCGCGCGGCCGCCCCGCGGAGGGCTGCGCGGGCGTGCGGCAGTTCGGCGCCCTGTTCGATCGTCATCAGACCCTCTGGACGCTGAGCCGGCCGAAGAGGCCGTTCGGGCGCACGACGAGCACGCCGACGATGAGGAAGAGCGCGATCGGCAGCTTCAGCTCGCCGCCGATCACCGGGATGTAGGTGCCGGCCAGGTTCTCCACGACGCCGACCGCGAAGCCGCCCAGCACCGCCCCGCCCGGGCTGTTGAGCCCGCCCAGCACCGCTCCGGCGAAGCCGTACAGCAGAATGGAGAGCATCATGTTGGGCTCCAGGAACACCACCGGGGCGATCAGCATGCCGGCGATCGCCCCGATGGCGGCCGCCATGCCCCAGCCCAGCGCCACCATCCAGCCGACGCGCACGCCGACGAGCCGCGCCGATTCCGGATTGGCCGCCGCGGCCCGCATCGCCAGCCCCACGCGGGTGAACCGGAAGAAGCCGTACAGGAAGCCCAGGATGGCCAGCGTGGTGGCGATCATGCCCACCTGGTGCGAGCCGATGAGGCGAGACCCCATGAACGGCGCGGAGCCGAAGGGGCTCGGAAACGGCTTGACGGTGAAGTCCCAGATGAACCCGGCGAGGCTGTTCAGGATCGCGTAGAGCGCGATGAACACCACGACGTGGCTCAGCACCGGCGCGGTCTTGAGAGGCTTGAACACCACCCGCTCGATCGCGATCCCGCCCACGAAGGAGAGCGCCACCGTGGTGACGAAGGCCGCCCAGTAGGGCGCGCCCCACTGCATCAGCTGCCAGGCGATGAAGGTGGAGAACATCGCCATCTCGCCCTGGGCGAAGTTCAGGTGGTCGATGGCCTGGTAGATCATCACCACGGCCAGCGCCATGCAGGCGTAGATCGCGCCGCTCGCCAGCCCGGACAGGATCTGCTGCAGGAGGAGATCCATCCCTAGTACCCCAGATAGGCTTTGCGGACGCCCTCGTCCTGCCGGATCGCGGCCGCCGCGCCCGCCATCACGATGGAGCCCGTCTCGATCAGATAGGCGTCGCCGGCGAGATCCAGCGCGAGTTCCGCGTTCTGCTCGACGATCAGCATGCTGACGCCCTGGTCCCGGTTCACGGCGGCGAAGATGTCGAAGAGCTCGCGCACGATCAGGGGCGCGAGCCCGAAGGAAGGCTCGTCCAGCAGCATCAGCCGCGGCCGCAGCATCAGCGCGCGCGCCACCGCCAGCATCTGCTGCTCGCCGCCCGAGAGCGCCCCGGCCTGCTGCATTCGGCGCGCCTTCAGGATCGGGAAGGTGGCGTACATCCGGTCCATGTCGTCGCGGATGGCGGCGTGGTCGCGGCGCGTCATCGCGCCGAGCTGCAGGTTCTCCTCCACGGTGAAGCGGCCGAAGGTGCCGCGGCCCTGGGGCACATGCGCGACGCCCATCCGGCAGACGTCCTCGGTGGACCGGCCGATGACGCGCTCCCCGCCCAGCGTGACCTCGCCCGTCGCCCGGACCATGCCGCACAGCGCCCTCAGCGTCGTGGTCTTGCCCGCCCCGTTGGCCCCCAGCAGGGCCGTGATGCCGCCTTCGCGCAGGGTGAAGTCGAGCCCGTGCAGCGCCTGCACGGGACCGTAATAGGCCTTCAGGCCGCGCACCTCGAGAAGCGCGGTCATGCGGCCCTGTCTCCCAGATAGGCGCGGATCACCGCCGCGTCCCGCTGCACCTCCGAGGGCGTGCCCTCCGCCAGCTTGCGGCCGAAATTGAGCGCGACGACGCGGTCCGCCGTCGACATCACGAGGCCCATATGATGCTCGACGAGCAGCACCGAGACGCCGCGCTCGTCCCGGATGCGCCGGATGAGGCGCCCCAGTTCGCGCACTTCGTCATGGTTCAGCCCGCCGGCCGGCTCGTCCAGCAGCAGCAGCCGCGGCTGGGCGGCGAGCGCCCGGGCAAGCTCCACCCGCTTCTGCGTCCCGAAAGGCAGCCCGGCGACCGGCAGGTCGGCGACGGCTTCCAGGTCGAGCCAGGCCAGGATCTCTCCCACGCGCTCGCGCAGGGCGGCGTCGGCGCGCCTTGCCCAGGGCAGGCCCAGCGCGTCGCTGATCAGGTCCGAGCGGGTGCGGGCGTGCCCGCCCACCATGGCGTTGTCGAAGGCCGAGAGGCGGGGAAACAGCGCCACGTTCTGGAAGGTGCGGCCGATCCCGATCTCGGCGATCCGATGCGCCGGGCGCGTCAGGATGCTGCGGCCCGAAAGCGCGATCTCGCCGGAATTCGGGTGGTAAAGGCGGCTCAGGCAGTTGAACAGGGTCGTCTTGCCCGCCCCGTTCGGGCCGATGAGCCCCAGGATGTGCCCGTCCTGCTGGTCGAAGCTGACCCCGTCCAGCGCCACGATGCCGCCGAACGAGACCCGCACGTCCTGGACGCGCAACAACGGATCGGCGTTCCCGCTCATGCGCGGACCGGCCGAGGCTGCTGGGCGAAGGGGGCGGCCGCGCGGATGCGCTCAGCCCGTCTCCTCGGCGATGTCCGCAAGGTGGGTCCCTCCCTGGTGCGTGCGGGCCGGTTGGCGGCCTCTGGCGTTGCGCGGCCCTGCTCCGTCGGGAACCGGGCCTCCGTTCAGCGTGGCCTCGACGGCGCTCACCATGGCGGCGAGGCGGGGGCCGATGTCGTTCTCCAGCCGGTCGCGGGTGAAGCGGAACGCCGGCGCCCCGCAGTTGAACGCCAACGGCCGGCTGCCGTCGCGCGGCGTCAGCGGGACGCCCACCGAATGCACGTCGTCCTGCCACTCGCCTTCCGAGACGGTGAAGCCGCGCCGGGCGAAACCCTCCAGCGCCCGTTCGACGCCGTCGCGCACCGAAGGCCAGCGCTCGCCGAAGCGCGGCGCCATGCTGTCATAGAGCTCGGCCCGCTCGTCCGAGGGCAGCGCCGCCAGATAGGCGCGCCCCATCGCGGTGGTCGCCATCGGAATGCGCGAGCCGATGTCGAGGCGCACCGTCAGGGCCGTGTCGCTGCGCGCCTGGGCCACATAGATCATGCTGTTGCGGTCGCGTCCGCCGAGCGCCACGGCCCCGCCGGCGTAATCGGCGAGCTCCTGCATGTGCGGCTGCGCGACATGCCGAATGCCGATATTGGCCAGCGCCGAGTAGCCGATCGCGAGCGAGGCGGGGGCGAGTTCGTACTTGCCGAAACGCGGCACGGCCGTGAGATAGCCGAGCTTCGTCAGCGTGTAGGTGAGCCGCGTCACCGTCGGTTTCGGCAGGCCCGTGCGGGCCGCGATCTCGTGATTGCCGAGCAGGCCGTCATGGGGCCTGAACGCCCGCAGTACGTCCAGTCCGCGCGCCAGCGCCACGACGAATTTGCGGTCGCCCTCCGCGCTGTCGTCCTCGTCCCGGTCCGGCATCCCGCTCCTCTGGTCCGCCCTCGCCGGGGCGTTGACAGGAAGCTCACCAGACTTCTAGCCTGCTCGTCAAGATGCGAAACGCTATTCCGCACTGCGGAACTCATGGCGGGGGGAAGACGTGACGGCGCGGCCCGCGACGGATCAGACCGCTTGACCGGGCGCGCCCCTTTCGCCTGGGAGAAATCCTATGCGCCCGGCGCCCGCTGGGACGCTCCGATCGCGCGATGCACGCTGCTGCAGCTGCTCGACCGTGCGGTGGCCCGCTATGGCGACCGCGCCGCGATCGAGTTCCGCGACACGAGCCTGAGCTTCGCGGAGCTCGGCCGCCGCGTCGACGCGCTGGCCGCCGCCCTGCTCCGCGCCGGCCTCGGGCCCGGGGCCACCGTGGCGCTTTATCTGCCGAACACGCCCTGGCACCCGGCGACCTTCTTCGGCGCCAGCCGGGCGGGCGCCCGGATCGTCCATCTCAGCCCGCTCGACGCCGAGCGGGTGCTGGCGCACAAGCTGCGCGACAGCGGCGCCCGCACGCTCGTCGCCACCGATCTGGGGACGAGCCTCCTGCCCATGGCGGTCCGCCTGCTCGACGCCGGGCTGCTGGACCGCGTCATCGTCGGCGAGGACGCCGCCTGGGGCGGGGACGGGCCCAGGACAGCCCTGCCCGACCGCTCGGACGTGATCCCGGTCTCGCGCTTTACCGCCGGCGCGAGCCCGCCCCCGTCCTGGCCGGAGCAGTCCATCGAGGACGTCGCGCTGCTGCAATACACCGGCGGCACGACCGGCCTGCCCAAGGGGGCCATGCTGACCCACGGCAACCTGACCGCGGCCGTGTCCATGTACAACGCCTGGCTGGAGGGCCAGGGCCTCTCCCGGCCCGGCGCCGACCGGGTCATCGGCGTCCTGCCGCTCTTCCACATCTACGCGCTCACCACGATTCTGCTGCGCCAGATCGACCGAGGGAATACGATCCTGCTGCGCGCCCGCTTCGACGTGGAGCAGACGATCCGCGACATCGAGCAGGGCCGTGCGACCTCCTTCCCGGGCGTCCCCACGATGTGGATCGCGCTCGCCAACCATCCGGGCGTCGACAAGGTGGACTTCTCGTCGATGGTCCATTGCGCCTCCGGCGGCGCGCCCCTGCCGGTGGAGGTGGCGAGGCGCTTCGAGCGGCTCACCGGCCGCAGGCTCGTGGGCGGCTGGGGCATGACCGAGACCTCTCCGGCCGGCACGAACCTGCCCGAGAACGGCCCGTCCAAGCCCGGCACGATCGGCATCCCGCTTCCCGGCGTGGAGCTCGACATCGTATCGCTGGACGACCCGACTCGCACGCTGCCCCCCGGCGAAGTCGGCGAGCTCCGCATCCGCGGGCTGAACGTCACCAAGGGCTACTGGAACCGCCCGGAGGAAAGCGCGCAATCCTTCGTGGGCGACCGCTTCCTCACCGGCGACGTCGGCTACATGGACGAGGAGGGCTTCTTCTTCATCGTCGACCGCAAGAAGGACATGATCATTTCGGGCGGCTTCAACGTCTATCCGCAGATGATCGAGCAGGCGATCTACGAGCACCCCGCCGTCGCCGAATGCATCGTGCTCGGCGTGCCGGACGAGTACCGGGGCGAAGCCGCCAAGGCCTTCGTGACCCTGCGCGACGGCGCCGAGCCGTTCTCGATGGACGATCTCAGGCTCTTTCTCGCCGACAAGGTCGGAAAGCACGAGATGCCGACCGCGCTGGAGTTCCGGGCCTCGCTGCCGCGCACGCCGGTCGGCAAGCTCTCGCGCGCCGAACTGCGCAAGGAAGCCGCGCCCTGACCGGCGTCTTCCGAACGGAATGGTTTAGGGATAAACGGTCGTAAAAGGCCAAGCCAACAGGACGCACGCCATGGACCTGCGCTTCACCGACAAGGAGCTCGCCTTCCGGGAGGACGTCCGCGCCTTCTTCAAAGAGGCGCTGCCGGCGCAGATCCGCGACAGGATCGCGTCCGGACATCATCCCACCAAGGACGACCTCGTCACCTGGCAGCGCATCCTGAACGCCAAGGGCTGGGCCGTGCCTCATTGGCCGCGCGAATGGGGCGGCACGGACTGGACGCCGGTGGAGCAGTATATCTTCCAGGAGGAGATGCAGATCGCGCCCGCGCCCCAGCCGCTGCCCTTCGGGGTCAACATGGTCGCGCCCGTGATCTACACCTTCGGCAGCGAGGCCCAGAAGAAGCGTTTCCTGCCCCGCATCGCCAATATCGACGACTGGTGGTGCCAGGGCTTCTCCGAGCCCGGCGCCGGCTCCGACCTCGCTTCGCTCAAGACGCGCGCGGAGCGCCAGGGCGACCACTACGTCGTCAACGGCCAGAAGACCTGGACCACGCTGGCCCAGCATGCCGACTGGATCTTCTGCCTCGTGCGCACCGACCCCGGCGCCAAGAAGCAGATGGGCATCTCCTTCCTGCTCATCGACATGAAGACGCCCGGCGTCACCGTGCGGCCGATCCAGACCATCGATGGCGGGGCCGAGGTCAACGAGGTGTTCTTCGACGACGTGCGCGTGCCGGTCGAGAACCTCGTCGGCGAGGAGAACCGGGGCTGGGACTACGCCAAGTTCCTGCTCGGCAACGAGCGCGTCGGCATCGCCAGGGTCGGCGTCTCCAAGGAGCGCATCCGCCGCATCAAGCAGCTCGCCGCGATCGAACTCGCCGGCGGGCGCCCGCTGATCGAGGACCGGCGCTTCCGCGAGAAGCTGGCCGCCGTCGAAATCGAGCTCAAGGCGCTGGAGATCACCCAGATGCGCGTCGTCGCGGCCGAGGGCCGGCGCGAGCGCGGCAAGCCGGACCCGGCCTCCTCGGTGCTGAAGATCAAGGGCTCCGAGCTGCAGCAGGCCACCACCGAATTGCTGATGGACGTGATCGGCCCCTATGCGATGCCGTACGATCCCCATTCCGAGGAGGGCTCCAACGAGCCGCCGGTCGGGCCGGACTGGGCGGCCATGATCGCGCCGAACTACTTCAACACCCGTAAGGTCTCGATCTATGGCGGCTCGAACGAGATCCAGAAGAGCATCATCGCCAAGGCCGTTCTGGGGCTCTGACACATGGATTTCGACCTCACCGAAGAGCAGCGGATGCTGAAGGACAGCGTCGGGCGCCTGCTCGCCGACGCCTATGACTTCGACGCCCGCAGGCGCATCGTGGACTCCGATCCCGGCTTCAGTCCCGCCGTCTGGGCGCAGTTCGCCGAGCTTGGCCTGCTCGGGCTGCCCTTCGCCGAGGAGGATGGCGGCTTCGGGGGCGGACCGGTCGAGACCATGATCCTGATGGAGGCTTTCGGCCGGGCCCTCGTGGTGGAGCCTTACCTCGCCACCGTGGTGCTGGCCGGGGGCCTCATCCGGCACGCGGGCAGCGCCGAGCAGAAGGCCGCGCATTTGCCCGCCATCGCGGCCGGCGAGTTGCGCATGGCCTTCGCGCATGCGGAGCGCCAGGCGCGCTATGACCTCTTCGACGTGGCCACGACGGCGACGCGCGACGGCGCGGGCTGGCGCCTCGACGGCCAGAAGGGCCTCGTGCTGCACGGCGACGGGGCCGACCGGCTCATCGTCTCGGCCCGCACGGCCGGCTCCCCGCGCGACCGCGACGGGATCGGCCTCTTCCTGGTCGACGCGGACGCCCCCGGGGTGAGCCGCCGGGGCTATCCGACGCAGGACGGCCAACGCGCCGCCGAGATCGCGCTGTCGGGCGTGCACGTCCCCGCCGTGGCCGCGATCGGCGATCCCGGCGCCGCCCTGCCGCTCATCGAGCGCGTGACCGACGAGGCCATCGCGGCGCTCTGCGCCGAGGCGGTGGGCTGCATGGAGGAAATGCAGGCGATCACGGTCGACTACCTCAAGACGCGCCAGCAATTCGGAACGACCATCGGCTCGTTCCAGGCCCTGCAGCACCGCGCCGCCGAAATGGTGGTCGCCCTGGAGCAGGCCCGCAGCATGGCGATGTTCGCCACCATGACGGCGGCGTCGCCCGACCCCGCCGAACGCGCCGCCGCAGTAGCGGGCGCCAAGGTGCAGATCGGCCGCTCGGGCCGGTTCGTCGGCCAGCAGGCGATCCAGCTCCATGGCGGCGTGGGGATGACCATGGAGTACAAGATCGGGCACTATTTCAAGCGCATGACGATGATCGACACGCTCTTCGGCGACGCCGACCACCATCTCTCCCGGGTGGCGGACGCCGGCGGGCTCATCAACGTCTAGGCGCAGCCGTCCCGCCGCGCATTTCAGCCGTCCGCCCGCCCCGGCGGCCCTTTCCGAGGAGCCGATGCCGCTTCCCGCCATCCTGCAGGGCAGCCTCAGCCTGCCCGTCATCGGGTCGCCGATGTTCATCGTGTCGACCCCCGACCTCGTCATCGCGCAATGCCTGGCGGGGGTGGTGGGGTCGTTCCCGGCCCTGAACGCCCGGCCCAAGGAGGAGCTGGAGCCCTGGATCCTGCGCATCAAGGGCGAGCTCGCGGCCGCCCGCGCGCTGCACCCGACGCGCCCGATCGCGCCCTTCGCGGTGAACCAGATCGTCCACGCCTCCAATGACCGGCTCGACCATGACGTCGACTTGTGCGTCAAGCACGAGGTCCCGATCATCATCACCAGCCTGCGGGCGCCCGGCGCTGTGGTCGACCGCATCCACGCCTATGGCGGACTCGTTTTCCACGACGTCATCTCCATCCGTCACGCCGAGAAGGCGCTGGCGGAAGGCGTGGACGGTCTCATCCTGGTCTGCGCCGGCGCGGGCGGCCACGCCGGGCCGCTCAGCCCCTTCGCGCTCGTCGGCGAGGTGCGCAGGTTCTATGACGGACCGATCATCCTGTCGGGTTCGATCGCCAATGGGCGCTCGATCCTCGCCGCCCAGGCGATGGGAGCCGACCTCGCCTATATGGGCACGCGCTTCATCGCCACCCGCGAGGCCAACGCCGATCCGCGCTACAAGGCGATGATCGTCGACGCCTCGGCGGCCGACATCGTCTACACGCCGCTGTTCACGGGCGTGCACGGCAACTACCTGAAGCCCAGCGTCGCCCTGCAGGGGCTCGACCCCGACAACCTGCCGACAGCCGACAAGGCCGCGATGAATTTCAGCGCCGGCAAGGGCAAAGCCTGGCGCGACATCTGGGGCGCCGGGCAGGGCGTGGGGCTCGTCCACGACGTGCCCGCCACGGCCGACCTCGTCGCCCGCCTGCGCGACGAGTATGCTGCCGCCCGCTCGGCCCTTGCGGCCCATGCCGCGCCGTTCTGACCCCGGCCTCGGAGTGACCCATGACATATCCCATCCGCCGCTCCACGCCCGCATCCGGTCTGCTCCAACTGGAGATCAACCGCCCGGAGCGCCGCAACGCGCTGAACGCGGCCGCCTATGAGGGCCTGATCGCCGGGCTGGCCGACGCCGCGGCGGACGACGCCGTCAGGGTCGTGGTCCTGACTGGGGCGGAGCGCTGCTTCACCTCCGGCAACGACATCGCTGACTTCATGACCCGGGCCGAGGAGCCGGGCGGCCACGCGGCCATCCGCTTCCTGCGCGCCATCGCTTCCTTCGACAAGCCGGTCGTGGCCGCCGTCGAGGGCTTCGCCATCGGCATCGGCACGACCATGCTGCTGCATTGCGACCTCGCCTATGCGGGCCGCTCGGCGCGCTTCAAGTTGCCCTTCGTGCCGCTCGGCATCTGCGCCGAGGGCGCCTCGACGCTGCTTCTGCCGCAGGTCGCGGGCGCGAAGCGCGCGTCCGAGATGCTGCTGCTGGGCGAGGAGTTCTCCGGCGAGGCGGCGGCCCGGGACGGGCTCGTCAACGAGGCCGTCGAGGACGGCCAGGCCTTGCCCCGCGCGCTTGAACGCGCGGCCGCCCTCGCCGCCCTTCCGGCGCCCTCCGTGCTGGCCACCAAGGCCCTGCTGCAGAAGGCCCGCCGGGCCGCCGCGCTGGAGACCATCGCGGCCGAGGCGGCGGAGTTCGACCGGCTGCGCAGGCTGCCCGAAACCCAGGCCCGCTTCGCGGCCTTCATGAACAAGGGCTAGCCCGCCTCGCCTAGCGCGGGAGCGGATGCTTGCGCAGGAAGTTGAAGTCGCAGCCGTGCTCGGCCTGGAGCACCTCGTCCCAATAGAGCTTCTTGTAGCCGCGCTCGGGCGCCGCGTGGGGCGGGCTCCAGCCCTGCCGGCGGCGGGCGAGTTCGGCCTCGTCGACCAGCAGGTCGATGCGCCCGGCCGCGACGTCGAGCGCGATCCGGTCGCCGTCGCGCACGAGCGCAAGCGGGCCGCCTTCGGCCGCTTCCGGGCTGATATGCAGCACGATCGAGCCGAAGGCCGTGCCGCTCATGCGGGCGTCGGAGATGCGCACCATGTCCTTGACGCCTGCGGCCGCCAGCTTGCGCGGAATCGGGATGTAGCCGGCCTCCGGCATCCCGGGGGCGCCTTTCGGGCCGGCGTTCTGCAGCACCAGCACGTCGTCGGCCTGCACGTCGAGGTCCGGCGCGTCGAGCCGCTCCGCCATGTCGGCCAGGGACGAGAACACCACGGCCCGGCCTTCGTGCCGGAGCAGGGCCGGCGTCGCGGCGGCCTGCTTGATCAACGCGCCGTGGGGGGCCAGGCTTCCGCGCAGCACGCGCAGGCCGCCGCCCTGGTGGATGGGCCGCGACACCGGGCGGACGACGTCCTGCTCCCAGCCCGGAGGCGCGGCGTCGATCTCCTGGCCGAGCGTCCGGCCCGTGACGGTGAGGCTCTGCGTCTCCAGCTGGTCCCTGATCTCGCGCAGGATCGCGGCTAGCCCGCCGGCGCGGTGCAGGTCCTCCATGTAGTGCTGGCCCGAGGGCTTCAGGTCGACCAGCACCGGCGTCTCGACGCCCATGCGGTCGAATGCGTCCATGTCGAGCTCGACGCCGAGCCGGCCCGCGATGGCCACCAGGTGGATGAGGCCGTTGGTCGATCCGCCGATGGCCTGCAGCACGCGCAGCGCGTTGTCGAAGGCGCTCGCGGTCATGATCTGCGATGGCCGAAGGCCCTCGGCGGCCAGCGCCACGGCGCGCGCGCCGGTCGCCTCGGCGTGGCGCAGGCGGTCCGCGTCGACGGCCGGGATCGCGGCGCCGCCGGGAAGCATCATGCCCAGCGCCTCGGCGCAGAGCGCCATCGTGCTGGCGGTGCCCATCACCATGCAGGTGCCTGGCCCCGGCGCGAGCTTGCCGCTGATCTCCTCGATCTCGTCCGCCCCGATGGCGCCCGCCCGGTGCTGGCCCCAGAGCCGGCGGCAATCCGTGCAGGCGCCGAGCCGTTCGCCCTTGTGCGAGCCGGTGATCATCGGCCCCGTCACGGTCAGGATCGCCGGGACGTCGGCGCTGCCGGCGCCCATCAGCAGCGCCGGGACGGTCTTGTCGCAGCCCCCGATGAGCACGACCGCGTCCATGGGCTGGGCGCGGATCATCTCCTCCGCGTCGATCGCCATGAGGTTGCGCAGGAACATGCTGGTGGGATGCGAGAAGGACTCGTGCATCGAGATGATGGGGAATTCGAGCGGCAGTCCGCCCGCCAGCATCACCCCGCGCTTGATCGCCTCGATCAGGTCCGGGACGTTCCGGTGGCAGGCGTTGTAGGCCGAGAAGGTGTTGGTGATCCCGATGATGGGCCGGGCGAGCGCGTCGTCCGAATAGCCCATCGCCTTGATGAAGGCCTTGCGCAGGAAGAGCGAGAACTCCGCGTCGCCATACTGGGCGAGGCCCTTGCGCATGCCGGTCTGGGCGTCTGGCTTGGTCTTGTCCGACATCGGCGTCTCCCTGCTGCGTCGCCGCCTTCGCGGTCTGTTGTTCGCCAACACGCGTTTCTCGCACGTCTGGCGCGGCCCTTGATAGCCGGTTCCGTGGTCCCGGCCTCAGAAGCGGACCTGCCATGAGCCATTGACATCGTGACCGCCGGCATGGTCCACGCGCATCATGGTGGACACGGCGCCGCCCGGCGCGCGAGACCGAGGCTGAACCCATGCAACTCCCGCAGAACGCCTTCAAGCGCGCCATCCTGGCCGGACGCCAGCAGATCGGCCTGTGGTGCAGCCTCCCGGGCCCCTATGCGGCGGAGGCCATGGCGGGCGCCGGCTTCGACTGGATGCTGCTCGACACCGAGCACTCGCCGGGCGACCCGCTGACCGTGCTGGGGCAGCTGCAGGCCGTCGCGCCCTACCCGGTCTCCCCCATCGTGCGACCGGCCAGCAACGACGCGGTGCTGATCAAGCGCATCCTGGATTTCGGGGCCCAGACCCTACTCATCCCCTATGTGCAGAGCGCCGCTGAGGCGCAGGCCGCGGTCGCGGCGATGCGCTATCCGCCGCGCGGCGTCCGCGGCGTCTCGGGCGTCACGCGCGCCACCGGCTTCGGCCGCATCGCCGGCTACGCCCGCCGCGCCGAGGAGGAGCTCTGCCTGCTGGTGCAGATCGAGACGCGCGAGGCGCTGGACCGCCTGGAGGAGATCGCGGGCGTCGACGGCGTCGACGGCGTCTTCATCGGCCCCGCCGACCTCGCCGCCAGCCTCGGCCATGTCGGCGAGGCCGGCCATCCGGAGGTGGTGGCCGCCATCGAGGACGCGATCCGGCGCATCCGCGCCTGCGGCAAGCCCGCCGGAATCCTGACCCCCGACAACGCCTTCGCGCAGCGCTGCATCGAGCTCGGCACGGTCTTCACGGCAGTGGGAGTGGACGCCAGCATGCTGGCCCGCGCCACCGAGGCCCTGGCCCAGCGGTTCAAGGCGCCCTGACTGGCCGGTCATTGACCTTTGCGGCGTCGCCCCCGATGCTCACCCCCCAACAACAAAGCCTGACAGGGGAAGCGTCGTGACCACACCCAGAACGCCCAGGGCCCTCGCGGCCGCCGTCGCACTGCTGCTCGCGGGCGCGGGCGCCGCACAGGCCGAAGCCAACCAGGTCCGCATCTCCAAGGGTTTCGGCATCCTCTATCTGCCGCTGATCGTCATGGAGGACCAGAAACTCCTCGAGAGCCGCGCCGAGAAGGCCGGCCTCGGCCCCCTCAAGGTGGACTGGCTGACGCTCGACGGCGGCAACGTCATCAACGACGCCATGATGACCGGGGCGCTCGACTTCGCCGGAATCGGCGCGCCGGGCTTCATCACGCTCTGGTCCAAGGCGAAGGGCATCCCGAAGGTGGAGGTCGTGGGCGTCTCGGGCATGAGCTCGACCTCGCTCTGGCTCAACACCAACAAGGCGAGCATCACCGGCCTGAAGGACTTCACCTCCGCCGACAAGATCGCTATCCCGGGCATCCGGACGTCCCTGGCCGCGGTGGTGCTGGAGATGATGGTCGCCAAGGAGTTCGGGCGCGAGAACTACGGCAAGCTCGATCCCTTGACCGTCGGCCTCGCCCATCCGGACGGGGTGGCGGCGCTGATCGGCGGCAAGACGGAGATCACCGCCCATTTCACCTCCCCGCCCTTCCAGTATCTGGAGGTGAAGAGCCCCAACATCCGCCGCGTCGCGAACTCGGTCGACTATCTGGGCAACATCACCCTCGACGTCACCTTCGCGCCCAAGCGCTTCGTCGACGCCAATCCCAAGACCACTCAGGCCTTCCTGGAGGCGCTGGACGACGCCAACGCCCTGATCGCGGCCGACAAGCGCAAGGCCGCCGAGATCTTCGTCAGGAGCTCGAAGGTCAAGGTCGACGTCGACGAGGTCCTCAAGATGCTGGAGGACCCCGACACGCGGTTCTCCACCACGCCGACAGGCATGATGCAGTTCGCCGAATTCATGCAGCTGTCCGGGACCATCAAGACCAAGCCGGCCGTCTGGTCGGAGATGTTCCTCCCCGCCCTGCAGGGCCGTCCCGGCAGCTGAGGCCGCTCCGGTCAGCCCTTCGGGGCCGTATTCGGCAGGGGGTAATCCGCCGCGTTCAGCACCCATCCGGGCTTCAGCGAGAAGTCGATCCGCGGCGGCGAGAAGATGTCGACCAGCTGGTTGACGCCGGGGTCCATGCCGCGCGTCGTGTGGATCGCCGGCGGCGGGATGACGGTGACGGACGGGGTGCCGACGAACTCGTGCTCGTCGTTGCGCCACATCTTCATGTTGGGCGTCCACGGCCAGCGCAGGTGGTGGATGAAGGAGCCCTGCACCGAGAGCGAATATTGCTCGAAGTCGTCATGGTGGTGCGGCGACAGCTTGGTGATGTCGCGCGGCCCGACCTGCGGGGCGAGATAGTTCACCATGAAGGTGGTGCAGCGCCAGATCCGTCCGAAGCGGCCCGGTTCGTCCGGGACGTCCAGGCTGTAGGTGCGGATCCTGAACCCGTCCGGCGGCGTCGGCCAGGCCTGGAAGGGCGGGATGTTGTGGTGCGGCTCGACATACTCGCCCGCATTCGAGCAGAGCGCCGCGAGGTCGGCCGAGCGGGTGGTGAACAGGCGCACGATGCGCCCGCCTTCCACCACCTCGACGACGCTGTCACCGGGCGGCACGAAGGTCACCGAATAGCCGGCGACGGTCCTGGTCTCGCCGCCCGCCGTCACCCTCACGGACACGCCGGGATCCGGCAGCAGCAACACCCACTCGTCGATCTGGCCGCTGCGGCTGAAGCGGGCGCCGGCCTTCGCCTCCGAATAGCCGATCACCCCATTCTGGCCCCGCATGTACCAGGTGCGGCCATCGGGGCCGCTCTCGGCGGGCTGTTCCTCGTAGAACTTCACGTAGTCGGCCGGCGAATAGGCCGTGAAGACGGGCGCGCTGGCCGGCGTGGCGGCGAGGCTCGCGCGGGGGTCGGACTTGTCGTACATGCTCGAACTCCGGAGGGATGCGCCGGCTCTGGGCCGGCCGGGACGGCGGCGGCTCAGGCCGCCCGCTTGAAGCCTTTCAGGCCGGCGAAGATGCCGCTCGGAAAGAGCAGCAGCACCACCAGCAGCGTCGAAAGGGCCGCGACGTTCTTGAAGCCGGCCCCGAAGAGCACGATGGCGGCCGCCTGCAGCACCCCGAGCAGGACCCCGCCCGCCAGCGCGCCGGCGGCGCTGCCGAAGCCGCCGATGATGGCCGCGATGAAGCCGTTGACCCCGAAGGGCGTGCCGACGTTGAAGGCGGTGACCTGCGTCGGCGTCACCAGGATGCCGGCGACGGCGCCGAGCGCGGCCGAGAGCGCGAACGACACCAGCAGCATGCGCGACACCGGGATGCCGAGCAGCGCCGCCGCCTCGCGGTTCTGCGAGCAGGCGCGCAAGGCCCGCCCCGTGCGGGTGCGGGTGAAGAAGAGCCAGAGCAGCCCCACCATCAGGGCGCCGCAGCCCAGGATCCAGAACAGCTGGTAGCCCACCGCCACGTCGCCGAGCTTCAGCGGCCCGCCGGGCGTGAAGGACGGGATCGACCGCGGCTGGTCCCCCAGGGTCAGGATGGTGATCCGCTCGATCATGATCTGCGTCGCGAGCGTGGCCAGGATGATGGCGAACATGGTCGCGCCCCGGTTCCACATGGGCCGGACCACCAGCGTCTCAATCAGCATCCCCACCCCGGCCACGATCGGAACGGTCAGGATCGCGGCCAGCGCGAGCGGCAGGCCCAGCCGGGTGAGCAGGGCGTGGCACACCATGCCGCCCAGCATCACGAACACGCCCTGGGCGAAGTTCACGATGCCGCTGGCGTTGTAGATGACGCAGAACCCGATGCCGACGAGCCCGTAGATGAGCCCGACGCCGACGCCCGTCACGAGGCTCTGCAGCAGTTGCGTGATGTCAGCCATCGACCATCTCCACGCCGCCCAGATAGGCCGCGAGCACATCGGGATTGCGCCGGATCTCTTCGGGCGAGCCCTCGGCGATCTTCCTGCCGAAATCGAGCACCGCGATTCGCTGCGCCACTTTCATGACCAGCCCCATGTCGTGCTCGATCAGCAGCACGGTCACGCCGCGGGCGTTGACGCGCTGGATGACGTCGGCCAGCGCCGCGGTCTCCTGCGTGTTGAGGCCGGCGGCGGGCTCGTCCAGCAGGATCAGCTTGGGGTCGGCCGCCAGCGCGCGGGCGACCTCGAGCAGGCGCTGGCGCCCGTAGGGCAGCTTGTCCGCCACCAGCTCGCCCTGGTCGCCGAGGCCGACGAAGGCCAGCAGCTCGCGCGCCTCGCGGGCGATGCGGGCCTCCTGCTCGCGCGCCCAGCGCGGGCGCAGGAGCGCGCTGAGCACGCCGCCGCGGGTGACGCGATGGAAGCCGATCTCGACGTTCTCGGCCACCGTCAGGTCCTTGAAGAGCTGGACCAGCTGATAGGTCCGGATCAGTCCGCGCGAGGCGATCGAGGCCTGCGGAAGCCCGGTGATCGGCTGGCCGTCGAACACCACCGCGCCCGAGGTGGGGACCAGCGCTCCCGCGATGGAGTTGAAAAGGGTCGTCTTGCCGGCCCCGTTGGGGCCGATGACGGCGTAGATGGAGCCTTGCGGCACGTCGAAGCTGATGGCGTCGTTGGCCAGCAGGCCGCCGAACCGCATCGTGACGTTCTGGACGGAGAGCAGCGCCATCAGGGTCGCTCCCCCTTGGCGGCCTTGCCGCGCTCCAGCCACGGGCCGAGCAGCGCGCCGAGGCCCGACAGACCCTTGGGGGCGAAGATCAGGATCGAGACCAGGATGATGCAGTAGGCGACGTCCTGCAGCTCCTTGAGGCCGCGCAGCGCTTCGGGGAGCAGCGAGACGATGACCGCCCCGACGACGGGGCCCCAGGTCGTGCCGATGCCGCCCAGATAGAGCATCGTGAAGCTGAGCACGACCATGGAGGTGCCGAAGACCTCCGGACTGATGAAGCCGACGAAATGGGCGAAGAGCGAGCCCGCCACGGACCCGTAGGCCGCCGCGATCACGAAGGCGGCGAGCTTGTAGCGCGCCACGTTGACGCCGAGCGCCGCCGCCGCCGGCTCGCTCCCGGCGATCGCGGCCAGCGCGCGGCCGAAGCGCGAATGGCGCAGGCGGCTGGAGATCCACACGCCGAGCAGCAGGAAGCCGACCAGCACCACCAGCATCTGCTTCTCGCTGGCGAGCTCGTAGCCCAGGATCCCGAGGGGCGGAATGCCCGAATAGCCCATGTAGCCCTGGGTCAGGCTGGTCCACTCGATGGTGATCTCGTAGGTGATCAGCCCGAGCGCGAAGGTGGCCATCGCGAGGTAGTGGCCGCGCAGCCGCAGCGTCGGATAGCCGACCGCGAAGGCGACCAGCGACGACAGGCAGGTGGCCAGGACGAGGGCCACGAGCGGCTCCACCCCGTAGGTGGCGGTGAGAATGGCCGAGCAGTAGCCGCCCACCGCCGCAAAGGCGTTCTGGCCGAACGAGGCCTGTCCCGTATAGCCCATGAAGAAATTGAGCCCGGTCGCGAACACGCCATAGATCGCCGCGAAGCCCAGCACGGTGACGATGTAGCCGCTCGACGTGAGCGCATAGGCCAGCAGGGCCAGCGCGGCGACGACCGGGGCGGCGGGCGCGGCGAGGTCGCGCAGGCGCGTCCTAGTGGAGGTAATAGCGGGCGAGGTCATGGTGGGACCTGATCTCGGAAGCGGGGAGTTCGGCCGCGATGCGCCCGAGCGAAAGCACGTAGACCCGCTTGGCCAGCTTCAGCGCCAGCGGCGCCTTCTGCTCGACGAGCAGGATGCCGAGGCCCCGGCGGTTCAGTTCGCCCAGCGTGGACAGGATCTCTCCGGCGACGCGGGGCGCGAGGCCGAGCGACGGCTCGTCGAGCATCAGGAGCTTCGGTTCGGCCATCAGGGCGCGCCCGATCGCCAGCATCTGCTGCTCGCCGCCCGAAAGCGAGGACGAGATCTGCTCGACGCGCTCCTTCAGCCGCGGAAACAGCTCGAACACGGCGCCGAGCTGCCTGTCGATGTCGCCGCCCGGACGCGTGTAGGCGCCGAGGATCAGGTTCTCCCGCACCGACATCTGGCCGAACAGGCCGCGCCCCTCCTGCACCATGATGACGCCGAGCTCGGCCAGCTTGTGCGTCGGCAGGGCGGTGACGTCCCGACCGTCGAACATGATGCGGCCCTGCGCCGGCGTGAGCCGGGTGAGCGCGCGCAGCAGGGTCGTCTTGCCGGCCCCGTTGGGGCCGAGCACCGTGACCAATTCGCCCCGCCCGACATGCAGGCTGGTCGGCTTGAGCGCGTGCACCCGGCCGTAATGAGCCGAGATCTCCGTGACCTCGAGCAGCGGCCCGCTCATTTCAGCGCCACGAACTTGCCGTCGCGCAGGACCCCGATCTCGAAGGGGTTCTTGGTGATGCCGACATGCTGCTCGGGCGAGAAGTTGAACTGCGCGAAGGCGCCCTGGGTGGAGGGCAGCGTCTCCAGCGCGTCGCGCATCGCCGGACCCTCGAGCGACTTGGCCTTCTCGGCGGCGGCGGCGATCAGCATCAGGCTGTCCCATGCGCGGGCGCCGGCGTTGGGATCGCGGTCGCCATGCTTGGCCCGCCAGACCTTGAGGAAGCTCTCGGCCGCCTCCCTGGCGGGACCGGCCGGAATCGCGTCCGGAATCTGCACCCCGGGCGCCACGAACATGAAACGCTCGCCCAAGACCTCGCCGGCCTGGCGGAAGGTGGCCCAGTCGTCCAGGCTCGCCATGAGGATCATCTTGTCGAGGCCGAGCGCCTTGATGTTCTTGGCGGTCGTCACCGTGGAGCCGCCCTGGCCCATCTTGACGATGGCGCCCGCGCCGGCGGCGTTCATGCGGCCGATCTGGACGCTGACATCCGCGTCGTCCTGCTTGTAGGACTCCACCGCCACGACCTCCAGGCCCATGTCCTTGGCGATCTTGGAGCCGAGATCCTTCATCAGCATCGCGTAGGGCGTGGGATCGTGCAGGATGCCGACCTTGCGGATGTCCGTCTTGTCCTTCAGGTGCTGGTAGCGCGCCTCGATCTCGAAGCGCGGCGGCGGCAGCACGCTGAAGGCCCATTTCTGCTCCTCCGGCCGCTGCGGCAGGATCGAGCACAGCATCATCGGGATCTGGGCCCGCACGACCGAGCCCGCCGCCGCGAAATTGCCGGCCGAGACGCAGCCGCTGTCGAAGATCTGGACCTGGTCGTTGGACATCATCTTGCGGTAGCCGACCACGGCCTCCTGCGGCTCGGAGCGGTTGTCCTCCACCACGAGCTCGATCTTGCGGCCGAGCACGCCGCCCTTGGCGTTGATCGCTTCGGCGGCGAGCTGCAAGCCGTCGCGCCAGGCGCGGTCGTTGACGGCGGCGTAGCCGGTCAGTCCCACCGAGGAGCCGACCTTGTAGACCTGCTGGGCCAGGGCGGACGTGGACGTGAAGGCGAGCAATGCTGCGGCGAGCGCCCCGAAACGGCGGTCCATCTGTTTCCTCCTCGACGAGTTGTTTCGTTATGCAGAACAACGTTTCGTTTTTGAAGTTTGAGGGCCGAACCCGAACCTGTCAACCCCGATGGCCCATGGCCTGCGAGATGCGGCGCCCCGCCTCGACGATGCGGCGGATCTGCTCGGCCGACGGCTGGGCCTCGATGTACTGGATCGAATCCACGATCCCGACCGTGCCGACCACGGCGTTGCTGACGTCCAGGATAGGCGCGGCCAGGGTGTTGATGCCGATCATCGCCTCGTTCGGGGCGACCGCCCATCCGCGCTCGCGGATCCGCTCCAGCTCGCGGTCCAGGGTCGAGGCGCTCACGACCGTGTGGGGCGTCAGCATGTCGAGGCGCGAGCGCAGCACCCGCGACCGCAGCTCCGGAGGGCCGAAGGCCAGCGCCACCTTGCCCTGGGCCGAGCCGTGGAAAGACAGCAGCGACCCCTGCCGAACCCCGATCTCGATGGCGGATTTGCCTGAGATCGTCTTGAGGACGCGGACGCCTTCGACGTCCATCTGCGACACGACCGAGAAATGCCCGAGACTGTCGCGCAGCTCCAGCAGGGCGCTCGTGGCCGCATGGGCGAGATCGAGGTCCTCGCTGACCGCGCGGCCCAGGGTCACCAGCCGCGGCCCGACCAGGTAGCGTTCGGTCTCGGGCGCCTGGCCCACATAGCCCTCCTGCACGAGCGTGCGCAGGTGACGGTGGATGCGGCTCTTCGTCGTCCCGAGCTCCTGCGCCAGCGTGGTGACGCCCAGCGGCTTTCCCGCTTGGGCGAGGGTCTCGAGGATCCGCAGCACGAGCACGACCGACTGGACGCCCTCCCCCGCCGCGCCGCTGATCTTGGGCATGGATGCGCTCCCATTGACCGGACCGGGCGCCCCGCGGGCCTGCGCGAGGACGCGTCCCGCTCGAAAAAGGCTTGACAGCCCACGGCAGGTTGCCGGTATCGTTCTGAAAAATGAGATGATGTTCTACTAGTCAGAACATACTAGGGAAGAGGCCCAGCCCATGTCAACCGGCTCCGGAGAGGCGAAGCGGTCCTTTCGCCAGCGATTCCAGGACGGCGAGGTCCTGCTCGGGACCTTCATCAAGACCCCGACCAGCCACGCGATCGAGATCCTGGGCGGGCTCGGCTTCGACTTCGTCGTCATCGACGAGGAGCACGCGCCTTTCGACCGGGTGACGATCGACGTCGGGCTGCTGGCCGCCCGGGCGTCCGGGACGGCCGGCATCGTCCGGGTGGCGGAGCCGACCCCCGCCAAGCTCCTCGCGGTCCTCGACGACGGAGCCGCCGGCGTCCTCGTCCCCCATGTCTCCAGCGTCGAGAAGGCCAGGGACGTCGTCGCGTCCTGCCGCTATCGCGGCGGCAGGCGCGGGTTCTCGAACTCGCCGCGGGCCGGCGGCTACGGGACGCTCGGCGTCTGGGACCATGTCGACCAGGCCGACGCCTCCGTCACGGTGATCGCCATGATCGAGGACCCGGAGGCCCTGGACGACATCGACGCGATCGTGGCGGTCGACGGGCTCGACGGCTTCTTCATCGGACGGGGCGACCTCACGGTCGCTCTGGGCGCCACGGGCCTCGCCGATCCGAAGGTGCGCGCCGCCGCCGAAAAGATCCTGGCGGCCGCGCGCCGGGTCGGCAAGCCGGTCTGCCTGATGGTGGCCGACGCCGCCGAAGCCAACGACTGGCGCGCGCTGGGCGCCAACGCCTTCATCGTCTCGTCGGACCAGGGCTTCATGCGCCAGGCCGCGGCCCGCACGCGCTCCGACTTCGCCGCGCTGGGCGCCCCCCAACCCAACCGCCAAGCAAGGAACCCGTCATGACCGAACCCTCCTCCAGCGGAGCCATGGACCAGCGGATCGAGAATCTGCTCGTCGGCGCCATCGATCCGCACGTCCATAGCGGCCCGTCCATCGCGCCGCGCAGCGTCGATCACCTCGAACTCGCCCGGGAGGCCTCGGACGTCGGCTTCGCCGCCATCGTCACCAAGGACCACGACTACTCCGGCGTGATGACCGCGGCCCTGATCGCGCGCCATCATCCCGAACTGAAGACCAAGGTCTATTCCGGCATCGCGCTCAACAATGTCGTGGGCGGCCTCAACCCCTATGCGGTCGAGCACACGGCCGCGATGGGAGGCAAGATCGTCTGGATGCCGACGCTCTCGGCCGAGAACCACTTCCGGTGGGAAAGGGAATCCGGCCGCGCCCACCCGGCGTCCACGTCCAAGATCCGGCCGGCCTCCGTGGTGCCCGTGCTGAACGACGACAAGACCGTGCGGGACGACGCCAAGGAGATCCTCGACGTCCTCGCCCGCACCGGAATGGCGCTGGCCAGCGGGCACCTGCATGTGAGCGAGACCTGGATCGTCTTCGACGAGGCCCGCAAGCGCGGCGTCCAGCGGCTGATCTTCACGCATCCCGAGGACATCGTCGACGCCAGCCTGAACGACGTGAAGGGCATCGCCGCCATGGGCGCCATGGTCGAGCATTCGCTCTGCATGTTCCTGGAGGGCAACAAGTTTCAGAGCTGCGCGCCCGAGGACCTCAAGAAGCACATCGATGCGGCCGGCGTGGACAACACCATGCTGTGCTCGGACCTGGGCCAAACCGGCAATATCAGCCCGGTGGAGGGCATGCGCCGCGGCGTGAAGCTCTGCCTCGATCTCGGCTACGCGGACGAGGACATCCGCAAGATGGTGTCCCTCAACGCCGCCAAGGTCCTGGGGCTCGAAGGCGACCTGCCGTCGCGGGCTCACTGAGAGCGTGCACAAAGGCGCCGCGCCGGGCCGTCCGGCGGGCGCAGGCAGACCCAACCGACGAGGTATCTCCATGGCGCAGCCCCGCAAAGTCGTCATCACCTGCGCGGTGACGGGCTCCATCCACACGCCGTCGATGTCGCCCCACCTGCCCATCACCGCCGAGGAGATCGCCGAGGCGGCCATCGGCGCGGCGCAGGCCGGCGCCGCGGTCGTCCACCTACATGCGCGCGACCCGCAGGACGGCCGGCCGGACCAGTCTCCCGAGCGGTTCGCCCCGTTCCTGAAGGTCATCAAGCAGCGCTCGAACGTGGTGGTGAACATCACCACCGGCGGCGCGCCGACCATGTCGGTCGAGGAACGTCTGCGGCCGGTCGCGACCTTCAAGCCCGAAGTCGCGTCCCTCAACATGGGATCGATGAAGGCCTCTTCCCCATGCTGGACCGCTTCAAGGAGTTCCGGCACGAGTGGGAGCGGCCCTATCTGGAGGGCTCGAAGGAGCGCATCTTCAAGAACACCTTCGCCGACATCGAGATGATCCTGCGCACCTGCGCGGACAACGGCACCCGCTTCGAGATCGAGTGCTACGACATCGGCCACCTCTACACGCTGGCCCATTTCGTCGACCGCGGCCTCGTCAAGCCGCCCTTCTTCGTCCAGAGCGTATTCGGCATCCTGGGCGGCATCGGCACGCATCCCGAGGACGTCATGCATATGCGCCGAACCGCCGACCGGCTGTTCGGCGACGCCTATCGCTGGTCGGTGCTGGGGGCTGGGCGCAACCAGTTCGCCATCGCGGCGCAGGCGGCCGCCATGGGCGGCAACGTCCGCGTCGGGCTGGAGGATTCCATCTGGATCGGACCGGGCCGGCTGGCGCAGTCCAACGCCGAGCAGGTGACGCGCGCGCGCCAGATCATCGAGGGCCTGGGCCTGGAGATCGCCTCCCCCGACGACGCCCGCGAGATCCTGCAGCTGAAGGGCGGCGACCGGGTCGCGTTCTGACATGCGGGCTCTCATCGTCTACGCCCATCCCGAGCCGACCTCCTTCAACGCCGCGCTCCGCGACGCCGCGGTGGCGGCGATCCGGGCCGCGGGGCACGAGGCCGAGGTCTCCGATCTCTATGGAGAAGGCTTCAATCCCGTCGCCGGCCGGCACGACTTCACCTCCGTGGCGGATCCGGACCGGTTCCACTATCAGGCCGAGCAGGAACTCGCCGCCCGTACGGGCGGCTTTGCGCCGGACATCCGGCGCGAGCAGGAGCGCGTGCGCGCCGCCGACGTGCTCATCCTGCAGTTCCCGCTTTGGTGGGGAGCGCCGCCGGCGATCCTGAAAGGCTGGTTTGAGCGCGTGCTCGCCTATGGGTTCGCCTATGTGGACGGGCGACGCTTCGAGACCGGCCTCTTCCAGGGCCGCCGGGCCCTGTTCTCGGTCACGACCGGCGGCACGCCCGAACGCTTCTCGCCGGAGGGCGTCTATGGCGAGATCGGCCAGGTGCTCTATCCGGTGGAGCGGCTGCTGCTCCAATACATGGGATACGAGGTCCTTCCGCCCTTCGTGGCCTACGCGGCGCCGCGCGTCGCCGACGCCGAGCGCGAGGCCTATCTGCGCGCCTGGGCCGACACGGTGACGGCCGCGGTCGGCACCCCTGTCCGGCGCACAGAACTGGATGCGCAGGCCAGCCTCAGCGGGGTCGGGGCCGCCGCGTGGGGCCGCAAGGTCTAGCGCGCCTCGCGCGGCCGCAGGTGCAGCCGCATCAGGATGTCCTGGTTGTGGTTGCCGAAGCCGCGCCCGAAGATGTTGACGCCGCCGGGATGCGACGCGCTCGGCTCGATGCCGACGCGCAGGCGGATCGAGTGGTGGTCGGAGAGGGACAGGTCGGCCAGCGACACGTCCGAGAGCTTCTCGTCATTCATGAAGGACCCTGAGGGCGTGATGCGCCAACGGGTCAGCACGCCATATTGCGAGCCTTCGAGCTTCCACCAGCGCGGCGTCAGGGCGCCGCGGCGGTCGCCATAGTCGCCCGGGCAGGTCCAGGTGCCGGCCTTCACGCCGTTCACCCACAAGCTGATGTCGGACGGCCAATTCGTGTTGGTGCCCGGCACCTCGGACGACAGCTCCATCTGGAACTCGATCTCGGCGAGGTCGGCCTTCAGCACCTTGGCGTTGTTCGGGAATTTGTATTCCACGAAGCCCCGCCCGAACCAGATCAGCGCCGCCTGCACGCGGCAGGGATCGAGGAAGAGGTCCGGCACGTCCAGCACGCCCATGATGCTCTGGGTGGAGCACATGCCGCAGGGCGCGGAGACGTCGTAGCTGGTGTAGAGGCCGAGCGGCATCTCCACCTCGATGACGTTCTTTTCGCGGCTGGGGTCGTCGGCGTCGAGGCGCACGACGATCTCGTCGAAGCGCGCCGAGCAGATCTTCTGCTGCCCCTTCGCGGCCTTGACCACGTCGGTGAGGATCAGCTCGGCGTCTTCGAGGATCTGGATGTTGGTCGCAATGGTGGACTGCGGCAGCCCCAGCTTCTCGGCAATCTGGTTGACGTTCAGCGCTCCGCTGCGGCGCAGCAGCCGCAGGATGCGGACGCGCACCGGCGAGGCCAGTCCGCGGATCACGTCGAACTGGCGCTCGGGGTTCACGACGAGAAAGCTTCGCCCCGCGGCCTCGCGCGCGTCGTCGCCGGTTTTCGGTTTTGCGACGGGCTGGCTCGAGCCCGTCGCGGTCTTTGCGCCCTTGCGGTCCAGCATGTCGCGCTCCTCGCCGAACCGGCTGGCGGCCGGCGGCGTCAGTTGGCCGTCAGGTGAACGACGTTCCAGGACGCCGGCTTCAGCGTCGCGCGGATTCGCCCGCCGTCCACCACGACGCCCGACAGCGCCGTCGGGGCGACGCGATCAGGCGCGTTCTTGTCGTTGATCGCGCTGAGATCGTCGTGCCGCAATTCGAGGGCCTCGCCGACCGCGAGCCGGCCGAAGCCGCGCACGTCGATGCTCACTTCCATCTCCTGCGCGATGTCGCGGTTGAGCAGGAACAGCGACAGCCCGCCGTCCTCGTTGGCCACGGCCGAGAGCTTCAGGTAGGCCACGTTGGTGACCGGGTAGGACACCTCCTGCGACCCGCGCGGGTCGTAGTATTCGGAGTCGTAGCTCTCGCTTTCGACCTGGGCGCGCAGCACCTTGCCGCGGCCGAACTTCGACATCTGCGCGAAGGGGTGGAAGATGGTCTGGCGCCAGGCCGGGCCGCCGGTCTCGGTCATGATCGGCGCGATCACGTTGACGAGCTGCGCCAGGCAGGCCGACTTCACGCGGTCGGCGTGGTTGAGGAGGGAGATGCAGGCGCCGCCGAAGGCGAGCGCGTCCTCCATCGTGTAGATCTCCTCCAGGATCGGCGGCGCCACCGGCCAGCCTTCCTTCACCCGATCCTGACGCTTGCGGCGGGTCCGGTACCAGACGTTCCACTCGTCGAAGCTCAGCATCATGCGCTTGGTGGAGCGCCGGCGCGCCGCGACGCCGTCCGCGATGGCCACGACTTCGTCGATGAAGTTGTCCATCAGGTCCGGCGAGGCCAGGAAGGACGCCGTGTCCTCCTTGTAGTTGTTGAGATAGGTGTGCAGCGAGATGAACTCGGCGTGGTCGAAGGTGTGCTCGAGCACCTCGTCTTCCCAGCGTCCGTAAGTCGGCATGTTGCGCGCCGAGGAGCCGCAGGCGGCGAGCTCGATGGTGGGGTCGATCCAGCGCATCATCTTGGCCGCTTCCTTGGCGACCATGCCGTATTGCGTGGCGGTCTTGTATTCCATCTGCCAGGGGCCATCCATCTCGTTGCCCAGGCACCAGAACTTCACGGCGTGCGGCTGCTCCCAGCCGTGCTGCTTGCGCAGGTCGGACCAGTAGGTGCCTCCCGGATGGTTGCAGTACTCGACGAGGTTTCGCGCCGCGTCGCCGCCGCGCGTGCCGAGGTTCACGGCCATCATGGGCTCGACCTCGGCGGCCTTGCACCAGTCCATGAACTCGTTGGTGCCGAAGGTGTTCGGCTCGGTCGAGAACCAGGCGAGATCCAGCCGCGCCGGGCGCTGCTCGACCGGGCCGACGCCGTCCTCCCAGTTGTAGCCCGAAACGAAGTTACCCCCGGGGTAACGCATGATGGTGGGGCCGAGTTCGCGCACGAGGTCCAGCACGTCGCGGCGAAAGCCCTTCTCGTCCGCGGTGGCGTGGCCGGGCTCGTAGATGCCGCCATAGACGCAGCGCCCGAGATGCTCGACGAAGGCGCCGAACAGGCGCGGGTCGGTCTGCCCGATCGCGAAATCGCGATCCATAAGGACGGTGGCTTTTCTCATCGTGGTCTCCCGGGAGGGGTTCTGAGTTTCAGGATGCGAGCGCCCGCGGCGAGTCGGGCGTCAGCACCGCCTCGCGCAGCTGGCGTGAATAGGGGTGCTGAGGGGCGGCCAGCACGGCGCGGGCGTCGCCCGCCTCCACGACTTCGCCCTTCTGCATGATGATGATGCGGTCGCTGATCGAGTACGCAGTGGCGAGATCATGCGTGATGTAGATGATCGAGATGCCGAGATCGTCTCGCAGCGCCTTGAACAGGTTCACGATCGCCATCCGCAGCGAGGCGTCCACCATCGACACCGGCTCGTCGGCCACGATCAGCTTCGGGTTGGACAGCAGCGCCCGCGCGATAGCGACGCGTTGCAGCTGGCCGCCCGAGAGCTCGTGCGGAAAGCGGCCCTTGGCCTCCGCCAGCGACAGGCCGACCTTGCGCAGCGCCTCGTCGGCCAGCCGCTCGGCCTCCGCCTGGTCTCGCGCTGCGCCGAAGCGGCGGGCCGTGAGGAAGAGGTAGCGGTCGAGCTGCTTCAGCGGGTTGAAGGCCTCGAACGGGTTCTGGAAGATCGGCTGCACGGCGTGCATGAACCGCATCCGGTCGGCCTTGCCGTTGAGCGCGCCGACGTCGAGCCCGTCGAACTGCAGGCTGCCGCCCGTCGGGCGCTCGATGCCGAGGATCATGCGGGCGGTGGTGGACTTGCCGCTCCCGGACTCGCCGATGATCGTGAAGATCTCGGGCCTGTCGGCCGCGATCGAAAAGGACAGGTCCTTCACGGCCTCGATCCGGCGTCGGCTGAAGAAGCCGCCGCGCGAGAAGGTCTTGGACACGTGGTCCAGCCGGAGCAGCGCCTCGCTCATGCGGCCGCTCCCGGGTTGACGGCGTGGCAGGCGACCCGGTGGCCGGGAAGGCTCTCCACCATGGGCGGGACCTGCCGGGCGCAGACCTCCATGGCGAGCGGGCAGCGCGGGTGGAAGCGGCAGCCGGTGGGCGGGTCGGCCAAATTGGGCGGGCTGCCCTCCAGGCTCTTGCGCGGGGTGTCGTCGCCGATGCGGGGCAGGCTGCCGATGAGGTAGATCGTGTAGGGGTGCAGCGGCCGGGAGAAGATCTCCGGCGTCGGCGCCTCCTCGACGAGCCGGCCGCCATACATGATGCCGAGCCGGTCGGTGAGATGCGCGTGCACGCCCATGTCGTGCGTGACGAACAGCACCGAGGAGCCCATCTCCTGCTGGATGCCGCGGATCATGCCGAGCACGTCCTTCTGGACGATGACGTCCAGCGCGGTCGTGGGCTCGTCCGCGATGATGAAGTCGGGCTTGCAGATGGTCGCGAGCGCGATGGTGACGCGCTGGCGCATGCCGCCCGAGAGCTCGTGCGGATAGGCGCGCAGCACCGCCGGATCCAGCCTCACCCGCGCCAGATGCGCGACGACGCGCTCCTCGAACTGCTTGCGCGAGCCGCCGAGGTGCCGCCAGGCGAAGTCCTGGAAGGTGCTGATCACCCGGCGCATCGGGTTCAGCACGTTCATGGAGCCTTGCATCACATAGGAGAGGTGGCGCCAGCGCACCCGCTCCACCTCGGCCGGGGGCGCGGCGTGCAGGCCCGGATAGCCCGGCATGAAGCTGAACCGAACGCTCCCGCCCACCACCTGCAAAGGCGGCTTGATCGCGCCCGCGATGGTCTTGATCAGCGTGGTCTTGCCGGAGCTGGATTCGCCCGCAAGCCCATAGATCTCGTTGCGGCGCACGTCGAAGGTCACGCCGTCCACGGCGCGGACCTCGCGGCTCACGCCGAAATGCTGCGTCCGGAAATGGGCCTGGATGTCTTCCACGCGCAGTACGGGGTCGCGATCCGGCGCGGCGCCTGAAACGGGCGTCGTCGGGGAGTGGAGGGCGACGGGACCGCTCATCGGGCGCCTCCGCCCATGCGGCTCAGCCGGCTGCGCGGATCGATATACTCGTTCATCGACACGGCCAGCAGGAACAGGCCCACGAAGGCCATGATCACCACCGCGATCGGAAAGGCGATCCACCACCAGACCCCGGCCACGATGGCGGTGTGCTGGTTGGCCCAGTAGATCATGCCGCCGATCGTAGGCGTGTTGATGTCCGTGAAGCCCAGCACCGAGAGCGTCACCTCGAGGCCGATCGACCAGTTCATGTTGTTCATCGTGGTCGAGAACACGATGGGCATGACGTAGGGCAGGTGCTCGCGGGTCAGGATCTCGCGGGTGCTCATGCCCGAGAACACAGCCGTCTGGCTGAACTCCCGGGTCTTGAGGCTCATCGCGACAGCGCGGATCAGGCGCGCGTCATAGGCCCAGCCCAGCGTCGCCATGATCATGGCCAGCATCAGCCACGTCATGCTGTCGCGCATGACGAAGTAGAACAGCACCAGGATGGGAAAGAGCGGAATGACGATGAAGGTGTCGTTCAGCGCCATCAGGGCCCGGTCGATCCAGCCGCCCTTGTAGCCGCTGAGCAACCCGATGACGAGCGACAGCACCCGGCTGATCGCCGCCACAGTGAGGCCGAACAACAGCGTGTTGCGGATGGCGACGCAGACCTGCCAGAACACGTCCTGTCCGCGCGAGGTGGTGCCGAACCAGTAGGCGGTCGAGGGCGGAACGTCAGGCGGGACGACATAGACGTCCCCCGGCGGATAGGGCGAGAACACGGACAGGACCGAGAGCCCGACCACGATCCCGACCAGGATGATCCCGATCCGGAATTCGAGATTGTATTTGAGGAGGTCGCGCAGGATCGCCAGCATCAGGTCGCCTGCACGCGTGGGTCGAGGAGCGGGTAGAGCAGGTCGATGGCCAGCACGCCGGCCGACACGCCCAGGATGGAGATCGTGGTGACGCCGAGCACGAGCCCGTAGTCGCCGGCGTAGACCGCGTCCACCAGCAGCGTGCCGACGCCCGGATAGCCGAACACCTTCTCGGTGATGATGGCGCCGTTGAAGATGCCGCCGAGCGACATCGCGAGCCCGGTCACCTGCGGCCCCAGCGCGTTGCGCATCACATAGGAGCCGAGGATGCGCCGACGGTTCACACCGCCGAGTTCGGCGAACTGCACGTAGTCCTCGGTGACGATGTTGGACACCAGCGAGCGCATGCCCAGGAACCAGCTGCCGACCCCGATCAGGATCAGCGACAGCGCGGGAAGGATGGAGTGCTTCAGCACGCTGCCGATGAAGGCCAGCGTCCAGCCCTGCGGCAGGTTCATGGCCGAGCCGCCCGTGATCGGCAGCACCGGCCACAGGAAGCCGAACACGATCAGGAGCATGAGGGCGACGATGTAATAGGGGATCGGGTGCAGCCCCATCGCGACCACGCCCATGAGCTTGAAGGAGCGGCTGCGCTGGTAATAGCCGGCGAGCCCGCCCAGCAGGTTGCCCAGCGCCCAGGTGACCAGCGTCGACACCACCAGCAACCCCACCGTCCAGGGGAGAGCGCGGCCGATCAGGGCCGAGACCGGCGTCGGGAAGGCCGACATCGACGGGCCGAAATCAGCCCGCAGGATGCGCGACCAGAAGGTGAGGTACTGCTCCCGCCACGTGCCGCCGACGCCGTAGAGCTCCTTGAGCGACTGGCGCATCTGCTCGATCGCTTCTGGCGCCGTGTTGCCGAAGGAGGTCACGGCCGAGATCGACTGCTCGACCGGATCGATGGGCGTGGCGTGCGTGACCACATAGGCGATGTTCACGCCGATGAAGACGACCAGCACGAATTGCCCGAGCCGCTTGGCCAGATATGCGAGGTAACCGCTCATGGGCCTTCCGGGATGCGGGGGGCGTTCGGGCGGCGAAGGGGTCGCCGCCCGTCTCCGGACGTTGTGGAGGCGCTGTGCGCCTTACTTGCCGGTCGGCTTGAGCTTCACGAACATGTAGCGCGAGTTGCCCCAGTTCGTGACCGGGTTGGCGTAGGGGTTCTCGGCGGTCGGGAAGCCGGTCCAGTAGGTCTGGTCCATCGCGGTGAAGACGTTGTAGGCCATCAGCGGAATGGTCGGCATCTCGCGCGCGGCGAGCTTCACGTAGTCCTTGCCGAGCTCGATCGCCTTCGGGTCGTCGAAGTCGATCGTGCGCGTCTGCTCGATGATCTTATCGAGTTCGGGGCTCGACCAGCGCTGCCAGTTGCGCAGCGGCTGCGGCTTGCCCGGCTCGGCGACGAACTGCGAATGCCAGCTGTCCATGAAGTAGGACAGGTCCTGGTGTCCGCCCCAGGTCTCGACGCTCCAGCCGATGAAGGTGTCGAAGTCGCCCGCTCCGCGCCGCGTCAGCAGCGTGCCCTGAGCGACGTCGATCTTGGCGTCGATGCCGGCCTGCTTCCATTGCTGCGCGATCATGCTGCCGGCGCGGGTCATGACCGGCCGGAGGTCGCCCTCCACCATGACGCGGATCGTGAACGGCTTGCCCTCAGGCGTCTGCCACTGGCCGCCGACCTTCTTGTAGCCGGCCTTCTCGAGCAGTTCCTGCGCGGCCTGCGGGTTGGTCTTCCACCAGCCCATGCCGAAGGCCTTGGCGATCTCCTTGGGGTCCTGCGGGATCTGCTCGCCCAGCGAGGGGCGCAGCATGTCGGCGATCTGCTTGCCGACGGTCGGGTCGTAGGGCTTGAACTTCTGCTTGCCGGTGTCGACCTCGAAATCCTTGAGCCAGGCCTCCATGGGCTGGTGATAGGCTTCGGGATGCTTGCCGGTCGGCGGCACGCCGATGGCCGAGATCGTCGCCGCTCCGCGATAGGCCGCCATCGCGACGGCCTTGATGTCGATCAGCAGCGCCAGCGCCCAGCGCACGTCCTTGTTCTTGAAGTTCTCGTTCTGGGTGTTGAACACCAGCGCCGGCAGGGTCGGATCCGGGTGGCCATAAGGGAAGCCCTTGAACCAGGCCGTGGTGGTCTTGCTCTGCTTGGCCAGCGTGAACATGCCCTCGGGGGCGATGTCGTGAATGACGTCGAGCTCATGGTTGAGCTGAGCGATCACGCGCTTGTCGGGCGGGCCCGGGTCCACATAGGCGAGATATTTCGGCCCGGGCTTGCCGAAGCGGCCCAGCGAGGTGCGCTGCCAGTCGTCGCGCAGCTGCCAGATGTACCACTTGCCGTCGGGGTCGAAGCTGTTGAGCGTGTAGGCGCCCAGCGACACCGGCTTGTTGAAGTCGAACTTCAACGGGTCGGCGACCTTGTCGAAGACATGCTTCGGCATGATCCAAATGCCGGCCCAGCGCACCGTGAAGTTGGTGTGGAAGCGGGAATTCGGCTTCTTCAGCTTGAAGATGACGGTGCTGCTGTCCGGCGTCTCCATGCTGGCGACGTTGTTGGCCAGCACGGCGCTGAAGCGCATGTTGGGATTCTTGATCTGGGTCTCGACGGTGCCGACCACGTCGGCGGCCGAGAACTCCACGCCGTCGCTCCAGAAGATGCCCTTGCGCAGCTTCACGGTCATTTCGGTGAAGTCGGCGTTGTATTTGGGCTTCTCGGACGCCAGCGAGTTGTCCCACACCCCATCGATCCCGCTTTCCGGGTCGATATACCAGAGCGTATCCAGCGCGGCCTGCTGTAGTCCGTTGGACTGACTGCCTGCATTGATGGCCCAGATGTTGAACCAGCCGGCGTTCTTGATCGTCCCCTCAGGATTTTCGAGGATCAGCGTCTCGTTTCTCGGAATATTCTGGGGAATGCCCTGAGAATAAGCGGCGGATGTGAGACCGAGAAGACTTGGCCCGATGGCGCATGCTGCCAACAGCCATGCACGAGTTGTGCGGCTCATCTGATCCTCCCTGATGCGGCGCTTTGTGTCAGCGTTCGCTTATCTCAGGAGCATAGATCGCGCCCGGCCCATCAACAACCAGCTTTCGGATGTGTATCCGAAGGTTCGATATGATGAGCCCGGGCCCGCAACCGCGGCTCCGCTCGTCGGCCGCGCCCTGGTTCAGGTTGCCGCCTCGATCACATGGGCTTTCAGGGGACCGGACAGCGGGCCGCTTCCGAAGCGCTTCTCCAGCGCCGCCGCGGCGGCCCGGGTCGCCCGGTCGAGCCCCTGCGGGTCGCGCGCCTCGATCTCGCCGCGCAGCGGCGTGCCCTGGCAAAACGCGGTGGCGACGGTGAAGGGCGCGTCTGCGGGGCCTTCCTGCGCCAGCGTCGTGATCTCGACGGCGGAGAAGCCGGCGGCCTCGACGTCGCGGCGGATCAGGTCCACGTCGTGATAGCCATGCGGCGTACGGGCCATGAAGCGGGGCGGGTCGTCCGGATAGAGCTCCCCGAGCGCGTCCTGGACCACCAGGGCGAAATCGTTCTCCTCGATGCGGTCCCACACGTTGAAGATGAAGCGGCCGCCCGGCTTGAGAAGCCTGCGCGCCTCGCGATAGCCCGCGACCCGATCGCCGAAGAACATGGCGCCGAACTGGCACAGGACGACGTCGAACGAGGCGTCCTCGAAAGGCAGGCTCAAGGCGTTGGCCTCGATCCATGTGAGGCGGCCATCCCCCTCCTGCCGACGCTGCGCGCGGTCCAGCATCGGCTTGTTCAGGTCCGTCACCACATAGCGCGCGTCGGGCCCGAGCTTCGGCGCCAGAGCGCGCGTCACCGCCCCGCTGCCGGCTGCTGTCTCCAGGACGGCGCCGGGCGACAGGGCCGCGACCCTTCGGGCCAGATCCTCGGCATAGGGCTCGAAGATCAGGGGGACCATCAGGCGGTCATAGACCTCAGCGATCGACCCTGAGAAGTTCCGGTCGGTCTGTGTCATCCGAACTCTCGGCGGCAAGGATGAAGGCCGGATCAGAATAGACCGATCCGCCGAAATTGCACGCCGCGCGGGCGGGCCGGGGCCGGGACGGGAGGGGCGCGGGCGAAGAGCGGCCCATGGCGGCCGCCCTTCGCTGCGTCGCGATCGTCGGACGCCTGATCCGTCGTAGGCCATGGCGCGGAGTTGCGGCCTGGGCCGACCGGCGCGACCATGCGTGGCGCGAGCCCGGCGGCGGCCCGCGCCGGCCCACCTGAGGGGACGACATGAGCGAGACCTCGGTCATGACGGCCATGACGCTCGACAGGGCCAGGTCTCCCTTGAGCCTCGAGCGCCGGCCCTGCCCGCGTCCCGGCCCGGGCGAGATCCTGATCGCCGTGGAGGCGTGCGGCGTCTGCCGGACCGACCTGCACATCGTCGACGGCGAGCTCGGCTCTCCCCGGCTGCCTCTCGTCCCCGGCCACGAGGTGGTGGGCCGGGTGGCCGCACTCGGGGAAGGCGTGGCGGGGCGCGCGCTCGGCGAGAGGGTCGGCGCGCCATGGCTCGGCCACAGCTGCGGCCGGTGCCCCTATTGCCGGACGGACCGGGAGAACCTCTGCGACGCGCCCCAGTTCAACGGCTACACGCGGGACGGAGGCTACGCGACCCACATGGTCGCGGCCGCCGACTTCGTCCTGCCTCTGGACGGCGAGGCCGATCCGGTCGCGCTGGCCCCGCTCCTCTGCGCGGGGCTGATCGGATGGCGGTGCCTCGTCAAGGCGGGCGAGGCGCGCCGCGTCGGGCTCTACGGCTTCGGCGCCGCCGCCCACATCCTCTGCCAGATCTGCAGGGCCCAGGGACGGGAGGTCTACGCCTTCACGCGGCCGGGGGACGCGGCCGCCCAGGATTTCGCCCGCTCGCTCGGAGCCGCATGGGCCGGCGGGTCGGACGAGGCGCCGCCAGACCGCCTCGACGCCGCCATCCTTTTCGCGCCTGTCGGGGATCTCGTCCCCACGGCGCTCGCCCAGCTGCGCAAGGGCGGCCGGGTGGTCTGCGGGGGCATCCACATGAGCGACATTCCACGCTTTCCCTATGGCCTTCTCTGGGGCGAGCGCGAGATCGTGTCGGTGGCCAACCTGACGCGCCGCGACGCGGCCGCGTTCTTCCCCGCCGCCGCGCGGGCCGGGGTGACGACGTCGACGGTCCCCTACCCGCTCGGGGCCGCGAACGAGGCGCTCGCCGATCTTCGAAGCGGCCGCCTGAGCGGCGCCGCCGTTCTCGTGCCCTGAAGCCGACGTGTTGGAGGATCCCATGAGCGCATCCAAGCATCAGTTCATCGCCACTCACGGCGGCCTGGTCCTCGTCACCGACGGCCGCAAGTCGCTGCTGTTCCAGAACGCCGGAACCCCCGCGGCACCCAGACTGCAGCTGCTCGAGCAGCGCGACGCTCCGCCCAATCCTCCCACGCACAGCCAGGGGACGGACCGGCCGGGCCGCGTGGATCTGCACCAGGGCCGCCGTAGCGCGATGGACCAGACCGACTGGCACGACGCCGCCGAGCGGGCCTTCGCCGAAGAGGTGGCCAAGCGCACGGACGCGGCCATGAGCCAGCACGCGGCCCCGTCCCTGGTCATCTTCGCGCCGCCGCGCACCCTGTCGGCTCTGCGCGAGAGCCTGTCGCCGGCCACCCAGGCGGCGGTGGCCGGCGAAGCCGCGGTGGACCTCACCAAGCACACGGTGGCCGAGATCGAGAGCCGTCTCGCCATGCGAAAGTGATCCGTGGCCCCATCCTGGCGCTGGTCGCCGGGAGGGCGCGGCCGTTCAAGCGACCTGGCGCGCCGGCGCGCGGTCTCGCACGCCCGGGAACTGAACCGACGCGCCCGGCAGGCTGGGGCGTTGCCGACCTGAAGGAGATCCATTCCTCGATGCCCCCCACCTCCAGTTCGATCGAGTCCGGCGGGGAGGAGCAGCGCTTTCGGCTTCTTGTCCAGTCCATCACCGACTACGCGATCTACATGCTCGACCCGACAGGGGTCGTGATCACGTGGAACCCCGGCGCCCAGCGCTTCAAGGGCTATGAGCGCGACGAGATCCTCGGCCAGCATTTCTCCCGCTTCTACACCGACGAAGACCGGGCCTCCGGGCTGCCGGCGCGCGCCTTGGCGATGGCGGAGGGAGAGGGCCGATTCGAGCAGGAAGGCTGGCGCGTGCGCAAGGACGGCACGCGCATGTGGGCGCATGTTGTCATCGATCCCATCCGCGGCCGCTCCGGCCAGCTTCTCGGCTTCGCCAAGATCACGCGCGACATCAGCGACAAGAAGGAGGCGCAGGAGAGACTGCGCCTGAGCGAAGAGCGCTTCCGCCTGCTGGTGAAGGGGATCAAGGACTACGCCATCTACATGCTCGACCCGCTCGGGCGGGTGACGAACTGGAACGCCGGCGCCGAGCAGTTCAAGGGCTACACGGAGGCCGAGATCGTCGGCGAGCACTTCTCGCGCTTCTACACCGAGGAGGACCGCGAGGCCGGCCTGCCCGCCCGGGCGCTCGCGACGGCGGAGCGGGAGGGCCGCTTCGCCATGGAAGGGTGGCGGGTCCGCAAGGACGGCACGCGCTTCTGGGCCGATGTGGTGATCGACCCGATACGCGACGCTCAAGGCGGCCTGCTCGGCTACGCCAAGATCACGCGCGACGTCACCGAGCGGCGCAACGCCCAGCTCGCCCTGCAGGACGCACAGGCGAGGTTCGTGCAGTCGCAGAAGCTCGAGATGATCGGCCAGCTCACGGGCGGCGTGGCCCATGACTTCAACAATCTGCTGGCCGTGGTGCTCGGCAATCTCGATCTGATGCGCCGCCGCCCGGGCCTCGACGACCGGTTCAAGCTGCTGATCGAGAATTCGATCGAGGCGGCCAAGCGCGGCGCGGCGCTGACCCAGCGCATGCTCGCCTTCGCCAGGCGCCAGGAGCTCAAGACCGAGGCGGTCGACGTGCCCGACCTCGTCCGCGGCCTGGCGGACATGCTGCAACGCTCGATCGGCCCGCGGATCCACATCAGCACCCACTTTCCGCTCGTGCTCCGGCCCGCGCTTGCGGATCCCAACCAGCTCGAGCTGGCGCTCCTGAACCTGGCCGTCAACGCCCGCGACGCCATGCCGGACGGGGGCGCCATCGTCATCTCGGCGGAGGAGGCGGCGCTGGACGTCGCGGACGTCGACGGAACCGCGCCGGGGCGTTATCTGTGCCTGCGCGTGCAGGACGACGGGCACGGGATGGACGCCGAGACGCTGGCCAGGGCCGTGGAGCCGTTCTTCACGACCAAGGGCGTCGGCAAGGGCACCGGCTTGGGGCTCTCCATGGCGCACGGCTTCGCGACCCAGTCTGGCGGCCGGCTGAGGCTGCGCAGCGCGCCCGGCGAGGGAACCACCGCCGAACTGCTGCTGCCCGCGGGCAGTCGGATCCCGCGCCCCGCGCCCGCGCCCCAGCCGAGGACCGCGACGGAACAGACGGGGCCCATGCGCATCCTGGTCGTCGACGACGACAACCTGGTCCTGGCCAACACGTCGGCGATGCTGGAGGACCTCGGGCACGAGGTGCTGGAGGCGAGCTCAGGCGAGCAGGCGCTGCGGATCCTGCAGCGGGACGACGGCCTGGGCCTGCTGGTGACCGATCACCTGATGCCGGGCATGACCGGAGCGCAGCTGATCCAGACCGTGCAGGAGCAATGGCCGGACCTGCCCATCGTTCTGGCGACCGGTTACGCGGACCTCGAGCAGGGCGCCGCCCGGGGCGCGCAGCGGCTCATGAAGCCGTTCATGCAGCAGGAGCTCGCGGCCGCGATCTCGGCCGCCTTCCGGGCCCGTCAGCCCAGCGGCGACGCGCCCCCGTTCCGTTCGAAGTAGGCCGGCGACGCTCGCGGCCTTCTGTCCTCACCTCCCGGCGGCGTCGGCGTGCGAGGCCGCCGGAAACGAGAATGCGACGTGCTGGTCGACGCGGGCCGGATCGAGCCGGTGAAGCAGGTCGCAGGTCTGCCGGTCCTCGGCGGCGGTCTCGATCCGGAGCAAAGCCAAACCATCCGATTGACAGACATCCAGCAGGGAGCGGATCATGAAGCCGGCTGCCTGGGCCTGTTCGAAGAGGCTTGCGACCACGAACACCGGCACTCGGAGGATAGCGCCGTAGGCTGGCGAATGCTCGACATAGGCCAGGCAGAGACCTCGGACGTAGGCGTCTCTCTTCAGCACATAGCCGCGTGAGGATCCGCCCGAGAAGTGGCCGCACAGCATGCGCCACTCCGGCATCGTCATCCGGGGCGCGACGGTGCAGAGCAAAGGAAAGGCCGGCCCGACATGGGCGGCGTTGAGCGGCGAAAATCGAAATTCCGGCCCCATCGTCAGCCCCGCGCCGAACATGCCGGCAGACATTATGAGCCCGAAACCCGCTGCCATCTTGATCCATGTCACGGAAAAGGGTCGGGCACAGCCTTAGGTTGAATTCTTGCGGACCGGCAAGTCCGCCTGGCGCCAGGATCTCCCTGGCGTCTCACGCGTACCGCACGCCCAGGCTCGAGGGCGGCGGCCCATCGGCTCGAAACATGCGTCACGGCGCGATCGGCGCCCGCGACGATCACTTCGATCGGGGAAGCGTCATGAGTAGCATCGTCAAACTGGCGTCCCATCGCGGGCCGGCGGCGGCCGGGACGGGGCAGGCGTTCCTGTCTCCCCACGGGCGCATGGAGAAGGACGAACATCTGTCCCTGGACGCGGTGTTCGAAGGCGCGGCGGTCGAGAGCGTCGCGTCCGGGCGGACCCTGTTCTGGGAGGGCGACAAGGCCGAGCACATCGTCAAGATCTCGGAGGGATTGCTTCGGATCTGCCGGATCCTTCACGACGGGCGCCGCGCCATCGCGGGTTTCGCATCGGCCGGCGACGTCTTGGGTCTGTCCTTCAAGGACCGGTACCTGTTCAGCGCGGAGGCGATCACGCCCGTGAAGGTGATGAAGATCACCAGGCGCCAGCTGGACGCGTTTCTGCATGACTGGCCCTGCGGCCCGCAGCTCGTCTGCGACCATGTGCGGGACGAACTCTGCGCCGCGCAGGATCAGATGATGATCCTGGTGCATCAGTGCGCCGAGGCTCGGCTCGCCGGGTTCCTGTGCCAGATGGCCCGCAAGCTCACCGGAGACCTGAGCGCCGGGGTGGAATTCGATCTCGCGATGCCTCGCGCCGACATCGCCGACCATCTGGGCCTCACGATGGAGACGGTCTGTCGGTCGATGACCAGACTGCGTAAGACAGGCTACATCGGCATGAAGGGGGCTCACCGCATCCGACTCTCCAACCCGTCGAAGCTGATCGCCCTCGCGGGGACCGTGGACGGAGTGACCGACGGGCGCGTCCGCGCCTGACGACCGGCCGCGACGCCGCGCCCGCCGCGGCCTTTCAAGGCGCTCGCCGGCGCCAGTCGGACCGCGTCGCCGGATGGGCGGCGAGGTAGTCCTTCACGGCTTCGCCGATGGTCGGATAGAACGAGCCGCTTCCGATCTGCTCGAGCAATCCGAACCGCTTGAGCTTGTCCTTGACCGGGTCCTTGATCTCGGCGAAGCGCAGGTCGATGCTCATGGAGCGCAGCGCCTCCACCAGCTCGGAGAGCGCATCGGCGGCCGTCACATCGACGCTGGTGACGGGTTCGGCCGCCACGACGAGCCACCGCACCGGCGTCGGCGCCTCGGAAACCGCCTGGAGAATGCGCTCGCGGAAGAATTCGGCGTTGGCGAAGAACAACGGGGCGTCCCAGCGAAACAGCAGCAGGCCGGGGATCTGACGCGCGTCGGGGTAGCGCCTCAGGTCGTGGTACCCCTTCACCCCGTCGGCGCGTCCGAGCACGGCCGAATGAGGCCTCCATCCATCCCAGAGGAACTCGATGACGGCGATCGAGAGGGCGAAGCCGATCCCCGGGATGACGCCGAGCACGGCCACCCCGACGAGGCATGCGATCGAAAGCCAGAACTCCCAGGGCTGCATGCGATGGATGCGGACCAGCCCCTCGATTTCGATCAGCCCGATGGCCGACGCGATCACGACAGCCGCCAATGCGGCGGAGGGCAGGTTCTGCAGCAGGTTGGGCGCGAAGAGCAGCAGCAGCGCGACGCAGAGCGCCCCGACCAGGCCCGTCACCTGCGTGCGGGCGCCGGCCGCCTCCGCCACAGGCGTGCGCGACGAACTGCTGCTGATCGGAAAGCCCTGGAAGAGCCCCGCCGCGAGGTTGGCCGCCCCCAGGCCCACCATCTCCTGGCTGGGATCGACAGGCGCTCCCGTCCGGGCGGCGTAGACGCGGGACAGAACGCTCGTGTCCGCGAAGGAGACGAGAGCGACCGCGAGCCCTCCGATCAACACGGGAAGGAGATCGTCCAGGCCGGGGAGCGGGACCACGAAATGCGGCAGGCCGCCCGGCAGCGGCCCCAGCACGGCCACGCCGGCCCTGTCGGCGAGGTCGAAGAGGCTGACCGCGGCCGTCGCGCCTGCGACGGCGACCAGGATGGCGGGGATCTTGGGCCACCGCTTGAGGGCGAGGATCACGAGAAGCGTCCCCGCACCGACGGCGAACGCCGCCCAGTTCGTGCGATGGCTGATCACGCCCTCGGCGATGGCCCACAGGCCCCTGAGCGGGCCGTCGGCCGTCACCGAGAACCCGAGCAGCTTCGGCGTCTGGCCGATCAGCACCGTCAGCGCGATGCCGTTCATGTAGCCGTAGCGGATCGGCTTGGACAGCAGCTCCGTCACGAAGCCGAGGCGCGCCACGCCCCCCATGATGCAGACGAAGCCCGACACGATCGCCATGGCGCCGGCCAGCATGACCGCACGCCCGGGATCGCCCGCCGACAGCGGAAGCACGACCCCGAGGATGACGGGCGCCAGCGACGAATCGGGGCCCAGCACCATGATCCGGCTCGGCCCGAAGATCGCGTACGCCGTCAGCGGCGCGATGGTCGCATAAAGCCCGTAGATCCCGGGCAATCCGGACGCGACCGCATAGGCGATCCCGACCGGCACCAGCATCGTCGTCAGAACCAGGCCGGCCACGAGATCATGCGGGAACCATCCCCACTCATAGCGCGACAGGATCTCGGCTCCCGGCGCCCAGCGCTTCCAGCCGGTCTGCGCGGCGGGCGGGCCGGCCAGCGGCGCCCCCGGCGCCGGCCCCGGGGAGGGGCGGAAAGCCGGGCGCGTTTCGCCGCCGGGCGGAGGATTGTCGTTGGACACGCGCCTGCCCTCTCCGGGGATCTGGTGACGTCGCGGGATAAGGCGGTCGCCGCCGAAGGGTCGGCGTTTCCCCGACAGCGGGCGCCGTCAATGGATCTCCGGCACCATCCTGTACGGGTAGTCGGGCTCGACGTATCCGTGCGCCTTCTGGCGTTTCGGCAGCTTGATCTTGTCTCGCGGCAGCTCTTTGTAGGGAATGGATGACAGGATGTGGGAGATGATGTTCAGGCGCGCCCGCTTCTTGTCATCCGACTGGGCGAGATGCCACGGCGCCCAAGCGGTGTCGGACGCCAGGAACATGTCGTCGCGAGCCCGCGAGTAATCGAACCACCGGCTGTAGGACTTCAGGTCCATCGGCGAGAGTTTCCAGATCTTCCGCGGATCCGCGATGCGCTGCTCGATGCGGCGCGTCTGCTCGCCGGGGCTGACCTCCAGCCAGTATTTGAGCAGGATCACTCCTGAATCGACGATGGCCTTTTCCACGCCGGACACCGAAGCGAGGAAGCGCTCCGCCTGCTCGTCCGTGCAGAAGCCCATCACGCGCTCCACGCCGGCGCGGTTGTACCAGCTCCGGTCGAAGATCACGATTTCGCCCGCCGCCGGCAGATGCGGCAGGTAGCGCTGGATGTACATCTGTGATCTCTCGCGGTCGGACGGCGGCGGCAACGCGATCACGCGGAACACCCGGGGGCTCACCCGCTCCATGATGGCCTTGATCACCCCGCCCTTTCCCGCGCCGTCGCGGCCCTCGAAGACGATGCAGACCTTCGCGCCGGCGTGCCGGACCCAGAGCTGAAGCTTCACGAGCTCGCCGTGAAGCTCCCGGAGCTTCTTGTTGTAGTCCTTCGTCTTCACGGGCTTCATGAAATCCGAGTCCACGCTGGCCTCCATCGCAGCCGCTCGTCGCCGTCTAGTGGTCCAGCTTCCGCCCGGCCCAGCTGAGGAAGAAGCCGACGTCGCCGGGCATGCCCCGCGGCCAGTCGATGATCATGGCCTTGAGCTTGTACTGCGCGGGCCGAAGGTGATCGCGCCAGAACTCGTAAGCCTGGCGGGGGCGCCCGGCCAGCGTCTCCGGCCACCCCTCCTCCGAGTTGTTGATCGCGCGTCCGCCATCGGTGCACAGCGCGTTGGGGAAGCGCATGACCATCATTTCGGTCGCCCCACGCTTGGCCGCATCCCGCATCGAGGACAGCAGGCGCTTCTTGAGGGACGCCACCACCTCGGGCGTGACCTCGATCGTCTTCGACATCGTCTTGATCAGCTCGGCCTGCGCCCTCTCGGCCTGGGCCATGACGTTCACTTCGGACGAGGCCTGCGCCATGGCCATCTCGTCCATGTAGCGGCGCAGTTCCTCGGCGGTCATGAAGGCTTCGTCCCCAAGCGCCTGCGTGGGACGGGGATCGGAATTTTGGGCCACGGACATCGTGAACTCCTCTCGGGCGACAAAAACTCGCGTGGAGCGCCGGCGCTGCGACGCCCGGGGCGTCTAGACGTGGCGCTCAAGGGTGAAGGCAGGCGCGAAGACGCTGGCCCGCGATCCACTCAGGAAGAACCGCCGCCGAGGCGACGATGCAACTTCGGATCGTCGCGAGGACAAGGCGAGCGTTTGCGCGTCCCGATCGAAATCGGAAGTCGGTTCAAAGCATCGACCCGGAGAGTCCGGAGCGCAATGATGGAGATCAAATGCTTGCCGCCGTGATCAGTTTACTCTCTGGCGACCGTAGAGACCCCTTCACGACCATCCGCTATGGCCACTTAGACCATAAGGACTAAGCCGTGGCTGGTTTGTTTCTCAACTTCCCTGTGAGGCCGCCATGAGCACGAACGATCCTGTGAACAGACTGTCCGACGCGACCCCGGCGCCCCTCTCGGCGGTCGGCGCCTATTGGGTCGACGCCTGGCAGAGGTCCGTCCTGATGCTCGACACCGTTCGGCGGCGCGGCAACACCTATCTGGAGCAGTCCCGCAAGCAGGCGCCGCACGTTCTGAGTTTCGACGCGGAGCTGGTGCTGGACGGGCGGACGCTCGCGCGGCCGGTGAACTATGTGCTCGTGCGCATCAAGCCGCCCAAGGACGTGACGATCGACCCGACCAAGCGGCCCTTCATCGTCTTCGACCCCCGCGCAGGGCACGGACCGGGCATCGGGGGAATGAAGCAGGACAGCGAGATCGGCGTGGCCCTGAAGGCCGGCCATCCCTGCTACTTCGTCGGCTTCCTGCCCAGCCCCGTCCCGGGACAGACGATCGAGGACGTGTGCGCCGCCGAGGCGCACTTCATCGAACGCGTCATCGAGATCGAGAAGGAGACCACCGAGAAGCCCTGCCTGATCGGCAACTGCCAGGCGGGCTGGCAGATCATGATCGTGGCGGCGCTCCGTCCGGATCTCGTCGGCCCGATCATCGTGGCCGGATCGCCGCTGTCCTACTGGGCGGGCGTGAGAGGCCAGAACCCCATGCGGTATCTGGGAGGCCTGCTCGGCGGGACATGGCTGACCGCGCTGGCGGGGGACCTCGGCCACGGCGTGTTCGACGGCGCGCATCTCGTCGCCAATTTCGAGAGCCTGCATCCCGACAACACCTATTGGGAGAAGGCCTACAATGTGTATTCGAAGATCGACACGGAGCCCCAGCGCTTCCTCGACTTCGAGACGTGGTGGGGCTCGCCGGTGCTGCTCAACGCCACCGAAATGCAGTGGATCGCGGACAAGCTCTTCGTGGGCAACAAGCTCGGCGAATGCGCCATCACGACGCGCGACGGCGAGCGCGTGGACCTGCGCAACATCGCGTCCCCCATCATCGTGTTCTGCTCCCACGGGGACGACATCACGCCGCCCCAGCAGGCGCTCGGGTGGCTCCTGGATCTCTACCGGGACGTCGACGACCTGATCCGGACCGGCCAGACGGTCGTGTATTCGGTGCATCAGAGCATCGGCCATCTCGGCATCTTCGTCTCCGGCAAGGTGGCCACGAAGGAGCACGCCGAATTCGCCTCGTGCATCGACATGATCGATCTCCTGCCGCCCGGCCTCTACGAGGCGGTGATCTCGGAGGCGGGGCCGGACACCGCGCGGGCGGACCTGGTCGAGGGACGCTACGTCTTCGCGCTCGAGAAGCGCACGCTGGACGACATCCGGAACTTCGGGACCAATTCGGCCGAGGACGAGACCCGCTTCGCCACGGTCGCTCGGGTGTCGGAGATCAACAAGGGCCTCTACCAGACCTTCGCCGCCCCCTTCGTGCGCCAGATGTCGACGGACCAGACGGCCGAGTGGCTGCGGAACATGCATCCCCACCGGCTGCGTTTCGCCGCCCTCTCGGATCAGAATCCCGCGGCTCCCCTGATCGCGTCCCTGGCCGAAAAGGTGCGAGCGGACCGGCGGCCGGTCGATGACGCGAACCCGCTGCGTCAGCTGGAGACCGCGGCCGCGGCCCAGATCTCGCAATCGCTGAAGCTGTGGGGAGCGTTCCGCGACATGATGACCGAGCAGGTCTTCCTGGCGACCTATGGGTCGCCGTCGCTCCAGGCGCTCGTCGGCGTCAGCAGCGAGGATGAATCGGAGCGGCCGCACGCCATTCGGGATCTCGCGAGGCGGACGACGGCGGACGCGGAGGAAGCGAAGCTGCGCGCCGGGATGGACCGCGGAGACCTCGTGGACGCCATCGTGAGAGCGCTCCTCTACATTTCGCACGGCGCCGGCCGGGTCGGCGACGAACGGGGGTTCTCCGCCCTGAAGAGTCTCAGCGCCGCCCTTCCCTCCAGCCTCAAGGTGGGCAAGGAACGGTTCAAGGAGGCGGTGCGCCGCCAGTCCCTGACCGTCAGTCTGGACGAGAACGGCGCTCTCGAAACGCTGCCGCGCTTGCTGCCGGACGACCGGTCGGAGCGCCGCAGAGGCCTGGACATGATCCGCACGGTCTTCGAGAGCCGCGATCGGAGCGAGGACGAGACCGCGCGCTTCCATGAGATCGCCCGGATCTTCAGTCCGTCGTCGCCGAAACTCGCCGCCACGCCATCGTCGGCGGCCTGAACGGACCTGAGCTCGGAGGCTCAAACCATGGCTGACATGCTGAGCGGCAAGAAGGCGCTCGTCGTCGGCGTCGCCAACGACCGGTCGATCGCGTGGGGCATCGCCTCGGCGCTTCGGGCGGCGGGGGCCGACATCGCCCTGACCTACGTCAACCCAAAGGCGGAGGCCTATGTGCGTCCGCTCGCCGAAAGGCTGGATGCGACCTTGTGCTCACCTCTCGACGTGGCCCGCCCCGACCAGCAGCAGGCGCTCGTGGACGAGATCGCCGCGGCGTGGGGACGCCTCGACGTCCTGGTGCACTGCATCGCCTTCGCACCGCGGGACGACCTTCATGGCCGGGTGCTGGACACCTCGCCCGATGGTTTCACGCTCGCCATGGACATCTCCGTCCACTCCTTCGCCCGGCTGTGCAAAGCCTTCGAGCCGCTGATGAGCGACGGGGGCGCATGCATCACGGTCAGCTTCTACGGCGCGGAGAAGGTCGTCTCGACCTACAACATGATGGGCCCGGTCAAGGCGGCTCTGGAGGCCATGGCGCGGGAGCTCGCCTCCGAGTTGGGCCCCAGGGGCGTAAGCGTGAACGTGCTCTCTCCCGGCGCCATCGCGACCAGGGCGGCCGGCGGCATCGCCGAATTCGACACGATGCTGGACGAGGCGAGGGATCGGGCTCCCATGAAGCGCCTGGCCACCATCGAAGACGTGGGCGCCATGGCGGCGTTTCTGGCGGGCTCACGCAGCATCACGGGCGAGACCATCCACGTGGACGGCGGCTACCACATCATGGGCTGAGGCGGTCGGCTCATGACGGGGCGACGCCTCCGGCCGCCGGCGGCGCCAGGTAGAGCGTCATCGCGAAAACGGCGTAGACCATCAGCAGCAGCGCGCCGACGAACCAGGCGGAGCGCCCGCTGCTGGTCACCAACGTGGCCGCCAGCACGCTGATCATCATCATGACGACTGCTCCCGGCCAGAGCTGGAGGTCCATCGGATGGGGGCCGATGAGATAGCTCAGCAGGACCAGCACGGGCGCGACGAACAGGGCGATCTGCGATGCGCTTCCCAGCGCGATGCCCACGCTGAGGTCGAGATGGTTCTTCCGCGCCGCCGAGAAGGCGGACGCCATCTCCGCCGCGCCTCCCACAAGGGCGACCACGACGAAGCCGACGAAGGCCTGGGTCATGCCGAAGGCCTCCGCGCCAGCCTGCACGACGCCGACGAAGATCTCGCTGACCAGGGCGACCAGGATCGTCACCCCCGCGAGCGTCGACAACGCCAGAGAGAGGGGCCAGTGCGCAGGAGCGGCGGCGTCGTCCGCCGCGACGCTCCCGAACGCCTCCCGGTGGGTCTTGAGCGTGAAAAGCATGCCAAGCCCGTAGGCGGCGATGAGCAGGAAGGAGAGGCCGACGCTGAGCCGCCTCACGAAGCCGAGGCTCCCGCCCGGGTCCGAATCGGCCGCGATGGAGGGCGCGAGCAGCGCCACCGTGGCGAGAAACAGGAGAGAGGCCTGCATCCGGACCGTCGCCCGATTGAACTCCTGGATGTGGTGTTTCAGCCCGCCCAGCAGAAAGGACGCGCCTAGCATGAACAGCGTATTGGCGACGATGGCGCCCACGATGGAGGCCTTCACCAGCGTGTAGTCGCCGGCCCGCAGCGCCGCCAGGCCGATGACCAGCTCCGTCATGTTCCCGAGGGTCGCGTTCAGCAAACCCCCGGTCGCATCCCCCGTCTTGGCCGCGATGGCTTCGGTGGCGTGGCTCAGCAGGGCCGCCAGCGGCGTGATCGCCAGGATGGAGAGAACGAAGATCAGGGACGGGGAGTGTGGCGCGACTTTCTCCACCACGAACACGACAGGCACGAAGACCAGCAGCCAGAGCAGCGGGTTACGGCGGATCTCCTTGAGGAGCTGGGCCATGTCTTCGCGCTCGATGTCCGAGGTGACGACGCTCGTGAACCCGACCATGGCAGACGCCCCGCGCCATGAACTGATCTGCGTCAGGCGCGATGCTTTCGACGCGAGGTAACCTCTTTCGAGGGCGCATTGCACACGCGCCGAAGGCGGATACTTGCTTTCGCTTTCGAGAGACGTGCGAAGTTTTTGACCCCGGCTGCGGACGACTTGCGCTGAACGGCGCGCCGGCGTTCGGACGCTGGCCGCCTTTGACGGAAGCGAACCATGAGCGCCCCTGAGAAACATCACCAGAAATACGACGCCCTCATCGCCGCCGCCCGAGCCCTGCCTCGCCTGAAGGTCGCGGTGGCGCATCCTTGCGACGAGAGCGCCATCAGGGGCGCACTGGAGGCCGCCGAGCTGGGCCTGATCGAACCGATCCTCGTCGGACCGACCGCCAAGATCGTCGCCGCCGCGGCGTCCTGCGGCCTGGATATCTCACGGTGTGAGATCGTCGACGCGCCCCACAGCCACGCCGCAGCCGATGCGGCCGTCAAGCTCGTGCTCGCCGGCAAGGCGGAAGCCTTGATGAAGGGCTCTCTCCATACCGACGAACTCATGGCCGCCGTGGTGCGCCGGGAAGGCGGCCTGCGCACGGCGCGGCGCGTCAGCCACTGCTTCGTGATGGACGTGCCCCATCACCCGGACGCCCTGATCATCACGGACGCGGCCATCAACATCGCCCCGGATCTCGAAGCCAAGGTCGACATCGTCCAGAACGCCATCGATCTCTGCCATGCGCTTCGCCAACCCGAGGCCCGGGTCGCGATCCTCTCGGCGATGGAGACGGTGAACCCCAAGGTGCCCTCCACCATCGAGGCGGCGGCCCTGTGCAAGATGGCGGACCGGGGACAGATCACCGGCGGCATCGTCGACGGCCCGCTTGCGCTCGACAACGCGATCGACCTCGGGGCTGCGAAGATCAAGAGGATCGTGTCGCCCGTCGCGGGGCGGGCCAACATCCTGGTCGTGCCCGATCTCGAGGCCGGCAACATGCTCGCGAAGAGCCTGACCTTCCTGGCGAACGCGGACGCCGCCGGGATCGTGCTCGGCGCGAAGGCGCCGGTGATCCTCACCAGCCGCGCCGACTCGGTGACCACCCGCCTGGCGTCATGCGCGGTGGCGTCGCTGGTCGCCGACGCGGCCCGCAAGACCCTCGCCATCAAGAGTTGAGCCCGTGACAGCCTACGCCGTCTTCAACGCGGGATCGTCATCCCTGAAATTCCAGCTCTTCGAGCCCGGGCCGAACGGCGCGCTCTCGCCCTTCGTGCGGGGCAAGGTCGAAGGGCTGGGCGCCCAGCCCAAATTCGCCGCCAGGGATGGATCCGGAAAGAGCCTGGGCGAGCGGACCTGGCCGGCGAGCGACGCGCTCGATCACGAACAGGGCACGATGTACGTGCTGGAGTGGGCGCGCGAGCGCCTGGGAGGCCGCAGGCTCGCCGCCATCGGTCATCGGGTGGTGCACGGCGGCAGGGACTTCAGCGGCCCCGCGCTGATCGACGACGCCGTTCTGGCGAAGCTCGAAGCCTATGTTCCGCTGGCGCCCCTGCACCAGCCTCACAACCTGAAACCCATCCGCATCGTGCGCCGACACCGGCCGGACCTGCCGCAGGTCGCCAGCTTCGACACCGCCTTCCACCAGACGCAGCCCGAGATCGCGCAGCTCTTCGCGCTTCCCTACGCCTACGCCGAGCGGGGCGTCCGGCGATACGGCTTCCACGGCCTGTCCTACGCCTATGTGGCCAGCGTGCTGGGCCAATGCGCGCCGGGGCTCGAGAAGGGAAAAGCGATCGTCGCTCACCTGGGCAGCGGCGCCTCGCTTTGCGCGATGGTCAATGGCCGTTCCGTGTCGTCGACCATGGGATTTTCGGCGCTGGACGGCCTGCCCATGGGAACCCGATGCGGGTCGCTGGATCCGGCTGTCGTGTTCTACCTGATGCGTGAGGACAAGCTCGACCCCGCGGCTGTCGAGAAGCTGCTCTACAACAAGTCCGGATTGCTCGGCGTTTCGGGCCTGTCGAACGACATGCGGGCGCTGCGCGAGGCGGCGGCAGGCGGACATGAGCGCGCCCGTCTCGCCATCGACCTCTTCGTCTATCGGATCCGCCGCGAGATGGGAGCGCTCACCGCCGTGATGGGCGGCCTGGACGGCATCGTCTTCACCGCCGGGATCGGCGAGAACGATCCAGCGACGCGCGCCGAAATCCTCCGGGGCATGGAATGGGCCGGGCTGAAGGTCGACGAAGCCGCGAATCGGGCGGGCCGGCCGCTGCTCACTCGCGCCGGCGGGCCGCAAGCCTGGGTCGTTCCCACGGACGAGGAACTCATGATCGCCCGGGAAACGGCCGCGTTGCTCACCGCCGGTTGAGCGCCCAGGACCGCTCGGGGAAAGCGGCCTCCTGAACCCTCCCGCGCTACGTCACCGCGCGTCGGGCGCCTCGGCGAAGGCGCGCGACGTCGGCGCCATCTCGAAGCCGGTTTGCAGGATGTGGGCGCGGATGAGCGCGCGGAGCCGCTCGGCGTCGCGGGCCGCGACGGCGTCCACCATGGCGAAGTGCTCCCGGCTGGACTGCTCGATGCGCCGGCGCGTGCGCCACTGGCTGGCCGGCGCGGAGGAGATGCGGCCGCGCAGGTCCGTCACCAGCGCCGTCAGCTCGTCATTGCCGTTCAGCCGCAGCAGCTCCAGGTGGAAGGCGACGTTGGCGTCGTATTGCTCCAGCACGGCGCCGTCGAGGACCAGGGCGTCGAAGTCCCGCGCCAGCGCCGCGAGCCGTGCGACGTCGGCCGCGGTCGCGCGGGCGATCACGCCGTCGACGGCGGCCAGTTCGAGAATGAGGCGGACGTCGCGGAGCTGCGCCGCCCGCTCGCCGTCCTCCTCGTGGACCCGGTAGCCGCGGTTCGGCCAATGCGCGACCAGGCGCTTCTGGACCAGGCGATCCAGCGCCCGCCGGATCTCCAGGCGGTTGCGGCCGTAGCGCTGCTCCAGATCGATCTGTTTCAGCCAGGCGCCGGCGGCGAACAGGCCCGACTGGATGTCGCGGGCGATGAGGTCCGCCACGTCATGCGCCTCGCGCCTGGCCGGCGCCGCGGGACTGCTGCTCGCGCTCATCCACCCCTCGCTCGACATCCGCCCAACCGGTGATCACCCGTGCGAAACTGCGTGCACAACCTGAGATTGTCCGTCTGGACGGACTGTGCCACAAATTGGCGCCAATGTCCCAGCCGAGCCCCCTGCGGCGGACCAAGCGGAGCCTGCGATGCGGAACGACGACGAAATCTGGCGCCTGGCCGACGCCAAGAGCCCGGCCTTCTTCGCGCTGAGCGACCGTATCTGGGGTACGCCGGAGCTGAATTACCAGGAGGAGCAATCCGCCGCCGAGCATGCGCGCATGCTCGAGCAGGAAGGTTTCCGCGTCCAGAAGGCGGTCGCCGGCATCCCGACCGCCCTGGTGGGCGAAGCCGGCGAAGGCGGTCCCGTGATCGCGATCCTGGGCGAATACGACGCCCTGCCGGGCCTGAGCCAGGAGGCCGGCGTCGCGGTGGAGAAGCCGATCCAGGACGGCGGGGCCGGCCATGGCTGCGGTCACAACATGCTGGGCTCGGCCTCGCTGCTGGCCGCCACGGCCGTGAAGGACTACCTCGCCAGGAACGGCCTTCCGGGGCGCGTGCGCTACTATGGCTGCCCGGCCGAGGAAGGCGGCTCCTCCAAAGGCTTCATGGTGCGGGCCGGCCTCTTCGACGACGTCGACGTGGCGATCTGCTGGCATCCGGCCGCCTTCACGGGCGTGAACAAGCCCATTTCGCTCGCCTGCGTGGAGATCGAGTTCACCTTCCACGGGCGGGCCTCGCACGCCGCCGCGACGCCGCACCTCGGCCGCAGCGCGCTGGACGCGGTGGAGCTGATGAATATCGGCGTCAACTACATGCGCGAGCACATGCCGTCCTCGGCCCGCGTGCACTACGCCATCATCGACGGCGGCGGCATCGCGCCCAACGTCGTGCAGGCCCGGGCCACAGTGCGTCACCTCATCCGCGCGCGGACGCTGGCCGAGATGTGGGACCTCGTGCGTCGGGTCAAGGACATCGCTCAGGGCGCGGCGCTGATGTCGGAAACGCGCGTCGTCGCCAAGCAGCTCTCGGGCGACGCCAACCTCGTCGGCAACCGTCCGCTCGAGGAGTGCATGCACGCCAACCTGACCCGCCTCGGCGGGCCCGGCTTCGACGAGGCCGACCGGCGCTTCGCGGCCGAGATCCAGAAGACCTTCTCCAAGGACGACATCCGCTCCTCCTACGGCCGCTTCGGCCTCAAGCCGCGGGAGGGCGAGGCCTTGAGCGAGGAGATCTACCCGCTCGACTTCACGGCCGACCTCTTCGTCGGCTCCACGGATGTGGGCACCGTCAGCTGGGTGACCCCCACGGTGCAGTGCCGCGCCGCATGCTACGCGGTGGGAACGCCCGGGCACTCCTGGCAGCTCGTCGCCCAGGGCCGCGCGCCCGCCGCCCACAAGGGGCTGGCGCTGGCCGCCAAGGCCATGGCGGGCGTCGCCGTGGACGTGCTCACCGACCCGGCGCTGCTGAAGGCCGCGCGGGACGAATTCGAGGCGTTCCGGCGCGAGAACCCGTTCGAGAACCCGATCACGCCCGACGTCGAGCCGCCGCTCGACATGGCGGCCCGATGAGCCCCCTCCCCGCCTCCACCCTCGACGCCGTCGCGGCGCTGGTGGATCGCGACCGGCTGATGGCCCATGTGGCCGAGTTCGCCAAGCGGGTGAAGCTGTCGGGCACGCCCGAGGAGCTGGAAAGCTTCGGCTACCTGGAAGCCACGATGCGCGGCTATGGCTTCCGCACCCGCCTGCTGTCGCACGACGCCTATATCAGCCTGCCGGGAGCGGCGACGCTCGCGGTGGACGGGCGCGAGATCCGCTGCATCACGCATTCCATGTCGGACCCCACGGGACCGCAGGGCCGCACGGCGCCCGTGGTGCATGTGGGCGAAGGCTCGGAGGCCGAGATCGCCGCCCAGGACGTCGCCGGCAAGATCGTGCTGGTGGACGGCATCGCGGTGGAGGACGTGGCGCGCTACGCCTCCAAGGCCGGGGCGATCGGCGAGATCCACATCTCGCCGACGGAGCAGACCTACGAGATGTGCATCTCGCCCGTCTGGGGCAGCCCGTCGCACCTGACGCGCGCGAACCTGCCCCGGACGGCGGTCGTCACCGTATCGCGCGACGACGGCGCGGCGCTTCGCCAGCGCTGCCTCGCAGGCGAACCGGTCGTCGCCACCATCACCACCGAGGTCGACACCGGCTGGCGCAAGACGCCGCTGCTGGTGTGCGACATGGACGGGCCCGCCGGCGCGGAGGCGCCCTTCGTGCTGTTCTCCGGCCACCACGACACCTGGCACTACGGCGTGATGGACAACGGCTCGGCCAACGCCACCATGCTGGAGGCCGCGCGCGTGCTGGCGGAGCGGCGCGCCGACTGGCGGCGCGGCCTGCGGGTCTGCTTCTGGTCGGGCCATTCGCATGGTCGCTACTCGGGCTCGGCCTGGTACGCGGACGAGAACTGGATCGAGCTGGAGCGCTCCTGCGCGGCGCATGTGAACGTCGATTCCACCGGCGCGATCGGCGCGACGGTGCTCACCGACGCGGGCGTGATCGACGAGCTGAAAGGGCTCGCCCACGAGGCCATCGCGGCCGAGACCGGGCAGGACCACAAGGGCCGCCGCCAGGGCCGCGCCGCCGACCAGTCCTTCTGGGGCGTCGGCGTGCCCTCCATGTTCGGCAGCCTCAGCCACCAGCCGCCCGGGCCGGTGAAGATGCTCGTGGCGCTGGGCTGGTGGTGGCATACGCCGGAGGATCTCGCCGACAAGATCGACCCGGACCACCTCGTACGCGACACCCGGATCGCGCTGCGCTGCCTGTGGAGGCTGCAGGTCGACCCGGTTCTGCCTCTGGACTACACGCAGACCGCCGAGGCGCTGGCCCTCGAGCTGGACGCGATCGCGGCCGGCGCCCCGGGCTTCGACTGCGAGGCCCTGCGCAAGGCGACGGCGGCGCTCGGATCGGCCGCCTCGGCCGTGAATGCAGCCGCCGCGCAGGCTGACGATCGGCTGGCCCGCCGGCTCGACGCAGCCCTGATGCGGGCGTCGCGCGCGCTGGTGCCGCTGAACTACACCAGCGGCGAGCGCTTCCGCCACGATCCCGCCATGCCGCAGCCGGCCTGGCCGTCGCTGCAGCCGTTGCGCGACCTCGCCGGCGCAAACGCCGGCTCCGACGAGCGGCGCTTTCGCGAGGTCGAGGCCCGCGCGGCCCGTAACCGCGCCCTGCACGCCATCGGCTTGGCGACCGAAACGCTGACCCAAGCCCTTTCACAGAGTGGAGCCCCCCAATGACGCTCAGGACCACGATCGCGGCCGTTCTCGCGGCCACGCTGCTCGCCGGCGCGGGCCCGTCACTCGCCAAGGACTGGTCCAAGGTGCGCATCGGCATCGAGGGCGCGTTTCCGCCCTGGAACGCCACCACGGCGGACGGCAAGCTCGTGGGGCTGGACGTCGACCTGCTGGCCGACCTTTGCAAGCGCGCCAACGTGCAGTGCGAGCTGATCGCCAACGAGTGGACCAGCATCGTGCCGAGCCTCCAGGCCGGCAAGTTCGACATGGTGATGTCGATCGGCATCAACGAAGCGCGCAAGAAGATCATCGACTTCACCGTCCCGTACGCCAGCGGCGCGGCGGCCTTCACGCTCAGCAAGGACGGGCCGATCGCGTCGCTGCCGATGGACGGCCAGCGCCTCGACCTCAACGACAAGTCCAAGGCCGAACCCGTGATGGCCGAACTGCGCAAGCTGCTGAAGGGCAAGACCGTCGGCGTCGTGCAGTCCACCAGCCACGAGCAGCTCATCCGCAACAATTTCGGGGATGACGTCACGGTGCGGACCTACAAGACGTCGCAGGACCGCGACCTCGACCTGAAGGCCGGGCGCATCGACATCGGCTTCGACAGCGCCGTCTATGCGGCGACGCTGCACGACAAGCCCGGCAACGAGGACATCCGCATCGCCGGACCGCTCCTCAAGGGCCCGCCGCTCGCCACCGACGTCGCGATGGGCGTGCGCAAGGACGACGGCGACCTGCGCGCGATCTTCGACAAGGCGATCCAGGCCGCGGCCGCGGACGGCACGATCAAGACGATCTCCACCAAGTGGAGCAAGATCGACCTGACGCCGACGCCCTGACGTTCCGCGCATGAACCCTGTCGGCACGATGGATCTGCTCGGCTTCGGCCCCGGAGGATGGGGCCCGGCCATGCTGACGGCCGCCGCGATGACGATCGCGGTGGCGCTGACGGGATTCGTGTTCGGCGCGCTGATCGGCACGCTGGGAGCGTGGGCCAAGATCGGCGGCGGCGCGGTGGCGCGCGGCGTCGCGGACGCCTACACGACCGTGCTGCGGGGCATCCCGGACCTCTTGGTGATCTACCTCTTCTATTTCGGCTCCAGCGCCGTGCTGACGCCGATCGGGCGCTTCTTCGGCGCGGAGGGGTTCGTCTCGCTGCCCGGCTTCATGGCCGGCGCGCTGGCGATCGGGGTGGTTTCGGGCGCCTATTTCACCGAGGTGTTCCGGGGCGCCTACAACACCGTGTCGCGCGGCGAGCTCGAGGCCGCCACCGCGACCGGCATGACGCGGCTGCTGCGGTTCCGCCGCATCGTCGCGCCGCTGACGCTGCGCTTCGCGCTGCCCGGCCTCGGCAATGTCTGGCAGCAGGTGCTGAAGGAATCGGCGCTGATCTCGGTGACGGGGCTCGTCGAGATCCTGCGCCAGTCACAGATCGCGGCCGGCTCCACGCGCCAGCCCTTCACGTTCTTCATGGCGGCGGCGGTGCTGTACCTCGTGATCTCCACCGCGTCCGGCTGGGGCCTGTCGCGCGCCGAGGCGCATTTCACCCGCGGCCTCAGGAGGGCGTGATGGACTTCGCCTTCCTGTACGAGACCCTGCTGACGCTGCTGCCGGGCGTGCCGCTCACCCTGAAGCTCGCCTTCTCGGCGGTGGCGCTCGGCGCGGTGCTGGCCTTGGGGCTCGCGATGATGCGCCTGTCGGGCCTGCGCGCGCTGGACTGGCCGGCGCGGGTCTACGTGTTCCTGTTCCGCTCGACGCCGCTCCTGGTGCAGATCTTCCTGATCTACTACGGCCTCGGGCAGTTCCGCGAAGTCCGGACCAGCTGGCTCTGGCCGTTTCTGCGCGAACCTTACTGGTGCGCCGTGCTGGCGCTGACGCTGAACACCGCCGCCTATGCGAGCGAGATCTTCCGCGGCGGGCTCCTGGCCGTGCCGCACGGCCAGATCGAGGCCGCCCGCGCCGCCGGAATGAGCCGGGGCCTGCTGTTTCGCCGCATCGTGCTGCCGGTCGCCATCCGCCAGGCCCTGCCGTCTTACGGCAGCGAGCTGATCCTGATGATCAAGGCCACCGCGCTGGCCTCCATCATCACCCTGATGGAGGTCACGGGGCTCGCCGCCAAGCTGATCGCCGAGACCTACCGGGCCATCGAGGTCTTCATCGTGGCGGGCTCGATCTATCTCGTTCTCAACTTCGTCGTGACCCGGCTCGTGCTGGCCGCCGAGCGCCGGCTCACGCCGCATCTGCGCCCTGCCCCATCGGTCGCGATCCTCAATGATGGAGGCGCGGCGTGACCGCAGTTCCGGCCGTCCGGCTCACCGACCTGCGCAAGAGCTTCGGGCCGCTCGAGGTGCTCAAGGGCGTGTCGCTCGAAGCCCACGAGGGCGACGTGGTGTCGATCCTGGGCTCGTCGGGCTCCGGCAAGTCGACCATGCTCCGCTGCATCAACATGCTGGAGACGCCGGACGGCGGCGAGGTCGCAATCGCGGGCGAGGTGATCGGGCTGAAGCAGACCCGGCACGGCATGCGCCCGGCGGACCGCCTGCAGGTCGATCGTATGCGCTCGCAGATCGGCATGGTGTTCCAGAGCTTCAATCTCTGGTCGCACATGACCGTGCTGGAGAACGTGATCGAGGCGCCCATCCACGTGCAGAAGCGGCCGCGCGCCGAGGCGATCGCCGAGGCCGAGGCGATCCTCGCCAAGGTCGGCATCTCGGACAAGCGCAACCACTACCCGGCGCACCTCTCGGGCGGGCAGCAGCAGCGCGCCGCCATCGCGCGGGCGCTGGCGCAGCGGCCCAGGGTGATGCTGTTCGACGAGCCGACATCCGCGCTCGACCCCGAACTCGTGGGCGAGGTGCTGCGCGTGATGCGCGCGCTCGCCGAGGAGGGCCGAACCATGCTGGTGGTGACGCACGAGATGGGCTTCGCCCGCGACGTCTCCAACAAGGTCGTCTTCCTGCACAAGGGCGTCGTGGAGGCGCAGGGCGCGCCCGGCGAGGTCTTCACCAACTCCACATCCGAGCGCTTCCGCCAGTTCCTGGCGGGCTGAACGCGCCAAAAACGCAATAAAGGGGAACAAGATCATGAAGCTGAGAACCATCATCGCTCTCGCGCTGCTCGGCGCCGTTTCGTCCGCCGCGCCCGCGTTTGCGCAGCAGCAGAAGGTGCGTTTCGCCACGGAGGGTGCGTTCCGTCCGTGGAACTGGACCGAGGCCGACGGCTCGCTCGCGGGCTTCGAGATCGATCTCTACAAGGACCTGTGCAAGCGCGCCGAGCTCGACTGCACCATCCAGTCGCAGGCCTTCGAGGGCGCCATCCCGGCGCTCAACGCCGGCAAGTACGACGCCATCATCTCGGGCATGTCGGCGACGCCGAAGCGCGAGGAAGTGGTGCTGTTCACGGTCCCTTACGGCTCGACCGGCCAGAGCTTCGGCGTGTCGAAGGTGGGATCGCTGAAGGAACTGCCCGACACGGGCCAGCTCTTCCCGCTTTCCACGCCCGCCAACGAGGCCGCCGCCCAGGCCGAGATCGACAAGCTGAAGCCCGTCCTCAAGGGCAAGGTGATGGGCGTGCAGACCGCCTCCATCGCGGCGTCCTTCGTCGACAAGTACCTGAAGGGCGTGGTCGAGGTGCGCGAGTACAAGACCACCGAGCAGCACGATCTCGACCTCGCGGCCGGCCGCGTCGACCTGATCATGGCGTCCATGGCCTATCTCACCACGGCGGCCTCCAAGCAGGGCAACGAGGACATGGTCATCACGGGCCCGCGCTTCCAGGGCGGCGTGCTGGGCCGGGGCAGCTCCATCGGGCTGCGCAAGGGCGACGAGGCGCTGAAGGCCAAGCTCGACAAGGCCATCATGGCGGCCAACGCCGACGGCACGATCGAGAAGCTCAGCCAGAAGTATTTCGGCTACGACGTCAGCGTGAAATGACCCGAGGAGCCCGCCGCCGGAACGCCGGCGGCGGGCTTCGCCTTTCTCGCCCGCGCCGGGCCGGGCTGCGCTTACTTCTTCGTCTTGCTGTTGCCGATCTCCCGATCCCACTTGTCGAACATCGCGACCAGCGGCTTTGAATCGAGCGGCGGCTCGGTCGGGTTGTCGGAGATCATGGCCGCGTATTCCTGGCGGCCGAACTTGGCGATCGTCTGCTGGCTTTCCTTGGGCGCCATGTCGATCGTCACGCCATGGATGGCGGGCCCGGGATACATGTATCCGTGATCATACATGTAGGCCTGCTGCGCCGGCTCGAGCAGATAAGCCATGAGGGCGAGAACGACGTCGAGCTTCTCGGGGGACACGCCCTTGGGAACCGCCATGTAGTTGGCGTCCCCGACCCAGTGGAAGCCCTTCAGCGTCGCCACCTTGAACTGCTCCGGGACGATGCCGAGATAGCGCGGATTGATGTCCCAGCCGGTGGTGGTGGCGATGATGTCCCGCGATCCCTCCGCCAGCTCCTTCATCGTCGCCGTCGTGCCGGACGGATAGTACTCGATGCAGGTGTTCATCTCCTTCAGATAGGCCCAGGTCTTGTCCCAGCCATTGATGGGATCTTGCGGGTCCTTGTCGCCCAGGAGGTAGGGCAGGCCCATCACGAAGGTCCGTCCGGGCCCTGAATTGGCCGGGCGGGCGTACATGAAGCGGTTCGGGTGCGCCTTGCACCAGGCCAGGAGCGCTTCCGCCGTGTCGGGGACGGACTTCAGCTGCTGGGGATCGTATTCCAGCAGCGGGCCGGACGGATACCAGTCGAGCACGAAGGCCTGCCCTCGCGCCATCTTCTGCATGGCGTAGGCGCCGGGCAGATAGAGCTTGTCGAGCGCGGGGAAGCGGTCGGCGTATTTCGGCAGGATCTCCAGCCAGATGTTCTGCTCCATGCCGGCCGCCAGGGCGTCGTTGCCGGTCAGCACGAAGTCGATGTCCACCCGGCCGGCGTCCTGCTGCGCCCGAAGCTTGCCGGCGAGTTCCGGCGCCGTCGCCTTGGTGAACACGAAGCGGCTCACCAGGTCGGGATGCTCCTTCTGGAACTTCTCCAGGGCGGGCTGGCTGATCTGGAGGTCGCCCGCCACGTCGATCACGTTGAGGGTCAGCGGCGCTTTCGGCTTGGCCGGAGCCTTCGCCGTCTGGGCGCAGAGCGGCGCCAGCGCGCCGAACGCCATCAGGGCCGCTGTCGCCAGCAGATATCTCAAAGGGGACGCCATGTTCGTTCTCCTCTCGGGGGGTCGAGGTCAGGATGCGGTTCCGCCACGCGGCGCGAGAGCGTCGCGGCCGCCGGCGGATCAGGGTGGACCGGGCGATCGGGATGGCGCTGCGGCGCGGATGCCGGGACGTCGGGCGCCGCCGGCCCTCGTCTGCGCCAGCCTGGCGGCCGGCCGTGCGCCCGCCGTGCTGGCGCGGACCACCAGCGCCGTCGGAATGGTGAGGAGGCTGGGCGTGGTCTCGCCCGTGTCGATCATGCGGATCAGCAGGTCCACCGCGGCGGCTCCCGCATCGGCGCAATGCCCCGCGATGGTGGTCAGGGGCGGATGGGTCGTCGCCGCGAGCACGTCGTCGAAGCCGACCACGCTCACATCGCCCGGAATGGCGATGTCCCGGACCTGGTAGCCCGCCACCACGCCCTGGGCGACCAGGTCGTCGAAGGCCAGCACGGCCGTGACGCCGGTCCGGATGAGTTCGTCCACCACCGCCCGGCCGGCCTCATAGGTGGGTCGATGGGCGGGAACGGCCTGCAGCGCGACCCCCAGCCGCTGGGCGGCGGCGGCGACCGCCGTCTCTCGCTGCTGGTTGGCCCAGGATGCGGCCGGACCGCTGACATAGGCGATGCGCCGATGGCCAAGGCCGACAAGATGGGTCAGGGCGCTGGTGATCCCGCCCGCGACGTCCATGAGGACGCGGGTCACCTCGGGAATGTCGCGATTGATCAGCACCGTCGGCTTCTGCGACGCATGGTGCAGGATCCGGGCTTCCGCCTGGCGCGGCGAGGCGACGACGAATCCGTCGACCTGGACGGCCATCTTGGAGAGCAGCACGTCCTCCCGGTCGGGGGTTTCGTCCGAATCGCCGATCAGGACCGCATAGCCGGCGGCGTCCGCCCGGGCCTGCGCCGCCCTGATGAGGGGCGGAAAGAAAGGGTTGGCGATGTCCGGCACGAGCAGCGCGATGGCGCCGAACCGGCCCGTGCTGAGCGCCCGCGCGATGCGGTTCGGCACATAGCCGATCTCGTCTGCGACCCGCCGCACATGGTCCGCCACCGCAGCGCTCAGAAGATTAGGCCGTGAGAAGGCGCGCGACACCGTCGCCTTCGACACTCCAGCGCGCGCGGCGACGTCGGCGATCGTGAGTTGTCGTGTCACCGAGCCACCTCTGCAACCGGTTGCATAGAATGATGGCGGCGCGCTTTTCGTGTCAAGCCGCGATGGCGCGGTCGCCCGCGCTGCGAGCAACGACGGTTTTTCCGAGCGCTTTCCCGAGAAGAGCGCATACTGGAGGATCGGCCTTGCCCAAGACGCCGCAGGCCGACTTCTGGACGAAGCGACCCTCGTGGCGCCTGGGACGCGCACGCGCCTGGGAGACATCCCATGATAACGGCCCATCCGACCGTCCTCCTGACGGAGGACGAATGGCTTGTCGCGCTGTCGATCAGCGAGGAACTGGAGCTCGCCGGGTTCGAGGTGGCGGGGCCTTTCGCCCGGTGCAGCGACGCCGAGACCTGGCTGAAGGACGCCCGGCCGGACTGCGCCGTCCTCGATCTCAGGCTCCAGGACGGAGACTGCACGGCGTTGGCGACCGAGGTCAGCCGCCGCGGGATCCCGATCGTGATCCTGTCCGGCTTTCAGCGCCGGACATGCCCCGTCCAGATCGGCGCGAGCGCCTGGCTGGAGAAGCCGCCCTACCCGGGCGCCGTCGGCGCGGCCGTCCACGCCGTCCTCGACCAGGCGCTTGCGGGACGCGCCGATGCGGGCGCCCAGCCTCGTCGGTCACGGCCGCAAGGCGCGCTCAGGTCGCCGGCGTGAAGGGCTTCGCGCCCACGGCCTGCGCCCGCGGCGAAGGTCACGTCGCTAGATCGCCGAGACTAGGCCCGATGCCGTGCCGAGGGCGTCGCAGGGGGTGTATTCTGACCGTGCAGACGGCTTAAGAGCGTATCCACCCCGGCATGGCGCTGGCCTGCCATTCGCGTATGCGATCGGAACGGCTCGAAGACCCCGCCTGTCAGCGAACTCCAAACAGCATTGGAGAGCCGCAATGAAAACAGAAGCGGTCCAAACGGAGGATACGCCGCCGGGCTAGTCCTGATGGGACCTTATCCTTGGAAGGTCAGCCCTTCGGGCCGCAGTCCGAAGGGCTCGTTTGTGATGCGGACCCTGGTCCCGGACCGGTCCGCGGCCGCCGTCCCTCCGCGACAAGCGCGGCTCCGACAAGATTCCGAACAGCGGCGGGCTCTCCGCCCATGGCCTTCTCCCCCGGCGCCGTGGCTGGCGAACAGGCGCGCGTGGTCACAGCCAGGCTTTAATCCTGCTGCTCACCGCCGAGGCCGAGATGCCGTAGCGCTCGTGCAGGGTGGGCAGCGCGCCCGCATGCAGGAACTCGTCGGGCAAGCCGATATGCCTGAACTTCGGGTGGACGCCCGCCTGGAGCAACGCCGAAGCCACCGCGTCGCCGAGGCCGCCGATCACCGTGTGGTTCTCGGCCACGACCACGAGACGCCCGCCCTTGCCGGCCTCGCGCAGGATGGTCTCCACGTCGAGCGGCTTGATGGTGGGCACATGCAGGACTGCGGCTTCGACCCGGTCCTCTGAGAGCAGCTTGGCGGCCTCCAGCGCCCGCATGGTCATCAGCCCGGAGGAGATGATCAGCACGTCTTGGCCGTCCCGGATCGTCTTGGCCTTGCCGAGCTCGAAGCTGTAGCCGTACTCGTCCAGCACGACCGGCACCTGGCCGCGCAGCAGGCGCATATAGACCGGCCCCTGATGGGCCGCGATGGCCGGAACCGCCTGCTCGATCTCGTGCGCGTCGCAGGGATCGATCACCGTCATGCCGGGCATGGCGCGGAACAGCGCGAGATCCTCCGTCGCCTGGTGGCTCGGCCCGTAGCCGGAGGTCAGGCCCGGCAGCGCGCAGACGATCTTCACGTTGCGGTTCTCTTCCGCGATCGTCTGGTGGATGAAGTCATAGGCGCGGCGCGACGCGAACACCGCGTAGGTCGTGCAGAAGGGCGTGAAGCCCTCCGCCGCCAGGCCCGCCGCGGCGCCGAACAGCAGCTGCTCGGCCATGCCCATCTGATAGCTGCGGTCGGGGAAAGCGGCCTGGAAGATGTGCAGGTCGGTGTATTTGCCGAGATCGGCCGTCATCCCGACGATGTCGGGCCGCTCCTTGGCCAGCGCGACCAGCGCGTGGCCGAAGGGCGCCGGCCTGGTCTTCTGCCCCTCGGCCGCGATCGAGGCGATCATCGCCGAGGTGGTCAGGCGCGGCTTGCCCCCGGGGGCGTTCGGCGCGGCGGTCATGCGGGCCTCCCATCGTCCAGCGCCTGCAGCGCGAGCCGCCATTCATGGGGGTCGACGCGGATGAAGTGGTTCTTCTCGCGCGCCTCCAGGAAGGGCACGCCCTTGCCCATGAGCGTGTCGGCGATGATCATCTTGGGCCTCGGCTGGTCGTCGGCCCTGGCGGCGTCGAAGGCGGCGACCACCGCGTCGACGTCGTTGCCGTCGATGCGCTGGACGTGCCAGCCGAAGGCCGCGACCTTGTCGACCAGCGGCTCGAAGGCCATGACCTGCGAGGACGCTCCGTCGGCCTGCTGGTTGTTCACGTCGACGATGGCGATGATGTTGTCGAGCCTGTGGTGCGCGGCCGACATCATGGCCTCCCACTTCGAGCCCTCGTCGAGCTCGCCGTCGGAGAACAGGACGTAGACGCGGGACGACGACGCCTTGCGCTTCAGGCCGAGCGCCATGCCGACCGCGATCGACAGGCCGAGGCCGAGCGATCCGCCCGACATCTCCATGCCCGGCGTGTACTGCGCCATGCCGGACATCGGCAGCCGGCTGTCGTCGAAACCGTAGGTCTCGATCTCGGCTTCCGGGATGATCCCGGCCTCGATCAGCGCCGCGTAGAGCGCAATGGCGTAGTGCCCGTTGGACAGGAGGAAGCGGTCGCGGCCCTCCCAGGAGGGGTCTTCCGGGCGAAAGCTCATGGCGTGGAACCAGGCCGCGGCCAGCACGTCGGCGATGTCGAGCGCCTGGGCGATGTAGCCCTGGCCCTGCACCTCGCCCATGCGCACGGCGTTGCGGCGGATGCGGTAGGCCCGCTCGGCGATGCTGGGCGCGTTCGCGCCCGGCGGCGTAGGCGTGGTCATGGTCTGCTCCCGGGTCGGAGATCAGTGGATGAGCATGCCGCCGTTCACGTCGATGACGGCGCCGGTGACGTAGGCGGAGAGGTCCGAGGCCAGGAACAGGTAGATGTTGGCCACGTCCCGCGCCTCGCCCAGGCGGCTGAGCGGGATGCCCTTGATGATGTCGGCCTTCATCTCGGGCGTGAGCTTGTCGCCGGTGATGTCGGTCTGGATCAGGCCCGGCGTGACGCAGTTGACGCGGATGCCGTCGGGCCCCAGCTCGCGCGCCATCGCCTTGGCGAGGCCCAGCACGCCGGCCTTGGCGCCGGAATAATGGGGGCCGCCGAAGATGCCGCCGCCGCGCTGCGCCGAGACCGAGGACATGCAGGCGATCGAGCCCTGCCGGCGGGCCCGCATATGCGGGATGAAGGCCTGGCTGAGATAGAGCACGCCGGTCATGTTCACGTCGACGACCCGCGTCCAGTCCTCGGGACGGACGTCCATCACCTTGAGCGGCTGCGTGATCCCGGCGTTGTTGATCAGGATGTCCACGGCGCCGAAGGCGGCCAGCGCCTGCTCGGCGGCTCGGCGGCAGCTGGCGAGGTCGGCGACGTCGCAGCCGAAGCCGACATGGCCGGCGCCCAGCTCCTGCGCCGCCTCGGCCGCGCCGTCGGCGTCGACGTCCAGGATGGCGACCCGCGCGCCCTGTTCGGCGAAGAGTTGCGCGGTGGCGCGTCCGATGCCCCGTTTGCTGGCCGCGCCGGAGATCACGGCGGTCTTGCCCCTCAGCAGCATGCGCTCCTCCTCGCCTGATCCTGTGCCGGACCGTGGAGAAGAGGTAGCATTGCGCCTCCTTCACCCACAAACGAGAAAAGCGCGGCGGCGGGCTGTTTCAGGCGGCGAAAACGACGCCTAGCGTCCGTCCGCCTCCGGCCGCGGCGCCGTGGTGACGATCCAGACGCCCGCCAGGATCACGGCGGCTCCCGCCAGGTCGCGCAGGCTCACGGTCTCGCCGATGAAGATCACGGCCAGCAGCGTCGCCCAGACCGGCAGCAGATAGCCGATCATGGCCGCCCGGGTCGGGCCCGCCCGGCGGATCAGCGTCATGAAGATGGTGATCGGGATGGCGGTGGCGACGAGCCCCAGCGCCAGCAGGGCCGGCAGGTTCGCGGCGATCTGGCCCGCCGCCGCGTCCCGGGTGAAGGCCAGCGCGAGCGAGGTCGCCGCCAGCGCCGAGACGGTCTGCTGCCCGAGCGCCATCCGGGCCGGCTCCACGTCGCGCACCGTCCGGGCGTAGACGTTCCCGACGGCGTAGCTGAGCGACACGGCGGCCATCGCCAGCACGCCGAGCGCGCCGGCGTCTGCGTCCAGGAAGGCGGCGGGCCCGATCAGCACCGCCATGCCGACGAAGCCGATGGCGACGCCCACCGTCCGCCGCACCGTGAGCCGCTCCTCCGCGAAGGCGAAATGCGAGATCACCGCCACCATCAGGGGGCCGGAGGCCTGGATCATCGAGCTCAGCCCGGCCGTGATCTGCGCCAGCGCATAGGCGGTGAGCACGTTGGGCAGCCACCCGTTCAGGGTGCCCAGCATCAGCCAGGGCGCGATCTCGTTGCGGCGCGGGACCGGGCTCCGCCCCCGCAGCACGAACCACGCCGAGAGCGCCAAAGCCGCCACCCCCGCCCGGCTCGCCGCGACCACGAACGGGTGCACCCCGCCGGCGAGCTTCATGAACAGGAAGCCCGAGGACCACAGCAGCGAGCAGGCCAGCAATCGCCCGATCAGGGAGGCGTTGGACAGCGGGGGGACGGCGGCCACGTCAGGCGCCGACGAGGTCGATCAGGGCCGGGATCAGCGGCTCGTCGGCAGGCGGCATCGGGTAGTCGCGCAGCCTGTTCGGCCGCACCCATTTGAGGGCCTGGTGCTCCTTCTGGATCACCAGCCCCTCCCACCGCTTGCACGCCCAGAGCGGCATCAGCAGCTGGAACGTCTCGTAGGTATGGCTCGCGAAGGTGAGCGGCGCGAGGCACGCCTCCTTGACGGCGATCCCGAGCTCCTCGTTCAATTCGCGGATCAGCGTTTCCTCGGGGCGCTCGCCGGGCTCGACCTTGCCGCCCGGGAATTCCCACAGGCCGGCGAGCTGCTTGCCTTCGGGCCGCTGGGCGATCAGGACGCGCCCATCGGCGTCGATGAGGGCGCAGGCGGCGACGAGGACGATCTTCACGGCGGCGGCTCCAGGCGGGTTTCGCCGCGCGCTTATAGGGCATTTTTCGCGCCGTGGCCTCCCGCACGGCGCATGCCGGAGCCCGCGCCTATTTGCCCGACAGGATCGCCTCGACCGTATCGTCCTCCTTGACGGTCACCTCGTCATACATGGCTCCGCCGCGCAGGAAATACTCGTCCTCGGGCAGCCAGACGAGGGTCGTCGAGACGATGTAGCGGCCCGCCTTGACGTCCTCGAACTTGAAGGACCCGTCCTTGTGGGCCTTCTGCTTGCGCATGAGTTCGGCGTAGCGGGGATCGGCGGGAGCGACGGACCGCCCCAGGAAGGCGCGGTTATAGTGTTTCTCGCCGAACAGCTTCTTGAAACGCTCGAGCGCGTAGGGCGTGGCCGGGATCAGGTAGACCCACTCGCCGCCGGCGGTGACGAAGTTCCCGTTCGGCTTGCGCAGGAAGGCGCTGCCCTTCACGGTCCCGGTCCCCGGCGCGAGCTGCGCCCTGGCCTGCGCCGCCAATGGCGTCGTCGAAGGACGTCTCGATCGGCTGCTGGACCAGGCAGCCGCCCAGCAACAGGGCGGCCGCGCAGAAGATCACCGGAAGTTTCGACATGCCAGGCTCCTCGACGGGAGCTTGGGCGGACTCTCAGGTCAGGACAACACAAGCTTGGCGCTTGTCGGGTTGCGCCCGCCGCGTCAGCTGCGGTAATCGCCGTTGATCTCGACATACTCCTTGGTGAGGTCGCAGGTCCACACCGTCGCCCTGCCGCTCCCCAGCCCGATGTCGACCCGGATGTCGATGTCCTGGCCCTCCATATAGGCGGAGACCTTTTCCTCGTCGTAGGCCATGTCGCGGGCGCCGTTCACCGCTACGCGATGCGGGCCGAAGGAGATCGCGAGCCGGTCGCGGTCGGCCGGTTCGCCCGCCTTGCCGACGGCCATGACCACCCGGCCCCAATTCGCGTCCGCGCCCGCGATGGCGGTCTTCACCAGCGGCGAGTCGGCGATCGACTTGGCGATGCGGCGCGCCGAGGAGGCGCTCACCGCGCCCTCCACGGTGACGCCGACGAAGTGGCGCGCGCCCTCGCCGTCCTTCACCACCTGGTGGGCGAGGTCCAGCAGCACGCCGTCCAGCGCCTTGCGGAAGCCGGCGAGCCGCCGGTCCGAGGCCTCGTCGATGCGCGGGCAGCCTTTGGCCGCGGCGGCCCCGGTGGCGAACAGCATCAGCGTGTCGGAGGTGGACGTGTCGCTGTCGACCGTGATGGCGTTGAACGAGCCCTTCACCGAGCGCGACAGCATCGCCTGCAGGGCCTCGGCGGCGATCGGCGCGTCCGTGAACACGAAGGACAGCATGGTGGCCATGTCGGGCGCGATCATGCCCGCGCCCTTGGCGATTCCGCAGATCACGACCTCGACGCCGCCGATGCTGGCCTTCGCGGTCGCGCCCTTCGGATAGGTGTCGGTCGTCATGATCGCCTTGGCGGGCTCCAGCCAGGGCGCGTCGACGGCGCGGCCGGCGCAGTCCTGCAGCACGCCCTCGAACTTGCTGGCGTCCAGCGGCTCGCCGATGACGCCCGTCGACGCCAGGAAGATCTCGCCCGGCGCGCAGCCCAGCGCCTTGGCGGCGATGTCGGCGGTGAGCTTCACGGCGGCGGCGCCGGTCTTGCCCGTGAACGCGTTGGCGTTGCCCGAATTGACCACCAGGCCGCGGGCCTTGCCGCCGGCCAGCGCCTTGCGGCACCAGTCGACCGGCGCGGAGGGGCATTTCGAGCGGGTGAACACGCCCGCCGCCGTCGTGCCCTCGGCCAGGCGCAGCAGCAGGACGTCGGTGCGTCCCTTGTAGCGGATCCCGGCGGCCGCGGTGGCGAAGGCGACGCCTTCGACGGGCGGCAGGTCCGGGAAGGACGCAGGGGCGAGCGGAGAGACGGCGGTCGCCATGACGGGCCTCGATGGGGCGATGGGGAGCGGGAGGGCCGCCGGGCCGGCGGCGGCTCCGAAGCGGGGCGGAGCCGGATGGGGAAGGGCTGTGGAGAACCGGGGGACGAGCGCCCCCCGGTCCTGTGGACAGGCTGGGATCAGGGCTTCTTGGGCTCGGCCGGCTTCGCGGCGTCTGCGGGCTTGGCCGCATCGGCCGGCTTGGCCGCCTCGGCGGGCTTGTCGAGGCGCTCGACCTTGCCCTTCGAGCGCAGCGCCAGGACGATGTCGGTCTGGGCCTTGCGGGTCAGATATTGCTGGATCTGGTCCTTGACCTCTTCGAAGGGGGGAACCGGCTTGTTCCGCTTCTCCTCCACCTTGATGACGTGCCAGCCGAACTGGCTCTTCACCGGCTCGGAGACCTGGCCGGGCTCCATCTTGAAGGCCGCGTCGGCGAATTCCGACACCATGCGGTCCTTCGCGAACCAGCCGAGATCGCCGCCCTCCTTGCCCGAACCCGGGTCCTTGGAGAGCTCCGCCGCCACCTTGGCGAAGTCCTCGCCCTTCTTGACGCGCTCGGCGGCCGCCTTGGCGTCCTCCTCCTTCTCCACCAGGATGTGGCGCGCGTGGACCTCCGGCTCGGGCTTCAGGTCCTTCACGGTGTCGGCGTAGAGCGCCTTCATCTTGTCTTCGCTGACGGCCTTCTTGGCCTCCTGGCCGAGATATTCGTCGAGCAGGAGCTTGTCGCGCTGGTAGGCCAGCCTCGTCTCGAAGTCGGGGTTCGACCCCACCTTGGCGTCGCGGGCGGCGCGGGCGCCGAGCTTCAGGTCGGACAGGTAGCCGACCAGATAGTCGCGCTTCGCCGGCTCGGGCATCTGCGGCATGCTGGCGCCGAGATCCTCGGCGGCCAGCTCCAGGTCGCGCTCGGTGATCTTGAGGCCGTCCACCGTGGCCACGACCTTGTCGGAGGCGGGCGCGGGAGCCGTCTGGGCCTGCGCGGCGACGAGCCCCAGCCCGAGCGCGACGGCGGCGAGAGTCAGGATCCTGGCCGAACTCGTGAACGGGGTTGGGCGGAATGCGTGCTTCGCGTCAATCATCAGGGTCAATTCCGGTTCGGCGCTCGGGAGCGCAGGTGGGCGCGCTTCGCTGCGCAGAAGTGGAGCATGGCGCAACGGCTTGCAAGTCGTGTTGTCGCGCTCACCCCTCCCCCCGTTTGAAAAACCCGCATCGTGACACCATCTTGACCAAGCCGCGGCGCCGCTCGGGCGGACCCCGGCGTTCCGCCTGAAAGCTTAAAGGGCCGTGCGTCTCGGCGCGGATGGCGCTATAAGCCCCTCCGACAATCCCTCCCCGGCGACCGGTCCCGACCGTCTCGCCGGCTTTCGACGTTAGAAGGGTCTTCGATGTTCGGCGCACTTGCCAAGAAGGTGTTCGGCTCGGCCAACGACCGACGGCTCAAGACGTACCGTCCCCGGATCGCGGCCATCAACGCGCTGGAGGCGGAAGTCTCCGCCCTTACGGACGAGCAGCTTCGCGCCCGCACGGACGACTTCAAGCGGCAGGTCGCCGAGGGCAAGAGCCTCGACGACATCCTGGAGCCCGCCTTCGCCACGGTGCGCGAGGCGGCCAAGCGCGTGCTCGGCCAGCGCCATTTCGACGTGCAGCTGATCGGCGGCATGGTGCTTCACGAAGGCTCGATCGCCGAGATGAAGACCGGCGAGGGCAAGACGCTCGTCGCCACCCTGCCGACCTATCTGAACGCGCTAAGCGGCAAGGGCGTCCACGTCGTCACCGTGAACGACTATCTGGCCCGCCGCGACGCGGAGTGGATGGGGCAGGTCTACCGCTTCCTGGGCCTCAGCGTCGGCATCATCGTGCATGGCCTGGACGACATGGAGCGGGCCGAAGCCTACGCCTGCGACATCACCTACGGCACCAACAACGAGTTCGGCTTCGACTACCTGCGCGACAACATGAAGTACGAGCTGAACCAGATGGTCCAGCGCGGACACAACTTCGCGATCGTCGACGAGGTGGACTCGATCCTGGTCGACGAGGCGCGCACGCCGCTGATCATCTCCGGCCCGCTGGACGACCGGTCCGAGCTCTACAACTCCATCGACGCCCTGCTGCCCCGGCTTGTGAAGGGCGACTACGAGGTCGACGAGAAGCAGCGCGCCGTGTCCCTGACGGAGGCCGGCAACGAGCATATCGAGGAGCTGCTGGAGGGCGCGGGCCTGCTGAAGGAAGGCTCGCTCTACGACGCCGCCAACGCCACCCTGGTGCATCACGTCAACCAGGCGCTGCGCGCGCACACGCTGTTCCAGCGCGACAAGGACTACATCGTGCGCAACGGCGAGGTCGTCATCATCGACGAGTTCACCGGCCGCATGATGCCGGGCCGCCGCTATTCGGAAGGCCTCCACCAGGCGCTCGAAGCCAAGGAGCGCGTGCAGGTCCAGCCCGAGAACCAGACGCTGGCCTCCATCACGTTCCAGAACTATTTCCGTCTGTACAAGAAGCTCGCCGGCATGACCGGCACGGCGGCCACCGAAGCCGACGAGTTCCTCGACATCTACAAGCTCGAGGTCGTCGAGATCCCGACGAACCTGACGGTCAGCCGCCTCGACGAGGACGACGAGGTCTATCGCACCGCCGCCGAGAAGGTGAAGGCGATCGTGCGCGAGATCGAGGCCGCGGCCGAGAAGGGCCAGCCCATCCTGGTCGGCACCACCTCCATCGAGAAGTCCGAGCAGCTCGCCGACTTCATGGTCCAGCAGGGCTATACGCTGATCGACTTCTCCAATCCGACCGCCCTGGAGCCGCTCTACCGCGCCGCCCGCGACGGCAAGCCGGCCCGGACCTTCGCGGTCCTGAACGCCCGCTTCCACGAGCAGGAGGCCTTCATCGTGGCCCAGGCCGGGGTGCCCGGCGCGGTCACGATCGCCACCAACATGGCCGGCCGAGGCACCGACATCCAGCTCGGCGGCAACGCCGACATGCGCATCCGCCACGAGCTCGTCGACCTGCCCGAGGGCGAGGCCCGCGACGGCCGGATCGCCGCCATCCGGGCGGAGGTCGCCGAACTCAAGCAGAAGGCGCTCGCCGCCGGCGGCCTCTACGTGGTCGGCACCGAGCGGCACGAGAGCCGGCGCATCGACAACCAGCTGCGCGGCCGTTCGGGCCGCCAGGGCGATCCCGGACGCTCGAAGTTCTTCCTGTCGCTGCAGGACGACCTGATGCGCATCTTCGGGTCCGAGCGCATGGACGGCATGCTGCAGAAGCTCGGCCTGAAGGAGGATGAGGCGATCATCCATCCCTGGATCAACAAGGCCATCGAGAAGGCGCAGCAGAAGGTCGAAGCCCGCAACTTCGACATGCGCAAGAACATCCTCAAATACGACGACGTCATGAACGACCAGCGCAAGGTCGTGTTCGAGCAGCGCCGCGAGTTCATGGCCGAGGAGACCGTGCGGGCCACCATCGACGACATGCGCCACGGCGTCGTCGACGACCTCGTCGCCCGCCACATCCCCGAGGCCGCCTATCCCGAGCAGTGGGACGTCGCCGGCCTCGACGAGGACGTGCAGCGCCTGCTCAACCTGGAGGTTCCGGTCGGCGACTGGGCCAAGGAGGAGGGGATCGCCGACGAGGAGATCCGCGAGCGCATCAAGGCCGCCGCCGACGAGGCCTATGAGGGGCGCATCGAGAAGAACACCGCCGAGGTGATGACCTATGTGGAGAAGCAGGTGCTGCTCCAGATGCTCGATCACCTGTGGCGCGAGCATCTCGTCACGCTGGACCATCTCCGGCAGGTCATCGGCTGGCGCTCCATGGCCCAGCGCGACCCGCTGAACGAGTACAAGCAGGAAGCCTTCGAGCTGTTCGACGGCCTGATCACGCATCTGCGCGAGCAGGTCACCGCCCAGCTGATGCGGGTGGAGGTGATGTTCGACGCCCCGCCCCAGCAGGAGCTGCCGCCCATGCAGGCCACCCATCTCGATCCGCTGACCGGCGAGAACGAGATGGCCCCCATGGACGTGCATACGCGGGCGGCCATGCAGCTCGGCTTCCAGGCGGACGAGCCGGTCCCGGCGGCGCAGCGCGATCCGAACGACCCGTCGACCTGGGGCCGCGTCGGCCGCAACGAGCCCTGCCCCTGCGGCTCGGGCAAGAAGTACAAGCACTGCCACGGCGCCATCGCCTGACGCGCGGCGCGGGCCCCGGGCCCGCCCTGCCCTGATCATCCAGACATGAAAAAGGCCGGCGCGAAGCCGGCCTTTTTGCTGTGTCTCGCGGTCGCCCGGACCTTACTGCTGCAGCGAAGCCTGCCGCTGGGGCGGCGCGTCGGGAGCCTTGGCCTGCCGCCGCGGCGGCAGCGGCGCCTTGACGGGCTGCGGCTGGGCGGGCTCGCTGGACACGGGCGCGGAGGCCTGCTCGTCGGCGCCGACGCCGAGCCAGCGCTTGTAGAAGGGCCGTCCCTCGCTCTCGCCCGCCTTTGCCGGCGCGGCGGAGGCGGATGCGACCCCGCCCTCGGACCGGGATCCGAACAGCGAGCCGATGGCGCTGAAGGCGCCCGACGGCGCCGGGGCCGGCGCGAGCGCCGCGGCGGCGACAGGGGCCGCCGGCTGGACGGCCGCGACCGTCCACCGGGCCTTGTCGGCCTCGTGCGACGCCACGGCCTTGGCGGGTTCGCTCTTGGCCGGGGCCGCCTTGGCGACCGCGGCCTTCTCGGCGGGAGCCTTTTCGACAGGAGCCTTTTCGACAGAAGCCTTGGCGGCTGCCGGCTCGGCCTGCGCCACGGAGACCGGGGCCTGCTTGCGCTGCCCGCGCTCGTCGACGGCGTATTCCTCGACCGCGTCGACCGCCTCGGGGCGGCTGATGTCGCCCATCGACGCCATCTTGACCGGGGTCATCGCGGCGGCCGCATAGCGGTCGTCGGAGCCGGCGGAGGCGGCGTAGCGGCCGGTGCGGTAGGACATGTGCTGGCCGCCGTCGGCGTACTGCACGCGGACCGCCGCCACGCCCTTGCTGACGAGCTCGGCGACCTTCTCCTGGTCCTGCCGGTCCTTGGCGGCCACCGCCTGGGCGACGCCCTCGTCCATCTTGATGGCCGGGCAGGCGCCGGTCGGGTCGAGGCGCTGGGCGCCGTCGGCGTCGAACACGTATTTGCCGCCGCAATAGGCCACCTTCGGCTCTTGCTTGGTGACCTCGAAATGATCGCTGCCTTCCTTCAGGTTCTTCCAGAAGGGCATGTTCGGGTCGTGGCGGAACTTGGCGAGGTTCTCCGCCGTCATCCGGAACGGATAGGACTGGAACTGAACCGCCTTCTGGCCCCCGTTGAGGGACTCGCGCATGACCGCGTAGATCTCTTCGATCTGCTCGTTCGTCATCGCGAAGCAGCCGCGCGACGAGCAGGTCCCGTGCACCATGATGTCGCCGCCGTTGCGGCCCATGGCGCGTTCCATCGGGTTCGGGTAGCCGACGTTGAAGCTCAGCCAGTAGGCCGAGTTCGGATTCATCTGGGCCGCGGTGACCTGGTAGAAGCCCTCGGGAACCTGACGGTCCCCTTCGCGTTTCTTGGGTCCGAGCTGCCCCGACCAGCGGCAGATCGGGTAGGTCTTGATGAGCGCGTACTGGCCGGCCGAGTTCTGCTTCCAGACCTCGATCTCGGATTCCTTCTTGTAGGCGCGGATCAGGACCGGAGAACTGCGCGTGGCGCCCTGGCTCGCCATGAGGGCCAGCGTGTCGGACGGGATCGGCGCGTAGGCGCGCGCCGGATAGCGTCCGGACTCGGCGTTGCAGCCCGCAAGGAACGCTCCCGCCACGCCCAGCACGGCGAGGCGGGCGAGCGGAGCGCGGGCGAAAGACGCCCGAAGCTTCGATATCTGGGACAGCGTCATCGACATCAGGCAATCCTCGAGATCGTCGTTGCGACCCCTGCGCTCGATTAGAACCGTCAACCTTTACGGAACCTTACCGGCGGTTGCAGGCTTGCGCCAGCGTGGTGAACCGAGTCTTAACAGCCTGGCGTCTGGCGCGCCTTGGCTAGAGCTTCCGGCCTACGGCCAGAAACTTCTCAGCACGTTTGGCACGAATCTCGTCCCGGGAAAAGCCTGTGAGCTGCGCCAGCTCGGCTTCGAGCGCCTGTCCGGCCGCCTGCACGGCCGCATCGGGATCGCGGTGCGCCCCGCCGGCCGGCTCGGGCACGATGCCGTCGATGACGCCGAATTTCAGCAGGTCCTGCGCGGTGATCTTCATGTTGGTGGCGGCGTCCTGCGCCCGCGCGCTGTCGCGCCACAGGATGGACGCAGAGGCCTCCGGCGACGCCACCGTGTAGATGGCGTGCTCCAGCATCAGCACGGTGTTGCAACTGGCGATCGCCACCGCGCCGCCCGATCCGCCCTCGCCGATCACCAGCGCGACATTGGGCGCCCCCAGCGCCAGGCACGCGTCCGTGGACCGGGCGATGGCCTCGGCCTGTCCGCGCTCCTCCGCGCCGATGCCCGGATAGGCGCCGGCGGTGTCGACGAAGCTCAGCACCGGCAGGCCGAAACGGTCGGCGAGCTCCATCAGGCGGGCGGCCTTGCGGTAGCCCTCCGGCATGGCCATGCCGAAATTGTGCTTGAGGCGGGTCTCGGTGTCCGCGCCCTTCTCCTGTCCGATCACGCAGACCGACTGGCCGCGGAACCGCCCGAAGCCGCCGATGATGGCCTCGTCCTCGCCGAAGACCCGGTCGCCGGCGAGCGGCGTGAAGTCCTCGATCAGGGCAGACAGGTAGTCGACGAAATGCGGCCGCAGCGGATGGCGCGCCACCATGGTCTTCTGCCACGGGGTCAGGGCCGCGTAGAGGTCCTTCAGCTGGGCCCCGGCCTTCGCCTCGAGCTGCTCGATCTCCTTGGCCAGCGCGGGCGAGCCGCTGCTTTCGGCGACGCTGCGCAACTCGTCGGCCTTGGCCTCGAGCTCCGCGACGGGCTTTTCAAAGTCGAGATAGCTTCGCATCGGGCGAATGTCGGCGCCTGTCGCTGGGGGCGGAGGTGATCCGCCCGGTGAAAACAAGCCCCGCATTGGGGGAGGCTGGGCGGCGGATAAGTGGCCCGCCGCGCCCTGTTAGTCAAGCGACGCCATGCGCGCCGGGTCCGGCAGCCGGGACGCGGGCGCGGGCGCCAGCACGGGGCGCATCCGGGTCGCGACGCGCCGGGCCTGCCGCACCGCCACCGGCCGGTACAGCGTTTTCGTCGCCTCGATGATGTGGACGCCGGCGAAAGGCAGCGCCAGCGTCACCCCCACGCGCTCCCACGCGATGGCCGACTTCAGGAAGGCCCGGCGCGGAATTGGCGGCACATAGAGCGCCTCGGCCCAGTGGACGGGCGAGAACAGCGCCTCCCGCAGCACGCCGGTGAGCTGTCCCCGCGAGAAGGGCTGGCCCTGCCCGAAGGGGGTGGTGTCCATGCGCGCCCACAGGCCGCGCCGGTTCGGGGCGACGATGATCAGCCGTCCGCCGGGGTTGAGGATGCGCCACATCTCCGACAGCAGCTCGCGCGGGCTCTCGCCCGTCTCCAGCGCATGCACGACCAGGATGCGGTCCATGGACGCGTCCGGCAGGGGCATCATGTCCAGCTCCGCCAGCGCGGTCGCCGACAGCCCGTTGGGCGGCCAGTTCACCACGCCCTGCGCCGCGCCCATGACGGCGATGGTCCGCTCCGCCTCATGCGTGAAGGCGTCCAGATAGGGCGTGGCGTAGCCGATCCCCAGCACCGCCATGCCGGACACGTTCTCCCATCGCGTCCGGATGGCGCGGCCGAGCAGGCGCCGGGCCACGGCGCCGAGCGGGCCGGAGTAGAAGGTCCGCAGATCGACGACGTCGAGACTCATGGCGGACCGATCATGGACGATGGCGTCATGCGCGCTTGCGCTCCGGTGGGCGGCAGCCATGAAGCAGAACGCCATTGCCGGATGCAAGGCGCCACCCGACAATAAGCGCCTGACACGCCCGTTCCATGGCCGCCCTCGGGGCGGCCCGATCCCCCACAGGTGACCCATGCCCGCCGAAATCCGCCAGTTCATCGTCGCGTCCGACAATTTCGGGGTGCTGCTGCATGATCCCTCGACCGGGGCGACGGCGTCCATCGACGCCTGCCAGGAGGAGCCCATCCTGAACGCGCTGAACGAGGCCGGGTGGACGCTGACCCACATCCTGGTGACCCATCACCATGACGACCACATCGCCGCCATCCCGGGCCTGAAGGCGCGCACCGGCGCCCGCGTGATCGGTCCCGCCAAGGACCAGGACCGCATCCCCGGCATGGACCGCGGGCTCAACGAGGGCGACGCCGTCATCGTCGGGTCGCTCGGCGCGACCGTCATCGAGACGCCCGGGCACACCCGCAACCACATCAACTATCACTTCCCGGAGGAGCGGCTGCTGTTCTCCGGCGACACGCTGTTCTCGCTCGGATGCGGCAGGCTGTTCGAGGGCACGCCCGCCGATATGTTCAAGTCGCTGGGCAAGCTCGCGGCCCTTCCGGACGAGACCCGCGTCTATTGCGGGCACGAATACACGCTGTCCAACGCGCGCTTCGCGCTGACCGTGGACCCGGACAACTCCGCCCTCAAGGCCCGGGCCGCCGAGGTCGAGCAGCTGCGCGCCGCCGGCGCCTTCACGCTGCCGACCACCATCGGCCGCGAGAAGGCGACCAATCCGTTCCTTCGCGCCGGCGACCCGGCGGTGGCCGCGGCCGTCGGCATGGCGGGCCGAACCCCGCTCGAGGTCTTCACGGAGCTGCGCGAGCGCAAGAACCGGGCGTGAGCGTGCGCGGCGAGGACCAGTCCATGACGGCGGCCGAGATCGTCGCCCTGCTCGGCCTGGAGCCGCACCCCGAGGGCGGCTTCTTCCGGGAGACCTTCCGCGACCCGCAGCGCGGGCCCGACGGGCGCGCCGCCTCCACGCTGATCTACTTCCTGCTGCGCGCCGAAGACGTGTCGGCTTGGCATCGGGTGGACGCGGTCGAGACCTGGCACTATTACGCCGGGGCGCCGCTGGTGATCACCCTGTCGCCCAACGGCCATGACGCGTCCGCGCATCATCTCGGCCCGCATCTGCGCGTCGGCCAGCGGCCGCAGATCGTGGTTCCGGCCGGCTGCTGGCAGACCGCCGTCAGCCTGGGGGCCTGGACGCTGGTCGGCTGCACGGTCGCGCCCGGATTCGAGTTCTCCGGCTTCGAGCTCGCCCCGCCGGACTGGCGTCCGACGCCGCGGCGCGCCTGAGCCTCAATCGTGAGGAGCCGCCCATGGCGGACATGACCGCCGAGACCCGTCCCGACCCCGCGCTGGCCCTGACGGCCGCGCTGGAGCGCCACAGCGCCCGCGCCTGGCCGGCGCCCGAATATGTCGCCGTGCATGGCTGGGAGCTGCGCTTCGCGCCAGGGTCGCGGTCCCGCAGGGTCAACTCGCTGACCGCCGTCAAGCCCGAGCCGGGGCGTTTCGGCGAGACGCTCGCGCTCGCCCGCAAGCTGTGCGCCCAGCGCGACGTTCCCTGCACGGTGCGGCTCACCCCGCTCGCCGGCGAGGAGCCCGCGCGCGAACTCGCCGGGATGGGTTTCGACGTCGGCCAGGACGCCACATCGGTGATGGTCGCCCCGGTGGGCCGCTTCGAGCCGCCCGCCCCGGTCTCGATCCTGGACCACGTCACCGAGGGCTGGCTCGACGGCATGGCCGCCTCCGGAGCGAGCCTGGACGAGCGGCGGCTGATCGGGCGGCTGGTGAGCGCCGTGCGGATGCCCCAGGGCTTCGCCACGGCCTTCGCGCAGGACGGACCCGCCGCCTTCGGCCGCGTCGCGTGCGAGAGGGGCGTCGCCGGGATCTTCCACGTCTGCACCAACCCGGCGTCGCGCCGGCAGGGCCACGGCCGCACCCTCATGGAGGCGCTGCTGGCCTGGGCGAGGGCGCAGGGCGCGATGCGCGCCTATCTGCAGGTCGTCGCCGCCAACGCGCCGGCGGTGGCGCTCTACCGGGAGTTCGGGTTCCGCGAGGCCTACCGCTATTCCTACGTGACGCTCTGAAAGCCGCTCAGCGCCGGCGCAGCGCGTCCAGGCTGGCCAGCAGCGCGCCGGCGACGATCAGCGCCGTCGCGGCGGCCAGCGACCAGGTCGCCGAGGCGAAGCCCGCCGCCACCAGGATGATGGTGGACAGCACCGGCGCGGCGTAGGACGCGACGCCGAGGAGCCGGATGTCGCCGTGCTTCACGCCGTGGTCCCACAGGTAGAACGCCGCCCCGACCGGGCCGAGGCCGAGCCCGACGATGGCGAACCATTGCGTCGCGCCCGCCGGCCAGACGGTGGTCTCGAAGGCGAGATGGCACGCCAGCGACAACGCCGCGGTGGCCAGGCAGAATCCCACCACAGCGTCGGTCGGCACCGCGCCGAAGCGCCGCGACAACACCGAATAGCCCGACCACACGAAGGCGCAGGCCAAGGCGAGCCCGTAGCCGGGCGCGTAGCGCGGATCGAGCGACAGCCCGCCCGTGCGGCCGGCGATCAGCACCGCTACGCCGGCGAGGCCCATCAGCGCCCCGGCCACGTGGGCAGGCTTCAGTCTTTCGCCGGGCAAGAGGGCGGAGAACAGCACGATGAGCAGGGGCCACAGATAGGCCACCAGCCCGGCCTCGGCCGGCGGCGCCAGGCGCAGCGCGGCGAAATAGAGCGCGTGATAGCCGAAGAGGCCGCCCACCCCCAGCAGCCAGACGGGCCAGGGCTGCGCCAGGCTGCGCGCCGCGGCGGGCCGCGCGACCCAGCTCAGCGCCCCCATCGCGCCGCCGATCGCGAAGGTCATGGCGGCCAGCTGAAAGGGCGGAGCCGTCCCGGACGCCGCCGTCATCAGGGCCAGCGACGACCACAGCAGGATGGCCCCGAACCCTGACAGGGTCGCGGCGAAGGAGGAGCGTGCGGGGGTGACGTTCAGGGGCGGCGCGTTCACCGCGCAGGTCTAGCCATTCCGCGCCGGCATGAAAAGCGCCGATCGGGACCGCGGGCCGTCAGGCCCGCACCGGGCGCAAGCGCCCGATGCGAAGCCGGAAACGGACCTCAGGTCATCGCCTGCCCGCCATTGGCCGAGATGGTGGAGCCGGTGATGAAGCCGGCGTCGTCCGAGGCCAGGAAGGCCACGATCCGGGCGATCTCCTCCGGCTCGCCGAGGCGGCCCACCGGGATCTGCGGAATGATCCGGGTCTTCAGCACGTTCTCGTCGATGGCGCGCACCATCTCGGTCCCGATATAGCCGGGGCAGATGGCGTTGACGGTGATGTTCTTCGCCGCGCCCTCCTGGGCCAGCGCCTTGACGAAGCCGAGATCGCCGGCCTTGGAGGCCGAATAGTTCACCTGGCCCATCTGGCCCTTCTGGCCGTTGATCGACGAAATGACGATCACGCGCCCGAAGCTGCGGTTGCGCATCCCCTCCCAGACCGGGCGGGTGACGTTGAACAGGCTGTCCAGGTTGGTGCGGATGACGGCCGACCACTGGTCCTTGGTCATCTTGTGGAAGAAGCCGTCCCGGGTGATGCCGGCGTTGTTGACCAGCACGTCGATCGGGCCGAGCTCGGCCTCGACCTGGGCGACGCCGGCCGCGCTCGCGTCGAAGTCGCCGACGTCCCACTTGAACACCGGGATGCCCGTCTCGGCCTTGAAGGCCTGCGCGGCCTCGTCGTTGCCGGCGTAGTTCGCCGCGACGTTGAAGCCGGCGGCCTTCAGCCCCTTGCTGATGGCCGCGCCGATGCCGCGCGTGCCTCCCGTAACCAGTGCAACTCTCGCCATGGCGTCTTCCTCTCCCTGATTGGTCCGCGACGCGGGCCTGCCGCCCGTCTGCGGCCTGGTTCAGCCGCGGGCCGGGGGCGTCCCCCGGTCCGTCGAGCCGTCGAGCCGGAGCTTAGCGCTCCAGGCACATGGCGATGCCCATGCCGCCGCCGATGCACAGCGTCGCCAGGCCCTTCTTGGCGTCGCGGCGGTTCATCTCGTGCAGCAGGGTGACGAGCACGCGGGCTCCCGAGGCGCCGATCGGATGGCCGATCGCGATCGCGCCGCCATTGACGTTCACCTTGTCGGTGTCCCAGCCCATGTCCTTGTTGACCGCGATGGCCTGGGCGGCGAAGGCCTCGTTGGCCTCGATCAGGTCGAGGTCCCCGACCTTCCAGCCGGCCTTCTCGAGCGCCTTGCGGGAGGACGGGATCGGGCCGGTCCCCATCACGGCCGGATCGACGCCGGCGGTCGCCCAGGAGGCGATGCGGGCCAGCGGCGTGAGCCCGCGGCGCTGCGCCTCGGCGGCCGTCATGATCACCAGCGCGGCGGCGCCGTCATTGATGCCGGAGGCGTTGCCGGCCGTCACGGTGCCGTCCTTGGAGAAGGCCGGCCGCAGCTTGGCGATCGCGTCATAGGTGGTGCCGGGGCGGATATACTCGTCCTTGTCGACGACGATGTCGCCCTTGCGGGACGCGACCGTGAACGGGACGATCTCGTCCTTGAACTTGCCGCCGGACTGGGCCGCCTCGGCCTTGTTCTGCGAGGCCGTGGCGAAGCGGTCCTGCTCCTCGCGCGTCAGCTGCCACTTGGTGGCGACGTTCTCGGCCGTGTTGCCCATGTGGTAGCCGTGGAACGCGTCCAGCAGGCCGTCCTTCAGCATCGTGTCGACGAGCTTCAGCTCGCCCATCTTCTGGCCGTTGCGCAGGTGGGCCGCGTGCTGCGCCTGCGACATGCTCTCCTGGCCGCCGGCCACGATCACCTTGGCGTCGCCATTGGCGATCTGCTGCATGCCGATGGCCACCGCGCGCAGGCCGGAGCCGCAGAGCTGGTTCAGGCCCCAGGCGGTCTTCTCCTGCGGCACGCCGGCCTTCATGGCGGCCTGGCGGGCCGGGTTCTGGCCCTGGCCGGCTGCGAGGATCTGGCCGAGGATGACCTCGTCCACCTCGTCGGCGGCGACGCCGGCGCGCTCGATGGCGGCCTTCACGGCCGCCGCGCCCAGCTCGTGGGCGGGCGTGTTCGCGAAGGCGCCGTTGAATGAACCCACGGCCGTGCGCGCCGCGCTCACGATCACGATGTCGGTTGCCGCCATGTTGCTTCCTCCTGGATGTGACGTCCGCCTGCGGGAGCGCGTGCTCGCTCTCGTCCGGATGTTAACGGCATCTTTCCGACGCGCTTTGCGCAGCGTCAAGACGCGCGGGCGCCCAGCGTCTCAGCCTTTGGTGGCGGATTCGCCCATCTATTGACCAAAGTCTCATTATACGGGTTGTGCGTTGCGCAGAACGGCTTATCGTCTGGGATAGAGCGCCGGCCTCCGCCCGAGGCGTTTGTTCAGCGAAGACAATGGCCACCGAAAAGCAACCGACCGTCATCAAGAAATACGCCAATCGGCGTCTATACCACACCGGCACGAGCACTTACGTCACGCTCGACGACCTGGCCGGCATGGTGAAGAAGGGCGAAGACTTCGTTGTTTTCGACGCCAAGACCGGCGAGGACATCACCCGCTCCGTTCTGACCCAGATCATCTTCGAGCAGGAAGGAAAGAGCGGGCAGAACCTGCTTCCCATCGCGTTCCTGCGCCAGCTGATCCGGTATTACGGCGACAGCATGCAGGCGCTGGTGCCCAGTTATCTGGAGCATTCCATCCAGATGCTGACCCAGAACCAGCAGAAGTTCCGCGATCATCTGTCGACGACCTTCGGCCCGAATACGTTCGGCTCCGCCGCGTTCAGCGCGATGGAGGAGCAGGTCCAGAAGAACATGACCGTGTTCCGGGACGCGCTGAAGATGTTCACGCCCTTCCCGATCCCCGGCGACGACGCCGCCGCCCAGCCGGGCGCCCCCGCGGCGAAGTCCGCGGAGACCGAAGCCGGCGAGCTCGAGCAGCTGAAGCGGCAGCTCTCCGACGTGCAGAAGCGCCTCGACAAGCTGTCAGGCTGACCCGCTCCGGCGGCGCGTCAGATCAGCGCCGCGGTCAGGGCCGGCCCGGCGGGCGTGACGGGCCTGACCGTCTGGCCGAACAGCTCTCCCTGCAGGTAGTCCACGCCCCATCCCTCGAGGATGCGGGCCGTCTCCTCGTCCTGCACCCACTCGGCCACGGTCGGCACGCCGAGATGGCGGGCGAGATCGACCAGCGTCCGGACGAAGAAGCGGTCGTCGGTGGAGCGGCCGAGATTCTGCACGAAGGCGCCGTCGATCTTGATGAGGTCGACGTTCAGGTCGCGCAGATGGCGGAACGAGGTGTGGCCCGAGCCAAAATCGTCGATCGCCACCCGGATCTGCAGCGCCCGCATGGCCTCGATGGCGCGCTGCGTCGCCTGCAGATCCTCGATCGCGCAGGTCTCGGTGATCTCCACCACCAGGCGGCGGGCGATGTCGGGCGCGGAGCAGAGGCGCCCGGAGAGCGCCTCCACCCAGTCGGGCTGGCGCAGGGTGGCGCTGGACACGTTGAGGGAGAGCTGCGCGGCGGGCAGCTCGGCCAGCTCGGCGATCACCAGGTCCAGCATCCGGTGGTCGATCAGCTGCACGAGGCCGAGCTTCTCGGCCACCGGCACGACCTGCGAGGCCGGCAGCAGCGCGCCGTCGCGTCCCACCACCCGCACCAGCGCCTCGTGATAGGCGGTCTTGCGTGAGCCCGCCTCCACGATCGGCTGCAGCGCCATGGTGACCCGCCTGTCGTTGAGCGCGGCCAGGATCTCGTCGGTGAAGCGGCGGTTGCTCTGGCGCCGGGCGTCGCGGCGGCGATCCGGCGCGAAGGCCACGAAGCTGCGGCTGGGCGACAGCTTGGCGTCGTTCAGCGCCTCCTCGACATGCTGCATGGCCTGCGCGGCGGTCTGCCCGAAGCGCGGCAGCAGGATGCCGCCGATGCGCACCGACGCGCCGATCGGCCCGGCCGAGGTCGGCATCGGCTCAGCCCGCACCGCGTCGACGAAGCGCTGCGCCGCGATCGGCATCTGCTCCTCGCCGCAGCCCATCAGGATCACGGCGAGCTTGTTGCCCGAGTAGCGCGCCAGGCTGTCGCCCCTGCGCATGACCGCCCGCAGGCGCTGCGCCGTCCCGGCGATCACCTCATCGGCGGCGTCGAGGCCGAACGCCTCGTTGATGTCGGCCAGCCCCTCGATGCCGATCAGCGTCACCCCGAGCGAGCGCTGCTGGCGGCGCGCCAGCGCGATCTCCTCGCCCAGGGCCTCGGCGAACTGCGCCCGCGTCATCGCGCCCGTCAGGTCGTCCACGCCGCTCGCCGCGGTGTCCAGCACGGGTTCGGGCACCACGCGGACCACCCCGTGGACGCGCACGGGACGGCCGTCCGCGCCCGCGAACCACCGGCCGGTGTCCTGCACCCAGAGAGGCGGCCCCTTGCCGGCCTTGACCGCGTAGGTGGTCTGGAAGGGCGCGCCATGCCCGTCGTCGCGCTGGCCCGAGCGCGTCACCGCCTCATAGCGCGACGAGCCCGAATCCGGCGCGATCAGCCGCGCATAGGCCCGCCCGGACGCGATCGTCGTGGCGTCCGGAAAGCCGAACAGCGCGGGCGCGTTGCCGCCCCACGCGATCTCGTCGGAGGCAATGTTCCAGGTGTAGAGCGTCTCGCCGATGGAGCTCAGCACCATCCGCAGGTCGGCGATCGTCGCCGCCACGAGGTCTTCCGACCGGGAGGGCGTCCCAGAGGCTCCGTCTCGCCGGTCGTCCATGGGCCGAAAGCCTCGTCATCCGCAGGCTGGAGAGCTGCGCCGTCCACAAGCCAGGCGTCTCGCGCCGTTGCGGACCCACGGTGAAGGAGCGAAGGTTAAGGCGGGGTTAAGGCGAGCCGGGAGCGTGAGGCAAGGCTCTTGCAACGCCCCCTGGAACCCGCAGGGGGCCGTTTCGTTTCGAGACGAACAGGGAAGATCCGGATGGGCGAGGTCGAGCAGCAAGGTCGGGCCGTCGCGGTGATCGCGCCGCTCGATCCGGCGCGCGCCGAACCGGCCCGGGAGTCCGAGAGCCCGCCGGGCGCGCGGCGCCCCGACGCGGCGTTCCTGGCGCAGCTCGTCGCCATGCGCGAGGCTCTTCCGTCGCAGCGCGCCAAACGCAGAGCGGCGCCGGATGAGGGCGCCGCCGCGTATCGGTCTTCGTCGGTGTTGCGCAGGCCCGCGGCTCGCGCCGGCCTCGACGTCGTCGCCTGAGCGAAGCGGCTCCCGCAGGAGCCGCCCGCGGCGGCTTACGCCTCGGTCTTGACCTTCAGCACCTGGCGACCGCGATACATGCCGGTCTTCAGGTCGATGTGGTGGGGACGGCGCAGCTCGCCCGAATCCTTGTCCTCGACATAGGTCGGGTTGGCGAGCGCGTCCGCCGACCGGCGGAACCCGCGCTTCATGGGAGACGTCTTTCGCTTCGGAACGGCCATGGAACTCTCCGGCGTGTCAGGGGTGGCGATCGGGCGTGAACAGGCCTTCGGCCGCCAGCCGCAAATTCGAAGCCGGGCTTATACAGGCATCGGACAAGCGTGGCTAGAGCCTTTGGCCGCGTATTCCGGGCGAACCTTCGAGGGTCGCCGGACCCGCCGGACTCCCGCCGCGCCGGATGGTATCACGGCAGGCGCCCCCAGGCCGCGCCGTCCCGTCCGGGGCGCGCGAGCGCGGGGCCGCGGAGATCCTGCGTGACCAGCGCAACCCCGATTCTCGACCGGGCGGAGTTCATCCGCCTCAACACCGAGCTCCTGCCCACCCCGCATGCGCCGGAGATCCGGCTCCATGTCGCCACCGTGGCGACCGAGCTGTGGTCGAAGACCGAGGAGGAGCTCGGCGAGATCGGACTCGCGCCGCCCTTCTGGGCCTTCGCCTGGGCCGGCGGGCAGGCGTTGGCCCGCTGGATCCTGGACCATCCGGAGGCGGTCCGGGGCCGGCGGGTGCTGGACTTCGCCTCCGGCTCGGGCCTGGCCGGGATCGCGGCCGCGATGGCGGGGGCCGCGCAAGTCGAGGCGACCGACATCGACGCCTTCGCGCTGGCGGCGATCGCGCTCAACGCCCGCGCCAACGGCGTCTCGATCGAGGCCGCCCTCGGCGACGTCGTCGGGCAGGACCGGGGCTGGGACGTCGTCCTGGCGGGCGACGTCTGCTACGAGCGCGACATGGCCTCCGCCGCGACCGCGTGGCTGGAGGGCCTCGCCCGTCGCGGAGCGACGGTGCTGCTGGGCGACCCCGGCCGCAGCTACCTTCCCAAGGACCGGCTGGTCGCCCTGGCCGCCTATCAGGTGCCCACCACCCGCGACCTCGAGGACGCCGAGGTCAAGCGCACCACCGTCTGGCGCTTCGCCGACGCGAAGGGCTGACGGCGTCAGGCCAGCTCGGCCTGCAGGTCGAGCGTGCCGTCCACCCCGATGGCGTCGAAATGCTGCTTGAGGAAGCGGCGGCCGGCCTGCCGGCCGATGTCGTGCAGTTGGGTGAAGAACGCCCAGTCCGCCTGCAGCTTCGACGAGGCGCCGAAATGGCGCAACTCGTCCTGCGCCTCGATGCGGTGCATCCGGATCCGCTTGTAGTGCGTGTCCTTCAGCCGGCCGGCGTCGAGCAGCCGGCGCACGAAGTCGATCGCGCGCAGCTCATGCAGCAGCGAGGCGTTGAACGTGATCTCGTTCACCCGCTCCAGGATGTCGTGGCTGCTCTCGGGCGTCTCGTTTCGGCTGATCGGGTTGATCTGGACCAGGATGATGTCCTCGGTCTTCGTCTCGGTGAAGAACGGGAACAGCACCGGGTTGCCCATGTAGCCGCCGTCCCAGAAGGGCTGCCCGTCCACCTCCACGGCCTTGAACAGCGTCGGCAGCGCCGCCGACGCCATGAGCATGTCGGCGGTGAGCTCATCGCCCCGGAACACCCTCACCTTGCCGGTGTGCACGTTGGTGGCCGCCACGAAGAGCTTCGGCTCGGCATGCTCGCGCACGCGGGCGAAGTCGATGTGGCGCTCCACCACCGCGCGCAGCGGGTTGATGTCGAGCGGATTGAACTCCGAGGGCGACAGCATGGGCGGCGTGAAGGAGCCGAACCAGCCGGCGCCGCCGTTCGAGCCGAGCCGCCATGCGCCCAGGAGCATGTCGAAGATCGCCCGCTGCGGCCCCTGCAGCTCCCCGTCGATGGCGACCGCGCGCCAGAACGCCGCCAGCTTGCGCCGCGCCGCGTCGGGTCCGCCGCCGGCGATTCCGCAGGCCACCATGGCGGCGTTCATCGCTCCCGCGCTGGTCCCGCTGAGGCCCTCGATCTCGAGCCGGCCGTCCGCCAGCAGCGCGTCGAGGACGCCCCACGTGAAGGCGCCATGCGCCCCGCCGCCCTGCAGGGCGAGGTTGACGCGCTTGCGCGCCGCCGGCGTGGGGACCGGGGTCCTGGGCTGGGCGGCGGGCTTCCGGCCCGGAGAGGCGCTCATGCTCACTCCGCCGTCCAGCCGCCGTCGACCGAGAGATTGGCGCCGGTGATCTGGGCGGCCGCGTCGCCGCACAGGAACAGCGCCAGCGCGGCGACCTGCTCGACGGTGACGAACTGCTTGGTCGGCTGCGCCTGCAGCAGCACGTCGTGGATCACCTGCTCGCGCGTCATGCCGCGGGCCTGCATGGTCTCGGGGATCTGCTTCTCCACCAGCGGCGTCCACACATAGCCGGGCGAGATGCAGTTCGCCGTCACCCCGAAGGTGGCCAGCTCCAGCGCCGCCGTCTTGGTCAGCCCCGCCAGCCCGTGCTTGGCGGTGACGTAGGCGGCCTTGTAGGGCGAGGCCACGAGCGAATGGGCCGAGGCGGTGTTGATGATGCGCCCCCATCGGCGCGCCTTCATGCCCGGGACGGCGGCCCGGATGGCGTGGAAGGCGGCGGACAGGTTGATCGCCAGGATGGCGTTCCACTTGTCGACCGGGAACTCCTCGATCGGGGCGACGAACTGGATGCCGGCGTTGTTCACCAGCACGTCGACGGACCCGAAGCGGGCCTCGGCCTGCGCGATCATGGCGGCGATCTCGTCCGGCTTCGTCATGTCGGCGGCCGAATAGGCGGCCTTGACGCCGAACTCGGCCTCGATCCCAACCCGCTCGGCCTCGATCGCGGCGGCGTCGCCGAAGCCGTTGATGACGACGTTCGCCCCGTCCTTGGCGAGGGCGCGGGCGATGGCGAGCCCGATGCCGGACGTGGAGCCCGTGACGACGGCGGTCTTGTTGGCGAGCGACATGAGAGAACTCCTGGCTGGACGCGACGCGTGTTCGCAGGCGCAGCAAACCCCCGCACCTTTTTCTGTGGCGCTGCAGCATGAAGTCAAGGCATGGCCGCGTTGCAGGTGGCTGCGGCGGGCGGGCGTGCTACATAAAGGGGCGTAGAGGACCTCATGGCCGAACACGCCCTGCCCCGAGCGGGCCATCATCACGAGCACGCGCACCATCCCGGCGAGGGCGGCTGCGCCCATGCGCAGGACCACGCCGCCCGAGGCCCGGCCGCCCTCGCCGAGGCGGAGAGCGCCTGCGCAGCGCGCGGCCTGCGGCTCACGCCGATCCGCCGTCAGGTGCTCAACGCGCTCTACGCCACGCACCGGCCCATGAGCGCCTACGACCTCATCGACCGCCTGGCCGCGGAGGGCGGTGCCAAGCGGCTCGCCCCCATCACGGTCTACCGGGCGCTCGATTTCCTGTTGGAGAACGGCTTCGTCCACAAGCTGGAGAGCCGGAACGCCTTCATCGCCTGCCCCTTCCACCATGCGCCCGGCGATCTCGTCGTGTTCATGATCTGCGAGGAATGCGGCGGGGTGGACGAGGCGGTCTCCGACGAACTGCGCGGCGCGCTGTCCCATCTGGCGGCGGCCCAGGGCTTCAGGCCCAGCGCCAACGTCATCGAACTCGCCGGCTGCTGCGCCCATTGCGGCGAGCCGGCGCAGGCGACGCGCGCGGGTCGCGCTTGACCGCGCCGGCGCCCTGTCGCACCCCTTCCCGAAGAGTCGCCGAGCCGCTTGAGAGTCAGGACTTCGCCATGACCATCGCCGCACCGCAGGCCAGTTCGCCGCTCCAGGGCGCGCCGCCGCAAGAGGGCCTGCCGCCGCCCGTCGCCTCCGGCGCGGCGGAGCGCCTGCGCACCGTCGGGGTCCGGGTCGGCGCCGTGCTGGTCGGCGGCGGCGCGCCGGTCGTGGTCCAGTCCATGACCAACACCGACACCGCCGACATCGACGCCACGGTGGCGCAGGTGGCGGCGCTGGCGCGCGCCGGCTCCGAGCTGGTCCGGATCACCGTGGACCGGGATGAGGCCGCCGCCGCCGTCCCGCATATCCGCGAGCGGCTCGACCGGCGGGGCGTGTCCGTCCCGCTCGTGGGCGACTTCCACTATATCGGCCACAAGCTCCTGGCCGACCATCCGGCCTGCGCCCAGGCGCTCGACAAATACCGGATCAACCCGGGCAATGTCGGCTTCAAGGAGAAGAAGGACCGCCAGTTCGGCGCCATCGTCGAGCTCGCCATCCGGTACGGCAAGGCGGTCAGGATCGGCGCGAACTGGGGCTCGCTCGACCAGGCCTTGCTGACGCATCTCATGGACCTCAACGCCGCGTCGGCGACGCCGCTCGACGCCCGCGCGGTGACCCGCGAGGCGATGGCGCAGTCGGCGCTGCTGTCGGCGCAGCGCGCCGAGGAGATCGGCCTGCCCAAGGACAGGATCATCCTGTCCGCCAAGGTCTCGGCCGTGCAGGAGCTGATCGCCGTCTACCGCATGCTGGCGCGGCGCTCCGACTACGCCCTGCATCTCGGCCTCACCGAGGCCGGCATGGGCTCCAAGGGCGTCGTGGCGTCGTCCGCCGCCATGGGGGTGCTGCTGCAGGAAGGCATCGGCGACACGATCCGGGTCTCGCTCACGCCCGAGCCGGGCGGCGACCGCACCCTGGAGGTCAAGGTCGCGCAGGAGCTCCTGCAGACGATGGGCTTTCGCACCTTCGTGCCGCTGGTGGCCGCCTGCCCCGGCTGCGGCCGCACCACCTCCACCGTGTTCCAGGAGCTGGCGCGCGACATCCAGGACTGGATCTCGACGTCGATGCCGGAGTGGAAGGCGCAATATCCCGGCGTCGAGAACCTCAACGTCGCCGTCATGGGCTGCATCGTGAACGGCCCGGGCGAGTCCAAGCACGCCGACATCGGCATCTCGCTGCCCGGCACGGGCGAGACCCCGACCGCGCCCGTCTTCATCGACGGCCAGAAGGCCGCGACCCTGCGCGGGCCCGGCATCGCGGCGGAGTTCAAGTCCATGGTCGGCGACTACATCGAGCGCCGCTACGGCGTCTCAGGCGCGACCAGCGCCCCCGCGGCCCAGACCGCCGCCGAATAGCTAGCTTCCCGGGCCCGAGCCGATCAGCCCCGCCGCGATATTGATCGTCAGCGCCAGGATGGCGGTGTTGAACAGAAACGACACGACCCCATGCACGAGCACGATGCTGCGCATGCCGGCGCCGGTGACGTCCACGTCGGCGGTCTGGGCCGCGCATCCGATCACGAAGGAGAAATACAGAAAGTCGGAGTAGTCCGGCTCGGTCTCGCCGGGGAAAATCAGCCCCTGCCGCTCCTTCTGGTCCTCGCAGGCGTAGAACTCGTGGGCGTAGTGCATCGCGAAGACGAAGTGCGTGAACGTCCAGGACAGCAGCACCGTCGCGCCCGCCAGGGCCATCGGCCCGGCCTGCAGCGCTCCCGCGCTGCGGCCGTTGACCAGCTCCACCACGATTGCGGCGAAGCTCGCCATGGTGGCCCCCACGATCAACAGCAGGATGGTGAAGCGGTTCTCGTCATAGGCCGCGGCCCGGCTGCGGATGTCGTCCACGTCCGATTGCCGGATCATCGTCACGATGAGGCCGATATAGAGCAGGGTCCCCAGGTCCCACGCGATCAGCAGGCGGGTGCTGAAACGCAGCGCGCCGGGGAGCGCCAGCAGGGTCGCGCCAGCGACGGCCGCGCTCGCCAGCAGCCGCCCCCGCGCCTGGACGATGCGCTTCAGGCGATCGGGGAGGGTCCGGCCGCCGCCCGCGCGTTTCGCGTGTCCCGGTTCGCTCACGACGTGCGCGCGATCACGAACCGCGCCGCTTCGCGCAGGACGTCCGCCTCCGGCCCGAAGCCCGCCAGGGCGAGCTCCGCCGCGAGCGCGAGCCGGTCGCGCTCCGCCTTGGCCTCGTCGAGGCCGAGCGCGGCGACCAGCGTGGCCTTGCCCCGGCCCGCGTCCTTGCCGGTGGCCTTGCCCATCGCGTCCGGGCTGGCCTCGACGTCGAGGATGTCGTCGGCGACCTGGAACGCCGCCCCGAGCGCCTTGCCGTAGGCCAGGATGGAGGCGCGGTCGTCGGCGTCCGCTCCGGCCATCATGGCCCCGGCCTCGGCCGCGAAGGCCAGCAGCGCTCCCGTCTTCATGGCCTGGAGGCGGCGCACGTCGTTGGGGTCCATCGCGCCAGCGCCCGCCTCGCCGTAGCGGCCCTCGGCCTCCAGGTCGAGCATCTGGCCGCCCGCCATGCCGCCAAGCCCCGCGGCCCGGGCGAGCCCCAGCACGAGATGGGCCCGCACCTGCGCGTCGTGATGCGTGGCCTCGTCGGCCATCACGTCGAAGGCCAGCGTCAGCAGCGCGTCGCCGGCCAGGATGGCGGTCGCCTCGTCCTGCGCGCGGTGCAGCGTCGGCCGGCCACGGCGCATGTCGTCGTCGTCCATGGAGGGCAGGTCGTCATGCACGAGCGAGTAGCAATGGACCATCTCCAGCGCCGCGGCGGCGCGCAGGGCCGCTTCGCCCTCCAGCCCGCACATGCGCGCCGTCTCGACCAGCAGGAACGGACGCAGCCGCTTGCCGCCCCCGAGCGCCGCGTAGCGCATCGCGTCGAGCAGGCGCGCCGGCCGGGCGATCTCTCCCGCCAGCGGCTCGGGTCCGAGCAGACCGTCGAGCATGCGCTCCACCTCCGCAGCGCCCGCGATGAGACGAGCCTCGAAATCCGCCGTCATGGGCGCCCTCCCTGTCAGGCGGGCGAGTCCAGTCGACTGGCCCGGCCGCGCATCCTAGCGCAAACGCCCGCGCCGAACCCTCGCCGCTTGCCTGACGCCGGGGAATGCGTCAAGGCTCCGTGGTCAACGGCACATGGGGCGCCCGATCGCACGTCGCAGATCATCGCTGGGCTGGTTGGGGCGGATCGTTCGCTGGATCCTGGCGCTGACGCTGGGGCTCGCGGGCGTCCTGGTCGCAGTGACGCTGCTTGACGCGGTCGTTCCGCCCGTCTCCACCCTGATGCTGGGACGCTGGGCGACCCTGAAGCCGGTGGACCGGCGCTGGGTCCCCATGGAGGCGATCTCGCCCCGTCTCGTGCACGCCGTCATCCTGTCCGAGGACGCGCGGTTCTGCTCGCATGACGGCGTGGACTGGGACGCGTTGCGCACCGTGCTGGGCGACGCGGACGAGGACGGGCCGTCGCGCGGCGCCTCGACCATCACCATGCAGACGGCCAAGAACCTCTTCCTGTGGCCGTCGCGATCCTATGTGCGCAAGGGCCTGGAGCTGCCGCTGGCGCTGTGGCTCGACCTCGTCTGGTCGAAGAGGCGCGTGATGGAGGTCTATCTGAACATCGCCGAATGGGGTCCGGGCGTGTTCGGCGCGGAGGCGGCGTCGCAGGTCTATTTCGGCAAGAGCGCCGCCGACCTCAGCGTGCGCGAGGCGACGCTGCTGACGAAGTCGCTGCCCAATCCGCTGAAGCGCAACCCCGCCAAGCCTAGCCGCGGTCTGCAGCGCCTCGCCGCGAAGCTGTCGGGACAGCTCGGCGACGCGGAGCCGTGGGTTCAGTGCGTGCAGGTCGGCCGGAGTCGGTAGGGTGGAGGGTCAGCGCTGGCACAGGGCCGGGGTCGGCAGGGACCGCCGCCCGAGAAACGCCCCGCCCCGGCGGATCGACGCCGCCGCGCCGGCCATGAAGTTGCGCGAGGCTGCGGCCTCGCAGCGGTCGGCGTATCCGGGAGCGGTCGCCAGCACGGCGCGCAGGCGGGCGATCCCCTCGGGATCCCGGTGCAACGCTTCGGCCGTCAGAACCGTCATGCTCGCCTCCTGGCGTCGCGACCCGAAGCGGGGCCGCCTTGACGCAACGTTAACCATTCCGGGCGGATCGCATGTGCGCCAGCGCACGTTGATTCGCGGTTAACAAAAGATGACGAGCCAATCGGACCGCCGAAAGGCGCAACATTGTCCGATTTCGGGCAGCGCCTCCGCCGAGGACGGGCGGGGTCCTCACAAATCGAGGCGCCAATACTGGCCGACGAGATCCTGGCCGAAACTGCGGTGCCTCTCCTCCGAGACCAGCCTGAAGCCCTCGTCCACGTAGATCTTGCGGGCCGCCGTCAGGATGTCGTTGGTCCAGAGCGTCACGCTGCGGTAGCCGGCCGCGCGGGCGAAGCGCAGGCATTCGGCGACCAGGGCCCGCCCCACGCCCTGCCCTCGCGCCGACGGCTCGACATAGAGCATGCGCAGCTTGGCGACCTCGTCCGTGTCGCGCACCAGGAACACGGACCCGAGCGTCTTCCCGTCGCGCTCGGCGATCCAGCAGCGCTCGCGGCCCGGCTTGAACTCGCGGATGAACGCCGCCGCGATCTCGGCCAGCAGCGCCTCGAACTCCTCGTTCCAGCCATATTCCTGGCAGTAGAGCGCCGCCTGGCGGTGGATCACCCAGCCCATGTCGCCCGGCCTGTGCTCGCGCAGTCGCAGTTCCGCCATGTCTCGTCTCCCTGGATCGCATCCTAGGCGAGCCGGCGCGCAAAAAAACCCCGGAGCGCGAGGCCCCGGGGTTGGCTGCGGAAGACGGCGAACCGTCGACCTGACTACTCGTGCGGGCCGAAGCCCTGATCCCTCACTCGTCCGTGCTCGGCTTGCGCGCGCCGCCCCCGGCCCCGGACGGCGACGCGGACGCGCCTCCGGCCGATGCGCCGCCGGAGCGCCCGCCGCCGGCCTTCTCGCCGGCCTCCGGGCCGCCGCGCGTCGCGCCCGTCGTCACGTCGGAGCCGGGGGCTGAACGGCCCTGGGCCCGCTGGGGCGAGGCCTCGCCGCTGCGGCGCTCGGCCGACTCGCCGGCGGGCTTGGCGCCCGAGCCGCTGCGCTCCTGCGCGGTCGACGACGGAGCCGCGCCCGGCGAGCGCTTCTCGGCCGCCGCGTTGGACCGCGACGAAGCGCCCTTCTCCTCGGCCTTGCTCTCGGCGCTCCTGGCCTTGTCCTCGGACCCGGACGGGCTCGCGGTGGCGGCCTTCGAGCCGGGCTGATCCGTCTCGGACGAAGCCTTGCCGGCCGTGTCCTTGTCCCCGGCCTTGGCGCGCTCGGCCGCGCTGCGGCCCGTCTTGCCCTTCTCGCCGGCCTTCTCGGCCTGCGCGGCGGGCTTCGCGGTCTCATCCGCCTTGCCGGCGGCGGACTGCTTGCGGGCGCGGTCGCCCTGACCCTGCTCGGCCGTGGACTTCGCAGCCTCCGACTTGCCGGGTTCAGCCTTGGCGGCCTCCGACTTGGCCGCCTCGCCGGACTTGGCCGCATCAGACTTGGCCGCCTCCGACTTGGCCGCATCAGACTTGGCCGCATCAGACTTGGCGGCTTCGCCGGACCTCGAAGGCTCGCCGGAGCGGGCCGCCGACGAGGCGGACGACTTGGAATCCGGCGTGGGATTGGCCGCGGTCGTTCCGGCCTTGTCTCCGGACGCGCCGCCCGTAGAGGCGCTGGAGGCGGGCTTCTCGCCGGGCGAGGTCTGTCCCGAGGGCGCCGCCGCGGAGCCCGACGGCGCCGCGCCGGGCGAAGCCGGCTGCGTCGTCGAGGGCCGACTCGTATCCGCCGAACCCGTGGCCGGCTGGCCGTTCTGCCCCTGCCGGTCCGAGGCGCCGCCCGTGGTGGCCGAGCGCGACGTGGCGGAGTCGGCGCCGGTCGACCTTGCCTCGGTCGAGATCTCCCGCACCTGCGCCGGCACGGCGACGGTTTCGGCCCGCGGCAGGTTGCGCGACTGGATCCGGATATTGGTCTCGCGCTCGATCACCGTCGGCTGGATCGCGAAGTTCACCGCGATGGAGCCGCGCCGCTCGACGCGGCCGATGGGGCGCGTCTCGGTGTAGATCTCGGTGACGCGCTCCGGGCGCACCTCGACTTCGGTGATCCGCTCCGCCGTGATGTCGCGCGTCGGCACGAACACCCACTCCTCCTCTTCGACGCTGGAGCCGCCGCCGCGGCGGGTCGTCGTCGTGGTGGTCGTGGACTTCGACTTGCCGGAGGCGCGGGCGACCTTCGGAGCGTTGTCCGGCGGCAGCGGACGCCAGCCGACATGCTCCTTGCTGCGGCGCCATTCCACCCAGGCCGGGGCCCATTCGGTGTCGGCCACCCAGACCCAGCCCTGGTCGGGATCGTCGTACCAGCGGCCGTAATGATAGGTCACTTCGGCCCAGGGCTCGTCCGACTCGAAGTACCAGCCGACCTTCTCGTTGAAGATCCAGTGGCCGTTCGTGTAGGGCTTCCAGCCCCGGTCGACGCCGCGCGGCCGGAAAGCCTCGCCCAGCTTGTCGATCCGCACATACTCGCCATTGTCGCGCACCCGGTCGCGCAGTTCGTCCACCGTGACCTTGACGGACGCGTTCTGGCCGAGGTCGCCGCCCTGGCGAGCCGCCGAGGCCGCCGAGCCGCCGTTCTGGCCGGGGGACGCGGCGGAGCCGCCGTTCTGCGTGGCGGAGCGCGCCTGGTCGGTCGGTTGCGCGTCCCGCGCCTTGCCGCGCTCGGCGCTGGAGCGGGTCGGATCTCCGGACAGGGCGCCGGAATTGGGCGGCCCGGCATGGCCGCTCCCGGCGGCCTGCTCATGCGAGCCGGGCGTCTCGCGGGCGCCGGACTGGGCGTTGTTGCGCCGCATCTCGGCCTTGGGGGCCGCGTCGCGGGCGGATGATGGGCTTTCCGCCCCGGACCGAGAGCCGCTTCCAGCCGGCGCGGTGGCGGCCGAAGAGCCCGAACTGGTCTGCGCCTGCGCGCCGACGCCGGGCGCCAGAACGGCGGCCGCGGTCAAGAGCGCCGCGAGGGCCGCGCCTGAAAAGAAGTCGCTGCGTTTGGCCATAAGGAGTCCTCCGAGGCGTTGTCGGAGCAGGAAACGCGACCCCCCGGTTGTTGTTCCCTATGCGAAACGCTGCACTGCGGCGATTCGCCCCGCCTTGAGCAGATCGGCCGCGGCCTGGGCCAGCGCCGAGGGCCGGAAGGGCTTGGGCAGCAGCCTCGATCCGGCGACGCGGTCGTCCGGGTCCACCTGGGCGCGGCCCGACGTGTAGAGCACCGGGAGGCCCGGATGGGCGAGCGCGGCGTAGCGGGCGAGCTCCAGGCCGTCCGGCCCGGCCCCGAGATCGATGTCCGTCACCAGGAGGTCCACCCGCCCCGCGACCAGCGCCCGGAAGGCCTCGCAGGCGTCGCAGGCCTCCGCCACCGCAAAGCCCTCGTCCGCGAGGACTTCGCACGCATAGGCCCGCAGCAAGGCGTCGTCCTCGACCACGAGCACGCGCGGGACCCCGCTCGCGAACGCGGCGGGCAGGTCGCAAGCGGCCGCGTGAGCGGGAGACTTCGCATCCGACAAGGCGATCATGACCCCTCCTGCTGGCGCGCCGCCGGGCCGTTCGGGCCGCCTCGACGCCATGGGCCGCGCATCCTTCGCGAGCCGTTCTTCCCCAAGCAAACGCGGGCCCCCGCCGGTCGTTCGGCCTTTGATTCAACTTGTAGGCTTATGGTCAACGAGCCGTTAACCAGCCTGACCGAACGGCGCCCCTACCCGCCCGACGGCGCGGCGACGGAGGGCGGAAACGCCACCCGGAACAGCGCTCCGCCGTCACGGCGGCCGGCCTGGTCCAGGGCGATGCTGGCGCCATGCGCGCCCAGCACGTTGCGGCAGATCGCCAGCCCGATGCCGGTGCCGACGCCCGGCGCCTTGGTGGTGTAGTAGGGGTCGAAGATCTTCTCGGCGATGTCGTTCGGGACGCCGGGGCCGTTGTCCTCGACCTCGAGCACGACGCCCGCGTCGTCGCGGCGCGTGCGCACGGTGACGCGTCGCGGGCCGGCCTGCTCCTGCAGGACCTGCTGGGCGTTGACCAGAAGGTTGGACAGCACCTGCCCGATCAGGTCGCCGTCCGCGCTGATGACCGGCAGGTCCGGGTCGAGGTCGAGCGAGACCTCGACATGGGCGGCGCGCAGGCCGTAGCTCAGCAGGTCGAGCGTCGCCGTGACGAGGTCGTTCAGCCGCACCGGACCGCGCCGCGGCGACGCCTCGCGGGCCATCGACAGGAAGCTGCGCACGATCCGGCCGGAGCGCTCGGCCGCCGCCTGGATGCGCTGCGCCCGGGCGCGCACGTCCTCGGTCTGCGCCCGTTCGACCAGCAGCGTCGACTGCGCCAGCAGGATCGCGAGCGGATTGTTGAGCTCGTGGGCCACGCCCGCCAGCAGCGCGCCCATGGCGGAGACCTTCTCGATCTGGCTGAGCTGCTTGCGCTGGCGCTCGATCTCGGCCTCGGCGGCCCTCGCCTCCGTCAGGTCGCGCAGGTGGATGATGAAGAGCCGCCGGCCCGACAGCGAGGCCTCGGTCACGGCGAACTCCATGGGCAGGACCCGCCCATCCTTGCAGACGGCCTGGATCTCGGCCCGCCGCCCCAGCGCCCCGCCGTCCCGCGCCTCCACGGCGGACAGGAACGAGGGCCGCCCGGCGCCGCCCATGATGGCGTCCATCACGGGCCGCCCGAGCGCCTCGGCGCGGCTGTACCCGAAGGCCGCCTCCGCGGCGGGATTGAACTCCACCGTCAGCCCGGCCTCGTCCACCGCCACGAGGCAGTCGAGCGTCGACGCGACGATGGCGCTGTTGAGCGCCGTGCGCTCGGCCAGCTCCTGCTCGCGGGCCTTCAGATCGGTGAGGTCGCGCCCGAAGGCGATGTTGCCCTGCGGTTCGCCGCCGCCGGGCGAATAGGGCGTGTAGGTCTGCTGGATGTAGCGCCGCCGGTTCCCCGCATAGGTGATCCAGCCTTCCCACCGCACGACCTCGCCGGCCCGGATGCGCGGCGTATAGGGCTTGATCTGGTCATAGGCGGCCCGTCCCAGCACCTCCCAGACGAAGCGGCCCACCACCTCGTCGGGCCGCTTGCCGTGGAAGGCCAGGAACTCGCGGTTCACATAGACGTAGCGCTCGTTCCAGTCGACGAAGGCGACGCGTCCCGGGATGCTGTCCAGGATGGTGCGCAGGAGCGCCGAATCGGGCTCGCGCAGGGCGCTGGTGTCGCCGGCGCCCGAGAGCCCCGGCTGGGAGTGCTCCTGGCCCGCCTCGGGCGGGGCGGCTCCGGTTTCGGCGCTCTGGTCCATGGGCCCTCCGGACCCGGCGCGTCACGGCCGTTCGAGAGCCATGATGCGGGGTCGGGCGCGGCCCGGTCAAGGCGAAGCCGGAGCCTCGCGGGTCAGCGCCGGCCCGGCGCCTTGCCGTCGAGCCCCGCTTTCTTGAACGCGTCCGCGAACGGGTTCGCGCCCGGGCCGCGGGCCGCGGCCGGCGGGGACGCGGCCGCCTTCGGGGCCCGGCCCGGCTCGGCGCCGCGCTCCCGGGACGGGCGCCCCTCGGCCGGGTCGTCGAGCCGCATGGTCAGCGAGATGCGCTTTCGCGCCTTGTCGACCTCCAGCACCTTCACCTTGACGATGTCGCCGGGCTTCACGACGTCGCGCGGGTCCTTCACGAAGGTCTTCGACAGCGCCGAGATGTGGACCAGCCCGTCCTGGTGCACGCCGACGTCGACGAAGGCGCCGAAGGCCGCCACATTGGTGACCACGCCTTCCAGCACCATCCCGGCGCGCAGGTCGCCGATGGTTTCGACGCCGTCCTTGAAGGTCGCCGTCTTGAAGGCCGGCCGGGGGTCGCGCCCCGGCTTCTCCAGCTCCTTCAGGATGTCCGTCACGGTCGGCGCGCCGAAGCTGTCGTCGGTGAACTGCCGGGGCGAGAGCCCCCGCAGCAGCGTGGCGTTGCCGATGAGCGCCCGGATGTCGCTCTTCGTCGCCTCGATGATCCGGCGCACCACCGGATAGGCCTCCGGATGCACCCCGGAGCGGTCGAGCGGGTCGTCGCCGTCCTGGATGCGGAGAAAGCCGGCGCACTGCTCGAAGGCCTTCGGGCCGAGCCGGGCCACCTTCTTCAGCGCCGCGCGGGTCCGGAACGGGCCGTTCTCGTCGCGATGGGCGACGATGTTCTGCGCCAGCGTCTCGCCGACGCCCGACACCCGCGCCAGCAGGGGCGCGGAGGCCATGTTGACGTCCACCCCGACCGCGTTGACGCAGTCCTCCACCACGGCGTCGAGCGAGCGCGACAGCTTGAACTCGGCGAGGTCGTGCTGGTACTGCCCGACGCCGATCGACTTCGGGTCGATCTTGACGAGCTCGGCCAGCGGGTCCTGAAGGCGCCGGGCGATCGAGACCGCGCCGCGCAGCGTGACGTCGAGCTCGGGCAGCTCCAGGGACGCATAGGCCGAGGCCGAATAGACGGACGCCCCCGCCTCCGACACCACGATCTTGGACGCCTTCAGCTCGGGATGTTTGGCGATCAGCTCGCCGGCGAGCTTGTCGGTCTCGCGCGAGGCCGTGCCGTTGCCGATCGCGATCAGCTCCACCTGGTGGCGCCGCGCCATCGCGGCCAGCAGCGCGATCGCCTCGTCCCAGCGGCGCTGCGGCTCGTGCGGATAAATCACGCCGGTGTCGACCACCTTGCCGGTCCGGTCCACGACCGCGACCTTGACGCCGGTCCGGTAGCCGGGATCGAGGCCCATGGTGGCCTTCGCGCCCGCCGGGGCGGCGAGCAGCAGGTCGCGCAGATTGCCGGCGAAGATCCGCACCGCCTCGTCCTCGGCCTGCTGCCACAGCCGCATCCTCAGATCGAGGCCGATATGCACCTGGATCTTGGTGCGCCAGGCCCAGCGCACGACGTCCATGAGCCACTTGTCCGCCGGCCGGCCCCGGTCGGCCACGTTGAACCGGTGCGCGATGGCGAGCTCGAAGGCGCCCGGCTGGCGCGCCGCGGCCGGGCCCGCGGGCTCCTCCTCGGCTTCGAGCCGCAGGTCCAGGATCTCCTCCTTCTCGCCGCGGAACAGCGCCAGGATCCTGTGCGACGGCAGTTTCGTCAGCCGCTCGTGATAATCGAAATAGTCGGCGAACTTGGCGCCCTCGGTCTTCTTGCCGGCGCGCACGGAGGAGATCGCGCGGCCCTTGCTCCAGAACTCCTCGCGCAGCCGGCCGATCAGCTCCGGGTCCTCCGAGAAGCGCTCCACCAGGATGGACCGCGCGCCCTCCAGGGCTTCGTCCACGCTGGCGACGCCCTTCTGGGCGTCCACATAGGCCTTCGCCTCGCGGCGCGGATCGCGCTGCGGGTCGGCCAGCAGGCCGTCCGCCAGGGGCTCCAGCCCCGCCTCGCGGGCGATCTGCGCCTTGGTCCGGCGCTTGGGCTTGTAGGGCAGGTAGAGATCCTCCAGCCGGGCCTTGCTGTCGGCCTCCCGCAGCTGGCGCTCCAGCCCGGCCTCGAGCTTGCCCTGCTCGCGCACCGACTCGATGATCGCCGTGCGGCGCTCCTCCAGCTCGCGCAGGTAGCGCAGCCGCTCCTCCAGGGTGCGCAGCTGCGCGTCGTCCAGCCCGCCCGTGGCCTCCTTGCGGTAGCGGGCGATGAACGGCACGGTCGCGCCGCCGTCCAGCAGCGCGACGGCCGCTTCCACCTGCCGCTCCTCGCACCGGATGTCGTCCGCGATACGCTGATTGATGGACTGCATCGCAAGCCTCCACGCTGGGAATCGCCCGGGCCGCGCCGGGGCCGCGCTTGTAGCGCGCGCGGCCGATCGGGCAAAGCCGCCGGGCGGACCGCGAGGCCCTTGCCAAGCCGGCGGCGGCTGCTTACGCGAAGAGGGCCGCACGCCGAAGCACCCGAGGACACCCCCCATGGCCCAGCACGCCCCCCTCCGGAGACTGCCGGAAGACCGCACCGCGACCCTTGTCGCGCGCCTGCGGGACCTTATCGGCGACCGCTGCTCCACCTCGGCCTCGGAACGCGAGCACCACGGCCGGGGCGAGTCGTACCACGCCGTCGCCGCGCCGGACGCCGTCTGCTATCCGGTGTCGACCGAAGAGGTCAGCGCCATCGTGAAGCTCTGCGCCGAGGCCGGCGCGCCCATCGTGGCGTTCGGGACCGGCACCTCGCTGGAGGGCCATGTCGCCGCGCTCGAGGGCGGCGTCACCATCGACATGAAGCGCATGAACGCGATCGTCGAGGTCAACGCCGAGGACCTCGACGCCACCGTCCAGGCCGGCGTCACCAGGAAGCAGCTCAACGCCTATCTGCGCGACACCGGGCTGTTCTTCCCGGTCGATCCCGGCGCCGACGCCAGCCTCGGCGGCATGGCGGCGACCCGCGCCTCCGGCACCAACGCGGTCCGCTACGGCACCATGCGGGAGAACGTGCTCGCCCTCACGGTGGTGCTGGCCGACGGCCGAGTGGTCAAGACCGCCAGCCGGGCCCGAAAGTCCTCGGCCGGCTACGACCTCACGCGGCTCTTCGTCGGCTCGGAAGGCACGCTCGGCCTCATCACCGAGGTGACGGTGAAGCTCTATGGCATCCCGGAGGCGATGTCGGCCGCGGTCTGCGCCTTTCCGGACGTCGGCTCGGCGGTGCAGACCGCCATCGAGACCATCCAGTCCGGCGTGCCGATCTCGCGGGTCGAGTTCCTCGACGACCGCAGCATGACGGCGGTGAACCGCTACTCCAAGCTCGACTATCCCGAGCAGCCGACCCTGTTCTTCGAGTTCGTCGGCACCGAGGCGGGCGTCGCCGAACAGGCCGAGCGCGTCCGCGAGCTGGCGCTCGGCAATGGCGGCCAGAACTTCCAGTGGGCGACGACCCCCGAGGAGCGCAGCCGCCTCTGGCAGGCCCGGCACGACATCCACTACGCCTGCCTGGCCATGCGGCCCGGCGCCAAGTCCTGGAGCACGGACGCCTGCGTGCCCATCTCGCGCCTGCCCGAGCTCATCCTGTACATGCGCGAGCAGACCAAGGACGCGCCCTTCTACGTCACCAGCCTGGGCCATGTCGGCGACGGCAATTTCCACATGGGCTTCCTCATCGACGTCGACGATCCGGCCGAGCTCGCCGAAGCCGAGCGCCTGAACGGCCTGCTGCTGGACCGCACGCTCGCGCTCCACGGCACCTGTACGGGCGAGCATGGAGTCGGCTCAGGCAAGTCCAAATATCTGCGCGCCGAGCACGGAGACGCCGCGGTGGATGTCATGCGCCTCATCAAGTCGGCGCTCGACCCCGATAATCTGCTGAATCCCGGGAAAGTGCTTCCCGCAGACTGAGACTGAGCCGCACTGGCGCAGTATTTTGCATCCGGTAAGGTGTTTTCCTAATGGCGCGAGCGTTCAGACCGTCTAAGTCTGGGACGTTATTCGGAGAACGCCCGTGTCGAAGAGACATCCTTCCGGACGGCCCCTCGGCAAGCGCAAGATCGGCGTCTCGACGCATGTGCGCTGGCCCCGCGAAGGCTTCGTGAATTCCCGGCTGGGCCAGACGCCCGATCTCGCGGGCGGCTTCGGCTTCCGCATGCCGGAAGCCACGCACGAGCATCTGCATCACGTCGCGCTGGCGCGGCGCAACGCGCACGGCAAGGACTGACGCGACCAGCGCGTCGCCCATGCGCGGCGCTGGTCCAAACCACGGTGGGGGCACTGGGGCGATCACCCCGCGTTCGAAAGAGCGCGGGGTGATGCTTTTTCAGGGGTGGGGCTTTCAGCCGCCGACGACGCCGCGGCTGGTCACCACCGTCCAGGTCTTGCCCTTCTTCTCGATCGCGTCGATCCGCCCGACGCCCGGCAGCACGTCGCCGCGCGCCACCTCGAAGAAGCCGCCCGGACCTTCCAGCACCGCGACGCCGTTATAGACGCCGCGCACCGACCACCCCTTGAGGCCCTCCGCCTTGGCGGGCGCCTTCGCCTCAACGACGGGCGCCGGGGCCGGCGGCGCCGCCGGGATCCCGGCGGGCGCGACCGGAGCTGCGTCCCGGACCGCGGCCGGAGCCGGCGCGATCGACGCGGTCGTGGTCGGGCCGATCTGGCGCTCGATGCGGTCGAGGCGCTCCACCATGGCGGCGACCTTGGCGAAGGGCTCGCGCTGGGCCTGCTCGAAACGGCCGACCTGGGAGCTCAGCTGCGCCAGGGCGACGCCGGTCTCCGATTTCACCCTCTCCATCTGCGCCGCCATCTGGCTGGCGGAGCCGGCCGCGTCCGCGCGGGCCTTTTCGGCCGCGTCCCGCAGCGCCGCGACCTTCCGGTCGAGCGCCCGCACGTCGTCGCCGGCCGCGCTGCGGTCGACTCCCGCCTTCAGCAGGTCGACCGAGGCCTTCAGGCTGCGCAGGTCGGCGGCGAGCTTCTGCTGCTCGCGGACGCCGGGAGCCGGCGCGCCGGTCCCCTTCCACTGCATGATGGCCGTCATGCTGCGCAGGTCCTCGGCCTCGCGCTGCGCCACGGCCAGGTCGGCGGCGGCGCGCCGGGAGGACATCGTCGCGCCCCCGACGGCGCCCAGGCAGGCGGCGATCGCGACCGCGGCCGCGATGGGCCAGCGCGGGCCGATGGAGACGGTGCGGACGTTCTGGGCGGCCGCCTTGGCGCGGGCCCGCATCAGCGCCGCCTGCGCGGCGAGCACGCTCTTGGGCACGTCCTGCGGGGCCGGCTTGGGCGCGGGCCTCGCCTCGGGCGCGCAGGCGATCTCGGGCGCGGAGGCCGTTTCGGGCGCAGGCGCCGGGGACTCAGGCTGGGCGGCCGCGTCGGGCGCTGGGGCGAGCGCCTCGACCGCGACGGGAGGCGTATCGGTTTCCGTCGAGGACGACGGGACGAGGCACGAAGTCGTCATGGATGAGGTCGTCATGGCGGCGTCTCAGGTGAACCTCCATGAAGCGTTAACCCCATCTGTTTACCGATTGGTTACCACCCGGGCGTCTTTGGCCATCAAGGGTTGCAAATCGTCGGGCTTGCCCGCCACGGCGGGGTCTCCGCCCTGGCCGTCCATCGGACCCGAGCCCGCGGGCGCGTCCGGCCGCTCCACTTTGCCCTTCTGCTGCAGCCGCCGCGCCACGAGCCAGCACATCATCGCCCACGCCGCCCCGACGGACCACCCCGCCAGCACGTCCGTGGGCCAGTGGACGCCGAGATAGACGCGGCTGCCCCCGACCGCGAGCGTCAGCAGCACGCCGAGCGCGACCACGAAGACCTTGACGCGCCGCTTGCCGCTGACGCGGGCCAGCAGCACGCCCAGCGTCAGGTAGGTGACGGCCGACATCATGGCGTGCCCGCTCGGAAAGCTCAGCGTGTGCACGTCCACCATATGGGCGACGAGGTCCGGGCGGGGGCGCTCGAAGCCCAACTTCAGCACGCTGGAGAGCAGCGTCCCGCCCCCGATCGAGCCCGCGACCAGCAGCGCGGCCCCGCGTTTGCCGTCCATCAGCAGATAGGCGATGGCCGCGAGCGTCAGGATCGCCAGCACGGTCACGCTGCCGAGCGAGGTCACATCCCGCATGGCGCTCTCGAACCAGGCCGGCCCGACGGGATCGTTGGTGTCCCCGGCCGCCCGCAAAGCGAGCATCACCGCCCGGTCGAAGCCGTGAGTGTCGCCCTCCACCACCTCGTCGGCGATGCGCGCGAAGGCGAACAGGCCCCCCGCCGCCACCGAGAGGGCCAGCACCGAGCCGAGTTCGAGCCGGAAGCGGTCCTTGAGGCCGCCCAGGCCGCCGAAACGTGCCCTCAGGCTTGTGAAATCCACGATGACGCTCCTGCAAGGGTCCGGGCTGCGGCGGATTGCGACGATCCGGCCGGGAACCCGCGATCCTTGCGGCGGGTTGCACCGGACCGAATGTGGACGCCCCCGCCATGGATTCCCAGCCCTCCGATCTCCCCGACGACGCCGCCGAGGCCAGTCCGCTCGAGCAGGCCTCCAACGAATCCCAGCGCGAGGCCGCCGAGCAGGCGGGGCTGCGCTACGTGTCGGACGAGGAGCCGGGCTTCCGCCGGCGCAAGTCCGGCAAGGGGGTGACCTATCTGGGCCTCGACGGCAAGGCGATCCGCGACAAGGACGCGCTGGAGCGCATCCGCAAGCTCGCGATCCCGCCGGCCTATACGGATGTCTGGATCTGCCCCGATCCGAACGGCCACATCCAGGCGACCGGGCGCGACGACAAGGGGCGCAAGCAGTACCGCTACCATCCGCGCTGGCGCGAGGTGCGCGACGGCGACAAGTTCGAGCACATGCTGGACTTCGCCAAGTGCCTGCCGGTGCTGCGCGAGCGCATCGACGCCGACATGGCCAAGCGCGGCCTGCCCCGCGACAAGGTGCTGGCCACCGTGGTCCACCTTCTCGAGAACACGCTGATCCGGATCGGCAACGCCGACTACGCCAAGCAGAACAAGAGCTACGGCCTCACCACGCTGCGCGACCGGCACGTCAAGATCGACGGCCAGGAACTGCGCTTCGAGTTCAAGGGCAAGAGCGGCAAGACCTGGAAGCTCAAGGTCAAGGACCGGCGCATCGCCAAGCTGGTCAAGGCTTGCCAGGACATCCCCGGGCAGCACCTGTTCCAGTATTACGACGAGAACGGCGAACGCCAGCCGGTCACGTCGGCGGACGTCAACGCCTATCTGAAGGAGGCCACCGGGCAGGACGTCACCGCCAAGGACTTCCGCACCTGGGCCGGGACCGTACTGGCCGCGATGACGCTCAAGGAGTTCGAGCTCGTCGACCAGCAGGCCCGCACCAAGAAGACCATCAAGGCGGCGGTCGAGCGCGTCGCCACGCGGCTGGGCAACACGCCGACCATCTGCCGCAAATGCTACGTCCACCCGGAGGTGTTCAGCGCCTATCTGGACGGCTCGCTGCTGGAGAGCATCGAGGACGAGGTCGACGCCGAGCTGCGCGACAATCTGGAGAAGCTGAAGCCCGAGGAGGCGGCCCTCCTGGTGCTGCTCCAGCGCCGGCTCAAGCAGGACCTGCGGTCGCGGCTGGAGGCCTCGGTCGAGGCCGTGGCCGAGGACGCCGTCCAGGAGAAGGCCGTCAAGGAGAAGGCCAAGCCCGTCCGCAAGACCCGGGGCTCCGGAAACGCGAAGGCTTCGGGACGGCGCGATCCGGCCGCCGCGACCGCCGCCTAACGCCGGCCGTCCTTGCGGTAGCGGAAGACGAGCCCGTCCCACAGGCCGAAGGGCCGCTCGGGCGCAGTCACGGCGCGCAGCCCGGCTTCGTCCGCCCATGCGGCGAGGTCGGCCGCGTCGCGCTCGTCGTCGCCCCGGTAGGACAGGTTGGCGACCACGAGGGCGCCGCCCGGCCGCAGCGCGCGCGCCGCCTCGGCGACGCCGTCCCGCGCCAGCCCTTCCCCCGCCTGCACCAGATAGGGAAAGACGTCGACCGCGAGCACGAGGTCGAAGGCCTCGTCGCGGAAGGCCCGCAGGTCCCGCCCCGACACCTGCACATAGCCGGGCCTGCCGTCGGACCCGCTCCGCCGCGCCGCCTCGGCCAGCATCCCGCCCGAGACGTCGGCGCCGACCGCCAGCCCGCAGCGGCCGGCGAGCAGCCCGGTCAGCCGCCCGATCCCGCAGCCGAGGTCGAGGACGGCGCGGTCCGGCCCCAGCAGGCCCCAGCCCGCCAGGGCGTCGACGATTTCGGCGCTGGCCGCCGCCAGCAGCGCGGGATCGCCCAGCGCGTACAGGGCGACGCCCGCCTCCGGCCTGTCTGCGGCCAGCCGGTCGAACGCCTTCGCCCACTGGGCGACGGCGACCCCGGCCTCCTCGGCGGCGGCGTCGTGCCGGGCCTCGGCCAGGACGGCGCGGACCACGCCCCAAGCCTGCGGCTGGACGGCCCAGACGCGCTGGACCGCCTCCAGCCGCGCGCGCGCCTCGCCCTGCGCGGCCAGGATCGCGCCATGGAGCGCCGCCCGGGCCTCGCTTTCGCTCCCGGCCGCCATGAGCACGTGCATGAGCCCGAGATGCGCCGGGCGCCCGGCCTGCGCCGCCCCGGCGAGCGCCGCCCGAAGGGCCGCGGCCTCAGCCATCCGGCCGCTCCGGCGACAGGCGGCGCCAGCCGTTCAGGCGGTCCGCCGCGCCCCAGTCATATTTGTAGTCCTCCCGGCCGCGCAGGAAGCTGAAGGCCTCCGCCCCCCGGTCCGCCGCGGCCGCGATGGCGCGGCCCAGCAGGATCGCGCCGGGGCTCTCGCGGGCGAAGTCGGGGTCGAATCCCCCGATATAGGCGTAGGAGCGGCGCTGGTCGCGCAGCCCGTAATAGGCGCCCGCCGCCACGCCGCCGATGCGCAGAAGCGCGGTCTCGGCCAGCCCCGCCGCCATCAGCCGCGGCAGCGCGCGGCGGTGGAAGGCCCGCACCGCCTCGTCCGCCAGGACTCCGGCCTCGCCCCGCGACGTCCAGCGGGCGCCGTGCAGCCGCTCCAGTTCGGCCAGGAACGGGGCGCAGCCCACGTCCTCCGCCGTCTCGATGCGGACCGCCCCGCGCCGCTCGGCCCGATGGCTCGCCATGCGCAGCTTGCGGCGCTTGCGGGCCGGCACGGCGAGCGGCGTCCCGTCTGCGTCGCGCCCGCCGTCGCCGCATGCGCCGGCGAGCGACAGGACCGGACAGGCCTCGCCCTCGCCGCGCTCCTCCCGCCACCCGGGCGGGACCGGCGCGTCCCAGGCGCAGGCGCCGGGCGCCAGCTCGAGCCACAGCAGCGGCTCGGGCCGCTGCGCCGCCGCGTCCGCCAGCGCCGCCAGGACGGCGCCGCGTTCGGCGGGATCCGCCAGCACGTCGAGCTGATCGCTGAGCGAGACGCCGACAGGCAGGCGCCGGCCGCCCTCGGGTCCGTCCTCGACATAGAGCGGCGCCAGTCCGACCAGATCGGCCCCGCGCCACACCGCGATCGTGGCCAGCCGGCCCGGCGCGAACGCCTCCCACCAGGGCAGCAGCCAGGCCGGGGACAGGAAGGGAGCGGCGTCCGGCGAGCGCCGCCAGAGCGCCCACCAGGCCGGCTCCAGCGCGGCCAGCCCCTGCGCGCTCCGGATCGTCTCCGCCATGAGGCCGCTCACGCCGCGCCCTCCCGGATCCGGCCGGCGCCGGCGAGGCGCGCGTAGAGATCGAGATAGCGGCCGGTCATCGCCTCCAGCGAGAAGCGCTCTCGCGCCACCTGGCGGCAGCGCTCAGGATCGATCATCCCGGCGCGCCCGATCGCCGCAGCCATGCCGGCGACGTCGTCGACGATGAACCCCGTCTCGCCGTCGTCCACGGTCTCGGGCAGCGCGCCGCGCCGGAACGCGATCACCGGCGCGCCGCATGCGATCGCCTCCCGGGCGACGAGCGAGCTGGTCTCCTCGGCCAGGGCCGGGACCAGCAGGCACCGCGCCGCCGAGAGGAGCCGGCGCTTGCGCGCGAATCCCACCGGGCCGACGAAGCGCCGCAGGGCGTCGAGCCTCGGCGCGACCTCGCGGGCGAAATAGTCCTGGTGCTCGGCGTAGGCGAACAGCTCGCCCGCGACGATCAGCGGAACGCCAGCCGCCTTCGCGGCGTCGAGCGCGAGATGGACGCCCTTTTCCGGGCAGATGCGGGCGAGCATCAGGGCGAAGCCCCGCCGCGCGTGGCGTGCCTGGAGGGCCCGCACGGGCGCGCCGTTCGGGATCGGGGCGAGCAGCCGCGGCGACGCCGGGCAGGTCCCGGCCTGCGTCCGCGACACCGGATTGAGCCACAGGCGTTCCTTCCCGGGCCGGAAGATCTCCTGCGGATACCAGGCCGCCGGCAGGTGCAGGGTGGCCAGCATGGGCGGAAGGCCGGGGACGTCGGGCAGGCATTCGGCGAAGTCCACGCCGTGGAAGTGGATCAGGTCCACGGGCTCGCGCCGCAGGACGGCCAGGATGGCTTCGCGGTGACGCCGGCGCGCCGCGGCCCGCGCCTGCTCGGTCAGTTGGCCGTCCACCGCTAGGGTCGGCTCCAGCCGTCCGCTCACCTGCGAGCCGGCCTGCGCGACGACGATGGACCGCCAGCCCGCCGCCACGACGGCGGCGTCGAGCGCCGCCTGGATCTGCTCCGCGCCGCCCACCGCGTCGGGCCCGACCGGCGCGAACGGATAGGCCACGCTGAGCACGGTCAGGCTCATCCCGCGTCGTCCCCGTCGGCGCCGAAGCCCAGCTCGCGGCTCGCGCGGGCCGCCAGCTCGGCGAAGCGCCCCGCCGTCATGCCCCAGGGGAAGCGCTCATACAGGACGCGGCCGCCGTTGGGAGCGCGCGTGAAATCATAGTCGGGCGCCATGCGGAAGCGCTCGGCCCGCGCCTCGAAGCGGGCGAGCGTGGCGCGCTGCGTGGCGTGCGCGCCCATCATGCGCGTCTTGCGGGCGGCCTCCTCGGGACCGAGCACGAGCTGGACCGGGGCCAAGCCCGGCTCGGGCGCGAAGTCCTGCGCCAGCATCTCTCCGTCGTCCCCCAGCCTGTAGAACGGCGCCTCCACGATCTCAGGAGCCGCGCCGTCCACCGCCAGCAGCCGGGCCGCCGCATGCGCCGCGAAGGCCGTCGCGTCGTGGTCGGGATGGCCGCCCTCATAGGCGTGGGTGAACACCACCTCGACCCCGGCGAGCTCGGCGGCGAGCCGCCGCGCCAGCGCGGCGAGGTCCGCGGCCGCGCCCTGGTCCGGCGCGTCCAGGTAGGTGACGGCGAGGTCCTCGGCCCCGCCCTCGCGCAGCGCGGCCTGGAGCTCGCCCCGGCGCGCGGCCGCATAGGCGGCGGCGTCCTCGAACCCGTGCGCCCGGGCGTCGGCGAGATTGCGCGGCGCGCCGTCCGTCACCAGCACGAGCCGCAGGCCCCGCATCCGGCGCAGCTGGGCGCCGAGGCCCAGCGTCTCGTCGTCCGGATGGGCCAACACCGCCGCCATCCGGGAGGCGTCGATCTCCGGCCGGCGCGAGTCGGCCAGCTGCGCCAGCGCGTGCAGCGCCTTGGAGCCGGGCTCGGGCGCCTCCGTCACGGCGCGAGGGCCGCCTGGCGCGGCTCCCGCCCGAGCGGTCGGGACACGGCCGCGCCTCGCGGCGCGTAGCGCCGGATCATGCTGGCGCAGAAATCCGCGAACTCCTGTTTGTCGAGCGGCGGGCTGGTGTGGTGAGGCTCGATCCCACGGTGCTCGGGCGTGAAGCAGAAGGTGACGGTGACGTCGAAGTCCTGCAGCGCCTCCATCTGGCGGTCGAACCAGTCGAGCGCGTTGGGGCGGAAGCTGTCGGCCCAGCTGAGCCCCGTGCGCAGATAGGTGACGCCGAGGCGCTTCATCCACGCCACCGCGTCGTCGAGCCGGTGGTCCTGGTAGTGGAACCACTGGCAGAGCCCCATCTCGGGCGCATAGTCGCCGAAGGCCTCCAGAGCGGGCTTGGGCGCGCCGTCCTCGCGGATCAGGCCCATGTAGAAATGCCGGTAGTAGGAGGAGCCCTCGGCCTCGCGGTGGCGCGTCGTCGCCGGCCAGTCCCGCGGCAGGTCGTAGAGGCTGTACCAGTGGATCCGGGGCGCCTTGCCGATCAGCAGCTCGGCGGTGCGCTTCAGGCCCCAGACCTGCACCTCCTCGGCCCCGAAGGTGGAGATGCCCACCTCCGACACCCAGACCGGCAGGTCGGTCACGGCCTTGATCTCGTCGATCTTGGCCGGCCACTCGTCGAGCTTCCAGAGGTTCCAGTCGAGCGGGAAGCCGTGCACCGCAATGGCGTCGACATTGTCGAGCACGCCCTTGCCGGCCATGTTGCGCACCCAGCCCGGATCGATCGGAGACATGCCGCCGAGCACGCGCGGCACGTTCGGGTTCTCGGCCTTGATCGCCTGGCCGGCCGCCACCGCCATCTCGGCGAATTTCGTCCAATCGGGATCGAGGTTGGGGTCCCAGTGGGACTTGTTGTTCGGCTCGTTCCAGATCATTGCGGCTTCGATCATGCCTGCCTCCCGGTTGCCTGGCCGACGCCGGGACGCGCGGGATAGACCGGCGCGGCGTCGGGGTTCTTCTGCGCCGCCCGGCAGAGATAGACCTCCTGCTCGGGATGCTCGACGATTTCGAAGCCGGCGCTGCGCAGCATCGCCTCCACGCAGGCCGCGTTGGGCGCCCACCAGTTGGTGGGGTCCTGCGAGTAGCTCCGTTCGATGAAATGCATTTTGGGCCAGGTCGGCCGGTCGAAGATCGCGGTCTCGGCGAAGGGGTAGTCCTCCTCCACGGGCTCGGCCCGCTCGGCGCCGCGCTGCATGGACTGGAACACCATGAGGTCGCCGCAGACATGCTCGCGGATGAGGTCCAAAGCCAGCAGCGGATGGCGCAGGTGGTAGAGGACGCCCATGAAGATCACGACGTCGAAGGTCTCGCCCAGCGCGCCCACGTCGTAGACGGAGAGCTGGCGAAACTCGATGTCGTCGAAGCCGAGCACCTCGGCGGCGAAGCGCGCCTGGCGCAGATAGTCCTCGTCGAAGTCGACGCCCAGCACCCGCGCGGCCCCGCGGCGCTTCATCTCCATCGAGTAGAAGCCGGCGTTGCAGCCGATGTCGAGCACCGTCTTGCCGGTGAGATCCTTTGGGATCGCGGCCTCGAAGCTCTTCCACTTGACGTTGGGGTAGTCGCCCAGGAAGTGCTCCGGCGCGGTCTTCACGCCGTTGAGGTCGATATTGTGGAACCACGGGCCGAGCGCCTCGGCCCGGCTGCGGATCTCGTCAGGCGTCAGCCGCCGGCCCGCGCCGGCCGGCATCGCGAGGGGGGAGTTCACGGCAGCGCCCTCCTGTTGGGGGTGAGGGGTTCGAAGGGCCGCCCGTCGGGCCGCCCCAGCTCGACGCGGAGCCCGGACGCGGGCCGCTGGTCGAGGGTGGCCTCGCCCAGCATGCCGATGGCGGCGCGGTAGCCGTTCAGGGTGCCGACATCGACATAGCGGTCGCCCGCCTTCACGCCCACGGCCTTGCCGCCCAGCGCCAGCCAGGCGTTCACGAGCGTGCCGATATACTCGTCGCGCCCGTTGCGGGCCTGCCAGAGGTCGCGCAGTTCGGCCAGCACATGGCCGGGCATCTTGAACGCGCCCCAGATCCACTGCGACGCCGCGTCCTTCTGCTTGACCTGGATCTCCAGCACCGCGCCGTCGCGATCCATCACCACCGCGTCGAAGAATTCGGGCCGGTCCACCGGGAACAGCAGGAAGGACAGCACGTCCTCGGGCAGCTCGGCCAGCGCGTCGGCCGGGAACCACACGGTGTCGGGCAGGCCGACGATGACGTGCTCGTCCGCCGGCACCAGCGGCGTCGCCCGGAAGATGGCGTCGCACAGCCCGCTCGGGCGCGGCTGGACCACATAGGCGATGGTCGCCGAGCCGTAGCCGCCGCCGTAATACTCCATGATGTCCGACTTGCCGGGCGAGATCACGAAGCAGATCTTGTCCGCGCCGCCGCGCAGCATGCGCTCGACCAGATATTCGCTGACCGCGCAGGGCCGCTCGGTCTCGCCGTCGAGACGGCTGCCCACGGGCAGCAGCTCCTTCGAGAAGGCCAGCGGCTGGATGCGGCTGCCGCGGCCCGCGGCTGGAACGATACCCCACATGTTCGCCTCCTTCAGGCCGTCTCGGCCATGGCCGGTCGGTTCGCCGACCGGGCGTCTTCGAGCGCCGCCAGGAGATCCCGGGCGCGATGGGCGGAGGTGTGCTCGGCCAGGACGCGCTCGCGCGCCCGCCGGCCGATGGCGGCGATCTCCCCGGACGGGCGGTCGATGGCGGCGAGCGCGTCCTCGGTCGAGCGCGCGATCAGGATCTCGCGGCCGGGCTCGAAAAAGCTGTCCAGCCCCTCCCAGGAATCCGACAGGAGCGCGGCCCCGCAGGCCGCCGCCTCGAACAGCCGCCCCGACGGGCACCAGCCCATCTCGGCCATGGCCCGGCGGGTCACGTTCAGGGTCAGCCGCGACGAGGCGTAGAAGGCCGGGTGCTCGGCCGGCGGCAGGTGGCGGACGAAGTAGATGTTGTCCGTCCAGGGAAAGTCCGGCGGATATTGCGCGCCGGCGATGAGGAACCGCTGGCCGGGGCGCCGGCGGGCCGGCTCGACGAAAAGCGCCTCGAGCGCCGCCTGCCGGTCCTGCGCATAGGTGCCCAGATAGGAGAGGTCGGCGGCGAAGCGGTCCAGCGGCGCGTCGGGACGGTGCGCCTGCGGGTCCACATGGCCGTAGAGCGGCGCCACCCGGCGCGCCCCGAGCCGGGACCGCAGCGCGGCGAGCGCCTCGCCGCCGGTGTAGCTCAGCACGAGGTCGAAATCCCGCAGCCCGCGCGGCCCGATGGCCTTCACGTCGGCGCCGCCCTCGATGAGGCTGAGCGTCACCGGCGTGTCGAGGTCGTAGAAGACAGACAGCGGCCGCGGCGCGTCGAGCATCAGGGCGGTGGCCTCGACCCCATGCGGGCAGAAGCTCGTCGCCATGGCGACGTCGGCGTCGGCCAGCTCGCGGCGGGCGCGGGCGGCCGCCTCCGGCCAGTCGGCGTAGAGCACGAGCTCGCCGTTGGGCAGCGAGTAGAGGTCGCGGTTGTCGGCGTAATAGGGCGTGTCGTGCTCGAAGAAGACGACCCGATGGCCCTGCGCGGCGAGCGCCCGGATCAGCCCGCGCCAGAGCGTGGCGTGGCCGTTGCCCCAGGACGACGACACCGTCAGGCCGAAGATCACGATCTTCATGCGCGCGGCTCCTCGTTGAGGCGGTGCAGGCGGCAGCCCCATTCGCCCATCACAAGCGTGGTCACGGACCCCGGCGCGATCTCGATGCGGCTCCAGGCGTCGAGCCCGAGGCCGAGCCCGAACAGCACCAGCGCGCGCAGCGGCTCGGCATGGGCCACGAGCGCGACGCCGGCGCCCGGATGCCGGGCGACGAGCGACAGGGCGCAGCGCGCCACGCGGGCCTGGACCTCGACGGCGCTCTCGCCGCCGGGGGCGCAGGCCAGGCTGCGGTTCTGGTTCCAGCGGGTCCAGGCGGGATCGGAGGCGAGGTCCTCGAAGCTGCGGCCGGTCCACTCGCCGGCGTCGAGCTCCTGGAGGTCGTCGTCGGTCGTCACCGGCAGGCCCAGGCGCCGGGCGATCGGCTCCGCCGTCTCTTGCGCCCGCTCCAGCGGGCTGGCGTGGATCGCCGCGACGCTCTCGCCGGACAGCCGCTCGGCCGCCCATTCGGCCTGGCGCCGCCCTTCGGCCGAGAGGCGCACGCCCGGCGTGCGGGCGCTCAACACCCGGTTCACCTGGTCATGCGCGCCATGGCGGACGAGGAACAGCGTGGTGGTCACGGCCGGGCCCCTTCGGGGACGCGAAACGCCGTCATCATGACGCCTCGCCGGCGACGAAGCGGATCGTCCGCTCGCGCGCCTCGGAGTCGGTGAACTGCTGCGGCGGCGATTTCATGAAATAGCTGGAGGGTCCGGTCAGCGCGCCGCCTACGCCCCGGTCGAGCGCCAGCTTGGCGCAGCGCACCGCGTCGATGACGATCCCGGCCGAATTGGGCGAATCCCAGACCTCGAGCTTCAGCTCGCAGTTGAGCGGCACGCCGCCGAAGGTGGTGCCCTCCATGCGGATGTAGCACCACTTGCGGTCGGTCAGCCACGGCACGTGGTCGCTCGGTCCGACATGGATGTCGCCGGGCGCCAGAGGCGCGTCGAGCTGGCTCGCCACCGATTGCGTCTTGGAGATCTTCTTCGATTCCAGCCTCTCGCGCTCCAGCATGTTCTGGAAGTCGGCGTTGCCGCCGAAATTCAGCTGGTAGGTGCGGTCCAGCCGCACGCCGCGCTCCTTGAACAGGTTGGTCAGCACCCGGTGCACGATCGTGGCGCCGACCTGGCTCTTGATGTCGTCGCCCACGATGGGCAGGCCGCGCTCCTCGAAGCGCCTCGCCCAGTCCTTGTTGGAGGCGATGAACACCGGGATGCAGTTGACGAAGGCGCAGCCCGCCTCCAGCGCCCGCTCGGCGTAGAACTCGGTCGCCTGCTGCGACCCGACCGGCAGGTAGGAGACCAGCACGTCCGTCCTGGACCGGCGCAGGATGTCGGTCACGTCGCTCACCGGCGCGTCGGACTCGGCGATCTCGTCGCGCATGTAGCGGCCGATGCCGTCGAGCGTGGGCCCGCGGTTCACCTGGACCCCGGTGGGCTCGGGCCTGGCGAAGCGCTCTGTGTTGTTGGGCTGGACGAAGATCGCCTCGCTGACGTCGCGGCCGACCTTGGCGGCGTTCACGTCGAAGGCGGACGCGATCTCGATGTCCCCCACCCGGTACCCGCCGAGCTCGACGTTCATGAGGCCCGGCACGGGCTCGTTGGCGACGGCGTCCCGGTAGTAGGTCAGGCCCTGCACGAACGAAGACGCGCAGTTGCCCACGCCCACGATGCCGACGCGGAGTGTGTTGCGGCTCATGACGCTGCTTCCTTTCTGTGCGGGCGCCGCCGGAGGGCGGACGCCGTTGGCCGGGCGCGGCCGTCCCGGATCGCCCGGGTCGGACCCGGGCGCGTCAGACCCGCGCGTCCTCGGCGAGCGCGAAGGCGGCGCGGTTCGCCGGGCGGGCCTGGCCCCTGTCGTGCTCGTCGGAGAACCACGCGATGGTCGATTCCAGCCCCTTCTCCAGGGAGGTGACGGGCGCCCAGCCGAGGAGCTCGCGCGCGATCGTGATGTCGGGCCGGCGGCGGCGCGGATCGTCGACCGGCAGGGGCCGGCGAACCACCGCCGACGACGACCCCGTCATGGCCAGGACCAGCTCGACCAGGTCGCTGACCCTGAGCTCGTTGGGATTGCCGAGATTGACCGGGCCCTTCAGCGGCCCGTCATGGCGCATCAGCGCCGTCAGGCCCGTCACCAGGTCGTCGACATAGCAGAAGGACCGCGTCTGGGAGCCGTCGCCATAGACCGTGATGTCCTCGCCGGCGATCGCCTGCGTCACCACGTTGGAGACCACGCGTCCGTCGTCCGGGGCCATCCGGGGACCATAGGTGTTGAAGATCCTGGCGACCCGCACCGAGGCGCGGCCGGCACGCTCGAAGTCGAAGGTGAGGGCCTCGGCGGCCCGCTTTCCTTCGTCGTAGCAGGCGCGCGGCCCGATCGAGTTCACGTTGCCCCAGTAGCTCTCGCGCTGGGGATGGACCTCGGGGTCGCCATAGACCTCGCTGGTCGAGGCCAGCAGGAAGCGCGCGCCCGTGTCCTCGCACAGCCGCAGGAGATTGCGGCTGCCGAGCACGCTGGTCATCATCGTGTGCTCGGGATCCGCCTGGTAGTGGGGCGGCGAGGCCGGGCAGGCGAGGTTGTAGACGAAGTCGATCTGGCCCTTGGACTGCCGCAGGACGCGCGCCGGAACGGGATCGATGATGTCGGCTTCGATCAGGTCGAAGAGCGGCTCGCGCTCCAGATGGCGAAGGTTGAGCTTACGTCCTGTCTTGAGATTGTCGATGCAGATCACGTGTGCGCCGTCGGCTAGCAGGGAGTCGCAAAGATGCGATCCGACGAAACCTGCACCACCGGCGACGAGGACCAGCTGTCGTCTTCCGTTTTTCATGGTCGGAACCTCTCGCTGTGTTGCCAGCCAACGCGGAACGTTTGTAGTTGGTTCAAACTTTTCGTCAGGGAATTCCGATATTTGGTGGCTTGGGCTCGGAATCCCCTCAAGACGGATCGAATCGGGACGGAGTCGACGGGTGGGAGGCGGTCAGGCGGGCAGCGTCGCGGATCGTCGCACCGGCTGGCGCGCCGCCACGATCGCGTCGAGGAGGTGGGTCTCGAGCTCCTGCGCCCTGTGGCGGGCGCTGTGTCCGCGCAGCACGCGCGACAGCGCCTGCTCGGCGACGCTGCGCCGGCGCGTCTCGTTCCAGCGCGTCAGGACATGCAGGACGTCGTCGGCGTCATCGGCCAGCGCGATCTCCTCGCCAGGCGTGAACAGCGTGTCCAGCCCGTCCCAGACATCCGAAATGATGGGCGTTCCGCAGGCGGCGGCCTCGAACAGGCGCACGCTCGGGCTGTATCCCGCCCGCACCATGTCGGCGCGCGTGACGTTCAGCGTGTACCGGCTGGAGCCGTAGAAGGCGGGATGCGCGTCCGGCGGCACATGCTCGACCCGGTCGACATTCGCCGGCCAGTCGATGTCGGCCGGATATTGCGGGCCCGCCACCACGAAGCGCAGATGCGGGGCCTGCCGGGCCGGCTCGATCAGCAGCCTGTCCAGCACCGGCTGCCGGTCCGGGCTGTAGGTGCCCAGATAGGAGAGGTCATAGGTCTTGGGCGCGTCCGTCGGTCGATACGCGTCGGTGTCGACCGAGCAGTAGAGCGCCCGGGCGGCGGGCGAGCCCCAGCGCCGCTCCAGGGTCCGCAGCGTGGGTCCGCCCGTGAAGGACAGGTAGACGTCGTAGCCCGGGATCAGCTCCGGGGAGAGATATTCCTGGTCGCCGCGCTCCAGCCGCGCCAGCGTGACCGGCGTGTCGATGTCGTAGAAGGCCGTCACGCCCCGGGCCGTGCGCTGCGCGAAGCGCCCCGCCGCGACCCCGTCCGGCACATAGGAGCCGACGATGACGGCGTCCGCGCGGGCGATCTCGGGCGCCCAGCCTTCCAGGGCGGCCAGGTCCGGATAGAGCGCGAAGCGGCAGAAATCCGGCTCCGGCATGTCCCGGTGCCGCGCATACCAGGGCTGGTCGCGCTCCAGGAAGAGGATGTCGTGCCCGCGTTCCGCGAAGGCGCGCAGCAGCGCCCTGTAGGTCGTCGCATGCCCGTTTCCCCAGCTGGACGAGAGGCTGAGGCCGAGCACGACGACCGTGAGGGGTCGGGATGCGGGAGACGCGATCATGCGGCGCTCCGGCCCCGGGTCCGGGCCGCCTCTTCCTTCAGGATCGCGTCGACCTGGGCTCCGCGCTTGGCGTAGGTGTGCTCCGCCAGGATGCGGTCGCAGGCGCGCCGGCCGATGGCCTCGGCGCGTTCGCGGGTCAGCCCGTCCAGGTGCTGGATCACGTCCTGCCCGTCGCGCGCGACCAGCACCTCCTCGTCCGGCTTGAGGAAGAGCTCGATGCCCTCCCAGGCGTCGGTGATCAGGCAGGCGCCGGCCCCTGCCGCCTCGAAGACGCGCGTCGCCGGCGAGAAGCCGATCTCCGCCATGCTGTCGCGGGCGATGTTGAGCACGGCGAGCGGCGTGCGGTTGAAGGCGTTGTGCTCGCGCGTATAGACGTGGCCGATGCGCCGCACATTGGCCGACATGGGCTTGTCCTCCCAGCCGGCCCCGCCGATCAGGAACGACTTGGCGGCCAATTTCGCGGCCGGCTCCAGGAAGAACTGCTCGACCCGCCGCTCGCGGTCCGGCAGGCGGTTGCCCAGGAAGCCGAGGTCGCCGGCGAAGCGCGGCTCGGGGGCCACCGGATGGTGGGTCGCGGGATCGAGCGCATTGTAGATCGGCACGCAGCGCCGGGCGCCGAAGCCCTCATAGGCCCGCACCACGGGCGGCCCGCCCCCATAGGTGAAGACGAGGTCGAGCGAGGGCAGCACGCGCCGCAGCGGATGACGCTCGTAGCCGCGCATCTCCGCCAGGGTGGCGGGCGCGTCGACGTCCCAGAAGATCCGGATGGCGTCCGGCCGGGAGGCCGCGACCACGCCCTCCAGGAGCTCGTCGTCGAAGACCCCGACGCCGCTGGCCTTGACGACCACGTCCGCGCTCGCCGCCTCGGCGACGACGCCCCGCATGGCCTCCTCGGTCGCCGGGTAGACCTTCACCTCCGCCCATTCGGGCGGCTCGATGTCCCGGTGCTTCTGCCGGTCATAGGCGTCAGGCTCGTAGAAGGTGATCCGGTAGCCGCGCTGGGCGAGGTCGAAGAGCATGCCCCGGTAGTAGGTCGCCGCGCCGTTCCAGTACGACGACAGCAGGCTGGAGCCGTAGAACGCGATCTTCATGACATCGTCTCCAGGGACGCGGAGGCGTCTTGATGGGGGTGGGCCGCTTTCGACGCGCCAGGGGCGCCGAGTTCGGCCGCGAAGCCGAGCAGCTCGCGCATCCGGTGCGCGCAGGTGTGCCGGGCCAGGATGGCGGCGAGGCCGCGCTCGGCCAGCCCGCGGCGCAGGTCCGCGTCGGCCGACAGGTCGCGCAGGCGGCGCTCCATCGCGTCGCCGTCGCGCGCCACCAGGAAGTCTTCGCCGGGCGTGAACAGGCCTTCGCTGTCGTCCCAGGGGGCGGACACGAGCGGGATTCCGCACGCCAGCGCCTCGAACACGCGGATCGTCGGGATGCCGGGCAGCATGTCGACATAGAAGCGGCGCGGCACGTGGACGGTCGCCAGATGGCGGGCGAAGACCTCCGGCGCGGCGGCGTTGGGCAGCCACCCGCGATAGCGCGCGCCGTAGCGCCGCAGCATCGCCAGCGCCTCGTCCGGATAGCGCACGCCATGGACGTCGAGGCCCAGGCCGGCCCGCTGCGCCGGCCCGAACAGGAAGCGCTCCAGCTCCTCGGTGCGCTCGCCGTCGCCCCAGTTGCCGATCCAGACGAGGCCCTCGCGCTCGCCTTCGACGGCCGGCGGGTGGAACAGCCGGACGTCGGCGGCTTCGTGCCAGACATGGACGCGCCCGCCCCAGCCCCAGCCGCGATAGACCTCGGCCAGCGTCTCGCCGAAGGCGAGCACGCCGTCATAGCCGTCGAGGTCGAAGGCCGTGATGGCGTCCGGGTCGCTGACGGTGCGGTGATGGGTGTCGTGGAACAGGAGCCGGAACCGGGCGCCGTTGCGCCGCTCGCGCCCCAGCGCGGCGACGAGCCAGGGCTCGTTCCACTCGTGCGCGACCACGAGCTCGGCGCCGTCGACGGCGGCCGCGACGTCGAAGTCGGGGCGGTAGGTCTCGGAGGCCAGCTCCGGGTAGGCGCGCCGGTAGGCGTCGAGGCCAGCCTCGCCGTGGTCGCGCAGCAGGTTCTCCAGGCTCCAGGACCCCGCCGGCTCCCATACCCGCACTTCGTGGCCGGCGTGGATCAGCTCGCGCAGCACGCCGCGCAGAAAATGCGCGTTGCCGTGGTTCCAGCACGAGGCCAGCGAGTGGGTGAAATAGACGACCCTCATGCGGCGCGCTCCCCGGACGCGAGGCCGCGCGCGCCTTCGCCCCAAAGGCCGCGATGGACGTCGAGCACGCCCTCGACCATGCGGGCGAGGGTGTAGCGGCCGGCGCGCTCCTGGGCCGCACGGCCGAGCGCGAGGCGGCGGTCCCGATCGGGCGCGAGGTCGGCGAGCGTCCGCGCCAGCGCGGCGGGGTCGCCGGGCGGCGTGAAGACCGCGGCGCCGTCCCACAATTCGCGGAAGGTCGGGATGTCGGAGAGCGCCAGCGCGCATCCGGCCTGGGCGGCCTCCAGCACGGCGAGGCCGAACGGCTCGTAGAGGGCCGCCGAGCAGAACACCGGGCGCCGCGCATAGCGCTCCGCCATCTCGGCGCCGGACAGTCCGCCCAGCGCGACCATGTCGCTGAGCCGGGCCTGCGCCCCATGCGGGCCGATCAGCGGCCCGGCCGCCCGCACCGCGAACGGCAGCCGTCCCGCCGCTTCGTCGAGGACCGCAGCCCCCTTGGCGTCGTCCCAGAGGCGGCCGGCGGTGAACACGGCCTGTTCGAGCGGGCCGTCGTCGGAGCGGCCGCCCGGGCGCTCCGGCGCGGCGCGCCCGTTATGCACCGCGATCGGCGCGCCCCGGCCGCCCGGGCGGTCGAGCCCATAGGCCTCGGCGGTGGCGGCCGCGAAGGCGCGGCTCGGCGCCAGGACGGCGTCGGCCCGCTCCAGCCCGCGCGCCGTCCTGGCGATGCGCCAGGCGAAGTCGTGCGGAATGGGCGCGTCGCCGCGGACCGCCCGCCACCATGTCGCCAGGCAGGAATGGTTCACCGCCGCGACCGGGCGGTCGAACGCCGCGCCCGCCGCCAGGGCGGGAGCGTGCGCGTGGACGCTGTCGACGCCGGCGTCCCGCGCCAGCCGGGCGAGGGCAAGGGACGCGTCGTCGAGCTCGGCCTCGGTGTCGGCCGTCCAGTCCAGCGGCGCACCGGTCTCGACCAGTTCGAGGCCCGGGACGGCGGCCGCGGCGGCGCGCTGCAGCGGATCGGGCGCCGGGCCGAGAACGGCCAGCACCACCTCGACATCCCTGTCGGCGAGGCCCCGCGCAAGATCGAGAGCGTAGGTCCACACGCCGCCGACAGCGTCGGCCGTGACCAGGATGCGACGGCGGGACGCGTTCACCCGTTCGCCCGCCTCTGCTTCATCGGCCCGCTCACGACGCCGCCTCCAGCCGGGAGTCGACGTTCTGCGGCGCCGGGGCCGCGCGCCCGGCCCTGGACGAGCGTTCGCCCTCCAGCCAGGCCGCCAGCCTGGCGACGCCGTCGCGCCAGGGCGCGGGTTCGCCGAGGCCCAGCGCGGAGCGCGCCCGGCTCGGGTCGGACACGTAGTAGCGCTGGTCGCCGGCGCGCCAGTCGGAGTAGCGGGTCTCGACCTTGCGGCCGACCAGATCCTCGATATGGGCGATGAGCTGGCGCAGGCTGATGGCGTTGTCGGGCCCGCCGCCGAGATTGAAGGCCTGCCCGGACACCGCGTCGATGCGGCGCCAGCAGGCCATGTAGGCGTCCACCGCGTCCTTGACGTCGAGCACGTCGCGGACCTGCCGGCCGTCGCCATAGATGCTGATCGGCTCGCCCGCGAGCGCCCGGATCAGGAAATGCGCGACCCAGCCCTGGTCCTCGGTGCCCATCTGGCGCTGGCCGTAGATGCAGCTCATGCGCAGCACCGCCGTGGGCAGGCCGTAGCTGCGCGCATAGTCCAGCACATACTGGTCCGCCGCGCCCTTGGAGCAGCCATAGGGCGTGTGGAAGTCGAGCGGCCGCTCCTCCGAGACGCCGCGGGCGCGCAGGGCGGGATCGGTCGGCGCGTAGGCGTCGCCCTCCAGCGCCAGCGGCACGTCGGCGAGGTCGCCATAGACCTTGTTGGTCGAGGCGAATACGACGGGCGTGCGCCGGCCGGTCGCGCGCAGCGCCTCCAGGACGTTCAGCGTGCCCTGCAGATTGATGGCGAAGTCGTCCCGGGGATCGGTCAGGCTGGTGGTGACCGCCACCTGGGCGGCGAAATGGAACACCGCCGCCGCCTCCTGCGCGGCGGACGCCAGGGCGCCGGCGTCGCGGATGTCGGCCTTCACGGACCGGATGCGGCCGCCGTGCCGCTCCTGCAGCCAGGCCAGGTTGCGCTCCACCCCCGGCCGGGACAGGGCGTCGTAGACGATGACGTCGCGGCCTTCGCCGGCGATGCGGTCGGCCAGGTTCGAGCCGATGAAGCCCGCCCCGCCCGTGATCAGGACGGGTCCGCCCGGACCGTCAGGAGGGCCGCCCATCATGCGACCAGCCCCCGGCGCTCCAGCTCCTGCCGGGCTTCGTTGACCCGGTCGTCGGCCTTCTGCTGCGCCACCCACTCGGCCAGCTCGGCCAGGCCTTCGGAGAAGTCCTTGCGGGCCGTGAAGACGAGTTCGTCGCGCGCCTTGGAGATGTCGCAGAAGCAGTGCCGGATGTCGCCGATGCGGGCCTTGCCGACCGTCTCGGGCGTCAGCTCCGGCCGGCCCATCGCCTGCGCCAGCATCTCGCCGATCTGCAGGATCGAGCGGTCCGCCCCGCTGCCGACATTGTAGACCTGCCCGGCCGCCTGTGGATGTTCGAGCGCCAGCAGGAACGCCCGGGCGACGTCCTCGACATGGACGAAGTCGCGGCGCTGCTGGCCGTCCTCGAACACCATCGGGCGCTGCCCGTTGAGGATGCGCGACGCGAAGATCGCCAGCACGCCCGTATAGGGGTTGGAGAGCGCCTGCCCGGGCCCGTAGACGTTGAAGAGCCGCAGCGCGACGCCTTCCATCCCGTAGGCCGGAGCGACCGTCAGCGTCAGCCGCTCCTGCACGTATTTCGTCAGGGCGTAGACCGAGGCGAGCGTCGGGCGCTTCCACTCGGGCGTCGGCAGCGGCGTCAGCGCGCGGCCCTGCGCGTCCAGCGGATCCCAGCCCTGCGCGTCGGAGGCGCGCGGCTTGCGCTCGGCGTCCTCCACGGCGCGGCCGTCCGCGTCGCGGTAGAGGCCCTCGCCATAGATGCTCATCGACGAGGCGACGACGACGCGCCGCACCTGCCGGTCGATCAGCTTCTGGAACAGCACGGCGGTGCCGAGGTCGTTCACGCCCACATAGCGGTCGACCGCATACATGCTCTGGCCGACGCCGACCTCGGCCGCCAGGTGGATCACGGCGTCCACGCCCAGCAGCGCCCGGCTGATCGCCGCCTCGTCGCGGACGTCGCCGACCACCATCTCGATCTCGCGGTCGAGGTGGTCGGGCGTCTTGCCCTGGTGCACCTGCTCGATGAGGCTGTCCAGGACCCGCACGCGGTAGCCGCGCTGCACGCAGGCCCGGGCGACGTGGCGGCCGATGAAACCGGCCCCGCCGGTGATCAGGATCGCATCCGACACGGGCGGCCTCAGTTCTTGTCGCTGTTGCGATGGATGAACTTGTTGAAGCGGCTGGGCTTGTGCCCCTTGCCGCCCGCCTCGTCCTGATGAAGGAACGCGAGTTCGTTTTCGTCGAACGCCTTGAAGAACTCCTCCCAGGAGATCTCCTCCAGGGATTCGTCCTTTTCGGCGAAGTCGAGACGCAGGATGCCGGGGCCGCCCTTGCCGCCCGAGTCCTTCACCCGGGAGGGACGCCCGCCGCGTTCCTCGGCCCATTTGCGGATCTCGTCGTGATCCGTCGTGACCTTGGCTTCGCTCATGCCGACGCTCCCGATTTTACCTGTTCTGCGGGCCAAACGCGGCCTTTGCTGAATTGGTTCCTTTGTTGCTGAGCGCTACCGGACCCACCGGGAACTCTGTGCGGAAACAGACCGGCAGGCGAAGCTCAAGGCTGATCGGCGAGGTTGGGGCGGGGATGACGCGAGGCGCGGCCTCGAGCGGCCGCGCGGTTCGGGCGTTCAGGGCCTGGGGGCCGCCGGTTCGCGTTCGCGCTGGCAGGCTGCGACGAAACCGCTCATGCGACGCGCCATCTCCGACGCGGCGAGGCGGGGCTCGGCCCGTTCGGCCGCCCTCACCTTGCCCTCGACGCAGCCGCAGGCGGCCGCGCAGACCTGCCCGTTGGCGCCCGAGGCCCGGCAGCTCGCCTCGCAGCTGGTGCGGAAATCGACCGCCGCCGGCGCCCTCGGGGGCGGCTGGACGGCCTGCGCGGCCAGCCAGAGCAGCCCGAAGAACAGCGGCTGGTGGACGAGATAGAGCGCCAGGCTGTGTCGCCCGGCCCAGACGAGGGCGCGGTCGACCGCGCCGTCGGCGCGCCACTGCGCCAGCCGGCGGTCCAGCCCGGACGCGAGGGCGGCGCGGGCCAGCGCCACCCCGGCCAGCGTCAGTCCGAACCAGGGAAACAGCGGCTCGTAGTCATTGGTGCGCGGGACCGTGTCGCCAAGCCCGAGCCAAAGCCATCCCGGGCCGTTCAGCGCCGGGAACCGCACCAAAGCCGGGAGCGCGACGACGAAGGCGGCCGCGGCCGCCGTGACCCAGGGCGGCAGCCGCAGGAACGGCAGCGCCAGCACGCTGGATACGGCGATGCAGTGCAGGACGCCGAAGAAGATGAACTCGTCCGGCGTCGCGAACCAGGTCGCGGCCGTGATGCCGGCGGCGGCGGCCGACACCATGGCGAGCCGGCGCCCGTAGGGCCCGCGCCGCAGCCCGCCGCGGCTCGCCAGCGCCAGCCCGACGCCCACCAGCGCCAGGAAAGATCCGGCGATCGCCTTGGCGAAGGCCCGCCAGGCGGGATCCACCCCGGCCTGAAGGTCGATGAAGTTGAAGAAGCCGAGATCCCACGTGAAGTGGAACACGAACATCGCCGCGATCGCCACGCCCCGGGCGGCGTCCACGATGGGCAGGCGCGGCGAGGTTTTCGGGAGGGCGGCGATCTCGGGGGGTGGGCCGAGGACGGCGGGGGCGCTCATGCGGGTGTTCTACCGTGAATCGCCGGCGCGAGTCGCCACCGCGCAGCGAGGAGATGTCGGCGCAGTCGACGGAGGGGGCGCCCGGGCAGGGCGCGGTCGCCACCCTGCGGCCCCGCGAGACCCGGTCCCTGCGCTCTGGACAAGCGCGTCGACGAGACTTTAGGCTGCAACGATTGCAGAACGGACATTTTTGTCTTACCCTGAGTTTTGTTCCATGGATAAGCGTGATCGCTTCATTGCGGAGATCGCCGCGATGGCGAAGTTGCGGGGGCTTACGATGGCGGTGCGGAAGGATCGGGGCAAAGGCGGACACGCTCTGGTCTTCGTCGGTGATCGGTTCTCGACTTTGCCGAGCCGCGACATCGATCCCAAGACCGCGGCGCGCATTCTCAAGGCCTTGGGGCTGAGGTGACCACGCCATGACCAGGCTGTACGGATACAGGGCCTCTTTCGAGCCGGGCGAGCGGGACGTCATCGTCGTGAGCTTCCCCGACATCCCAGAGGCCGTTTCGGAAGGCGCCGACCTCGACGAGGCGCGCGCCATGGCGGGCGAGGCGCTCGGTTTGGCGCTGCTGACCTATGCGGAACTGGGCCGTCCCTTGCCGCCGGCCTCGCAGGGGCCGGGCGAGTGGACCGCCGTGAGCGCGCCCGTGGCCGCGAAGCTCGCCGTCATCGAAGCCTTTCGTGACGCCGGGATCACGGGGCGCGAACTGGCCTCCCGACTAGGACGCGACGAGCGGGAGGTGCGCCGGATCCTCGATCCGCGGCATCCGACCAAGCTACCGACCCTGACCCACACCCTCTCGGCGCTCGGCCGCCGACTGGTCGTGGGCGTCGAGGATCTGGCCGCGGCGGAATAGCCGCGAAAGCATCTTCGTCTCTGCGAATGCTACGCCCCTTCCTGCCCTGCCACGCTTCGCGAGAGGGTTTCAAACGATAAGGCCCGGCGCGGGGCCGGGCCTTCGTTCGATCAGTTCAGCAGCGCGCCCTTGGGCGGGGCGTCCGGCGACACCAGCACGTCGCCGATGATCAGCCCGTCAGGGCCGGCCGTGACCGGCACGTGCTCGCCGTCCTTGATCGAGCCGGACAGGATCAGCTCGGCGAGCGGGTCCTGCACGTTCTTCTGGATGACGCGCTTCAGCGGGCGGGCGCCGTAGGCGGGATCGTAGCCCTTGGCGGCCAGCCAGTCGCGGGCCGTGGAGTCGAGCTCCAGCACGAGCTTGCGCTCGTCCAGCAGCTTCTGCAGGCGCTCGAGCTGGATGTCCACGATGGCGCCCATCTGGTCGCGCTGCAGCCGGTGGAACAGGATGATCTCGTCCACCCGGTTCAGGAATTCCGGCCGGAAATGCGAGCGCACCACGCTCATCACCTCGTCGCGGACCGCGTCCGTGTCCTCGCCCTCGCGCTGGTTCACCAGGAACTCCGCCCCGAGGTTGGAGGTCATGATGATCAGCGTGTTGCGGAAGTCCACTGTCCGGCCCTGGCCGTCGGTGAGCCGTCCGTCATCCAGAACCTGGAGCAACACGTTGAACACGTCCGGATGCGCCTTCTCGATCTCGTCGAACAGCACCACCTGGTAGGGCCGCCGGCGGACGGCCTCGGTGAGGGCGCCGCCCTCCTCGTAGCCGACATAGCCGGGAGGCGCGCCGATGAGCCGGGCCACCGAGTGCTTCTCCATGTACTCGGACATGTCCATGCGCACGAGCGCGGTCTCGTCGTCGAACAGGAAGCTGGCCAGCGCCTTGGTGAGCTCCGTCTTGCCGACGCCCGTGGGGCCGAGGAACATGAACGAGCCGATCGGCCGGTTCGGATCCTGCAGCCCGGCGCGGGCGCGCCGCACCGCGGTCGAGACGGCGGCCACCGCCTCCGCCTGGCCGACGACGCGCTTGGCGATCTGCTCCTCCATCTTGAGCAGCTTCTCGCGCTCGCCCTCCAGCATCCGGTCGACCGGCACGCCGGTCCAGCGCGACACCACCTGGGCGACGTCGTTGGCCGTCACGGCTTCGGCCACCAGCGCGGTGTTCTCGCGCCCCTCGACCTCCTTCAGGGCCTTTTCGAGGTCCGGGATCACCCCATAGGTCAGCTCGCCGGCGCGCTGGTACTCGCCGCGGCGCTGCGCGTTGGCGAGTTCGGTGCGGGCCTGCTCCAGCTGCTCCTTGATCTTCTGGGCGCTGCCGAGCTTCTCCTTTTCGGCCTTCCAGCGGGCCGTCAGCGCGGCGGACTTCTCCTCAAGGCCGGCGAGCTCCGTCTCCAGGCGGCCGAGGCGGTCGCGCGAGGCCGGGTCGGTCTCCTTCTTCAGAGCCTCCTGCTCGATGCGCAGCTGCACGATGCGCCGGTCGAGCTCGTCGAGCTCCTCGGGCTTCGAGTCGACCTGCATGCGCAGGCGCGAGGCCGCTTCGTCGACGAGGTCGATGGCCTTGTCGGGCAGGAAGCGGTCGGCGATGTAGCGGTTCGACAGCGTCGCGGCCGCCACGATGGCCCCGTCCGTGATGCGCACGCCGTGGTGGAGCTCGTACTTCTCCTTCAGGCCGCGCAGGATCGACACCGTGTCCTCCACGGTGGGCTCGCTGACGAAGACGGGCTGGAAGCGCCGCGCCAGGGCGGCGTCCTTCTCGACGTGCTTCCTGTACTCGTCGAGCGTGGTCGCGCCGATGCAGTGCAGCTCGCCGCGGGCGAGCGCGGGCTTCAGCAGGTTGGAGGCGTCCATGGCGCCGTCCGCCTTGCCGGCTCCTACCAGCGTGTGCATCTCGTCGATGAACAGGATGATGCCGCCCTCGGCCGAGGTCACCTCGTTGAGCACGGCCTTCAGCCGCTCCTCGAACTCGCCGCGATATTTCGCGCCGGCGATCAGCGAGCCCATGTCGAGGGCGAGCAGCTGCTTGTCCTTCAGGCTCTCGGGCACGTCGCCGTTGACGATGCGCAGCGCCAGGCCTTCCGCGATGGCGGTCTTGCCGACGCCGGGCTCGCCGATCAGCACCGGGTTGTTCTTGGTGCGGCGCGACAGGACCTGGATGGCGCGGCGGATCTCCTCGTCGCGGCCGATCACCGGGTCGAGCTTGCCGTCGCGGGCCGCCTGGGTCAGGTCGCGGGCGTATTTCTTGAGCGCGTCATAGGCGTTCTCGGCCGTGGCGTTGTCGGCCGTGCGGCCCTTGCGCAGCTCGTTGATGGCGGCGTTGAGGTTCTGCGGCGTGACGCCGGCGCGGGCCAGGATCTTGCCCGCCTCCATGTCCTTCTCGGTCGCGAGCGCGAGCAGCAGGCGCTCGACCGTGACGTAGCTGTCGCCGGACTTCTGGGCGATCTTCTCGGCCGTGTCGAACAGGCGCACGAGATCGCGCGTGGGCTGCGGCTGCGAAGCCGCGCCGGACACTTTCGGCATCTTGGCGAGCGCCTGCTCGACGCCGGCCAACGCCTGCTTGGCGTCGCCACCGGCGCGGGTGACGAGCCCGGAGGCCAAGCCTTCCGTGTCCTCCAGGAGCACCTTCAGGAGGTGCTCGGGGCCGAGCTGCGGGTGTCCCTCCCGCATGGCGAGGGTTTGCGCGGACTGGACGAAGCCCTTTGCGCGATCGGTGTACTTTTCAAAATCCATGTGGTCCTCCTACGGCCGCGCTTCGATTCCGCCCGTCAGGCGCGGTCATGCGCTCCGTCCATGACGGCCCCTCGAAGAGGCGGCCGCCTGACGGATAGATAGGTGTGACATTTCGACAACGGAAGGGGTCCCATGGGAAGCGGCTCTCAACACTTCGGTCTCGGCGAAGCCCGGATCGCAGCCCTCCACCGATACCCGGTCAAGGGCCTGTCGCCCGAGAGCCTGGACGCCGTGCAGGTGACGCCGGGCGATCCCTTCCCGCATGACCGCCGCTACGCCATCGAGAACGGACCCTCCGGCTTCGACGCCCGGAACCCCGCCCATCTGCCCAAGATCACGTTCCTGATGCTGATGCGCAACGAGGCCCTGGCCCGGCTTCGAACCCGGTTCGATCCCGAGACGACGACCTTGACCATCCACGATGGCGCTGACATGGCGGCCACGGGCGATCTGTCACGGCCGGAGGGCCGGGCCGCCATCGAGGACTTCTTCGCCCGCTTCTCGGCCGCGGACCTGCGCGGGGCGCCCCGCGTGCTGGAGGCGCCGGACTTCAGCTTCTCCGACACGCCGCGGCGGGTGGTGTCGATCATCAACCGCGCCAGCGTCCAGGATCTCGAGCGCAGGCTGGGCGTCCCGGTCGATCCCCTCCGCTTCCGCGGCAATGTGCTGGCGGAGGGCTGGCCCGCCTGGGCGGAGCTCGACCTCGTCGGCGCCGAGCTGCGCTCGACAACGGGCGTCCGGCTCACGGTGGTGAAGCGGATCCAGCGCTGCGCCGCCACCAATGTCGACCCGACGACGGCCGAGCGCGACATGAACATCCCGGCCACGCTTCAGCGCGCCTTCGATCACGCCGATTGCGGCGTCTACGCCGAAGTGACCGGCGGCGGAACGCTCTCGCTCGGGGACACGTTGGCGCTCGGATAGGCGAAACGGCTTCGCCCCGCTCCCGCCGCAGTCTACGGCCCGAATGCGCAGGGGCTCCGGCGCCGGCCCGAGCGACCGGCGCATGCGCGCCCCGGTCGCGGCCGGCGGGGGTGGCGGGGCCGCCGCCCCATGCTAGGCTCGCCACATGGGGCCAGAGGAGCCGCGATGAGCGAAGACGCGCAGGGCGTGACGCCCGCCTCCCAAGCCGAGCGCGCCCGCCAGGTGGCGGCGCGGATCGCAAGGCTCGCCCGGCGGGCCTCGCTGACGCTCGCCTGGGAGCGGTCCTGGCCGTGGCTGGCGCTGGCCTTGACCGCCGTGGCGCTGTTCGTCGCCCTGTCCTGGCTCGGCCTGTGGCTGGCGACGCCTTCCTGGGCCCGCGTGGTCGGCGTCGCGCTGCTCGGCCTCGCGCTGGGCGCGGCGGCGGTGGGCGCGCTGCGGGCTCCGCGGCCGACCTGGCGCGAGAGCCTCGCGAGGCTCGACTCCGATTCCCGCCTGGCGCACCGCCCGGCGACGGCCTTGACGGACGAACTGGCCATCAACACGTCCGATCCGGGCACCCGCGCCCTGTGGGAGGCGCACCGCGCCCGCATCCTCGACTCCGCCGCGCGGCTGACCGTGGGCGCCCCCGCCCCCCGCCTCGCCGACCGGGACCCCTGGGCCATTCGCTTCGGCGTCGCGCTCGCCCTCGTGGCGGCCTATTTCGTCGCCGGCCCGGAGCGCGAGGCGCGCCTGATGGCCGCCTTCGACTGGTCGGGCCGCGGCGTCCAGCAGGTCGCCTTCCGCCTCGACGGCTGGATCGATCCGCCGGGCTACACCCAGTTTCCTCCGATGCTGCTCGACCTGAAGGCCGGGCCGGACGGCGCCGCCCCGGCCCCGAAGGTCCGGGCTCCGGTGCGCTCGACCCTGGTGGTCCGCGCCTCGGACGCCCACGACCTGACGCTCTCGGCGAGCGGCGGGCTGGAGGTCCCCAAGGATCCCGCCGACGCGCCGGCCGGAGCCGCAGCGCCCGTCAGGCCGGCGGCGCCGGCCGCCGCGGGCAAGCCCGCCCCGGGCGCCGTCAAGGCCAACGCCCCCGGCGACAAGCCGGCGGATGCGAGCCGGGAGAGCCGCTGGACCGTAACGGGCGACGGCCTTCTCACGGTCAAGCGCGGCGGCGCGACCCTGGCCTCGATCGCGATCACGTCGATCCCCGACAGGCCGCCCTCCATCGAGCTGACGGCCGAGCCGCAGACGGCCGAGCGCGGCGGCTTCACCATCCCGTACGAGATCAAGGACGACTATGGCGTCGTTTCCGCCGAAGCGCGCTTCGGCAAGCTGATTCGCGGCGGCAAGGCCGTCGAGCCCAAGCGCCCGCCTTTGGTGCCCGCCCCGCAGGCCGCCCTGACGCTGCCGGGCGGCGACAACCGCGACGGCGAGACCCGCACGACCGTGGACCTCTCCGACCATCCCTGGGCCGGCGCCCGCGTCGAGATGACTCTCGTCGCCAAGGACGAGATCGGCCAGGAGGGCCACAGCACCTCCATCAACGTCACCCTGCCGCAGCGCCCGTTCAGCAAGCCCCTCGCCAAGGCGCTCGTCGAGCAGCGGCGCGACCTGATCCTCGATCCCGCCGGGCGGCGGCGCGTCTACGACGCCCTGCAGGCCCTGATGATCGCGCCGGAGCAGTTCACCCCCGACGCTTCCGTCTATCTGGGCCTGCGCACCGCCGCGACCCGGCTGCGCGTCGCCCGGGCCGACGCGGACCTGATCTCGGTGGCCGACCTCCTGTGGGAGATGGCCCTGCAGGTGGAGGACGGCGACGTCACCGACGCCGAGAAGGCGCTTCGGCAGGCGCAGGAGAACCTCAAGAACGCGCTCGACAAGGGCGCGACCGAGCAGGAGCTGAAGCGCCTCACCCAGGAACTCCGACAGGCGCTGGACCGCTACCTGCGCGAATACGCCGAGCAGATGCTGAAGAACCGGGATCCCAACCAGCAGCAGAGCCGGATGGACCCGAACACCCGCATGATCACGCCGCGCGACCTCAAGAGCATGCTCGACCGCATGGAGGAGATGGCCCGCAAGGGGGACATGGAGAGCGCCCAGCGCATGCTGGACCAGCTCAAGAACATCCTCGAGAACCTGAAGACGGCCCGCCCCGGCCAACGCCAGATGGACCAGGGCCAGCAGCAGATGGAGCAGGCGCTCGACGATCTCGACAAGATGACCCGCGAGCAGCAGGAGTTGCGTGACAAGACGTTCCGCGAAGGCCAGCGCCAGCGCGAGGCCCGCCGCGGCGACGGCCAGAAGCCCCAGCAAGGCCAGCGCCAGCGCGGCCAGCAGCAGGGACAGAAGGGTCAGAAGGGCCAGCCCGGCCAGAAGGGCCAGCCGGGTCAGCAGGGTCAGCAGGGCGAGCCCGGCGACCAGGGCGACGGCGACGAGCAGGGCGACCAGATGGGCCAGGGCGACGGCGACCAGGAGGGCATGGAGGGGCTCGGCCAGCGCCAGCAGGCCCTTCGCCAGCAGCTCCGCGAGCTGCAGCGCCGCATGCGCGAGAACGGCATGAACGGCGAGCAGGGACTCGCCGACGCCGAGGACGCCATGCGCCAGGCCGAGGAGTCCATGGGCCGCGGCGAGGACGGCCCGGCGGTCGACCAGCAGGGCCGCGCCCTGGAGGGACTGCGCCGCGGCGCGCAGGGCATGGCCCAGCAGATGCAGCAGGGCGACGGCTCGCAGCAGGCCGAGGGCGACCCGAACGGACCGGGCCAGCCCGGCAACCGGCGGGCGCAGTCCTCCGAGCCGAACGACGACCCGCTCGGCCGCCCGACGCCGACGACCGAGGCGGGCGACCGCTCCAAGTTCCGCCGCGGCGGCAAGGGCGGCACCCTGGAGCAGCGCGCCCGCGAGGTCATGGAGGAGCTGCGCCGCCGCCTTGGCGATCCCAACCGCCCGCAGGACGAGCTGGACTACCTCCAGCGGCTCCTGCCCGTGAACTGAGGCCGGGTCCGGGGCCCGGTCCCGGCGATCCGGCGACCAACGGCCGCGCTTGGCGCGTGGCGGCGATGCGACTAGATGTCAGCGTGATCGGCGGCGCGCCCCGCCCTGTCCGATCCAGTCGGGAGCCCGCAGGTGGCCGTCATCCTCAACAACGCCGTGCCTTTCGCCATGGGGGGCGTCGTCCTCGTGCTCCTCATGGGCTTCATCAACATGTTCAGGGGCGGCAGCCCGAACACCTCGCAGCGTCTGATGCGTTGGCGAGTAGGGCTGCAATTCTTGACAATTGTATTGGTTCTCGTCGCGATTTGGGCGCGAGGCTGACAAATAGGACACGAAATCTTCCCCTTTTCAGGTTGCACAAAGGCGCGATTCTCTTCCAGGATGCGCCCCGTAAAGGCCGGGCCTGGCGGCTTTACGCTCTGTTAACCATACGGGTGGATCACTCGTCTGCGGAGAGCGCATGCGATCACATCTGCACCTCACAGCCGTGCTGGCCATGGTCGCCGCCGCGTCGGGCGACGCCGGCGCCGCGGACTACCTGACGTCCCCCTCGGTGCGCGCCGCCCCGGCCAACCCGTTCCTGTCGGAGTTCCGGGTGGGCGGCTTCGCGCATGACCCGTGGAGCCCCGAATCCGGCAGCGTCGACGTCAACGCCGAGTTGCTCTTCGCCAAGCCGATCGTCCTCAACGACCCGCTCTGGAACAGCTTCGTTCCGCGCCCCCATCTCGGCGCCACGATCAACACCCAGGGCGACACCAGCCACGTCTATGCGGGCCTCACCTGGACGTTCGAGGTGACGCAGCGGATCTTCTTCGAGACCTCGTTCGGCGGCTCCTTCAACAACGGCACGGCCGGCCCCGTGACCCCCGTGGGGCGCTCCGCCATGGGCTGCCACGCCGCCTTTCGCGAATCCGCCTCGCTCGGCTACCGCATCACCGAGAACCTCAGCGTGATGGGCACCGTCGAGCACGTCTCCAATTCGGGGATCTGCAGCGACAATCGCGGCCTCACGAATGTCGGAATGCGGGTGGGCTACAGCTTCTGAGCCGCTATAAACCCCGCCGGGACAGCGTGTCCCGGGAGGCCTGTCGATGATTCGGCTCAACAAGATCTACACCCGCACGGGCGACGACGGCTCCACGGGCCTGGGCTCGGGGGAGCGCCGGCCCAAATACGACCTTCGGGTCGAAGCCTATGGCACGGTCGACGAGACCAACGCCACGATCGGGCTGGCGCGCCAGCACACCGGCGGGGCCCACCCCGTCGTCGACGAGATGCTGGCCCGCATCCAGAACGACCTCTTCGACCTGGGCGCCGACCTGTGCACGCCCGACGCCGGCAAGCCGCTCGACTACGAGCCGCTGCGCATCATCGACGCCCAGGTCGACCGGCTCGAGGCCGAGATCGACATCCTCAACGCCGAGCTCGACCCGCTCAGGTCCTTCGTGCTGCCGGGCGGCTCTCCCGCCGCCGCCGCCCTGCATCTGGCCCGCACCGTGAGCCGCCGCGCCGAGCGCCTGATGGTGCATCTCGCGGCGACGCCGGGCGAGACCGTCGGCGCGCCGGCCCTGCGCTACGCCAACCGCCTCTCCGACTTCCTGTTCGTCGCGTCCCGCCACGTCAACGACAGGGGGTCGGGCGACGTGCTCTGGGTCCCGGGAAAGACGCGGTAGCATGTTCCTGCCGCTCCGCGACCAGATCCCGCTGCGGCGCCTCAAGGCCGCGCACGTCACCAGGCTGATCCTGCTGGTCACCACGCTGGTCTGGCTGGGAACCTGGTCCGGCCTCATCGCCGGCGGGATCGACCCCGCGGCCCTCATGGGCGGCGTGATCCCGGCCGTGCTCTGGGGCCAGGCGGCGTTGCCGCCGAGCTACGACCTGATCCCGGCGCCGCTGACGCTGGTCACCACCATCGTCCTGCACGCCGGCTTCGTTCACCTCGTCGGCAACATGCTGTTCCTCCAGGTCTTCGGCGACAATGTGGAGGACTCGATGGGCCACGCCGCCTTCCTGGGCTTCTACATCGTCTGCGGGGCCGCCGGAGCGCTGCTGCACGCCGTCATGGACCCGGCGAGCGAGCATCCCCTGATCGGCGCGTCCGGGGCGGTGGCGGGCGTGATCGGGGCCTATCTGGTGCTGCATCCGCGCGCCCAGATCTGGGGCCTGATGCTGAACCTGATCCCCATGCGGATCAGCGCCGCCTGGATGCTCGGCCTCTGGATCGCCGTCCAAATCTACCACGCCGTCTCGGGCGACGAGGCCAGCACCGCGTGGTGGGCCCATGTGGGCGGCTTCGCGACGGGCCTCGCCTTGATCCCGTGGTTGCGGCGTCTCCCGTCCGACGCCGTCGCGCCGCCCGCCTGACGGGTCCCGGAATGGCCCGCCACGGGCGGGGACACGCGGCCACATAGGCGTTTCGGCGCGTTGACAAGGCTTCGGGCCCGCCATTACGGTCGCCGCCTGCCTGTTTGGATGATGGACGGGATGCGCGCCGCGCTCCCCGGAGGAGAGACGATGAAGGTCCTCGTGCCCGTGAAGCGGGTGGTCGATTACAACGTGAAGATCCGCGTCAAGGCCGATGGGTCGGGCGTCGAGCTCGCCAATGTGAAGATGTCGATGAACCCCTTCGACGAGATCGCCGTCGAGGAAGCGCTGCGCCTCAAGGAGGCCGGCAAGGCGACCGAGGTCGTGGTCGTCTCCATCGGCCCGGCCCAGGCCGCCGAGACCATCCGGACGGGCCTCGCCATGGGGGCGGACCGCGGCGTCCTGGTGAAGACCGAGACCACGACCGAGCCGCTCGCGGTGGCCAAGATCCTGAAGGGCGTGGTGGAGGCCGAGCAACCCTCGCTGGTGATCCTCGGCAAGCAGGCCATCGACGACGACTGCAACCAGACCGGCCAGATGCTCGCCGCCCTGCTGGGCTGGCCGCAGGGCACCTTCGCGTCCAAGGTGACGCTCGGCGACGGCTCGGTCGAGGTCACCCGCGAGATCGACGGCGGCCTGCAGACGGTCGACCTGAAGCTCCCCGCGATCGTGACCACGGACCTGCGGCTCAACGAGCCGCGCTACGCCTCCCTGCCCAACATCATGAAGGCGAAGAAGAAGCCCATCGACGAGAAGACCGCCGCCGACTACGGCGTCGACGTCTCGCCGCGCCTGAAGGTGCTCAAGACCACCGAGCCGCCGGGCCGCAAGGCGGGGGCCAAGGTGGCCTCCGTCGAGGAGCTCGTCGCCAAGCTGAAGAACGAAGCGGGAGTGATCTGATGCCGACCCTGCTCCTCGCCGATCACGACAACGCCTCCCTCAAGGACGTCACCGCCAAGGCGCTGACCGCCGCCAAGGCGCTGGGCGGCCCCGTCCATGTGCTCGTCGCCGGCTCCGGCGCGCAGGTGGCCGCCGAGGCCGCCGCCCGGCTGGACGGCGTCGAGAAGGTGCTGCTGGCCGACGCGCCGGCCTATGAGCACCCGCTCGCCGAGCCGCTCGCGGCGCTGATCGTCAGCCTCGCCGGCGGCTACGACGCCATCGTGGGCTCGTCGACCTCCGCCGCCAAGAACGTCATGCCGCGCGTCGCCGCGCTGCTCGACGTCATGCAGGTCTCCGACGTCATCAAGGTGGCGTCCGCCGACACCTTCGAGCGGCCGATCTACGCCGGCAACGCCATCCAGACCGTGCAGGCGACCGACGCCAAGAAGGTCCTGACCGTGCGCACGGCCTCCTTCCAGGCGACCGGCGAGGGCGGATCGGCCCCCGTCGAGGCCGTGGCGGCCGCCGCCGACCCGGGGCTGTCCACCTTCAAGGGCGAGAGCCTGTCGAAGTCGGACCGGCCGGAGCTGACCTCCGCCAAGATCATCATCTCGGGCGGCCGCGCCATGCAGAACGCCGAGAACTTCAAGACCTATATCGAGCCGATCGCCGACAAGCTCGGGGCCGCCATGGGCGCCTCCCGGGCGGCCGTCGACGCCGGCTACGCCCCGAACGACTGGCAGGTCGGCCAGACCGGCAAGGTCGTGGCCCCGGAGCTCTACATCGCGGTCGGCATCTCGGGCGCGATCCAGCATCTCGCCGGCATGAAGGACTCCAAGGTCATCGTGGCCATCAACAAGGACGAGGAAGCGCCCATCTTCCAGGTCGCCGATTACGGCCTGGTGGGCGATCTTTTCCAAATCCTGCCGGAGTTGGACAAGGAGCTGTCCAAATAGACGCCTAGACAGGCGTGCAGGCCGGAGTTCCGGCCCCGCCGGAGCGGTGCTAGACCATTGTCCGCCCTCCTCTCGGACGGGCGATGGTTTAGGGTAGACTGTTCCGCCCGCCGAGGCGGGATTCAGCACGGGTAGAGGACGGCTCCGGCCGCGCAGCAATCATGTCGCTCGAGATTCGCAAGGTGGGCATCATCGGCGCGGGCCAGATGGGCAACGGCATCGCCCAGGTGTGCGCCCAGGCCGGCTACGACGTGATGCTGAACGACATCAGCGAGGAGCGCATCCACGCCGCCATCGAGACGATCGACGGCAACCTCTCCAAGCTGGCCCAGAAGGGCACGATCGAGGACGCCGACCGCCGCCAGGCGATGCAGCGGGTCAAGCCGGCCCGCAGCTATGACGACCTCGGCGCCTGCGACATCGTCATCGAGGCGGCCACCGAGAACGAGGAGGTGAAGCGCAAGATCTTCACCCAGCTCTGCTCGTCGCTGAAGCCGGACGCCATGGTGGCGTCCAACACGTCCTCGATCTCGATCACCCGGCTGGCGTCGGTGACGGACCGGCCCGAGCGCTTCATCGGCATCCATTTCATGAACCCGGTCCCGCGCATGCAGCTCGTCGAGCTGATCCGCGGCATCGCCACCGAGGACCCGACCTTCGAGGCCGCCAAGGAGCTGATCTCCCGCCTCGGCAAGACCGTCACGGTGGCCGAGGATTTCCCGGCCTTCATCGTCAACCGCATCCTGCTGCCGATGATCAACGAGGCCATCTACACGCTCTATGAGGGCGTCGGCTCCGTCGAGGCGATCGACACCGCCATGCGGCTGGGCGCCAATCACCCGATGGGCCCGCTGCAGCTCGCCGACTTCATCGGCCTGGACACCTGCCTGTCGGTCATGCAGGTGCTGCATGAGGGGCTGGCGGATTCCAAGTACCGCCCCTGCCCTCTGCTGGTGAAATATGTCGAGGCCGGCTGGCTCGGCCGCAAGACCCGCCGCGGCTTCTACGACTATCGCGGCGAAAAGCCGATGCCGACCCGCTAGGAGCCCGTCGAAGGGCCGTCGTGGCGCACCGCCGCCTTTGCGCGGGGCGATTCACGGTTTGGCAAGCTGCGGCGGCTAGCCTGTCCGGATGAACCCGATCGGCGCCTTCGACCCCCTGTCCAGCATCGTCACCCTGCAGCAGGACTCCCTGCAGCAGCAGGTCGGGATCGCCATCATGAAGCAGCAGATCACGGCCGAGCGTTCGCTCCTGGAGATCGTCGACGCGGCGTCCCAGGCGGTCGAGGCCTCTCCCGCGCCCGGGACGGGAACCAGGGTCGACATCCGGGCCTGACCGCCGGCCGCCACGTCCCGAAGCCGCGCATGGACCGGCGAGGCTTCACAAGAGCGTCACGAGCCCTATAGACTATCCCCGAGAGGCGGATTCGGCCCGCTCTCGGAGGAGGAGTTCGGTGACGGTCCACGTTCACCAGCCCCACATACATCTGCCGGTGTCGCCGGAAGCCTGTCCGGCGCTGGTGCTCAATGCGGACTACCGGCCGCTGAGCTATTACCCGCTCTCGCTCTGGTGCTGGCAGGACGCCATCAAGGCGGTGTTCCTGGATCGGGTGAACATCGTCTCGCGCTACGACAAGACGGTCCGAAGTCCCACCTTCGAGATGCAGCTGCCCTCGGTCGTCTCGCTCAAGAACTACGTCAAGCCTTCGCGGCATCCGGCCTTCACCCGTTTCAACGTCTTTCTCCGTGACCGTTTCACCTGCCAGTATTGCGGGTCCCGCGAGGACCTGACCTTCGATCACCTGATCCCGCGCTCCAAGGGCGGGCAGACCACCTGGGACAACGTCGTCGCCGCCTGCTCCCCCTGCAACCTGCGCAAGAGCGACAGGATGCCCCGGGAGGTCGGGATGTTCCCCGCCCAGTCTCCGTTCGCGCCGACCGTGAACGACCTCCACCAGAACGGGCGCCTCTTCCCCCCGAACTACCTCCACGAAAGCTGGATGGACTATCTCTACTGGGACACCGAACTGGAGCCCTAGCCGCCCCGCCGCAGAAGCCGGTTCACGCCCGCGCCCCCTCGTCCTTCGAGACGCCATGCTGCGCATGGCTCCTCAGGATGAGGGCGTTGGGGAGGCTGGACCGTTGACAAGCGCCGCAGCGGGCCCCCTCGCCCCGGGACGGGGGAGAGGGCTGGGGTGAGGGGTGGTGGGGATTGGCTGAACGGCGGCCTCGCTGCGCTCTCTATCCATCCAAGAAACTCTCCGTCATCCCCGGCGGCGCGCAGCGCCGGGAATGACGGGGGTGTGGGGCCGGGATGGCGGTGGAGGGCCGCAGCCAGCCCCCTCGCCCCGGAACGGGGAGAGGGCTGGGGTGAGGGGGTGGTGGAGCGTGGCTGGATGTCGGCCCCTCATCCGACCTCGCTGCGCTCGGCTTCCTTCTCCCCGTGCCGGGGAGAAGGAAGCGCGTTTAGCTCCGCGGCCTTTCGGCCCGGAGAGATGGGGTGGAGGGCGGCGCGGAGCGGCGTCGCTGGGGGCCCCACGGCGAGTGGGGTGTGGAAAAGAGAAGCCGGGAGGCCGCCAGGCCCCGCCGCTCCGCGCG
>NZ_JBTAMK010000085.1:0-202 GCF_054796215.1 Alsobacter sp. SYSU BS001988 | reverse complement strand
GTTGCGCCGGGTCTTCGCCACCAGCCCCTTGTCGGCCAGGTCGCGCACGCCCACGAGCTCGTCATTGATGAAGAAGAGCTGCTGCTCGGCCGCCGCGCCTTCGCGCTTCAGGCCCTCGATCTCAGTCTCAAGCTGGTGCACCCGGCTCTGCAGCACGTCGATCTGGCTGCGCAGCGAGTTGCGACGCTCACGGAACTGGGCG
>NZ_JBTAMK010000084.1:0-202 GCF_054796215.1 Alsobacter sp. SYSU BS001988 | reverse complement strand
CATGCCGGTCACGTCCGTCGTGCGGAAATAGAACTGCGGACGGTAGTTGGTGAAGAACGGCGTGTGGCGACCGCCCTCCTCCTTGGTGAGGATGTAGGCTTCCGCCGTGAACTTCGTGTGCGGCTTCACCGAGCCGGGCTTGGCCAGAACCTGGCCGCGCTCGACGTCCTCGCGCTTGGTGCCGCGCAGCAGGCAGCCGACA
>NZ_JBTAMK010000083.1:0-203 GCF_054796215.1 Alsobacter sp. SYSU BS001988 | reverse complement strand
GCCGACCTTGTAGCCGTAATCGGACAGGTCGACGAAGAGGCCGGCCAAGCCCGGGTCGACTTTGACGAACGCCGCCGACGGGGCTTGGTCGCTCGCAGGAGGCAAGTGCGCCTGAGCGGAGCTGTGCCCCTCCAGAACGCTCGTCCCCGCGAAACTCGTGCTCGCGCCGGCGGAGTACTCCTTGGCGGAATTCGGAATGGTGA
>NZ_JBTAMK010000082.1:0-211 GCF_054796215.1 Alsobacter sp. SYSU BS001988 | reverse complement strand
GCTTAAACGGGTCGTCTCGGTCGAGGTTGTCGATCGGGCGGCGCTGCAGCAGGCCTATCGCGACGACGCCAGGCTGTGGCGCGACGCCGACGTCGCCACCCTGCTGTCCCGTCTGGCGCTGGCCGACCTGGAGGCCGGGCTGGCGGTGGCCGGAGCCCGTCTCATCGAACAGCGCGTCGCCGTGTAGGAGGCCGCCATGGATCCGGCCGAC
>NZ_JBTAMK010000081.1:0-216 GCF_054796215.1 Alsobacter sp. SYSU BS001988 | reverse complement strand
TCTTCGCCTATGCGACCAACTATCTGATCGACCTCCAACACGCCGTCATCGTTGATGTCGAAGCCAGCCGCGCGATCCGGCAAGCCGAGGTCGGCGCGGCTCGCACCATGATTGAGTGGACGCAGGATCGGTTCGACCTCTGGCCGGCCCGCCTTGCCGCAGACAGTGCCTACGGCTCGGCCGAGAACCTTGCGTGGCTCGTTCACGAGCGCGGGA
>NZ_JBTAMK010000080.1:0-217 GCF_054796215.1 Alsobacter sp. SYSU BS001988 | reverse complement strand
GCTGGAGGTGCGCGAGCTCCTGGCCAAGTACGACTTCCCGGGCGACGACATCCCGATCGTGAAGGGCTCGGCGCTGGCGGCGCTGGAGAACAAGACGCCTGAGATCGGCCACGACGCCATCCTGAAGCTGATGGAGGCGGTCGACAGCTACATCCCGCAGCCGGAGCGTCCGAAGGACCAGCCCTTCCTGATGCCGGTGGAGGACGTGTTCTCGATC
>NZ_JBTAMK010000007.1:0-235551 GCF_054796215.1 Alsobacter sp. SYSU BS001988 | reverse complement strand
AGCAGGAAGCGCGCCCGGTGCGTGGCGTTCAGGGCGGCGTCGCTCCCGGGTTGGCCGCCGCCGCGAGAGCGCACCTCGCCCTGACGCTCCTTCGCCTTGGCGTGTTTGTTCCGCTTATCTCATAGGCCGTGCTTACGCCCAGCCAAGGTGGCTAACCGTAGCCGCTGTCCTTGACGCCGCCAAAGCCGCGGGTTGACCTCGTAATCCTTCCGCTTCGTGCCGCCATGGGGCAGCACTCCGCGCGGGGGCTGCTCCAGCTTCAACAGTGTCTCTGCCGGGGCTTTGACAGCGTTCAGCAGCCGCACGAGCAGATCAGGCCCCATTTGGGCGGCAGCCGATTGTCGGGCCGAGAGCGTCTGCTGTTCCAGACCGCGCACGAGCGCGACGGTGTCCAGTCGCCCGGGGTGGCCGGCCTGGCGCAGGACGTCTTCAACGCCCTGAGGATGTGGACCGGAAATGGACCCGCCAAGCCGTTCGAAGCCGCTCGCGCTCAACATCGCGCCCAAGTTCGGAATGACGTCGGCCGGTGCTGTCCCGGTGAGAAAGGGGCTGCGCTTGACGATGGCGATGAACCGATCGCATTGGGCCGTGAACCGCTTCAGTTCTTCGCGCCTGAGCCTTGGATCCGGTTGCCGCTCCTTCCAGTCCAGGAACCGCTTCCATTCAGCCTTGATCGCGGAGATCTCCTCCGGAGTGGGATGGACGGCCTTAGGCATTCGAACACACCTCGGCGGCAGAGATCGTCCGCCTGAGCCAATGTTCTTCCGGACGTCCATGCCAATCATGCCAATGGCGCCGATCGCGGATTGGGCAAGGAGTGAGGCGGGCCAAATGCCCTCAAACTCCGTGGAGCCGGTCGAGGTAGCGCAGGACCAGCTCCGCCATGACCGGCCCATCAATGGCCTGGGCAGTTCGGCCGTCGCGGCCAGACATGGTGTCCGCCGCCACGAGCGCGTTCAAAATGGCCTCCTCGGTGGCTTCGGCTGCCGCGGCGAATAGCGGGTCCAGGTTGTCGTCTGGGATGTAATCGAGGACCGCCACCCCTCGTTGACCCGACTGGAGCGGATCGCCAGCCGTCGAAATCGCCAGGAAAATGTCGCCCGATCCATTGCCGCCATAGGTCCCGGTCCGAGCCATGCCAAGCACCATTCGGCGGGCGACCCGCTGAAGCTGGAGCGGATGCAGCGGTGCGTCCGTGGCGAGGATCCCAATGATCGAGCCCTGGTCCCGAGTGAAGATTGCGCCATCCCTCATCAGCCTGCCCACGGGAACACCAAGCACCGTAAGGTTGGGCCGAAGGCCGAAATTGGCCTGGACCAAAACGCCCAACCGAAGGGATCGCGCTTGTGGCGCAAGCGGCTCCAGTTCGCGGGAGGCGGTGCCCGTCCCGCCTTTGAACTCGTAAGCGATCATGCCCGTGCCGCCGCCCACATTGCCCTCCGGCACCGGCCCGCTGCTGGCGCCTTCCAGCGCCGCCAACACGTGTGGCTCGCTGATGGCGCGCCGGTCCATCGCATTCAGCCAGTTGTCACAGGTCTCCGCGACGATCGGCAGAACCCAGCCGAAGTCGCCGGGCCGAGCCGAGATCTTCCTAATCCAGCCCACGGCGGCATGATGCGCCATTCCGACTGAGTGCGTGTTGGTCAGCAAAATCGGCCCGCGTAGCCACCCTGCCTCCGCGACCCAATGCAGCCCTGTCATCTCGCCATTGCCGTTGAAGGAATGCGCGCCGGCCCACACCGCCCCGGCTGCGCTCGCACCGCCTCGCGGCAGGATAGCAGTGACTCCGGTGCGGACAGCCTTCGCCCCATCACCTTCCACGAGCGTGGTGAAGCCGACCTCCAACCCGGGCACGTCAGTGATGGCGTTCCACGGTCCCGTTCGGCCTGGGAAGGGCAAGCCAAGGTCCCGTGCACGGGCTTTGCGGCTCATGATCAGATCTCCTTGCGACCGCAGCTCCAACGAATGGGGCGCAGACCACCTTCCAAATCTCCGGCCGACCTTAGATGGTAGCGTTGGACAGCATTCGCGCTTTCACGTTGACTCTCGCGACCCGACTGATGGAGCCGCTTTGCGCAAGAAACACAATCCCGACCGTGACGCCCATCGACAAGCTTGCGGTCAGCAGTGTGAGTGAAGGCGTGCGTTCGATCCGTTGGCATCTCGTCATGTTGGCTCTATGCGTGCTTGCTCCCCAGATCTTACTGGGCGGCTATCTCGCTTATCGAAACGCCGACGAGATTCGGACGTCGATCGAGGGCTCAACGAACGAACTGGCGCGGCGACTCTCGGACACGGTGGATCGGGAGATCGTGGGCCTGATCGGCGTGTTGCAAGGGCTGGCGACTTCCAGTTCCTTGCAGCGGAAAGACTTTCAAGCCTTCTACCCCGAAGTCGCCAAGGCCTTTATCGGAACGAGAGCAACCGGGGTCGCAGTCAGGAACATCTCAGGCGACCTCCTCGTCAACACCAACTCGCCTCTTGGCGCGTCGCTTCCTCCCAGCAATCCTGTCCTCAGGCAATTTGACCGCGAGGTGATCGAAAGCCGCAGGGCCGTCGTTTCAGACATCCACATGGGCGCGGTCAGCCGCCGCTTCCTCGTCCTTGTCGGCGTCCCTGTCGGAATGCCGGACGGGGATTCCTACAGCATGGCGACAGGGGTCGACCCAAAAGACATTCTTGCGATAGTTGGGGGGATTGGACTTCCGGAAGGTTGGCTCGCGGTGGTGCTCGATCGGAGCCGCCATGTCGTCGCGCGCTCGCGCGAGCCGGACAAATATATTGGAGCGCCTGCAAGTCCTGAGTTCTTGGCCAGCGCGGTCGGGGATGCGGGGCGCGTGCTCAGCACCACGCTTGAAGGCGAGCCGGTGTTCACGGCGTACGCCGTGTCCAAGGTGAGCAGGTGGATGGTGCTCGTCAGCGCGCCGCGATCGCTCCTGGATAAGCCGGTGCGGGTCCTGTGGTGGTCTTTGGCTGGGCTCGTCGGAATGGCGGCCCTGACCTCCGCGATCGCGGCCGTGTATTTCTCACGTCTGATTGGCCGTGGGCTACAAGAGCTTGCGCGCGAAGCGCAGGCAGTTGGACGAGGAGCGGCGCCAGGCGCTCCGCGCAGCGCCGTAGCAGAGGTGCTGCAAGTGCACGAGGAACTGGCTGCCGCCGCGCGGAAGCTGGCTTGGCGAGAAGCACATCAGATTGAATTGATGGCCGAACTCGATCACCGGGTGAAAAACACGCTGACCGTTCTGCAATCCTTGATCGAGCGAACCATGCGAACGGCGTCGTCGCGCGATCAGGGCGCAAAGCTGCTCCAGGGGCGCGTGATGGCCCTGGCGCGTTCGCACGAGGCGCTCAGCGATGCGCGCTGGGAACGCGTTCGCCTTTCTGCGCTGGTCGACTCCATGGCAAGCTCCGACCAGCTCGAACTCCATGCCGCAGGGCCGGAGGTCTGGCTCGCCCCCCGCGCCGTCGTTTCTATCGCCCAAACGCTTCATGAACTCGGGGCATTGAGTCGTCCTCCAACTTCGATGGCGACCTCGGGGCAAGTGGACCTTGGCTGGCGATTGGAGGCGGATGATCTTGTCATGGCCTGGGTCGTGCAGGGCGGGCTCCTTTCCGCCCCCGACAGGTCGAGCTTCGGATATGAGATAATCCGCCTATGTGTGGAACGTCAGCTTGGCGGACGCGCGACTTGGGTGCAAAAGTCGGATGGCTTTGAGTTCCAGGCGCGCATTCCGCTCAAATCGGATGTGCTTGGGCCTAATGCGTTTGTCGAAGCCGCAGAGTAGCTGGCGGGTACAAACTCAGTCGAAAGCTCCCGGCTGAGCCGGTCGCTTGTTGTTCTTTTGTGCAAAGGTAGGGCTCTCTTCTGCCATTAAGTCCATCATGGGTCCGAATGCGCCGGCGTCTGCGCGATGCGCTTTGATGAATTCCCGCATGGCGTCGACGCCGCAGTTGTTTCGGAAGGCCTCATCCTGAATGCTTGCGCCACGGAGGCTACGCTCGAACACCCAGAGATTGCAGCCGACACCCTTGCCCGCCACAGCCATGACGGAGGCGAACGGGCTGGGATCGAGCTTGTCCAGCAGCGCAGCCGGGCGGTCCAGCAACTTCGCGTTCCACCAAAGGAAAGCAACGACGGCCAGCATCGCCCCGATGGTCAGTTCGCGCGGAAGTCCCAGCCAAGTCGGCTGCTCGTCGGCCATCACCGCCGGCGCGGCTCCGCGGCCGAGCGCGGACGACCATGCATCACCGAGGCGGAGCCGCTCCTTCGCGCGCTCGCGCTGGAGCGGGTTTCGGGTGTCTCGCCCGACCGGGGCGTTCAGCGCCATTGACCCGGTCACCGCCACAATAGCGTTGATGCGCTGCTCGATGGTCGGGTGGGTCGCGCGGCGCCCCTCGGCTTCGCCGTCGATCATCATGGCGTCCTGGCCGGCCGGCATGCCCGAGATGCGGCTGTGGCCGGCGATCTTGCCGAGGGCCGTAACCAGCGCCGCGGGATTATGGGTGGCTTCCACCGCAGCCGCGTCGGCAATGTATTCGCGCGCCGATGAGATTTGGAGGCGCACCAACTGCCCAGCGCCGATCGCCGCCTGAGCTATCCCCCACATCAGCAATACGAAAGTCAGGACAGGAGGGGCCATCACCGTCGCGAAGGGCAGGATCAGCACCTGCGCCACCCTCTGTGATGGTTTGAGCCGCGGCCGAACGAGGCCGCCAATCATGGCGAGGCAGACATTCGCAGCCGCCATGAGACGGATGTCTCCGTTCGCCACGTGGGCGAGTTCGTGGGCCACGACGGCGGCCAGTTCGTCGTCGTCTAGGGCGTCCAAAAGGCCGCGCGTCACCACCACGACGGCGTCCCTGCGGCGGATTCCGCACGCGAAGGCGTTGAGCGCGTGCGTTGGAACTACGCCCACATAGGGCGCCGGCAGCCCCATACCGATGGACAGGTTCTCGACGATTCGGCACAGGCGGGGTTCGTCAGCGTCGTCCACGAAGGTGAATGCCATCATTTTACGGACGCAGGCGGTGTGCCAGAGCATCCGCAGGGCGAACACCGCCACGCCCGCCACCGTCACAAGGGGGACGTAGCGCGCCAGGTAGCCGATCCAGCCGTGCACGGGTGCATGCGAGATGTCGAAAGCGGCCAGGGGTACGTACAGCGCCATCGCGGCGGCGACGTGGATGGAGAGGAGAAAGCCGACGAACATCATCAACGACCGGCGGTCGTTGGCTTCGATCCAGCCAAACAGGCCGTTAATCCGCAGCATGGCGCCAGCCTCAGAGCTTGAAGGCGATCGGTTCGTCGATCAGCACTCGCTCAACGCCGAGATCGAAGGGAAGACGCTTCGACATTCCGCAGCGCCGCGCGATGAGGCTGCCGGGAAATTGGCGGAGTGTGGCGCCGTATTCCCCGACGGCGATGTTATAAAAACGGCGCGACGCCGTGATCCGGTTCTCAGCCGCGATTAACTCGTCACGCAAGGCCGTGAAATGTTCCGAGGCGCGAAGCTCGGGATAGCGCTCGGCTATCCCAAGTAGAGTGTTGATGTTCTGTGTCAGATTTTTTTCGGCCTTGAGGCGCGCGTCCGGCGCAGCGGCCGCCAGCGCCTCGGCGCGGGCCTTGGTGACGCCAAGCAGGATGTCGCTCTCGTGGGCGGCGAAACCCCGAACTGTCTCAACGAGCCCCGGGATGAGGTTTTGCCGATGCTTGAGATGGACGTCGATATCTGCAAATGCCGTTCCGCAGCGCTCGTCGAGCGCTACGAGGCGGTTCCGGACCGCGATGGCGACGTAAACGGGAAAGAGCGCGACCACGGCGGCCGCGAGTAGAACGCCAGCAATCATCAGCATACGAGGCCTCCTAGCGGTATCCAACTTCATGCTGACGCGGTTGGATTTAGACTTTATTGATCCACAGCAATCGTTTTCTTCAGGTTTAACACAGCTTTAACACGGGGACGCTTCCATCGTGTCCAGTGACTTGGGAGGACTTGATGGCTGAATCGATCTTTGCGAGGGTCTCGCGCTTGCTCTCGGCGGCGGTTGAAGACTCGGTGGACCGACTTGAGAAGGCCGGCGGCGAGGCCGTGATGCGCGAGGCGATCCGCGAAGCGGACCGCGCCGTGGATCAGGTCAAGGCGGAACTCGAGGCGACGATGACTCGCCGGCTACAGGCGGCGCGGCAGCATCAACTCACGGTGAAGCGGATCGAGGAACTGACCAGCAAGGCGCAGTTCGCAATCCATGAAGGTCGCGAGGACCTGGCAGAGGCAGCCATCGCCCGGCAGATCGACTTCGAGGCTCAGGCCGGGGCGCTACTGCGGACGCAGGAGCAGGCTCGAGAAGAGGAAACGCGGCTTGAGGATGGACTGGGGGCGCTGCAGGCGCGAAAGGCGCAGATGGAGGAGGCCCTCGCCAACTTCGAAGTCTCGAAGCGCGAAGCATCCGTGAACGTAGATGGAACACATGCTCCGCTCTCCCCTGAAAAGAAGGTCCACATGGCCGAGCAGGCCTTTGAACGGGCCATGAAAGGCGCCGGCGGCGTTCCGCTCGGGACCACGGACGTGGCAGCCATCAAGAAGGTAGCCGAAATTGACGGCTTGCAGCGGAGCGCAGCTATTGCTGAACGGCTCTCCGCTCTCAAAGCCCAGAAGGTCGCCTGATGATCCAGAAACCGGCCGGCGATTGGGGGCGGGAGCACAGGGCCGTCGCTGCGCTTCGCTCGGCAGCGACGACCGGCTCCGCAGTTGTTACTAAGGGCGTCCTTTACACGCGGGCGCTCATCCTCTGGTTCTTCGCGCTGCTGTGGGGCTTTGCGGCGCTGATGGGTGGCCTGTTTATGGGCAACATCCCCATGTTCGTCATATTGGGCGGCGCAGCAGCCGCCCTTGCATGGTTTGGCCGCCGCCTGGTGCAAAAGGCGACGGCGGCGTAACGAGTACGCGCGCGCCGAGCGAGGCTGGCCTCTGAAAGTCACAGGTTTCGAGGAGGAGCCCTCGCGCATCATGGGCGTGAGGGCTATTCATGCGCAGCCCAACTCACGCCGCCTTCGGGGGGCGGCCCCTCTTCTTCGCCTTCGGGGCGGGCGCCTCGACAGGCGCGACGACGGCGCGCTTGCGGCCGAGACCCATGCCCTTTGCAAGAGTAGAGCGAGCGGCGGCGTAGTTCGGCGCCACCATGGGATAGTTGCTTGGCAGGCCCCACTTCGCGCGGTATTCGGCAGGCGTCATGCCGTACTTGGTGGCGAGATGGCGCTTCAGCGACTTGAAGCTCTTGCCGTCTTCAAGGCAGATGATCGCGTCCGGCGTCACCGATTTTTTGATCGATGTGGCGGGCTTTTGCTCGACCTGGGGCTCTTCCACTTTGCCGCTGGCCACGGAATTCAGTGCCCCATGCACGCTGGCGATGAGGGCGGGGAGCGCCCCAGTGGACACTGAGTTGTTAGACAGGTACGCGGCGACGATGTCCGCCACGAGATCAAGGGTGTTTTCGGGGGATGTTGTCAATGCAAGCTCCTATGGTTTGGCAGGAGCTAAAGGTAAGTAGATTATAACTCAATCGATTTTGGGCGTGAAGGTAAAGGTCAATTAGCTCGCCTCCTTGGGAGGAGCGCCGCCGTCCCGAACCCGGTCGACCTGACGTCGAACCGCTGGCGTGCGCCTGCAGAGGGGCTATTTGCGCTACCGGGCCGGGTGGCCCAGCCTCGATGGGGACCGCAGTGCGCCCACGTCAGGCCTGCCAAGCCAGCATTACCAGTTACGGCGTCTGCGCACTTATGGACGCTATCGGGTCCGAGCCTCCCAACGATGCCTCAGAGGCTTTAACCTCTCTAATGCCGCGCCGGCCGCCGTACAGCGAGGCTACTGATGGATGCAGAGCGCGCTCGGGAGCATGCGATCGAGCCTTGCATACGCAGTATGCCGTTGCGTAAGGGTTGAGTTGGCGAGCGATCCCGCCACGATGGAGACGGTTCGACTCATCGGAGCAAAGTGCGCTCCTGGCATCCGATTCACTTGTGACCGAAACCTCAGGGAAAAGTCGGCTCCATGCCTATGCACCATTCTGGGGTTCACGACAGCAGTCTCGTTCTTCTCTCCATCGCCATCGCGATCTTTGCATCCTACACGGCGCTGGACCTAGCCGCCCGGATGCGGTCGGCCTCAGGCGCGTCGCGTTGGGGCTGGCTACTCGCTGCCGCCGTCACCATGGGCGGCGGCATCTGGTCTATGCACTTCGTCGCCATGTTGGCGTTCAGCGTGTCGGGCTTGGAAGTCGCGTACAGCCTCCCGCTGACGCTTCTGTCGCTGCTTTTGCCCATCGGGGTCACCGCCGCCAGCTTCGCTGTCGTGAGCAGGCGCGATAGCGCGCCAGTGAGCGTCGCCCTTGGCGGCATCGTGATGGGGTTGGGCATCGCCTGGATGCACTACACCGGCATGGCCGCGATGAGAATGCCCGCCGCCCTCAGCCATGACCGGCTGTGGCTTACGTCATCGATCCTCATTGCCGTGGCCGCTTCCACGGCCGCTCTGTGGCTGGCATTTCGACAGGCAAGCTTCTCGATGCGTCTGGCCGGGTCCGTGGTGATGGGCCTCGCCGTCGCCGGAATGCACTATGCGGCCATGCAGGGAACCGTCTTCGCCTCCCATCCGGGGTTGGATGGTGGCGATGCGGCGGCAAGCGTCGGACAGACGGTGCTTGCGCTTTGGGTGACGACAACCACGTTCATGATCCTTCTCTTGGCCATGATCGCCGCCATGCTCGACCGACGTTACGCCCTGCGACTGGAACTTGAGGCGGCGGCGCTGCGCCAAAGCGAGGAGCGGTTTCGACTCTTGGTCCAGAGCGTCACCGATTACGCGATATTTATGCTCGACCCTGCGGGGCGAGTCGCCAATTGGAACGCGGGCGCTGAACGGCTTCATCAATATAGCGAGGAGGAGATCGTCGGGCAGCCGTTCTCAACGTTCTACACGAATGAGGATCAAGAGTCGGGAAAGCCATCCGTTGCGCTGCAAACAGCCCGTACGTCGGGGAAGTTCGAGGGGGAAGGCTGGCGGGTTCGCAAGACTGGCTCTCGGTTTTGGGCAGGCGTCGTGATCGATAAGGTTTGCGACGAAACAGGCGATCTGCTGGGTTTCGTCAAAGTCACACGAGACATCTCTGCCTGGAAGTCGGCCCAAGAAGAACTTGAACAGACCCGAGCGGCTCTATTCCAGGCCCAAAAGATGGAGGCCATCGGCCAGCTTACAGGCGGCGTGGCGCACGACTTCAACAACCTGTTGATGGCCATCCTCGGCAGTCTCGAACTCATCCGGAAGCGCCCGCCGGAAGACCCGCGAACTCTGCGTTTGCTCGACAACGCCATCCAGGGCGCGCAACGCGGCGCCGCGCTCACCCAACGCATGCTGGCGTTCGCTCGACGCCAGCACCTGCATCCCGAGCCCGTCAAGGTGCCGGACCTCGTCAACGGCATGTCGGACCTCTTGAACCGATCCATCACCTCGGCTCATCAGATTGAAACCCGTTTCCCCCTGGGGCTGCCGCCCGCAATGGTTGACCCGCATCAGCTCGAACTGGCCCTGCTGAACCTCGTCGTCAACGCGCGGGACGCGATGCCCCAGGGCGGGACCATACTGATTGCAGGACACGCGCGGCCAGCGCCCGAGGGTGGGCCAGCTATGGTTTGTTTGTCCGTGTCCGACGAAGGCGTCGGGATGGACCCGGAGACGCTCTCGCGAGCGACGGAGCCCTTCTATACGACAAAGGGCGTCGGCAAGGGGACGGGTCTTGGCCTTTCCATGGTGCAGGGCCTTGCGGAGCAGTCCCAGGGCCAATTTGTAATCACTAGCGCCCTTGGCGAAGGGACAACAGCCGAGATCAGGCTCCCCATCGCGGTGGGTCAGCTTCAGCCGGAGAAGGAGATGCCAGAACAGGGCGATCAAACGCCAACGCGAGGTCTGAAGATCCTGCTCGTCGATGACGACCCGCTGGTTCTGGAAAACGCCGCCGCCATGCTGGAAGACCTCGGCCATCAGGTCATTGAGGCATCGAGCGGTCGAGAAGCTTTGGCCATTCTGGACCACGTCGGTGCGCTGGACGCGGTGATTTCCGATCAGGTCATGCCGGGGCTCACGGGGTTGGAAGTCGCCCAGGCCGTCGCTGCGCTGCGCCCCGGTCTGCCGTTCATCATCGCGAGTGGCTATGCCGAGATCCCGACTCGTGAAGGCGAACCACATCTCCAAAAGCCGTTTACGCAGGCGGATCTCCAGCGGGCTCTGGCGTTGAGTCTGGATCGCGTCCGAAATCAGCGCCCAGCACTCGGAGACGAGCATCGGCCCAAGCGGTAAGTTTGCCCGCCGCCGAGGGCATGACCGCGTCCCCGAAAGTCCGTTCCAGGGCATTTATGGCGCGCCACCCGGTGACGCCTGACAGGTGCAGGCCGCCTAAGACGCCTTATAAGGGCAGGTCCGGGAAACGCTCGCGTGCGTCTTGGAGAACGTTGATGATCCCGGCATGGGAGCAGGCGCTGAACACGTAAAGACCCTTGCCATCCACGTTCACGGCGACAAACCGCTCGTCCATGATGAGGGGGTCATGCTCCCGGCCTGAACCGTCCTGCGTTCGTCGGTATTGGGTGGGGAAGCCCACTTCGAACGGAGTGACGCGGGGGATCTCGCCGCACTGGGCACACCAGGACGGCGCCTGAACGGAACTCAGAGCAGTGCGGGCGTGAGCTGGTCATGTGTGCCGGCGGACGAGCAAGCCCGTCAAAGCGGCCGCGCAGACGACAGCGTTCAGGCCTCACATCGACTCAGCGCTGGAAGCTGGCCGCGCGAGCGCTTCGGCCGCCCGGTCCAGGCGGCGCCGGACGTCCGAAAGGTCTGCCGGCACAAGTTGAGCGGCGTGCGCGGTTTCGCCGATCTTGCCAAGCTGTTGCCCCAAGCCCTCCCGCCAGCAACGCGCCGGCGCGGTGCGGGCGAGTTCTCCTATAATGTCCGCCATCCGGATCAGGATCGCCGGGTTGGTTTGACCGGCCTGGCGCAGGGAGTCGAAGGTGGCCCCGATCAAGCCCTCGGGGTCGGACCGGCTAAGAAGCACACGCGCACGACCCTCGCTGTCGCGCAACTTAGCGGCGGGCTCGCCTCTTCCGATGGCGGCCTCCAGCGCCTCGCCCAGCCGGTCGAGCGTCGCGATGGCCGTGAAAGGGTCGTTGATCCCAGGAGACAGGGCGCGAAGGCCGATTTCGACGAGCTGGCGGATCCCAAACTCGATGTCCTGGGCTGGGCTGCGATCTGGGCCGATGACGAAGGCTCGCCGCACCTTCTCCTGCGCGTCCTCGTCCAGGCTGCCGCCGCGAACGAGCACATGCGCGCCGTGGCGCATCACGAAATGGCCGGCTCGAACCCGCACTTCGAGCACGATGTCAGCGTCGGCGGCTTGGGACAGCAGGGCTTCGTGGTCGACGACCTGGATCACGCCGCTGCGGCCGATCGCGATCTCCTGCTCACCGTCCGGAAGACGGTCATCGACGGCTCTCCGCCCGTCATCCTCGCCACGCTCCGGCAGAATGGTCAGTACGGATTCCAGCAGGTTACGGCCGACCGTGTCGACGATGCGGTCGGCCACCAGCGATCGCGCGACCTTGTGAACGTAGAAGAGCAGCGCGAACAAACAGGACACCGTGAGAAGGGTGCCGCCTGTCACCGCTAAGTGGGGAACGCCGCTTGCTCCCAGTACGTCGCTGATGCTGCGCAGGACCACAAGGATGTAGAGGAGGGTGCCCAGGAACAGGCCGATCACGGCTTGGATTTGTCGGTCCGCCATGAAGGTCGGGATCAGGCGCGGACCGAGTTGGTTCGCCGCCAGGGACAGGATGACGAAAGTCACGGAGACGACCAGCGACATCATCGTCATCAGCCCCGAAAGGAGGCTCGACAGGAGATCGCGCGCCGTTCCCGCATCGCCGCTGAACAGCCACCTGGGGATGGCTCCGCTCGGAAGCGCCCACCGCGACGCCGCCTCGCCGTAGACAAGGACGGCATAGGCCAGCATGAGGCCAACAACGCTGATGGCCAGGGGCAAGGGCCAGAGCTGCCCGCGCAGCAGCACCAGCACATTGCGAAGGCGGGCGCCGGACGACGCGTTCTGCTGGCGACCTTCCCCCACCCAGCGCTTTCCCGAACCGATATCCGCCTCCCCCACCCGCCAGCTTCCCTGCCCATCGCGGCAACGGCCACGCACAAGGTTTGTTCCGCGGATGGACGAATCCGGCGTTCGGCTCGCATAGGCGAGCCCGCTTTGCTCGCCTTGATCACCGTCCTGCGCGTACGCACGCCGCAGGGCTGTCGGATCGCGGCGTTGTTCACGGCCACGACAAGACGCCGCCCTGACTGGTTGCGCGAGTGGTCGGTGTTGCGTCCTCGTCCGGCAGGGAGACAGCGCAAAAAAATTTCGTCGCGCAGCCTGCCCCCGTCGAAATCATCAAAGGCCAGCACACTAAGATGGATCGAATTCTCGAATCCTGCGTTTGCTGTGAAGGCCAAGCCAAGAGGACCTCCGATTGCAGTCGCCAAAGAATTTTGTGGGGGCCATCGACCCAGGTGAACTCGCGTTCCGAGCAGATCGTGTCCAGGTATGCGGCGATGATGCGGGGTGGCGGCCTCGCAAGATGGAGACGGGCCACCTGGAGCAGTCATCCGGTGCTTCGCTCCTGGCGTCCGCTGTTTCGGACGGGGTCAGGCAGGTCCCTCAGCCTGAGCACTCCCGTTGAGTGAAGACCAGGTCCTCGCCTTCGCCCGGACGATCAGTTCAGTCTGGACAATCGAGGTCCTGCTGTGCCTCGCGCGAACTCCTGAACGCAAATGGGGCGAGGAGGAGCTCGTCCGGGAGTTGCGCGCGAGTGCGTCCGTCGTCAACAAGGGGCTACGCACGCTAAGCGCCGCCGGCCTAGTCCGCGAGGAAGATACGCGGTTCCACTACTTTCCGGCCTCCGATGCTCTTCGCGAGCTAGTCGCAGCGCTCGCTCAACTCTACAAAGTACGGCCGCTGGCGGTAACGGCTGCGATTTTCGAAGCCGACAATCCCGTTCAGCGTTTCGCCAATGCATTCAAGATCGGAAAGGGCCCGGGATGATCCCCAAGGCGATCTATCTTCTGTGTCTGGCGGCGAGCCTCCTTTGCGCCTCGCTTCTGCTGCGCAGCTATCTGCGGGAAAAGACCCCGTTGCTGTTTTGGAGCGCGGCCTGTTTCCTCCTGCTGAGCTTGAACAACTTTCTCGTCGTCTCTGATCTGATCATCTTCCCGGGGGTCGATCTGCTGCCCTGGCGCCGGCTCTCGTCGCTGGCGGCCATCGGCGCGCTCCTGTTTGGGTTCATCTGGCGGAGCGAGGCATGAACATCGCGCAGCTCTCATTCCTCTCCGGCGCAGTCACCATGGGCTACCTGGCCGCCGCGCTCTTCTTCGCCAAGTTCTGGCGGAAGACGCGCGACAGCCTCTTCGTCATGTTCTCGATTGCGTTTGCGCTTCTTGCGCTCGAGCAGGTCATTCTGGCCGGGGTCGGATCAGAGCGGGAAGAATTCACTTATGTATATCTGATCCGCTTTGTGGCCTTCAGCATCATTGCGCTGGCCATCATCAACAAGAATAGGGGCCGCTGAGCCTTGCCTCGATGAGCGCTGAGATCTGACTTGCGAGTTCCAAGCGCACCTGCTCGCCCCATCGAGTTTCGCGGGAAAGAAAGCGCTCCATCGTTCACTTGACCACGTAACCGAACATTTTAGGCAGGAACAGCACGGGTTCCGGGACCAGCAGCATGATCGCCAGGGCCCGCGTTCACTATAGCACGGGCATCGCGCACCAGGCCCTCATTGCGGCCGGGCACGAACGCGTCATCGAGCGACTTTCAGAGGGAGCATCGATCGCACCGCAGACGCTCTCTCTGCGCACATTGTCGAAAGCCTAGCCCGCGACGGAGCCCGTTGACGGTGTCCGTGATGGGCAGTCGCCACGGGCGTTCCCGTTCGTTTTACTCAGATCGAAGGCATTCGCCATCACGAGTTCCAAGGTGATTCATGGCCTGGAACGGTCATTTCTCAGCGTCCGCTTGGCGCCAACAACGGACACTAGCCACCTACCCGGGTGCGGACATCCACAGCTGGACTTGCGTCCAAGCTGCCAGGCGCTGAGGCCGTTCCGACCCGAGACCTTGCACCAACCAGAAAGCCATTGACCCTGCTCATGCCGCCGCTGCGGTGCGTCGCGAACGGCCGTAGCGCGACGCACTGAACGCTAGTAGACCCGCTCGCCCAGCTGGGTACTAATCTGGATTGATCAAGTCGATGAAGAGCGCCGGAGTGAAGTTCGAACGCGAGCCTAACTGTAGTCCTTCAGAAACTCCGCGATCGGAGGCGCGACACGCTCCGTAGCCTCGATCAGAATCGCGTGCTTCAGCCCTTCTAGAATGACGAGCTTGGAATTCGCCAACGCTTCGGCGATTAGCTTGTTGAGGCGCGGGTTGCAGCCGCCGTCGAGCTCTCCGGTCAGGACGAGCGAGGGAGCGGTCACCTCGTGCAGCCACGGCGCCATTTCGGTCTCGGCGTAGATGTGGAAGACGTTCAGGAAAACCTCAGGGTCAGTGGCGACGACCTGGGCCTTGCGGGCCTCGATGCGGTCCGCGTGCTCGGCCTGGAACTGGTCGGTGAACCACCGGTCAGCCAGGGTTCCGAGCACCTGCGGAATGCCTTTCTCCTCCATGGCGGTCACGACCGCCCTGACTTTGGCGCTGTCGTCCGGCGTGCGGAACGCCGCCGTGGAGAGGAGCCCGAGCGCCGTGACCCTCTCCGGATAGGCGCGCGCGTAAGCAGGACCGATCATGCCGCCCAGGGAGTGGCCGATGAAGCAGGCCTTCTCGATCCCCAGCTTCGCCCGTAATGCCTCCAGGTCCGCAACGAGTTCGTCCAGACCAAAGGGCCCGTCGCCCTTAGGCGTGTCCCCATGTCCGCGCAGGTCATACGCAATGCAGGTGAAGTCGTTCTTGAGATGCTGCGTCAGGGCCGCCCAGCTGGTCTTGCGGGCGCCGATGCCATGGATCATGAAGAGCGGAGGGCCGCTCCCTTCCACGACGTAGGAGCTATCGACGGCTTTGCTCACGGTCTGGTCCCCTCAGGATGTTTGTTTCGGCGCGGAGGCGGCCTTGTCGGAGAGCAGCTGCCCGTTTGCGGCCCAGTCCTCCGCGGCTACATTCTGGAACACCACTTGCACGCTCTGCGGCGTGCCTCCGCAGGTCGACACGAACGTGTCCGTCACGGCCCTGGCGAAAGCCTGTTTCTGTTCTTTTGTCCGCCCTTCGAGCAACTCGACGCGAATGATCGGCATGGTAGGTCTCCGGTTGTGGATCAGGTGTCGGTCTTGCCGGGTCGGGTGTCCTTGCTGCCCCGGTAGGTGCGCTTCTCGAGCGGGATTTCGTCCACGATCTCGCGGAGGACGGAGACGAAGGCCAGCTCCGACTTGCTCGGGCGAACCCTTGGATTGGTCAGCAGGTAGACGTCGATCGGCATGACGTCTTCGTAGGGCGGCAGGCGCCACAAGAGTCCCTCGCGGACGTCGCGAGCGGCGATCTGCACTGGGATCGCGCCGATTCCGATGCCCGCGATGATCATGCGCCGGACCTCTTCGAGGTTGTTGGCGATTCCCTTGATCGGGTCGGCGAAGCGGACCGACTTGCGCATGTCGGTGATGGACTGGAGCGTGTCGGAATCGACCGCCGAACGATAGGTGACGCTCGCCTGGTTTTCGAGGTCGCTGATCCGCAGATCGCGGCGCCCAAACAAGGGATGCGGCGGGCCGCAATAGAAGCCGCAATGCTCCTTGAAGATGTGGAAGTATTCCAGCTCAGACAGCTTGCTGAATACGGGGCCAATGCCGAAATAGAGCAGCCGGTCGGCCATCGCCTCCATGATGTCGCGACTATTCATCACTTCCACCGTCAGGGTCGCGCGACTGTAGCGGCGTCCGAACTCGTAGAAGGCCTTGTCGATGATCGGGCTTGTCATGTGGCTCGCGATCACGATCCGCACATTGCCGATCAGCAAGTCGGTGGAGTCGGTCAGCAGGCCGGCAATCCGGTCCACGGAGCCGCAGATCTCGCGGGCTTCCCGGTAGAGCAGCTTGCCGGCTTCGGTCAGTCGGAACAGCCGGGGTCCCCGCTCGATCAGGATATGGCCGACCTGATCCTCGAGGTTCTTGAGCGCCGCGCTCACGGCGGGCTGGCCGCGCCTGAGCACTTCGGCCGCGCGCGAGATGTTCTGGCAATCGGCCAGCACGACGAACGTGTGCAGCAGGTTCCAGTTGATGCGGCTCGAGAGGTGCATCATGTCCGGCCGTCGCGAACCATCATCGCTGCGGGGCGGGTAGTTCGGCGGGTTGTCCGGCATCAAACGAGCACGTAAATCTTGCGGACGGTTTCGCTGATGGACCAGACGCCCTGGCTGTTCGCCGGGAAGTAGACGACGTCGCCCGCTGTCATGTCGATTTCGGCTCCGTTGTCCGGCGCGAAGCTGCAGCGGCCGCTCAGGATCAAGCAGAACTCGGCGGCCGTCTGCTGGCGCGGCCAGCGGCCCGGCGTGGACTCCCATACGCCGATGCGGGCCCCCGCGGCGGGGTCCTCGACAAGCGATTGCGAGCCGATCTGGGATACGCGATCGCCGATAGGATGGGGCGCTCCGCCCCTTGCGATCAGCGGGAGCGTCTTGCTCGTCTCTATGGTGGTCAATTTCGTGACGGTCGACATGGCGGCCCCGATCGGATGTAAGACCGCCGCGGCTCGCCGAGCCGGGGCGGCGCTGTCGCATCGTATTACTTAGACACCGCGAGGGCGGCCTTGATCCAGCCGTCGAACATAGCCTCGTTCGCCTTGATCCAGGCGCGGGCGTGACGGTCGATGTCCGCCTCGCGGTTCTCGCCGTTGAGCATCTTCTGGTTCTGCTCGGCGCGGTCCTCGAGCTTCATCTTCACCTGCTTGAAGAACTCGAGCGCAGCCGGGTTCTCGGCCGCCCACTTCTTGTTGACCGCGATGTAGTAGACCGTCGGGAGCCAGCCGACCGCACACGGGTTGTCGGCGCAGCCGTCTACATTCGCTAGCGGCTTGTAGGTCTTCATCTGCTCTTCCGGCAGAGCGGGGTTCTTGAGCTGTAGCCAGACGAGGTCCTTGCCGGGCAGGACCTTCATGGTCGTCGGGTTGGGGTACCAGGTGTAGAGGAAGATGGGCTTCCCGGCCGCGAAACGCGCGACGGCGTCGGCCGCCAGCGTCGTGTACTCGCCGGAAACCAGGCTTACGGTGTTCTCGAGTCCGAGCGTCTTGAGATGCTTCTGCGCCACCGCGTAGGAACCGGCCCAGCCGACCGAAGGCCCGACCATGTCGGCCTTGCCGTCGCCGTTCTGGTCGAACAGGGCGGCGATCTTCGGATTCGCGAGATCCTCGAGATACCGGATGTTGTGGGCTTCGGCGGTTTTCTTGTCGACCATGTAGCCTTGGATCGTACCCGGATCCATGATCGGCCCGACCGGCATCACGTCAGCGGCGGTCTTGGCGTAAAGGTCGGCGTGGTTCGGCAGGATCGTGTCCGCCGTGTAGGTGAGGTCGCCGCGGGCGATGGACGTGAAGATGGCGGCGGGAGCCAGCGTCTTGGGATCCTCGACCTTGTAGCCCAGGCGCTCCATGCCGATGTCGATGATCCTCTGGCCGAACCAGAAGGAATCCCAGTTCGGACGCGCCGGGCTCACCGTCTTGCCCGCGCCGGGCAGCTTGGCCTGCGCCACTGCCCGCCCGTGCGCGCCGAGCGCGGCGGACAGACCGAGGCCGATCGCCAGGGCGCCTCGTAAGATTGCACGTCTCGTCATCGCCGTGTTCCCCACTCTGATTTGTCGGAAGCGTAAAACTCGCAAAGAGCGCTCAGGCGCCGCTGCGGATCGATCTCATCTGCTTGACGTTGGCGGCCGACTTGCTCGACGGGCTCGAGAGAGCCACGGCGCCCTGGGTGATCCGGTCGAGGCTGATCGCGATGAGGACGATGGCGAGTCCGCCGATTCCGGCGAGCCCGACATCCAGGGCGCCAATCCCCCGCAGAACCGTCAGGCCCAGCCCTTCGGCGCCGATCATTGCTATGATGACGCTCATCACCAGCGCCATCAGGAGCGTCTGGTTCAGGCCGGCCATAATCGACGGCAGCGCCAGCGGCAGCCGGACATGCACCAGCGCCTGCCACTCTGTGGCCCCGAAGGCTTCACCCGCCTCGATGGCCTCGACCGGCACATGCCTCAGGCCCAGATTGGTGAGACGGATGATGGGCGGCATGGAGAAGATGATCGTCGCGATGACCCCAGGCACGGTGCCGATGCCGAACAGCATCACGACCGGAACGAGGTAGACAAAGGACGGGGTCGTCTGCATGACGTCCAGAACCGGCTGCATCACCGACCAGAACCGGTCGCTTCGGCCCGCCGCGATGCCGAGCGGAATGCCGATGACGACGCAAAACGCCACGGCGGTGAGCAGGATCGACATGGACGTCATCGCTTCCCGCCACAGGCCCATGGACGCGATCAGCAGAAAGGATGCGCCGCAGAATAGGCCGTGCCTCAGGCCCGCCATCCTCCACCCCAGCCCAAACAGAACCAGGGTGACCAGCCAGAACGGGACATAGAGCAGGCCGTCCTGGATCGCGTTCAGTAGCTGCGAGATTGGCCAGCGGAGCGCCTGGAAGGCTGGACGCCACTCGTAGACAAGCCAATCGATGAAGGCCTGTATCCACTTGTCGACGGGGATCTGCAATTGTTCGAGGGGGATGCTCATGGGGGATGTACTCTCGGCTCACCCGGCCTCGGAGGCCGGCGCAGAATGGCCGGAAGAGGCTTTTCGACCCTGCTGCGCGATGTCGTTCAGTTGGCGAAGGACATCGCTCGCATCCGCCGCGCCCAGCACCTTGCCGGCTTGATCCACGAGGGCGATCGGGGCCTGTCCGCCGAGCAGGGCATAGAGCTCGGAGAGCGGCGTGGAGGCGGCCGTGACGGTGACCTTGGCGAGCCGGCTCTGCCCGATGCTGGCGGCCGAGCGGGCGGTGGCTCCGGCTTCGAGGTCGACGAGGCGCACATAGCCCAAGGGCGCGCCATCCGGACCGGCGATCACGGCGTGCGGCTGCTTCTCTACGACGAGGCGCCGGCGGACTTCATCCGTCGAGAGGCTGCCGGCCAGGACGGGCACCCGGTCCGTAACGACGTCGCCGGCGCAGAGCAGCCGCGACCAGTCGAGTTCGCGGGCGAAGGTCGCCACGTAGCTGTCCGCAGGACGCAGGACGATGTCTTGGGCGGTCCCCACCTGCACGAAGGCGCCGTCGCGCATCACGGCGAGTTGGTCGCTCAGGCGGACGGCCTCGTGGAAATCGTGGGTGATAAAGACGATCGTCTTTCGGATTTCGCGCTGTAGGCGCAGCAACTCACCCTGCAGATCCGAGCGGATGAGTGGGTCCAGCGCGCTGAAGGGCTCGTCCATCAGCAGGATGTCGGGATCGCTGGCCAGCGCCCTGGCCAGTCCGACGCGTTGCTTCATGCCGCCGCTGAGGTTGTCCGGATAGCGCTGCGCCCAGTCGGTGAGGCCGACCTGCTCGAGCGCCTGGTTGGCCTTCTTGCGCCGTGCGGCGGCGGTCTCGCCACGCAGCATCAGTCCAAATTCTACGTTCTCGACGACGGACTTGTGGGGCAGCAGAGCGAAATTCTGGAAAACCATCGCGATCTTGCTACGCCGGATCGAACGCAGCTGCGGAGGCGACCGGGCCAGCATGTCTTCGCCATCCACCAGGATGGAGCCGGCTGAGGGCTCGATCAACCGGTTGAGGCACCGCACGAGCGTCGACTTGCCGGAGCCCGATAGCCCCATGATGGTGAAGATCTTGCCCTGCTCGACCGAAAAGGAGACGTTCGAGACCGCGACCACCTGCTGGGTTTCGGCAAGAATCTCTTTGGGGTTCTTGCCGAGCGCAAGCAGTCGCAGCGCCTCATCCGGATAGCCGCCGTAGATTTTGGTGACGCCCTGGACCTGCAACTTGGCGGCGCTTGGCCGTTGTGCGCTCGCAACTGAGTGCAATGGGGGGTGTCCTTCGGAAATCCCGCCCAACGCCCGCCGCTCGGTCGGTTGGGCCAATGCGGCTGCATTCATGAGGGCCTCGGTCAAGCTGATGCCGACACTCATGACAGGGTGCTTGTTCCTACAACGCAAATCGATATTTTTCATGCTTGTATCGATTTTGTTGATGGCTGTCTGGCTATTCGCGCGTGGCACGACAGGTTCGCCCAGAGTGCGGCGACTATCGATTAAATCGATAATGGAATTGAAATTAGCAATTTTTCTGGACTGCGACCGCGCCCTACCTTCGACATTGCTGCCGAACCGGTGCGCTCGCGTAGGCGCAAAGGCCAGGTCGGCCCTGGCAGGCCTGGGGACATACCCCAAGGCTCCTGCAGAACTAAGCTGAACGATCCGGAGAGCGTCAACTGATGAGCAAGAAACCGGTAGCGGAGATTGCTGGAGCAGGTCTGGCCGGCCTCGCCGCCGCCGCAGCGCTGGCCCAACGGGGCTGGAGCGTGCGCGTCCACGAGAAAAGCAGCAGTCTGCGAGAGATCGGCGCGGGACTGTACTGCTGGGAAAACGCCCTGGATGCGCTGCGGGAGCTCGGCGTCTACGAGCAAGTCGCCGCGGTGGGGGTGACTTCGAGGACGCCCCGCGCGCTGCTCGACCACCGCAGCCGCGAGATCAACCTGCGGCGCAGCGACGACCGCTCGCCAGAGCTCATCGTCATTCTGCGCACGGAACTGCACCGCATCCTGGCCGAATGCGCCGTCAGGAACGGCGCGGAGATCGTCACGAACTCACCCGTCCTCGGCGCGAGCGCCGATGGCCGCCTCGAACACAAGGACGGGTATGGCCCCCAGGCTGACCTCGTGGTCGGCGCCGACGGCGTCTTCTCCAAGGTGCGCGACTCGCTCAAGCTCGCCACCGAGATCATCGACCTGAAGGACGGATGCGGCCGCCACCTGATCCCGCGCCTGCCGGGCGATAGCCTCAACCAGCGCCGCATTGAAATGTGGAACGGCGGACGCCGTATCGGCATGGCGCCGGTGAGCGAGAATCAGCACTACGTTTTCCTGTGCTGCCCCGAGAGCGATGTCGCCGGACGGAACCAGCAGCCCTTCAACCTGGAAGCCTGGGTGGAGACCCACCCTCAGTTCCGGGAGTATCTTGAGCGCCTGCCGCGTCATCCTGCCGAGCATTGGCGGCCATTCTTCAACGTCACCTGCTCGTCATGGTCGAAGGGGCGAGTCTGCATCGTCGGCGACGCCGCCCACGGCATGGCGCCCAATCTCGGCCAGGGTGCCTGCGTGGCGATCGTCAACGCGGTCGTGCTTGCCCGCGCGGTCGCCGAGACCGCCGATGTTCCGGCGGCCCTGCGGCGCTGGGAGGCGAGCGAGCGGCCCTATATCGATAAGACCCAGCGCATGTCCTACCTCTATGGCGCGGTCGGCACCAAGTGGCCCGAAAAGCTCCTCGGACTGCGCAGCAAGATCCTGCCGCTGCTGTCGCGCACCGATCTCTTTCAGCACAGCCTGCGGGTCGCCATCGATCACAGGCCCGGGATCTGAGGGAGCCAGGAATGCACCTCGTAGTCGGCCACGGCCAGCCGGTCGTGTTCGTGCACGGCAACGGCTCGAACCACGAAACGTGGGACGACGTCATCGCCGCCATGGCCGGCCGGGCGACCTGCGTCGCCTATGACCTGCGCGGCCACAGCCCGACGGCGCCGCCCTTGCGCGAGCCCACGATGGCCGGGTTCGTCCAGGACCTGGAGGAGTTGCGCGCCAGCCTGGGCCTCGGGGCGTTTCATCTCGTCGGCCAGTCGCTCGGCGCCTTCATCGCAGCCGCTTACGCGATCGAGCACCCCGAGCGCGTGAGCAGGCTCGCCTTGCTGGCCGCTCCCGCCGGGCGGACCGACGCGGATCGCGCGTCGCTCGCCGCGCTGCTGGCGCGCGTCAAGCGCGAAGGCGTTATGCCGGTGATGCCCGACCTGGTGCGGAACTGGTACACGGCCAGCTTCAGGCAAGCTCACCCCGAGGCTGTGTCCCGTCGCCTCGCCCAGATCGCGACCATCGACGAACGGGTGTTCATCGAGGCTTACGAGCTCTACGCCAACATCGAGATCCAGCCCTGGCTGGCGGAGATTCGTTGTCCGACGCTGGTGCTCACCGGCCAATTCGCCCAGGGCTGCGACGAGGCCGTGGCCCGGGCCATGGCTGGGCGCATCCGGAAGGCGAGGCTAGTGACCCTGGACGGCCTGATGAATGGGCTCCTGACCGAAGCCCCGGAGCGCGTGGCGGACGAACTCGCATCCTTCTTTGGCCTCGGCGAGGTCACCCCAGCCGCCTGAGTCCTTGCCGAGCATGACCTGGCAGGGGGGAGCCGAACAGCGCTCTGGTGACCAAGTCGTGCCAGCTCAAGTCATCACCTTGATCGCGGGGCTGCTGAACCAGGGTGACGCTGGCTGAGCCGGGGAGACACGCCGTGGTCCAGGCTCAGGGCGAACGTCATTGTTCTCGATCGCCGCTCAACGTCTAAGGCTGTCGCAGCCGAGCTCCTGCCAGAGCGACTCGCGGAAGCGAAACGTTGATCGTCGACCAGTCAAGCCAAGCTCATTATCCGGCCGAGCGCGACCGGGATGGCGGTCTCGACCCGCTCGACGACAAGGACCGTCATGCTGTGCATGCCCTGTTCGAGCCGATGCACCGTGCCTGTCAGGAGCTCGAAGGTCCACAATCGATCGTACTCGACTGTGCCCATCCGCAACCGCTTCCTCGTGCGCCCGCAGGAGACCGGCGCCGCGGATGACGGACGCGCTTCTCCTGCGTGAATTCCTGCAGCGCAGCAGCTTAAGCAGGCAAAAAGCGGACGTTCTCAGGGTCTGCAATGGGGCGAGAGCTGACAGCAGTTCCTAGATGGCGCAGGTCAGACTCAACCTCTGTGGTTTCGCGTCCCCGCAACCAACCCTCCCAAAACTCCCCGGACGCTCCCCAGCGCCGGGGAGTTCTGCGTTCAAGGACAGGAAGCGCGATACGCCGCCAGGGTCTCCGCCTCGCGCCGGCATGGCTGCGGCAGGCGCAGGTGGAACAAGATCTTCAACCGCCCGCCGGGCGGTCGAAGTCCATGGTCGCGAACCGCGACCTGCATCCGATGCACGGCGTCGTCCAGTGAAGACGTTCTCTTGCGCCGCTTCGATCGAACCATCCTGCACGCTGTCCGAGACGTCAGGGTTTTCGGCAAGAGAGGCTGGGAATAACCATCATACCGGCGAGCCTTGCCTGTGGCATAATCGGGGCGTTGCGCCCGGAACGCCGGCCGGGAGGGAGTCCCAGATGACCAAGCCTCCGGAACAGCAAGCTTGCTCGCGCTCTCAATCCGGTGTGACCCGCATCCTGATCGCCGACGACCACGACATCGTGCGACGCGGCGTCAGGGCCGTCCTGGAAGGACGCAGCGGATGGGAAGTCGTCGGCGAGGCCAACAACGGCTCAGCGGCGCTGGAGCTCGTGGAGAAGCTCGAGCCCGATGTCACCATCGTGGATTACTCGATGCCGTCCATGAACGGCGCCCAGCTCACCCGACGGATCAAGGCGGCATGCCCGCGCACGGAGGTGCTCGTGTTCACCATGCACGACAGCGATCTCCTCGTGCGCGAAGCGCTTGACGCCGGCGCCCGAGGGTTTCTGCTGAAGTCCGACGCCGACCGGCAGCTCGTGCAGGCGGTCGAGTCGCTGGCGCGGCGGCAGCCCTACTTCACCGGTCGGATCACCGAAACCTTCATGAAGCTCTATCTCGCGCAGCCGACCGACGTGAGCCATGTCAGCGTGCTCACCCCGCGCGAGCGGGAGGTGGTCCAGCTGATCGCCGAGGGCCACTCCAGCAAGGACGCCAGCGAGATCCTGAGCGTGAGCCTCAAGACGGTCGAGGCCCATCGGGCGGCCGCCATGCACAAGCTGAACCTGACCACCACCGCGGCTCTGGTCCGCTATGCGGTGCGAAACAGGCTGGTCGAGCCCTGAGCGGCTGCTCACTGCGCTCCAACTCCTCCCGACCCACACGGCGCCGCCGGCGTTAGTAGCGGGCGCGGAGGGGCTTCGTCGTCGGCGCGACGTCCCCAGGTTTGCTCACGCCAAGCGGAAACGCGACCGTCACGAGGGTGATGACGCCTTGAGGGCGGTTCTCCACCTGGACCTCGCGCAGGACGGACAGAGACGTGGACACGGGCGTCTGGCCGACGACGAAATCGTATCCCGCCGTCGCGCCGACCGCGAGCGCGCGTCCCTTGTAGGGTCCGACCCTGTCCCCTCGCCCGCCGTCGCCGGTGACCTGATGGTAGTAGCCGGCAATCACGCCCAGCGAAAACTCCTTGGTGAGGTTCTTGGCGATCGCGAGATCGAGATGGACGGCGTTTCCGCTGCGGTAGTCGGTGGCGTCGTTCACGCCGTTGAACTCGACCCCGAGCGTGCCCGAGATGTCGAGGCCCCAGGCGGGCGCCAGATAGGTGGCCGAGGCGGAGACGTCGCCGATCCACCGATTGAACGCCAGGTTGGAGAGCTCGCCCTCCTGGTAGGCTCCGGCCGGAACGTTCATGCTGGCGGCGAGATTCCAGTGCAGATCGCCCGAACGCCAGCCGATGAGGGTCGTGACCAGGGGGTCGCCGACATTCAAGGTCGCGTCCCTTGCGCTGAACGCGAAGGTTCGACCCCATCGAGGCGGCTCGATCAGCGCGCCCGCGCTCACGCGGGGAACCCCAAAGGGGACGGAGAGGCCGAAGGCCAGGTTCCCGCCAAGGATCTCTAAAGGCGTCACCCACGTGCCCGTGACGAAGTCGGCGCGAGCCTCCGCCTTCACGGCGGCCAGAACGGCCCCGCCGATCTGGGTCCTGCGCGACGCTGAGATCTCGCCGGAATAGGCGTAGAACGCGTTGCTGAAATAGAAGCCCGGCGGCGGCGTGACGCCGGCGCCGACGCCGTGAAAGCCGGGCGCATACAGGCTCGCCCCGCCCTCCGTGGCGCTGGCCACGCCAGGGCTTAACGCCGCCGTCAGCGCAAAGGCCCCCATCGCCGCCGCTTTCATCCGCATCGCTCTGCCCCGCAACACTGTCGAACCGCCATGGAACAGAAGCGGCCAAGGGCAGGCAATCAGGGAAAACCCCTTGGCGCAGCGCGAAGAAAAGCTGATCCCAGCGGCTCGATGTGGCGGTCGCTTCCTCGCGGTCGAACCTTCTGGCATGATCGCGTGAAGGTGGCCGCACGCTCGGTCGCTTCAGCCAGGAGATCCCCCGCCATGGCTGATACCCTCGCGAGGGCGCCGGCAGCGCTTCCGTCGATGAACGTGGCGCTGCGCTGGCGCGTCCTTCTGACGATCCTGGGCGTGAGCTGCGCCCTCTTCGCGGTCGCATTTTGCTACCTACTCGATCGGGCCTTCGCGGAAAAAGGCGGCTTGGAAAGCCAAGCCGCGCAGGCCGCTTTGGCGCATTCTTTCGCGACCGACCAGGAGATCGCCAAGACAGCTACGCTGCTCAAAGGGCTGTCCAGCTCGCCAGCCTTGAAGTCCGGCGATCTCAGGCGGTTTTACGAGCAGCTGGTCAGCACCCCGCATGCGGAAGGGTCGTGGTTCATCGTGTGGGACCTCGGCGGCCAGGTTCTGAACACGTTGCTCCCGTTTGGGGAGAAACTTCCGCTGTTTTCGGAGATCGGCGTTCCGGAAGCGCGACTTCGGGAATTGCGCAACGCCGAGGTGAATGTTTCGAACTACGTCATCGGCCCGGTGAGCAGGACGCCTGCGATCAATGTCCACCTTCGCCTGACGGATGCGACCGGAGAGATGACGGGCTTCATGACGGCCCCGCTGCCGCAAGCGCAGCTGAACGCCGTTCTACGCCTCAACCAGGATCGCGGTTGGAAGGTGACCGCCGTCGACCGGCAGCTGAAGCCCTTTGCGACCAACTGGTCCGGCGATTCCGCTCCCGCCTCTCTCCCCGGATATCTGCTGAAAGCGCTGCAGGGCCACCGGGGTGAGGCGGCGCTTCTGGCCCGGACCGACGATGGCGGCCTGCTCGCGATGCGCCGGTCGAGCGCCACGGGCTTTGCGACCCTGGTCGAAGTGCCAAAGGGCGAAGTTTGGGGGCCGCTCAGCCATGCCTACCGGGCGGCTGCCGCGATCGCTGTCCTCTGCGTCGCAGTCGGGTTGGCCGCCGGATTGGCCGTTGCGCGCGAAGTCGCGCCGGTGGAGAAGCGGGCGCGTGCGAACGAGCGCCTCCTTCGCCTTGCGCAAGCCCGCTATGAGAGCCTCTGGGCGGATACGCCCGAGAGTCTCTTCGTCGTGACCGTCACCGAAGACGAGGATTTCGTGTTCGAGGGCCTGAACCCGGCCCATGAGAGGGCGACAGGCATCAGGACGGACCGCATCGCGGGGCGGCGTCCCTCCGACTGCCTGCCGGGCGACGTGGCCGAAGCGGTCGTCTCGCGGTACCGGTCGTGTCTGCGTTCGGGGCATCCCTCGATCTATGAGGAGGTCCTTGATCTTCCGGCCGGGCGGAGGCGTTGGCAGACCAGCCTCTCGCCGGTCCGCGACCCTCACACCGGGCGGATCATCGCCCTCGTGGGCACGGCGCGCGATGTCACGCAGGAACGCGACAGCCAGGCCAGGGCGGAGAAGGGCGAATTGCTGCTGCAAAGCACGCTCGACGCCCTTTCGGCCCACATCGCCATTCTCGATGAGGCGGGCTTCGTCGTCGCCGTGAATCGGGCATGGCGGCGTTTCGGCGAAGAACGAGGCATGAAGGATGCGGCGTTCGGCGTCGGCAGCAACTATGTCTCGTCGTGCCTGGCCTCGCGGAGCCTGGACCGCTCCGCCCGGCGGAACATCAACGGCGTGCGTGACGTCCTCAGCGGCGTCCTTCAAAGCTTCAGGTCAAGCTACCGGTGCGCCGAGCGCTATTTCCAGATGACCGTGGCGCGCTTCCGCGCAGGCGATGAAACTCATGTCGTGGTGGCGCACGAGGACATCACGGATCTGCGGAACGCGCAGACTGAACTCCAGACGACTTTCGACCGCCTGCTGTCGCTTCAGGAAGAGGAACAGGCGAAAATCGCTTCAGATCTTCACGATTCCACCGCGCAACATCTGGTCGCGGCCAGCCTCGGACTCACTTCGCTGCGCAACAGCTTCACCGAGAAGCACCATGGGATCGTGATCGATGACATTCAATCCGCCCTGCAAAGCGCGCAGAAGGAGATACGGACCTTTTCCTACCTGCTCTATCCCCCGGAGCTGCGGCGGTTCGGCCTCGCCGCGACCCTGCGCCAGTTCGTGTGCGGGTTCTCGCAAAGAGGCGGCGTCAGGGCGCGGGCGCTGATCGATGACCGCGTCGACGAACTGCCTGTCGACGTGCAGCGCACCGTTCTGCGGATCGTGCAGGAAGCTCTCACGAATGTTCATCGGCACGCGCAGGCGAGCCGCGTCGCGGTGTCCGTCGGGGCCGGAAGCCGCGGCCTTCGCATCGGCGTCCGCGACAATGGCGTGGGCATGCCCGCAGACCCAGCCACACGGAACCGCGGCCTGGGACTTGCCGGCATGGAAGCGCGCATCCGCCATATCGGCGGAGCGCTGACGATCGAGACCAGCGCAACTGGAACGACCATAAGGGCGAACGCCCTTCAGGCCGCCTGACGAGCACTGCAGCAGGCAGGCCTCCTGCGCTCCGAAGCTGCGTCCGGCGGCTGAATGCCCGTTCGGGCTATGAGCGGCCGCTCAGCCAAGAAGCCGACGGCCTTACCCGCTCACGTGGCGACCGCTTCCCGCAACGAGTGAAAGGTCTCCGAAATCCCGCTGGTCCTCAGGAAAGACCCCCGCGCGATCGAGGGTTTTCCCCGATGGCGAAGGTGGCGCGGACAAGCGGAAATTGGGGCCTGGATCGATCATCTCTGACAGGGGGAGGGTCGCATGGACTATCGCAAACTCGCCGCCGAATGCATCGGCACGTTCTGGCTCACCTTCGCGGGCTGCGGCAGCGCGGTGATCGCCGCCGCCTTCCCGCAGGTTGGGATCGGGCTTCTGGGCGTCTCGCTGGCTTTCGGCCTCAGCGTGGTGACGATGGCCTACGCCATCGGCCACGTCTCGGGATGCCACCTCAACCCCGCCGTGACGGTCGGGCTCGCAGCCGGCGGCCGGTTCCCGACCAGCGGAATCGCGTCCTACGTCGCCGCCCAGGTGATCGGTGCGGTGGTCGCCAGCGGCTTGCTCTACGTCATCGCCAGCGGGACATCCGGATTCAGCCTGGCCGGCGGCTTCGCCGCGAACGGCTATGGAGAACACTCTCCCGGAAAATACAGCCTGATCGCCGGTCTCGTGACCGAGGTCGTGCTGACCATGATGTTCCTTTTCATCATCATGGGGTCGACGCACGGCAAAGCGCCCGTGGGTTTCGCCCCCCTCGCCATCGGGCTCGGGCTCACCCTGATCCACCTCGTCGGCATCCCGGTCACCAACCTGTCGGTCAACCCCGCCCGCTCGACCGGTCCTGCCCTGTTCGTGGGCGGCTGGGCGCTGGCTCAGCTGTGGCTTTTCTGGGTCGCCCCCCTGATCGGCGGAGCGCTGGGCGGAATCCTCTACCGGTGGATCAGCGAAGAGCCGTCAGCCCTGGTCACGGGCGTCGCGCCACCCCGGGCGCCGGCGGAATAGCCCAAGGGGCGCGGTGACCACCGGAGAGCCGCGATGGCCTTCATCGACATCTTCTCCTGGATCGTCCTGCTCGTCGTCCTCGCGCTCTTGGTCGCGATCATTGTGGCGCTCGGCGCCATGCCCGGGCGGATCGCCAGACAGCGCGGCCACCCCTGGGCCGATGCGGTCGCGGTTGGAGGCTGGGCCACGCTTGTGTTCGGGCTCGTGTTCTGGCCGCTCGTGCTGGTCTGGGCCTATGTCGACGCGCCGGCGAGAAGGGATTCCGAGCCATGATGGTCTTCCTGCTCGGCAGCTATATCGGCGTGCTGGCCCTGTTCGTCTGGCTGAAGCTCATCCCGCTCAATCGTTTCTGGAAGCTGTCGCCTCTGATCGTCCTGCTCGCTCTCAACCTCGGCCTCTTCATCCCGATGGGCTGGGGCGCTCCGTCCGGCCCCGCGGCGGTGATCCGCAACTCCGTGCAGATCGTCCCCTCGGTCGCAGGCGAGGTCGTCGACGTGCCCGTGGTCGCGAATGCTCCGCTCAAGGCGGGCGACGTCCTTTTTCGGATCGATCCGACGACCTACAGAGCCCAGGTCGACGCCATCGAGGCGCAGCTGCGGCTCGCCGAGCAGCGCCTCGGCGAGATGTCGCAGCTTCAGCGCTCCGGGACGGGCCGCGCATTCGACATCGAGCAGAGAAACGCCGAAGTGGACCAGTTGCGCGCCCAGCTCGAGGGCGCGAAGTGGAGCCTCGACCGCACGACCGTGAGAGCGCCGGCCGACGGCTACGTCACCAACCTGGCGCTCCGAAAGGGCGCGCGGGTCTCCGGGCAGGCGCCCGTGATGGCGTTCATCGACACCGCGGACACGATCCTCGGGGCCGAGATCGCCCAGATCTACGCGCGCTACGTCGAAGCCGGCCAGCCAGCCGAGGTCACATTCAAGGTGCGTCCGGGCGAAGTGTTCCCCGGGAAGGTCGAGGCGGTCCTGCAGGCTGTCGCGACCGGGCAGACGCAGGTCGGCGGCCTCGCCGTCGCGCCCGGCGACGTCCATGCGGCGCCGTTCGTCGTCCGCATCCAGCTCGATGACGAGAGCGTCGCCCGGGGGCTGCCCGCCGGCAGCACGGGAACCGCGGCGATCTTCACCGAGCACGTCAAGGCCGCGCACGCGATCCGCAAGGTCATCCTGCGGCAGGGCGCGATCTTGAACTACGTCAATCCGTTCTGAGCCGCCGAGGCGCGGGGTAAGGATCACGCCATGTTTCGGACAATCGTTGCAGGCCTTGCGCTCTTCGGAGCGGCGGCGTCGGCCTCTGCGCAGAGCTTTTCCGCCGACCAGCTTCGGGAGCGCCAGGTCCATCGTCGCGCGGTCGAGGCCGTGATCTGGGGCATGCCGGCGGTCAACTACCAGCTCATGTTCCAGGCCATGCTCAAGGCCGGCGGCAAGGAAAACCAGGTCGTCTACTGGTCGCGGTTCCTGGACTGGAAAAACCAGACGCTCACGCCCAATCCCAGCACGATCTACCTGATGCCCTTCATCAACACCAAGGAAGCCGGACCCATGGTGCTCGAGATTCCGGCCGCGGAGGGCGGCTCGGTCACGGGCACCATTACGGACGCCTGGCAGAACGCGCTGGAGGACGTCGGCCCGGCTGGGGTCGACGCCGGCAAGGGCGGCAAGTACCTCATTGTTCCGCCCGGCTACGACGCGCCCCTTCCGGACGGCTACATCGTATTGCGGTCGCAAACCTACATGGCCGGCCCGCTGCTTCGCTCCAATGTTCGGGGCGGGAGCGATGCCGACATCGCGAATGCGGTCGCCTACGGCAAGCGGATCAAGCTGTATCCATTGGCGAGCGCCGCGAGCCCGCCGGCGACAATATTCGTCGACGCGACCGAAACGGTCTACGACAGCACCATTCCGTATGACCTCCAATATTTCGAGACGCTCGACCGGTTCCTGCAACGGGAGCCATGGCTGGAGCGAGACAAGGCGATGATCGACCCGTTGAAGTCGGTCGGCATCGAGCGAGGCAAGCCGTTCAACCCCAGCACGGGCGATCGGGCGGTGCTCGAACAGGCTGCTCGCGAAGCCAAGGCGCTGCTGGATCTTCGGTATGAGGGTCTTTTCAAGCCTTACTACGACCGCGCGCAGTGGGCCCTTCCTGTGGCTCCCGACGTCATCGAAGGCCTGGCCAACGCCTTCTCGAAGCCGGGCGTGTACCCGGTGGACGATCGTGGCGCTTTCTACTCCTTCGCGTTCTCCAGCGTGAAGCGCCTGGGCTCGGGCCAGTTCTACCTCGTCACGATCCACGACAAGGCCGGCAAGCCGTTCAGCGGCGCCGAAACATACCGGTTGAACGTGCCGGCCAATGCGCCGGTCGAGCTCTATTGGTCGATCACGGCCTATGACCGGGAAACGCACGCGCTGATCAGGAACATGCCGCACGCGAGCAAAGGCTCGAACGCCCCGGACATGCGCAAGAACGCCGACGGGTCGACCGACGTCTTCTTTGGCCCGAAGGCGCCGGCCGGACGCGAGTCCAACTGGGTGCCGACTGATCCCAACCGGCCCTTCGAAGTCATGATGCGCTTCTACGGGCCGCAGAAGCCGCTCTTCGACAAGAGCTGGGCCTTGCCGGACGCCGAGAAAATCACTGTCCAGTGAGGCGCCGTTCCGGCGCATGACGGGCGCGTGGTGGAGGCCGCAGGCCGGTCCGCTCTCCAGGCATGGGGCGCGCGGCGATCGCTTTTCCAATCAGCCGGCCTGTGTTTTTCACATCCGGTACTGCGTATTTTCGCACGATTGTGGACTTCGCCTCGAACCCGGATCCGAATTGCTGCACCAAAGTCGAGCTTGTTTCCGCATCGGGTCGGGATAACCTCAACTCGGGCGCTGCACGGCGTGCGCGCGCGCCCCGATCACAAGACGGCCCGCAGGAGGCCGCTCGCCAGAGGGATGGCCGGCGCGCCGCGCGCGGGCCAGGGAGGATGACCAGGATGGCCGCCGCGTCCATGCGCGACGACACGTTTCCCAAGCTGCTCGCCCGCAACGCGCAGACGCGCGGCGCACGCCCGGCGGTTCGCCACAAGGACCTCGGCATCTGGCAAAGCTGGACCTGGGCGCAGGTCAACGACATTTGCCGCGCCTATGCGGTCGCCCTGAAGGGCCTGGGGCTGGAGAAGGGCGACGCCATCGCCATCGTGGGCTCGAACCGCCCCCGGCTCTACTGGTCCATGATGGCCGCCCAGATGCTGGGCGCCGTTCCGGTGCCGGTCTACGCCGACAGCGTCGCCGACGAGATGGCCTATGTGCTGGCCCATGCCGACGTGAAGCTCGCCGCCGTGGAGGACCAGGAGCAGGTCGACAAGCTGCTCTCGATCTCCGACCGGCTGCCCCGCCTGCAACGCATCGTCTATGACGAGGATCGCGGCCTGCGGGACTACGACCACTCCCGCCTGCACGCCATCGCGCGCCTGCTGGAGGAGGGGGGCGAGACGCTGCGGACCGACGCGGGCGCCGCGGCCGCCCTGGACGCCTCCATCGCGGCGGGCGCGGGCGGCGACCTCGCCGTCATCCTCTACACCTCCGGCACCACCGGACGGCCCAAGGGCGTGATGCTCAGCTACGCCAACGTGCTGGTCTCGGCGCGCAACGGCTGCGACTTCGACGGGCTGGACGAGACCGAGGAGACCATCGCCTACCTGCCGCTGGCCTGGGTGGGCGACCACATCTTCAGCTATGCGCAGTCGCTGGTGGCGGGGTTCTGCGTCAACTGCCCGGAAAGCCCGGACACGGTCGTGGAGGATCGGCGCGAGATCGGCACCACCTACGCCTTCGCGCCGCCGCGGGTGTACGAGAACCTGCTGACGCTCACGATGGTGCGCATGGAGGACGCGGCCGCGTTCAAGCGGCGGCTGTTCCACTACTTCCTGGGCGTGGCCAAGCGGGTGGGCGAGCCCATCCTCAACGGCGAGAGCGTCGGCCTGAAGGACCGCCTGCTCTACGGCCTGGGCGAAGTCCTGGTCTATGGGCCGCTGAAGAACCGCTTCGGCTTCTCGCGCATCAAGGTGGCCTACACGGCCGGCGAGGCCATCGGGCCCGAGATCTTCCGCTTCTTCCGCTCGCTCGGCATCAACCTGAAGCAGCTCTACGGCCAGACGGAGGCCTCCGTCTATGTGACGCTGCAGCCCGACGCCGAGATCCGCGCCGACACGGTGGGGCGGCCCGCCCCCGACGTGGAGGTGCGCATCGCCGAGAACGGCGAGGTGATGTTCCGCTCGCCCGGCGTGTTCCAGGCCTACTACAAGGACGCGGAGGCCACCGCGAAGACCAAGACCCCCGACGGCTGGGTGCATTCGGGCGACGCCGGCTTCTTCGACGCCACCGGCCACCTCAAGATCATCGACCGCGCCAAGGACGTCGGCAAGATGCGCGACGGCTCGCTGTTCCCGCCCAAATATGTCGAGAACAAGCTGAAGTTCTATTCCAACATCAAGGAGGTCGTGGCCTTCGGCGACGGCCAGGACTACGTGTCCTGCTTCATCAACATCGACCTGACCGCCGTCGGCAACTGGGCCGAGCGCAACGGCGTCGTCTACGCCTCCTATCAGGAGCTGGCCGGCCACCCGCAGGTCTACGACATGATCGCCCGGCACGTCGACGAGGTGAACCGCTCGCTGGCCGCCGAACCCATGATGGGCGGGGCGCAGGTGCGCCGGTTCCTGATCCTGCACAAGGAGCTGGACGCCGACGACGGCGAGCTCACCCGCACCCAGAAGGTCCGCCGCGGCTTCATCGCCGAGCGCTACGCCCCGCTGGTGACGGCGCTCTATGACGGGTCGCACGAGGCCGACATCCGCACCGAGGTCACCTTCGAGGACGGCCGCAAGGGCGTCATCGCGGCGCGCGTGAAGATCCGCGACTGCGCCGCCTACCCGGCCGCGCCGTCCGCGCCCGCACTGGAGGACGCCGCATGAGAGCGCCGGGGGGCGGGAAGGGGGGCGCGGCCGGGGACGTCCTCCTGGCGGTGGAGAACGTGTCGCTGTCCTTCGGCGGCGTGAAGGCCATCACGGACGTGTCCTTCGACATCCGCAAGGGCGAGATCCGGGCCATCATCGGCCCGAACGGCGCCGGCAAGACGTCGATGCTCAACGTCATCAACGGCTTCTACCACCCGCAGCAGGGCCGCATCACCTATCGGGGCGAGACGCGCCAGAAGATGCGCCCCTATGTGGCGGCGGCCCAGGGCATCTCGCGCACCTTCCAGAACGTGGCCCTGTTCAAGGGCATGTCGACGCTCGACAACATCATGGCCGGCCGCACGCTGAAGATGAAGGGCTCCTTCTTCTGGCAGCTCTTCCGGCACGGGCCGGCGCTGCGCGAGGAGATCGAGCACCGCAAGGCGGTCGAGGAGATCATCGACTTCCTGGAGATCCAGGCCATCCGCAAGGTCCCGGTGGGCAAGCTGCCCTATGGGCTGCAGAAGCGCGTCGAGCTCGGCCGCGCGCTGGCGATGGAGCCGGACCTCCTCCTCCTGGACGAGCCGATGGCGGGCATGAACCTGGAGGAGAAGGAGGACATGTCCCGCTTCATCATCGACGTGAACAACCAGTTCGGCGCCACGATCGCGCTGATCGAACACGACATCGGCGTCGTGATGGATCTGTCGGACCGGGTGGTGGTGCTCGAATATGGCCGCAAGATCGCGGACGGAACGCCCGACGAGGTGAAGCGCGACCAGACCGTCATCGACGCCTATCTGGGCGTCCCGCATTGATGGCCATGTCCGACGCGTCCACGACCCCTCACCCCAGCCCTCTCCCCGTTCCGGGGCGAGGGGGCGCGTTGCGGCGCTTGGCGGGCGGCGCGTCCTTCGCCCCGGAACGGGGAGAAGGTGGCCGAGCGAAGCGAGATCGGATGAGGGGCTGCGCCGTCGTCGGCGCCCCCGGCAAGGAGCGCGCCCGATGAACATTCTCTACGCGCTCTTCGTCGATCCTTTCGTGCAGATGGGCGCCGCGCCGGACCTCCTGGCGCAGACGCTGTGGGAGGGGCTGGTTTCGGGCGTGCTCTACGCCCTCATCGCGCTCGGCTTCGTGCTGATCTTCAAGGCGTCGGGCGTGTTCAACTTCGCCCAGGGCATCATGGTGGTGTTCTCGGCGCTGACGCTGGTGGGCCTGCACGAGATGGGCGTGCCGGCCTTCGTGGCGCTGGGACTGGCGATCGGGGTGATGTTCCTGCTGGCCTACACGGTCGAGAGGGTGGTGCTGCGGCCCCTGGTGAACCAGCCCGACATCATCCTGTTCATGGCCACCTTCGGCATCACCTATGTGCTGATCGGGCTGGGCGAGCTGATCTTCGGCGGCAATCCGAAGCAGATGATCACCGAGCAGCTCTACCTGCCCAAGGGCGCGATCGACCTGAAGATCCTGGGCGGCTTCGTCAGCCTGCAGAAGATCGACATCGCGGCCGCCGTCATCGCCGCCGTGATGATCGCCGTGCTGGCCTTCTTCTTCCAGAAAACCCGCATCGGCCGGGCGCTCCGGGCCGTGGCGGACAGCCACAAGGCGGCGCTCTCGGTGGGCATCTCGCTCAACCAGATCTGGGTCATCGTCTGGTTCACGGCCGGCATCGTGGCGCTGGTCACCGGCATCATGTGGGGCGCGCGCTCGGACGTGTCCTTCGCCCTGCAGGTCATCGCCCTCAAGGCGCTGCCGGTGCTGATCCTGGGCGGCTTCACCTCCGTGCCGGGCGCGATCGTGGGCGGGCTCATCATCGGCATCGGCGAGAAGCTCGGCGAGTTCTACTGGGGGCCGCTGGTCGGCGGCGGCGTGGAGAGCTGGCTCGCCTATTTCATCGCCCTCGCTTTCCTGCTGTTCAGGCCGCAGGGCCTGTTCGGCGAACGCATCATCGAACGCATCTGAGGTCCGGCCGTGTTCTACCGGGAAGCAGGCCAGTACAAGACGAGCTACGCGGCCGACATGGCCGTGTTCCCGATCCGGCAGGACCGGATCGGCCTGGCCGTCATGCTGTTTGCGGCCTTTGTGCTGGTCCCGGTCTTCGGCGACCAGTTCTTCCTGTCCAGCGTCATGATCCCGACGCTCGTCTTCTCGCTGGCGGCGATCGGGCTCAACATCCTGACGGGCTATACAGGCCTGATCTCGCTCGGGACCGCCGCCTTCATGGGGGTGGGCGCCTATTCCTGCTACAAGCTCACGACGGCCTTTCCGGGCGTGAACGTCATCGTCTGGATCCTGGCCTCGGGCTTCGTGTCGGCCGGGGTCGGCGCGCTGTTCGGGCTGCCCAGCCTGCGCATCAAGGGCTTCTACCTGGTGGTCGCGACGCTCGCCGCGCAGTTCTTCCTGCAGTGGTGCTTCGTGCGCATCCCTTGGCTGGTGAACTACAACACCTCCGGCGCCATCGAGGTGCCCGAGCGCAAGCTCTTCGGCCTCGTCATCACGGGCGCCAACGCCACCCCGCAGGTGCGCTACCTGGTGCTGCTGAGCATCGTGGCGGCGCTCACCTGGTTCGCCTCCAACCTCGTGCATGGACGCGTCGGGCGGGCCTGGATGGCGGTGCGCGACATGGACATCGCCGCCGAGCTGATGGGCATCCGCCTGCTCACCACAAAGCTGCTCGCCTTCGCGGTGTCGTCCTTCTACTGCGGCGTCGCCGGCGCCCTCATGGTGTTCCTCTGGTACGGCAGCGCCGAGCCGGAGGTGTTCACCATCAACCAGTCCTTCCTGATCCTGTTCATGGTGATCATCGGCGGGCTGGGCAGCCTGATCGGCTGCTTCATGGGCGCGGCGCTCATCTACATGCTGCCCATCGTGCTGCGGCTGCTGCCGGCCGCGCTAGGCGTCCCGATCGCCTCCGCGACGGTGGAGCACCTCCAGTTCATCATCGTCGGCGTGCTCATCATCGTCTTCCTGATCGCGGAGCCGCACGGGCTCGCGCGGCTCTGGCAAACCGGCAAGCAAAAGCTCAGGATCTGGCCGTTCCCCTACTAGGGCGAAGGCGAACAGAGAGGCGGGCGCAGAACCCGCCTGACGAAACCGCCGGGCGAAGGCCTGGCACGAAGGGAGAAGCAGATGACCGAGACACACAGGCGCCTTGCGCGCCGGGCGCTCGCCGGAGCCGCGATGCTGGGAGCCGCCGCCTTCGGGATGGCGTCGACGACCTTCGAGGCGGCCGCCCAGGACGCGATCTACGTGCCGCTCTTCACCTATCGCACCGGCCCCTTCGCGGGCTCCGGCATCCCGATCGCGGACGGCATGCACGACTATCTCAGCATGCTGAACGAGCGGGACGGCGGCATCGGCGGAGTCAAGATCGTCGTCGACGAGTGCGAGACGGGCTACGACACCAAGAAGGGCCTCGAATGCTACGAGGCCGTGAAGGGCAAGAAGCCCGTCGTGGTCAATCCCTGGTCGACCGGCATCACCTTGCCGCTCATCCCCAAGGCCTCGGTCGACAAGATCCCGATCCTGTCGATGGCCTACGGCCTCTCGGCCTCGGCGCGCGGCGACATCTTCCCCTGGGTGTTCAACCCGCCGGACACCTATTGGGACGGGCTCGGCATCATCCTGCGCTATGTCGGCGCGCAGGAGGGCGGCGGCGTCGAGAAGCTCAAGGGCAAGAAGATCGGCTACATCTACTTCGACGGCGGCTTCGGCAAGGAGCCCATCCCGCTGTTCGAGCAGCTCGCCAAGGACTTCGGCTTCGACCTGAAGCTCTATCCGGTGGCCCCCGGCGACATGCAGAACCAGTCCTCCCAATGGCTGGCGGTGCGGCGCGACCGGCCCGACTACATGGTGATGTATGGCTGGGGCGCGATGAACCCGACGGCCATCAAGGAGGCCGCCAAGATCAACTACCCGATGGAGAAGTTCGTCTCGATCTGGTGGCCGGGCGAGGACGACATCCGCGGCACGGAGGGCGCCAAGGGCTTCAAGATGATAAACTGGCACGGGATCGGAACGGACTTCCCGGCGCTCAAGGACATCCAGAAGCACGTGGTCGACAAGGGCCTCAGCAAGGCGCCGAAGGACAAGGTGGGCGAGCTCCTCTACAACCGCGGCGTCTACAATTCGATGCTGATCGCCGAGGGCATCGCGCAGGCCCAGAAGCTGGCCGGCAAAAAGGCGGTGGACGGGGCCGACGTGCGCCGGGGCCTGGAGAACATCAATCTCGACGACGCGCGCCTGAAGGAGCTCGGGCTCGCGGGCTTCACCGGTCCGCTGAAGCTGACCTGCGACAACCATAACGGCCATCGCCCCGCCTTCATCCAGCAATGGGACGGCGCGAAATGGGTGAAGATCTCCGACCCGATCGAGCCCATGGCCGACAAGGTGAAGCCCGCCCTCGACGCCGCCGCCCAGGACTACGCCGAGAAGAACAGCGGCTGGCCCAAGCGCACCGAGCCCTGCGACAAGGCTTCGTGAGCCGCAGGACCTGGCGCTTGCTCCCTCCCCTTCGGGGGAGGGGGACCGCCGAAGGCGGTGGGTGGGGACGTCGGCGCAAGCTGGAGGCCCCACCCGTCTCGCGCGTTCCGCGCGATCCACCCTCCCCTGCAGGGGAGGGACGAACGCAGGCCCGAGGATGATCGAATGACGACCGCCGCTCTCTCCCCGTTGAACGACGCGACCGCGCCCGCGGAGACGATCCTGGCCGTCAACAACATCGAGGTCGTCTACGACCACGTGATCCTGGTGCTGAAGGGCGTCTCCCTCACCGTGCCCAAGGGCGGCGTCGTCGCCATCCTGGGCGCCAACGGGGCGGGCAAGACCACGACGCTGAAGGCCATCTCCAACCTGCTGCACGCCGAGCGCGGCGAGGTCACCAAGGGAACCGTGGAGTTCGAGGGAAAGCGCGTCGACAAGCTCACGCCCAACGACCTCGTGCGCCGCGGCTGCATCCAGGTGATGGAGGGGCGGCACTGCTTCGGCCACCTCACCATCGAGGAGAACCTGCTCACCGGCGCCTTCACGCGCCGCGACGGGAACGCGGCCATCAAGCGCGACATGGAGCTGATCTACGACTACTTCCCGCGCCTGCGGCAGCGGAAGGGCTCCATGGCGGGCTACACCTCGGGCGGCGAGCAGCAGATGTGCGCCATCGGACGCGCCATGATGTCCCGGCCCAAGATGGTCCTGCTCGACGAGCCCTCCATGGGCCTCGCCCCGCAGGTCGTGGAGGAGATCTTCGAGATCGTCCGCACATTGAACCAGAAGGAGGGCGTCTCCTTCCTGCTGGCCGAGCAGAACACCAACATCGCCCTGCGCTACGCCACCTACGGCTACATCCTGGAGACCGGCCGCGTCGTCATGGACGGCGCCGCCGACGCGCTGCGTGAGAACGAAGACGTCAAGGAGTTCTACCTCGGCGTCGCCGGCGCCGACCGCAAGAGCTTCCGCGACGTGAAGAGCTACAAGCGCCGCAAGCGCTGGCTGGCGTGAGCCTCAGCGGTCGTGCACGCCCTCGAACACGTCCGCGAGCGCCAGGCGCGCGTCGATGCAGGCGAGCTCGATGACAGCGTCGAGACCTTCGTACTCGCGAGAGTCGAAGCTGGCGCCCTCGCCACGGGAATGAACCGTGATGCGCGGCGTTTCGGTGTCGACGAGCAGCACGGCCCGCACGGACGGCAGGCGCTTGTACTCTTCGAGCTTTTTGACCCGGTCGTAGTTCATGGTCGAGGGCGACAGCACCTCGATCAGAACGCGCGGCTCGACGCTGGTCATGGCGCGCGGGTCGGCCTGCCCGCACTGAACCGTGATGTCCGGCCGACGGACGGAGCGGATGCCGGTGACCAGCGCGATGTCGTCGGTGGACGGCCGGCAAGGACCGCGGCGCAATTGGTTGCCCAGGCTGACGATGATGTTCACCGTGACCCGGTCATGGCGCTGGGTGGCCCCGGTCATGCTCTTCAGCGGCAGCACTGGGACGCCATCGTCGAGCTCCCAATTCTCAGACTGGCGCGTTTGCCAGTCGAGAAACTCGTCGACGCTCATCAGCTTCCGGGCCGGCTCCACCATGGCTTCTTCCCGCGAGCAGTTCGCTCTTCAAGATAGTTGATGTCCGAGGCCTTGACCATGTCCGACCATTACGACGCCCTCGAGACCCGCTCCCCGGCCGAGCGCGAGGCCGACCAGTTCGGCCGCCTGCCGCAGGTCGTCGCCAAGGCGCTGACGGCGCCCGGCTGGGCGGCGCATCTGGGCGCGATCGACCCCGCGGCCGTCGCCAGCCGCGACGCGCTCGCGAAGCTGCCCGTGCTGCGCAAGTCCGAGTTGCCGGGCCGGCAGAAGGCGGACCCGCCCTTCGCGGGTTTCCTGGCCGAGCCGCTGGGCGCCTTCGGGCGCATCTTCGCGTCGCCCGGGCCGATCTTCGAGCCTGAGGGCCAGGGTCCCGATCCGTGGCGGGCCGCCCGTGCGCTCCATGCGGCCGGCTTCCGGGCCGGCGACGTCGTGCTGAACACCTTCAGCTACCACCTCGTGCCGGGCGGCTTCATCCTGGATTCCGGCGCCCGCGCGCTGGGCTGCCCGGTGATCCCTGCGGGGCCCGGCGCGACCGAGCAGCAGCTCGACGTCATCGAGCACCTGCGGCCCGTCGCCTATACGGGCACGCCTGACTTCCTGAAGATCCTGCTCGACAAGGCCACGGAGGCCGGCCGCGACGCATCCTCCATCCGCAAGGCGCTGGTCTCCGGCGCGGCCTTTCCGCCGTCGCTGCGCGACCACCTCAAGGGCCGCGGCGTCGAGGCCTACCAGGCCTACGCCACCGCCGACGTGGGCGTGATCGCCTACGAGACGCCGGCCCGCGAGGGGCTGGTGGCCAGCGAGGAGTTCATCCTGGAGATCGTGCGGCCGGGCACGGGCGATCCCGTGCCGGAGGGCGAGGTGGGCGAGCTGCTCGTGACCTCGCTCGACCCGCATCACCCGGTCATCCGCCTCGCTTTGGGCGACCTCTCGGCCGTGCTGGCCGGCCCCTCGCCCTGCGGGCGCACGAACATGCGGATCAAGGGCTGGATGGGGCGCGCCGACCAGACCGCCAAGGTCAAGGGCCTGTTCCTGCGCCCCGAACAGATCGCCGAGATCGCCCGCCGGCACCCTGAGGCCGGACGCCTGCGCGCCGTCGTCACCCGCGCCAACGAGCAGGACGTGCTGACGCTGCGGGCCGAGAGCGCGTCGCCTTCCGAGGCGCTCGGCGCGGCCCTGGGCGAAAGCCTCCAGGCGTTCACCAAGCTGCGCGGCAGGGTGGAGTTCGCCGCGCCGGGCAGCCTGCCGAACGACGGGAAGGTCATCGCCGACGAGCGTCCGGTGGGGTGACGGCCTCCGCCGCCCGAAAAAAGGCGCTTGACAAAGATCTGAAAATATTCCTATATAGGTCTCGCTCCTGCCACGGAGGGACGTCTGCAGCGTGACGGACGTGGCCAGGGGGCGGCGGCTCTTCCGGACGGCCTCACGAGCCGGCTGGACGGGCGGTTCGGATCGCGTGGTCTTCACAGCGCTATGCGCGAAGGGGTGCGAACCCCCGAGACGCCGCGACCCGATCCTCACCGCCGCGCGCGGAACGGCGACGGCCTGGCGGCCCCGCCGGCACGACCCCCCACTTCCCCCCATTCGCCGGGGGGCGAACCAGCGTCGCCGTTCCGCGCCGCCCTCCACCCATTTCCTCCGGGCCGAAAGGCCGCGGAGGCGATGGCGCATGAGGCGGACCGCCCCGGTCCCGGCGACGATTTTCGCCTGCGCGGTTGACGCCGGGCGTCCGCCTTGGTTTGAACTCCCCCCAACGGCGCGTCCGCTCTCCGCCGACCCCGATCAGGAGGCTCCCCATCGTGACCACCCACCCCGTGCACGGCCGCATCTCCGGCCCCATCGTGATGATCGGCTTCGGGTCGATCGGCCGCGGCACGCTGCCGCTCATCGAGCGGCATTTCGACTATGACCGCTCGAAGCTGACCGTCATCGACCCGGTCGACTCCGATCGCGCCCTGCTCGAGAAGCACGGGGTCAAGTTCGTCCACCAGGCGGTCACGAAGGACAACTACAAGCATCTGCTCGGCCCGCTGCTGCAGGACGGTTCGGGCCAGGGCTTCTGCGTCAACCTCTCGGTGGACACGTCCTCGCTCGACATCATGGAATATTGCCGGGAGATCGGCGCCCTCTACATCGACACCGTGGTGGAGCCCTGGGCGGGGTTCTATTTCGACAAGAGCAAGGGTCCGGAGAGCCGCTCCAACTACGCCCTGCGCGAGACGCTGCTGGAGGCGCGCCGCCGGAATCCGGGCGGGACGACGGCCGTCTCCACCTGCGGGGCCAATCCCGGCATGGTGTCCTGGTTCGTCAAGCAGGCGCTTCTGAACCTCAAGTCCGACATCGGCGCGCCGGGCGAGGAGCCGACCACCCGCGAGGGCTGGGCGAAGCTGGCGCAGAGCCTGGGCGTGAAGGGCATCCACATCGCCGAGCGCGACACCCAGCGGGCCCGCGACCCCAAGCCCCGCAAGGTGTTCGTGAACACGTGGTCGGTGGAGGGCTTCGTGTCCGAGGGCCTTCAGCCGGCCGAACTGGGCTGGGGCACCCATGAGGCCTGGATGCCCAGCAACGGCCGCACCCATGCGACCGGCTGCGGCGCCGCCATCTACCTGCTGCAGGCCGGCGCCAACACCCGCGTCCGCTCCTGGACGCCGACGGCCCAGGCCCAGTACGGCTTCCTGGTCACCCACAACGAGTCGATCTCGATCGCCGACTATCTGACGGTGCGCGACGCCGGCGGCAAGGCCGTCTACCGGCCGACCTGCCACTACGCCTATCACCCCTGCGACGACGCCGTGCTGTCGCTGCACGAGATGTTCGGCCAGGAGGGCGAGCGCCAGCCCGACTGGAAGATCCTCGACGAGAACGAGATCGTGGACGGGATCGACGAGCTCGGCGTGCTGCTCTACGGCCACGCCAGGAACGCCTACTGGTACGGCTCGCAGCTCTCGATCGAGGAGACGCGCGAGATCGCCCCCTACCAGAATGCGACGGGTCTGCAGGTCTCGTCCGCGGTCCTGGCCGGGATGGTCTGGGCGCTGGAGAACCCGGAGGCCGGAATCGTCGAGGCTGACGACATGGATTTCCGGCGCTGCCTGGAGGTCCAGACGCCCTATCTGGGGCCGGTCGTGGGCGTCTACACCGACTGGACTCCCCTGAAGAGCCGCCCGGGGCTGTTCCCGGAGGACATCGACGCCTCCGATCCCTGGCAGTTCCGCAACGTCCTGGTGCGCTGATCAGGCCCGCCTGAGCGTCGCCTTGCCTCGCCGGCGCCTGAACGGCGCCGCGGCGAGGCGGACCAGGGCGTAGAAGGCCGCAAAGCCCAGGCCCGCCGCGACCGCGCCCTCGGCGGTCACCGGGACGGCCGGCTCGAAGATCTCCACGGCTCCCCTGAGGAGGGCCGGGTCGTGATCGCGCGCCAGCAGGGCCAGGCGGCCCACAGGGCCCGCGGCCGCCATCCGGTCGCGCTGCGTCTCGAGGCGCTGGAGCCTCGCCTGGGTGCGGTTCACCTCCGCGCCCCGGCCTTGCACCAGCGGGTCAGGGCTGCCCTGGAGGCGGGCGATCGCGTCGGACCGGCCAAGCTGCGCCGCTCCGGCGTCCAGATCGAAGCGGTCCATGGCGGCGCGCAGCTCGCCGACGGCGCCGCCGAGCCGTTGGCGGTATTGCTGGGCGAATTCCGGAAGCTGGGAGGCGATGACGGCGCCCATGAGGCCGGTCGCGAAGGCCAGCGTGCGCGACAACATCATGGTCCCTCTGCATCGAGGGAGGCAACGCCTGCGCTATCGGGGCGTTCCCGCCGTCGACCGCCGGTCCTGCGGGGCGGCCGCGATGCGCTTCACCCGCGTCACGGTCGCTTCGACGTCGCCGTCGGACAGGCAGGGCAAGGTGATCACGCGCCTGTCGCGCAGCACCAGCCGCACCGTCAACTTCTCGCGCCGGTGGGCGACGCCTTCGAACAGAAGCACCGCCAGAGCGGCCCCAAACAGATAGAGGCTCATGTCCCCGCTGCTGAACAGCGTGGCGAGCAGCATGGCGCAGACCACCAGCAGCGTCGCTCTTCCGGTCTGGTGTCCACTGCGGACAGCCACGATCGCATTCGGAGAAATCTTGTGGCGACCGATCCTGACCACGTTCATCGCAGGCCCTCCTTGGCCTGCTTGATACAGCTCAACTTTGAAAAAACCTTTACGCGGATCGCATCCTAACCGAGGCATGCTCGCGTGACCTGCGGCCGGGTGACGGTGACCAGGCCGCCCCTGATCTTGATCGCCCGCGTCTTCTCGCCGGACGCCATCACCAGCACGACCGTCTCGAGGCCCGGACAGGCCGGGTCGGCGCAGGCGATCTCGTTGACGGTGACCTGGTCGTCCGGGCCGAGCGCCAGGGCGTCGACGACCCAGGCCTTGACGCGGGCGACGTCCTCGGGATCCGGCCGCGGACCGCGCAGGCGCTGCAGCAGTCCGGTGAGGCGGCCTGCAGCCATCCGGGTCAGGCCGGCAGCGTGAGGACGCCGGCGGCGCCGCCGTCGGTCCCGAACAGGAGGCGCTTGCCCTGGCGATCCCAGGCGAAGGCCGTGATGGGGCCGTTCTGCGGGTCCGCCTTGCGGACCAGCAGCTCGGCCGCGTCGTTCAGGCGCACCAGCAGGATGAAGCCGTCCTCGTAGCCGACCGCCAGCACCAGCGCCCGCGGGTGGAAGGCCACGCGCGAGATCTTGGCGGGGCGAATGCCGCATTCGCGCGGCGGCTTGCCCATCGGGCCTTCCTTGGACGCGAAGGGCCACACGATGGCGGCGTCCGCCCCGGAGGTGGCCAGCCATGCGCCGTCATGCGACCAGGACATCGAGCGGGTCTTGGAGGGGTAGCCGGTCATGCGCATGTCGGCCTTCTCCGGCAGGCGCCAGCCATGCAGGGCGTTCTCCTGCATGGAGGTGACCACGAAGCGGCCGTCCGCCGACCAGGTCACGTCGAGATGGGACCCCTTCCAGTCCAGCCGGTCCGGCTCCGCCTCGGTATTGGGAAACCAGAGGCTGACGCCGTTGTAGTGGCTCACGGCGATCCGGTATCCCTTCGGGGCGAAGCAGAGGCCCTGCGGGGTCGAGGGCGCCTGGAGCGTCCTCAGGCGGCCCTTGTCGTCCCGCGCCGTCACGGTCTTGCCGGCGGACCACGCGACTGCGCCGGAGGAGCTCACCGCCAGCGTGTCGATCCAGCGGCCCTTCTCGTGGGCGAGCGTCTCCGCCTGGCCGTCCAGCGTCGTCCTGACGACCCGCCCGTCGTCGCCGCCCGTCAGGATCGAGTCGCCGTCGCTCGCCGCGGTCAGGATCCCTGCGCCCGGATGCGCGTCGACGCGCTGCGCCGCGCCCTCGCCTTGGACGAGCAGGATCGTCCCGTCGGCCAGCGCCAGCGCGGGGGTCTGCTTCAGAAAGGCCGCCGCGACCACGTGCTCGCCGGCCGAATGCTCGACGACGAACTGGGTGAGGCTGGTGATGGCAGGAGGTGCTGAGGACATGCGGCTGTCTTAGCGCCGGGATCGCCGGAGGAGAAGATGAAAGGAGCCGCGCGCGGCGCAGGCGCCAACTGCAAGGCCCCTCGTCCTGAGGAGCGCCCGAAGGGCGCGTCTCGAAGGATGAGGGGCTTGGTGGGGCGAAGCTGCCCCCGGGTCAGGCCGCGCAGGCGAGCGCGCCGGCGCGCAGCATCTCCTGGTCGAGGTCGCGGCCGATGAAGACGAGGCGGGACTGGCGCTCCTCGCCGGGCTTCCAGTCGCGCTGGAGGTCGCCGTCCAGGATCATGTGGACGCCCTGGAAGACGAAGCGCTTCGGCTCGTTCTTGAACGCCAGGATGCCCTTGGAGCGCAGGATCTTGGGGCCCTCGCGCTGGGTCAGGTCGTTGATCCAGGGCATGAACTTCTCGGGATCGACCTCGCCCAGCTTGATCGAGACCGACTGCATGTGCTCGTCGTGATAGTGCTTCAGGCCGCCATGATCGTGGTCGCAGCCGGGGCCGCAGTCGTGATCGTGGTGATGGTCATGGTCGTGATGGGCGTGGCCGTCGCCCTCCTCCAGGAAGGCGGGCTCGATCTCCAGGATGCGGTCGAGATCGAAGGCGTTGCGGCCCAGCACGGCGTCGAGCGGCACCGCGGCGCGCTGCGTCCTGTGCAGGGTCGCATAGGGGTTGATGGCGCGGATGCGCGCCTCGACCTCGGCCAGCTCGTCGCTCGTGACGAGGTCCGTCTTGTTAAGAATGATCACGTCCGCGAAGGCGATCTGGTTCTTGGCCTCCGGCGCGTCCTTCAGACGCTCGGTCAGCCACTTGGCGTCCGCCACCGTCACCACGGCGTCGAGGCGCGCCTTGTCGGACACGTCCTGGTCGACGAAAAAGGTCTGGGCCACAGGGGCCGGGTCGGCGAGGCCCGTCGTCTCCACGATGATGGCGTCGAACTTGCCGCGCCGCTTCATCAGCCCCTCGATGATGCGGATCAGGTCGCCGCGCACGGTGCAGCAGATGCAGCCGTTGTTCATCTCGAACACTTCCTCGTCGGCCCCGACCACGAGGTCGTTGTCGATGCCGATCTCGCCGAACTCGTTGACGATGACGGCGTATTTCTTGCCGTGCTGCTCGGTCAGGATGCGGTTCAGGAGGGTGGTCTTTCCGGCCCCGAGATAGCCGGTGAGCACGGTGACGGGGATCTTGTCGGACATGGGATGGGTCTCGCCTATGGAGCGGGGACGCGGCCGCGGCCTGGGGCGCAGGCCGCCGGACTTCAGCTCGACAGAGCCGCGCTCAGCTCCCTTATATTGTTTCTGATCATCTCGATGTAAGTCCCCGCGGGTCCGCCCTGCTCGGAAAGCGCATCCGAGTAGAGCCTGCCGCCGACCCTGGCGCCGGTCTCGCGGGTGATGCGCTGCATCAGCCTCGGATCGGAGACGTTCTCCAGGAACACGGCCGGGACCTTCTCGGCCCGGATCTGGCGGATGATGCGCGCCACGTCCCGGGCGGAGGCTTCCGCTTCGGTGGATACGCCCTGGGGGGCGATGAACGACACCCCGTAGGCGCGGCCGAAATAGCCGAAGGCGTCATGGGTGGTGACGATCCGCCGGCGGTCGGGCGGGATCCGGGCGATGGCGGCGCGGACCTCCGCGTCGAGCGCGTCCAGCTGCGCCAGATAGGCGCCGGCGCGCTCGTCATAGACCGCCTTGCCGGCCGGGTCGGCGGCCGAGAGGCCGTCCCGGATGGCCGCGACATAGGCCTTGGCGTTGGAGACGTCCTGCCAGGCGTGCGGATCGGCGTGAGAAGCTTCGCCGCCCTCGCGCGTTTCCAGCGGCTTCACCCCGGCGCTCGCGGTCACGACCGGCGCCCTGGAGCCGGACGCCCGGATGAGGCGGTCGATCCAGCCCTCGAGGCCAAGCCCGTTGACCACCACGAGCCTGGCGCCGGCCAGCGTCCTGGCGTCGGCCGGGCTGGGCTGGAACACGTGGGCGTCGCCGTTCGGTCCGACCAGCGAGACCGCCTGGACCCGGTCGCCCCCGACCTGCCGGACGAAATCGCCCAGGATGGAGAAGCTTGCCACCACGGCGATGCGCTCGGCCGGCGCCGTCTGGGCCGTGGCCGGGAACGGCCCGGACAGGGCCAGGGCGGCCGCGATGACGAGAGCAAAAAAGGATCGTCTGTCGGGCATGGGGCGGCTCCGCATCGGACCGGTCAGGCTTCGAGATGGCGGCGGGGGACCAGCCGCAGCAGCCAGCCGCGCTGCGTGCCGAAGAGCAGCGAGGCCACGTAGAAGCCGCCCGCCGTCAGGATCATGGTCGGGCCGCTCGGCAGGCCGACATGGTAGGAGACCAGCAGCCCGATGACGCTCGACGCGATCCCCAGCGCGGTCGCCAGCGCGATCAGGCCGGTGACGTCGCGGGTCCAGAAGCGGGCCGAGATCGCGGGCAGCATCATGATCCCCACGGCCAGCAGGGTCCCGAGCGCGTGGAAGCCGGCCACAAGGTTCAGCACCACCAGGGCCAGGAAGGCGAGGTGGGTGGGGCCGCCCATGCGGCTCACCGATCTGAGGAACCCGGGATCGACGCACTCCAGCACCAGCGGGCGGTAGAGCAGCGCCAGGGCCGCCAGGGTGACGGACGAGATCGAGGCGAGCAGCAGCAGGGTGGCGTCGTCCAGCGCCAGCACGCTGCCGAACAGCACGTGCAGAAGGTCGATGCTCGACCCCCGGACCGACACCAGGGTGACGCCGAGCGCCAGCGAGAGCAGGTAGAGGGCGGCCAGTGAGGCGTCCTCGGTCAGCGCCGTCGTGCGCGCCACCGCGCCGGCCAGGAGCGCGACGGCGAGGCCGGCGCCGAGCCCGCCCACCGTCATCCAGCCGAGCGACAGACCCGTGAGCAGATAGGCCACGGCGGCGCCGGGCAGGATGGCGTGCGCCATCGCGTCTCCGACCAGGCTCATGCGCCGCAGCATCAGGAAGACGCCCAGCGGCCCCGCGCCGAGCGACAGCGCCAGGGCCCCGACGAGGCCGCGCCGCATGAACTCGAACTCGACGAAGGGGGCCACGATGGCGTCGTACAGCAAGGGCTTCTCCTCCCTCGGGCTCGCCGCCTCGAGGCGTCGGATGGGGTCGGGCCTTGGGATCGCCTCAGGCGGCGCGGTTGCAGGCCGCCGCGAACGGGTCGGGGGCCTCCACCATCCGGCGCGCCTTCAGGAGGTTCTCGGGGGTCATCACCTCGTCGGTGCGGCCCCATGCGACGGCTTCCCGGGCGACCAGCAGGGTCTGCGGGAACACCGACCGGACCACATCGAAATCGTGCAGGACGGCGATGACCGTGCGCTCCTCGGCGTGCCAGCGGCGCACGAGGTCGAGGAGGTCGGCGCTGGTCTTGGCGTCGATGGCGGTGAGAGGCTCGTCCAGCAGGATCACGCCGGCGTCCTGCAGCAGCAGGCGGGCGAAAAGCGCCCGCTGCATCTGGCCGCCCGAGAGCGACCCGATGGACCGGTCCTCGAAGCCCGTCAGGCCGACCGCCGCGATGGCGGTCTCGATGGCGGCGCGGTCGCGCCGCCCGACGCCGCCCAGCACGCCGCTGCGCCGCCAGAGCCCCATGGCGACGAGGTCGTACACATGGATCGGAAAGGCGCGGTCGATGTCGGCGGCCTGCGGGAGATAGGCCACCCGGACCCCGGGCCGATCGAACGCGATGGAGCCGCCGAGGGGCTTCAGCGCGCCGGCGATTCCCTTCAGCAGGGTCGACTTGCCGGCCCCGTTCGGGCCCACCACGGCGAGCAGGCTGCCGGCCGGCGCCTCGCCTCGCAGGTGATGCACGACCCGATGACGCTCGTAGCCCAGCGTGACGTTTTGGAAGCGGATGGCGCTCATGCGGCGGGTCCCTTCAGGCCAGGGCCCAGGCGACCATCGCCCACAGCGCGATCAGGATCGCGCCGACTCCGGCCAGGCGCTGCGCCGCGGAGAGCCGCAGCAGCGAGAAGGGCGGGGACGCGGGATGGCGGTGGGCGTGCTGCACGAACAGGAAATCCAGCAGGACGCAGCGCAGGGCTGCGGCGACCCGGATGTTACAACATAACATTCCCGGCGCAAGCCGAATGTTATGTTGTAACTTCAGTGTCCGAACTCTTTCCCCAAGCGCAAGGGGGACGGGCCCTCCGCCTCGCCTCAGAACGGGTGGTACTGGTAGAGCCAGGTCTCGCTCAGCACCTCGTCGCCGTGCTTGAGATAGAGGCGCATTTCCACCGGGTCCTTGCCGTCGACCGTGAAGTCGAACTGGGCGCGCCAGTGGCCGGGGATCTCGTTCGGCACCGCCTCGGTGTAGATGTAGGAGAACGTCCCGCGGGAGGCCCACAGGACGGGCTCGGGCTTCACGCCGAAGGGCATCTTGGACAGCACGTCGCCCTTGAACTCGACCATGAATTTGCGCACGCCCTTGGGCCGCGGCTGGCCGGGCTGGCCGCCATTGCCCATCCGGGTCGCCATGCAGCGCGCCAGGGGAGACGGGTAGGGCTCGTCGGCCAGCCAGTGCAGCCGGTAGCGCAGGTCGTAGCTCTTGCCCGCGGCCGTGGGGTCGCGCGGCACCCACATGGCCACGATGTTGTCGTGGATCTCGTCGTCGGTCGGAATCTCGGTGAGCTGGATGGCACCGTCGCCCCAGTCGCCCAAGGGCTCCACCCAGGCGCTGGGGCGCAGCTGGTAGCGCACGCCGTCCTGATAGTTCTCGAAATTGCGGTCGCGCTGGCACAGCCCGAAGCCGCGGGGCGACTGGTCCACGAAGCTCGAGACCATGATGTGGGACGGGTTGTTGAGCGGCCGCCAGATGTGCTCGCCCTTGCCGTTCCACATCGCGAGGCCGTCGGAGTCGTGGATCTCCGGGCGCCAGTCCGCGGCGGTCGGCTTCACGGTCTCGGAGAACCAGTACATCGACGTGAGCGGGGCCACGCCCATGCGCTCGACCGGCTTGCGCAGGTTGATGTTGGCGTCGATGTCCATGACCACGCCCTTGCCTCGCGTCAACGCGAAGCGGTAGGCGCCGGTCAGGCTCGGGCTGTCCATCAGGGCGTTGACGATCAGCGGGTCCTTCTCGGTCAGGGCCGGCTCGAACCAGAAGGAGACGAAGTCGGGAAACTCCTCCGGGCTCGCCGTGCCTGGGCCGAGCGCCAGCCCGCGGGCCGAGAGGCCGACCTGGCCGAGCTCGCCGACGGCGCGGAAATAGGACGCGCCGAGGAAGGTCGCCCAGGGCTCGGCCTTCTTCCAGGCCGGGGAATTGCGGCTCTCGTGCACCCAGAAGCCGGCGAAGGCGGAGGGCTCGGGCGGCAGCTTGCGGGCGACGTGGTCCGGGCCGCCCATGAACAGGTTGGGGTTGTACTGGATCTCGCGCGACGCGCCCTTCTCGATGAGGTGCATCCGCACGGTCTTCTGGAAGTACAGCCCGACATGCTGGAAGCTGATCGGGAAGACGCTGCCGCCTTCGCCCCAGAGCGCGTTCTCCAGCTTGTAGCGAAGCTTGCCGTGGGCGTCGTAGTCGATCTGGCGGACGATCTCGGGGTTCGGCCGCGGCGGGCTCTCATAGGGCTTGCCGGCGAGCTCCTTGGCGTGGCGCTTCAGCCCCTCGAAGCTGAAGGGCTCGGCGGGGCCGAAGGTCAGACCATCGGCCTTCTGGGCCTGGGCCGGCCCGACGCCCAGGGCGGCGGCGGCTTGGACGGCGGCGGACAACTGGAGGAAGGTGCGGCGATCGAGGCTCATGACGGGGCCATATTGGGCGAGAGGATCGAAACCGCAACGGTCCAGCGCGGCCTTCACCAGCGAAATCGGCGGCGCGAGGGCGCGGACCCGCGCGGGAAAGCCCAGGCGGGACCGCAGCGAAGGGCGCGAGCGCTCCAAAACGGGCGGCTTCGGATGGCGTCCTTGCAAAAGCTTGTCTTTTGGCGACGCTTTGGGGCACTGTGCGGCCATCTTGGGCCGCAAGGCCGGCTTTGCAAAACCATTCGCGGGCGAACCGCGATCTCGAACCCCAGGGAGAGAAACGTGATCAGAAGCATCGCTCGCGTGGCGTGCGCCGCCGCCTTCGGCCTGGCCGCCCATGCGCCGGCCTCCGCCGCAGACTTCATAAACGTCCTGACCGGCGGCACCTCCGGCGTCTACTACCCGATGGGAGTGGCGCTGGCGAAGGTCTATGGCGAGGCCCTCCCGGGCTCGCGTCCCTCGGTCCAGGCCACCAAGGCGTCTGTCGAAAACCTCAATCTGCTCCAGCAGGGCAAGGGCGAGATCGCCTTCACGCTCGGCGACAGCCTCGCCTTCGCGTGGGAGGGCAACGAGGAGGCCGGCTTCAAGGCCAAGCTCACCAAGCTGCGCGGCGTCTCGGCCATCTACCCCAACTACATCCAGGTCGTGGCGTCGAAGGAGAGCGGCATCAAGACGCTCGCGGACCTGAAGGGCAAGCGCCTCTCGGTGGGCGCGCCGAAGTCCGGCACGGAGCTGAACGCCCGCGCCATCCTGAACGGCGCCGGAATCACCTACAAGGACCTGGGCAAGGTGGAGTACCTGCCCTTCGCCGAATCCGTCGACCTGATGAAGAACCGCCAGCTCGACGCGACGCTGCAGTCGGCCGGCCTCGGCGTCGCTGCCATCCGCGACCTCGCCTCGTCGGTCGACATCATCGTGGTCGAGATCCCGGCCGCGATCGTCGACAAGGTCGGCGCGCCCTACGTCAAGGCGACCATCCCGGCCAACACCTATACGGGCCAGGACAAGGACGTGCAGGCCGCCGCCGTCATCAACTACCTGGTGACGCGCTCCGACCTGAAGGACGACGAGGTCTACGCCATGACGAAGGCGATGTACGACCGCCTGCCCGAGCTGGCCTCGGCCCACAGCGCCGGCAAGGAGATCTCCCTCCAGAACGCCCTGCAGGGCATGCCCATTCCGCTGCATCCGGGCGCCGAGCGCTTCTTCAAGGAGAAGGGCGTGGCCAAGTAGGCCATCGCCCGCACCGCCCCTAATGACGAAGCCTGCCGCGGCGCGCCGCCGCGGCCCATGCCTGCCCGGGACGCCAGCCTGATGACCGACGCATCTTTGCGCGCCGACCCCATGCCCTCAACCTCCCTCACCGAGATGGAGATCGAGCACGGGCTGCCGCCCGGCTGGGGCGCGGGGTGGCCCGCCAAGGCGCTGTTCGCCATCGCGCTGGCCTTCTCGGTGTTCCAGATCGCCACCTCCATCTACGCCATCCTGCCGACGCAGGTGCTGCGGACCGTCCATGTCGGGTTCCTGGTGCTGGTCGCCTGCGCGCTCGTCGCCAACCACAAGGCGCCTCCGGGCCTGTGGCGGACGCTGGCCTGGCTGGTCGGGATCGTCGGCTTCGGGGTGGGGCTCTATCACTGGATCTTCTATCTCGACCTCGTGAACCGGGCGGGCGAGCTCACCCATCTCGACATGGCCGTCGGCCTGACCGGGCTGGTGATCCTGTTCGGCGCGGCCTGGTTCCTGATGGGCGCGGCGCTGCCGCTCATCTGCCTGGCCTTCGTGGCCTATGCGCTGTTCGGAGACTATCTGCCGGCCCCGCTCGACCACCGCGGCTTCAGCCTCGAGCAGGTGGTCGAACAGTTCGCGTTCGGCACGGAAGGGATCTACTCGACCCCGACCGGCGTGTCGGCGACCTATATCTATCTCTTCATCCTGTTCGGCGCGTTCCTGGAGCGCGCCGGCATGATCCAGTTCTTCAACGACGTGTCGCTGGGGCTCGTCGGCTCGACCCGGGGCGGCGCGGCCAAGGTGGCGGTCGTATCCTCCGCCTTCATGGGCACCATCTCGGGCTCGGGCGTGGCCAATGTGGTCACGGTCGGCCAGTTCACCATCCCGCTGATGAAGCGCTTCGGCTACAAGGCCTCCTTCGCGGGGGGCGTCGAGGCCACCGCCTCGATGGGCGGGCAGATCATGCCGCCCGTGATGGGCGCGGTGGCGTTCATCATGGCCGAGAACATCGGCGTGCCCTACGCCGAGATCGTCAAGGCGGCCATCATCCCGGCCGTCCTGTATTTCGCCTCGGCGTTCTGGATGGTGCATCTGGAAGCCGGCAAGGAAGGGTTGCACGGCGTGCCGCGGTCGGAGCTGCCGAGCCCGCTCGCCGCCCTCAGGCGCCAGTGGCACCTCGTGCTGCCGCTCGGCGTCCTGATCTACCTGCTGATGCACGGCTTCACGCCGCTGTTCGCCGGATCCGTCGGGCTGGCGCTGACGGTCGTGATGATCCTGGGCGGCGCGATCGCGCTCGGCCTGTCCGCCCAGGCCTTCAGGGTGGCGTTCTGGATCGTGGTCGGCCTCACGGCGGCCTCGTTCCTGTGGCTCGGCATCGGCATCGTGCTGACCCTGGTCGCGGTCCTGATCGCCGCCAACCTGTTCAGCCGGGGAGGGCGCGAGACGCTCGTCATGTGCCGCGACGCGCTGGCGGACGGCGCGCGCCAGGCCCTGCCGGTCGGCCTCGCCTGCGCCATCGTGGGCACCGTCATCGGCACGATGACGCTCACCGGCGCGGCCACCATCCTGGGCGGCTACATCGTGGGCTTCGGCGAGAACTCGGTGTTCCTGTGCCTGCTCCTGGTGATGGTGACGTCGATCGTGCTCGGGACGGGGCTGCCCACCATCCCGACCTACATCATCACGGCGTCGCTGGCCGCGCCGGCGCTGCTCAAGCTCGGCGTGCCGCTGATCGTCAGCCACATGTTCGTGTTCTACTACGGCATCATCGCCGACCTGACGCCGCCGGTGGCGCTGGCGGCGCTGGCCGCGGCGCCCATCGCCAAGGCGTCGCCCGACGCCATCGGCTGGCAGGCCACCCGCATCGCCCTGGCGGGCTTCCTCATCCCGTTCATGTCCGTCTACGAGCCGTCGCTGATGCTCCAGTCCGGGGGCGCGATCGCCGCCCAGTACGGCTACTGGGTGGAGGTCGCCCTGGTGTTCGCCAAGGCGCTCGTGGTGATCGGCATGTCCGGCGTGGCGGCCATCGGCTACCTGGCGGTCAGGACCACGCTCGCAGAGCGGGCGCTCGCGGGCGTCGCCGCCGCGCTGATCATCGGCGACTTCCCGTGGAGCGACACGTCCGGCCTCGTCCTCGCGGCGGCCGTGACGGCGCTCAACGTCCTGCGTGCGAGACGCGCGCCGGCGCGGGCCTGAGGTGCCGGGCCTGTGCGTCTACGCCGCCGGCGCGCTCGTGGCGAAGCTCGCCGGCGCGGCGGCGTTCACGCTGGCCTGGACGCACTCCATCGAGAAGATCCCGTGGGAGGAGGACTGGCGCGTCACGGCGGCCGGACTCGTGCTGGAGCAGGCCCGGGTGAAGGGCAGCGGCGCCGGGATGGAGCCGCCGCCCGAGGCCAGGCTGGAAGGCGGGGTCTGGCGCTGGACCCCGCGCCTGCCGGCGTTGCCGGAGCTCGTGCTCAGGCGCTCCGGCTTCACGGCCGACTGGCGCCTGTGCGCCGACGGCCGATGCCGCCGCATGGACGAGATGGTTCCGGCCGGGGCGGACCCGGTGACGCTGCGCGCCTGCCCGGCGGAGCCGGTCAGTTCCGGATCGGCTCGACCTTGACGGCGCGCTGCATGAAGCGGAACAGCGCATACAGGCCCATCGCGCCGAAGATCGCCATGAAGGCGTATTCATACGCCGTCCCGAGCTGGAAGATGCCGGCCAGAGCCCAGCCCGCCGCCAGCGCAAGCCCCACGAGTTCGGTCCCGACCAGGATGCCGACGCTCACGATCGTGAGCAGGTTCTTGCGGTTCAAGCTGCCGGTCGCGGCCACGCGTCTCTCCCTCGTCGTTCTGACGCCCATGGACTATATCGGCGCAGGGCCGCGTGCAAGGATGCGCGTCGTCGGCGCCGCGCGCCGGCGCTTCCCCTCCCGCAGAGCCTAGAACCGATCATGTCCGACACGCCTGTCTTCTCGAAAGCCGCGGCCGCGGCCCCTCACCGCCTCGCGGCGCAGGCGGGTCGGGAGACGCTGGCCGAAGGCGGGGACGCCATCGAGGCCATGATCGCCATGGCGGCCGTGATCGCGGTGGTCTACCCGCACATGAACGCCGTCGGCGGCGACGGCTTCTGGCTCATCCGCGAGTCGTCCGGCCGCATGCGGGCCATCGAGGCCTGCGGCCCGGCGGGCAGCCTCGCCACCATCAAGCGCTATCGCGACAAGGAGTGCGACGCGATCCCGTCGCGCGGGCCGGACGCCGCCGTCACGGTGGCGGGGGCGGTCGGCGGCTGGGCCCTGGCGAACGAGCTCTCCAAGGCGATCGGCGGGCGGCTGCCGCTGAAGACGCTGCTGGAGGCCGCGATCGGCCACGCCCGCGACGGCTGCGCGGTGACGGCGTCGGAGGCCCGCGGCGTCCCGAACCTGTTCGCCGAGCTGAAGCAGGCGCCGGGCTTCGCCGCGCTCTTCCTCGACCAGGAGGGCGACCTGCCGAAGGCGGGCGCGATCCGGAGGATGCCGGCGCTCGCCGCGACGCTGGACCAGCTCGGCAACGCCGGGCTGGACGATTTCTACCGCGGCGACGTCGGCCGCGAGATCGCGGCGGACCTGGAGCGGATCGGCGCGCCGGTGACGCGGGCCGACCTGGAGCGTTACCGGGCCAGGATGGTCGAGCCGCTCACGGTCGCGATCCCGGGCGCGCAGCTCTACAATTTCCCGCCGCCCACCCAGGGGCTGGCCTCGCTGATCATCCTGGCGCTGTTCTCGCGGCTGGGCGTCTCCCGCGGCGAGGGCTTCGAGCATCTGCACGGGATGGTGGAGGCGACCAAGCGCGCCTTCCGGGTGCGCGACGCGGTCGTGACCGACCCGGCCCGCCTCGTCTACGATCCCGCCGACTATCTGTCGGCGGCGTTCCTGGACGGCGAGGCGCAGGCGATCTCGATGACCCAGGCCGCCCAGTTCCCGCTCGCCTGGGGCGAGGGCGACACGGTCTGGATGGGCGCGATCGACGCCAAGGGCATGGCGGTGTCCTACATCCAGTCGACCTACTGGGAGTACGGCTCGGGCTGCGTGCTGCCGACCACCGGCATGCTGTGGCAGAACCGCGGGATCTCCTTCTCGCTCGACCCCAGGGCCGTGAACCCGCTGGAGCCGGGCCGCAAGCCCTTCCACACGCTCAACCCGGCCCTCGCCGTGCTGGAGGACGGCCGGGTGATGTCCTACGGGTCGATGGGCGGCGACGGGCAGCCGCAGTTCCAGGCGGCGATATTCTCCCGCTACGCGCAATTCGGCATGGATCCGGCCGCCGCCGTCGACGCGCCGCGCTGGCTGCTCGGCAAGACCTGGGGCTCCGCCTCCACGTCGCTGAAGCTGGAGAACCGGTTCGATCCCTCCCTCATCCGCGCCCTGGAGAAGGCCGGGCACGAGGTGGAGGTGCTGGCCGACGGCTATTCCGACACGCTCGGCCACGCCGGCATGCTGGTCCGCGACCCGCGCAACGGCGCCGTCAGCGCCGTCCACGATCCCCGGTCGGACGGCGGCTCGGCCGGCGTCTGATCACGCACACGTTCCGGAGGTTCCGATGCCCACGCAGGATGATCCCGTCCACGCCTTCATGCCCTTTCCGGAGCATCCGGTCGCCAACGCGCCTTCGGGGCCGCTGGCCGGCCTCACGCTGGCCGTGAAGGACATCTTCGACGTCGCCGGCTACCGCACCGGCTGCGGCCAGCCGACCAAGCTCGCGCTCTCCGACGTGAAGCCGCAAAACGCGCCGATCGTGCAGCGCTTCCTCGACGCCGGGGCGCGCTTCGTCGGCAAGACCCACACGGTCGAGCTCGCCTATTCGCTGAACGGCAAGAACAACCATTTCGGCACGCCCATCAATCCGGCTGCGCCGGACCGGGTGCCGGGCGGGTCGTCCTCGGGCTCCGCCGCCGCCACGGCGGCGCGCCTGTGCGACATCGGGCTCGGCTCCGACACCGGCGGCTCGGTGCGCGGGCCGGCGAGCTATTGCGGCCTCTACGGAATCCGGCCGACGCACGGGCGCCTGCCGCTCGACCTCACCATGCCGCTGGCGGCGAGCTTCGACACGCCCGGCTGGTTCACCCGCGACGAGCGCACCTTCGAGCGCGTCGGCGAGGCCATCCTGGGCGAAGACCCGCACCCGCTCGCCGGACCCGCGCGTCTCCTCAAGGCCGAGGACTGCTTCGGCCTGGCCGAGGACGCGCCCGTGCGCCAGCTCGAGACGCTGCTGGGCCGGATCGACCGGATGCTGCGCCCCATCAAGGGGACGACCGTCGCCGCGCCGGACTTCGACGCGCTCTACTGGGCCTTTCGCTGGCTGCAGGGCGTCGAATCCTGGCGGTCGCACGGAGAGTTCATCACCGCCTTCAGGCCTGCGCTCGGGCCGGGCATCGGCGAGCGCTTCGAGTATGGGCGCACGGTGAGCGAGAAGGACGCCGCGGAAGGGCGCTCCGTCCGGGAGAGCTTCCGGCGCCATCTCGGCCTGCTGCTGGGGCGGGACGGCGTCCTGATGCTGCCCACCGTCCCGGGACCCGCGCCGCTGCTGGCCTCCGACGAGGCGGCGCTGGAGACCTCGCGGGCGCAGTCGCTGCGGCTCCTGTGCCTTTCGGGACTGTCGGGATTCCCGCAGGTCTCGATCCCGGCCGGCGAGCACGAGGGCGGGCCGTTCGGCCTGTCGCTGATCGGCCCGGCGGGCTCGGACCTGTCGCTGGTGCGCCTCGCCGGCGAAGTCGCCCGCGCGATGGCGGTCCGTATCGCCTGAGCGACAATTCGAGGGGTCGGATTCAGGGTCGATTCAGGAGATGCGCGCATTCTCCGGTGAACGGGGCCAGGACGGCCCCCTGTCGCCGGAGGCGAGCATGAGAACCCTGACCCTGGCCCGGCTGAGCCAAGCGCCGGCCTATCGCCTCGTGGACGTGCTGATCATGGCCGGCCTCGCCGCGATGCTGGTGATGCGCCTGTCGCAGGTCGCCGCGGCCTACGCCTGAGCCTCTACAGGGGCGCGAGCTGGCCGCCGTCGGCGACCAGCGCCGCGCCCGTCATGAAGCTTCCGGCCCGCGACGCGAGCAGCAGCAGCGGGCCGTCGAGGTCGGAATCCTCTCCGAAACGCCGCATCGGGATCGCCGGCAGCATCGCCTGCCCGGCCGGGGAGGCCAGCCAGTCGCGGTTGATGTCGGTGGCGATATAGCCGGGACAGAGCGCGTTCACCCGGATCCGCTTGGGCGCGAGCTCCAGCGCCAACGCCTTGGTGAGCTGCAGCAGCGCCGCTTTGGAGGTGGCGTAGGCGCCGACGCCCTTCTGCACCCCGAACCCCAGGATGGACGCGATGTTGACGATCGCGCCCGGCCGTCCGGCGGCCGCCAGCCGGGCCGCGAGCTCCTGAGAAGCGAACAGCGCGGCGTCGAGGTTCAGCGCCATCACGCGTCCCCAGCTCTCCGGCGTCTCGTCCGTGAGGCGAGCGGCCGGGGCGATCCCGGCGTTGTTCACCAGGAGGGTGACGGTCCCGAAGGCCTGCTCGGCGGCGTCGAAGGCCCTGGCGAGGGCGGCCCGGTCGGTGACGTCCGCCTCCACGGCGACAGCCTCGCCGCCGCGCGCCCGGATGGCCTCGACCTGCGCGTCCAGCGCGTCGCGCCGGCGCGCCACGAGCGCCACCTTGGCGCCGTTGGCGGCCAGCACCGCGGCGAAGCGGGCGCCCAGCCCGCCCGAGGCTCCCGTCACCAGCGCGACGTCTCCGGCAAGGTCGAACAGCTGCGAGGCGATCATGGCGGCTCCGTTTCCTGACGGCGCGATGATGACAGGAGCACGCGCGAGGCGGTAGCCTGATCGCCCGGAAAGCAGGCGCCATGACCCAGCATCACGACCACCCTCATCCGCACGACCACGGCCACGACCACGGCCACGACCACGATCACGCGCACGCCACGTCGGAGCTGTCGGAGACGGCGCTGCGGGTGCGGGCGCTGGAGTCGATCCTGGTCGAGAAGGGTCTGATCGACCCCGCCGCGATCGACGTGCTGATCGAGACCTATGAGACGCGGATCGGACCCCGCAACGGCGCCCGCGTGGTCGCCAAGGCGTGGAGCGATCCGGCCTATCTGCAGCGGCTCAGGGCCGACGCCACAGCGGCCATCGCGGAGCTCGGCTTCGGCGGGCGCCAGGGCGAGCACATGGTGGTCGTCGAGAACACGCCGCAGGAGCACAACCTCGTCGTCTGCACCCTGTGCTCCTGCTATCCGTGGCCCGTGCTCGGGCTGCCGCCCGTCTGGTACAAGTCCGCGCCCTATCGCTCGCGCGCGGTGATCGATCCGCGCGGCGTGCTGGCCGAGTTCGGCGTCGTCCTGCCGGCCTCCACCCGGATCAGGGTCTGGGATTCGACGGCGGAGGTCCGCTACCTCGTCCTGCCGATGCGGCCGGAGGGGACGCAGGGCTGGAGCGAGGAGCGCCTCGCCGGGCTGGTGACGCGCAATTCCATGATCGGGACCGGCCTCGCGCTGGCCCCATCGGCGGCGGGAGACGCGGCATGAACGGCGCCCAGGACCTCGGCGGCATGATGGGATTCGGCCCGGTCTCGCCCGAGCCGGACGAGCCGGCGTTCCATGCCGAATGGGAGAAGCGCGCTCTGGCGGTGACGCTGGCCTGCGGCGGCCTCGGCGAGTGGAACATCGACATGAGCCGCCACGCCCGCGAGACGCTGCCGCCGCCCGAATACCTGACCTCGAGCTATTACGAGATCTGGACCAAGGGGCTCCTGAAGCTGCTCGCCGCCCGCGGCCTCGTCGGGGCGGACGAGATCGAGGCCGGCCATGCGCTTCGCCCGGCCCGACCGACCGCGCGGCCGGCCGTGACGGCGCAGAACGTCCCCGCCATGCTGGCGCGGGGCGGCCCCTGCGAGCGCCCGGCGGAGCGGCCGGCGCGGTTCGGCGTCGGGGACGCGGTGGTCACCCGCGTGATGCACCCGACCGGCCACACGCGGCTGCCGCGCTACGCCCGCGGCAAGGCGGGCGTGGTCGAGCGCGTCCACGGCGCGCATGTGTTCCCCGACAGCAACGCGCATGGGGAGGGCGAAAACCCGCAATGGTGCTACTCGGTGCGCTTTTCCGGGGCGGAGCTGTGGGGCGACGGGGCCGATCCGACGCTGAGCGTCAGCATCGACTGTTGGGAGCCCTATCTGGAGCCCGCGCCGTGAGCGGGAGCGAGCCGCACGCCGCCGCGCAGGCGGCCGTTCCGTCGCTGCCCTGCGACGCGGCCGGGCCGGTGTTCCGCGAACCCTGGGAGGCGCAGGCCTTCGCGATGGCGGTGGCGCTGAACCAGGCCGGCCTGTTCACCTGGCCGGAATGGGCCGAGCGCCTCAGCGCCGAGATCCGCCGCGCGCAGGCCGGAGGCGACCCGGATACGGGCGAGACCTACTACCGGCATTGGCTCGCGGCGCTGGAGGGGCTCGTCGTCGAGCGCGGAGCCGCCGCCGCGGAGGCGCTCGCGGCGAGGCGCGAGGCCTGGGACAGGGCCGCGCGGGCGACGCCGCATGGCGCTCCGATCCTGCTGGACAACGACCCGATGCGGGCCGCCCGGGGCTAGCCGGCGCCGCCTCCGGCGAGGCCGAGGACGAGCGCGAGCCCGAGCGCGAACACGAACGCGCTGGCCAGCACCTCCAGACCGCCGGCGATCCACTCTCCGGCCTGGCCGCGTCCGGCGGCCGCCCGCAGGGCCGCGCCCTTGGCGAAGACGGCCAGCGCTGCGAGCGCCGAGGTGGTGAGCGCGGTCCCTAGGCCCATCGCGACCACGGCCCCGACGCCCGCGGCGTACAGGCCCTGCGCCATGGCGAAGACCAGCACGATGATCGCGCCCGAGCACGGCCGCAGCCCCGCCGCCAGCACCGCGCCGGCGGCCTCCCTCCAGCCGCCCGAGGCCCGCTCCGGGCCGGGCAGGTGGGCGTGGCCGCAATCCGGCCCGCAGGCCTCGCCCGGCGCATGGGAGTGGACGGCGCCGTCGGGCGCGATCCGGGCCGCCAGGCGCTGGGACTTGCGCCAGGTCAGCGCCGCTCCGACCAGCGCCACGGCGGCGAAGCTGGCGATCTCGACCGCGCTCGTCACCCCGGTCATGCGCATGGCGGTGACGCGCAGGATCCCGGACAGCGCCGAGACGAGCGCGATCGCCACCAGGGCCTGCAGCGCTGCGGCCGCGAACGCCATGGCGAGGCCGCGCCTCAGCGCCCGTTCGTTGGCGAGAATCCAGGCCGAGATCACCGCCTTGCCGTGGCCCGGGCCGGCGGCGTGGAAGACCCCATAGGCGAAGCTCAGGCCGGCCAGCGTCCAGGCGGCGCCGCCCTGCTGCTTCATCTCGCGGATCGCGGCCGTGAGTTGCTGGTAGAAGCGGCCCTGGGTCGCCAGGATCCAGCCGACCAGGCCGGTCGCCGAGCCGCCGCCCTCGCGCACGCCGACCCCGAAGGGGCTGCGCGGAGGAGGGGCCGCCGCGAGGCCGCCCATGGCCCAGGACAGCGCCGCGCCCGCCAGGCCGACGAGCGCCAGCGCCGCCAGCGCGATGGCCGCGCCCAGGAGGACGCGCCTGCGCCGGGCGGACAGGCCGGCCCGCCCCTGCGCGACGACGCTGCTCACGGCCGGCTCCCCGTCACGGGCATGCGATGATCACCTTGGAGGCGAATTGCAGGCCCATATTGGCGTTGGCGAAATAGTCCTCCGTCAGGGCCGGCTGCTTGGCCTGGTCCGGCTTCTTCGGGCGCGAGAGCTGGATGGCGCAGCCTTTCGGGGCGGCGGCGAGCTTCACGGCGTCGTCGCCCTCGGCATAGGAGAAGTCGACGAAGAAGGTGGGGTCGTACACGTCCAGGATCAGCGTCCGCTTGGCGAAGGCGGGCTCCTTCAGGGGCAGGGTGAAGTGGAGGACGAGCTTGCCGTCGCCATGCTCCAGCCCATAGTCCGTCGGCGGCGCGAAGTCCTGCCGCTTGCCGTCGGCCTTCACCACGGTGAAGAACCCGAATTCGGAGAGGGATTCGGTGTTGACCTTGGCGAGGTCGGCCAGCTCCTCGCGCGAGTAGACGCCGTCATTGTTGGCGTCCAGTCCCTGCACGGCGTAGCTGGAATAGGCCTCGTCGAAGCTCCAGCGGTGCTTGATGGCCCCGATGCGGCCGTCCGGCGTCCACACCACCTCGCAATTCACCACCACCCAGACATGCGGATGCGCCAGGGCCGGCCGGGCCAGCGCCGACAGGGCCAGCAAGGCGGCGAGCAGCAGCCTCAGTCGTTTCGGCATGGTCCCGGCGCCCCCTGCGGTGTCCTGCCTGATGGCTTGCCGCCGAACCGCGGCGAAAGCGGGGCGCGGGCGCGCCTCACTTCAGGACGACGACGCGGCCCTCGACCCGGCTCTCGATGGTTCCGAGGCGCCGGGCGTAGACCATGACGTCGTTCGCCATCAGGCTGTCGCCGGTGTCGATCGTCGCCGCGACCTTGCCGGCCAGCGCCGTGTAGCCGTCGCCGCCGCGCAGCATGAAGTCGTTGGTGGCCACCCTGTAGATCTTCGCCTCGTCGAGCGGGACGCCGTTCACCTGGACGGAGAGCACGCGCTTGCCGACCGGCTGGCGCGCGTCGGCCTCGACCTTCAGGCCGGACACCTGCGGGAAGCGCCCGCCGCGGTTCTCGACCTGGCTGAGGCCGTTCTCCAGGGCGGCCCTGACGGCCGCGCCGGTGATCTCCGTCACCGCCGTCTTGTTGCCGAAGGGCAGCTCGCTGAGGACGTCGCGGCGCGTCAGCTTGGCGCCGGCGGCATATTGCCGGTTGGCCCGGATGCCGCCTCCGTTGGTGATGGCGACGTCCGCCTTCATGGCCGACCGCAGCGCGTCCGCGATGAGGTTGCCGATCGCGGCCTCGCCGCCGCGGACCGTCGCGTTACGGCTGTCGAGATCGACCGCCAGGGTGGCGATCTCGACGTCGAGCTCCCGGGAGAGCTCGGCCTCGTAGCGCTTCACGATGGCGAGCACCTCGGGGTCGGGCGTCACCGTGGCGGTGTCGACGATGCGGAACTGCGGATGCCAGGCCAGCGTGCGCCTGGAGCCGTCGACCTTGAGGTCGAGCGCCACGTCGATGACGATGACGTATTCGGCGTCCTCGCCGGACTCCGCCATGGCGGTCCTGCCGTCATAGGCGACGCGCAGGTCGTGGTCGTGGCCGGTCAGCAGGAGGTCGACGGCGCGGGCGTCGAACAGGCGCAGATCCGTGGCGCGGTCGGTGTGGGTGAGCGCCACGACGAAGTCGGCGCCCTTCTCGCGCAGCGCCTTGGCCTCGGCCCGGATCGACTCGAACGAGGGACTGAACGTCAGGTCGCCGGGGCTGGAGATCGCCGGCGTGGTCTCCAGCGCCGAGCCGAGGATGCCGATGCGCACGCCGCCGAAGTCCCGGATGACGCTGGGGGAGATCCCCGGCGCGGGGCCGCCGTCCGCGGCCCGGACATTGGCCGCGTAGACCGGGAACTTCGCTTCGGCCATGCGCTTCAGGAACACGTCCTTGCCGAAGTCGAACTCGTGGTTGCCCGGCGTGAAGGCGTCGAGCTTCATGGCGTTGAGGAACTCGATCATGTGCGCGCCCTGGTCGAAGCCCGACATCAGGCTGGGCGACAACGTGTCGCCCGCATGGACGAACAGCGTGTTGGGGTTCTTCTCGCGCTCGGCCTTGACCACGGCGGCGAGGCGGGCCATCCCACCGCGACCCTTCTCCTCGCTCATGACGTAGACGTCGTTGGTGAGCACGAAGGTGACCTTGACCGGACCTGCGGCGGTCTGGGCGAGGGCTGCGCCTTGGGCCAGGATCGCCAGCGCGCCGGCGCCGCCCGCGAGGCGGAAGGTGTCTCTGCGGGTGATCGGGCGCATTCTGGTCTCCATGGCGGGGGTCGTCCGGCATACTGGAAACGAGGATCGGCGTCTTGGCAAGCAGGCGGCCGCCACGGCTCCACAAACCTGCCCCGGGGGGCGGGCAGGGCTTTACGCGGGGCCGGCACGGCCTAGTTTACGCATTGAATGCGATGAGGAATCGATGACCGTCATGCCCCGTCCCGACGCGGACTTCCGCGCCGTCGGCCCGCTCCCCGAGGCGCACCCGCCCGTGCGCACCGGCAAGATCGGCGTGCTCCTGCTCAATCTCGGCACGCCGGACGCCACCGACTACTGGTCGATGCGCCGCTACCTGAAGGAGTTTCTCTCCGACCGGCGCGTCATCGAGACGCCGCGCTGGCTGTGGTGGCCGATCCTGAACCTGATCATCCTCAGCGTCCGTCCTGGCCCCAAGGGCAAGGACTACGACGTCATCTGGAACAAGGACGCCAATGAGGGGCCGCTGAAGACCATCACGCGCTCCCAGGCGGAAAAGCTCGCCGCGTCGCTGACCGCCAAGGACCCGCGGATCGTGGTCGACTGGGCGATGCGCTACGGCAATCCCTCGACGCCGTCGCGGATCCGGGCGCTGCAGGAGCAGGGCTGCGACCGCATCCTGCTGGCGCCGCTCTATCCGCAGTCCTGCGCGGCCACGACCGCGACGGCCTGCGACAAGGCCTTCGAGCAGCTGATGACGATGCGCTGGCAGCCGGCCGTTCGGGTGGCCGCGCCGTGGCACGACGACCCGGTTTATATCGACGCGCTGGCCAAGACCGTGCGGGCCAAGATGGCGACCATCGATTTCGAGCCGGACATGATCATCTCGTCCTTCCACGGCGTGCCGATGGAGTACCTGCTCAAGGGCGACCCCTATCACTGCCAGTGCCAGAAGACCGGCCGCCTGCTGCGCGAGGCGCTCGGGCTATCGAAGGACCGCTTCATGGTGTGCTTCCAGTCGCGGTTCGGGCCGGCCGAATGGCTGAAGCCTTACCTCATCGACACCATGGGCGAGCTGCCCAAGCGCGGCGTCAAGAAGGTGCTGGTGATCGCCCCCGGCTTCTCGGCCGACTGCCTGGAGACGCTCGAGGAGATCGAGGGCGAGAACAAGGAGCACTTCATGCATCACGGCGGCGAGCAGTTCGCCTATGTGCCGTGCCTGAACGACTCCGACGAGGGCATGGACGTCATCCGCGCCGTGGTCGAGCGGGAGCTGCAGGGCTGGATCTGAGCGGGGCGGCGGCTGGAGCATGCTGATCGCATGCTTTGGCGCGAAAAGCCGGTCTCCACCTTTTCGCAGCACGCTCTAATAGAGCCGCGCCGCGTCGTCGCCCGACACCAGCACGAGCAGGATGCACAGGCCGAAGAACAGCAGCGGCACCGTCACCCTGGCGTTGCGCTTGATCTCGGGCAGGAGCCCCGGATAGCGGCGGGCGAGGCGCGAGCCTGTCTGGCTCAGCATGAGGTCGATCAGCAGCACGAGCGGCAGGTAGAAATAGCCGAGCGAGATCATCGACGCGACCGGCGAATTGAGCGAGATCGAGCCCGGGAAGCTGGACTCGAAGGTGAAGGACAGGGCCGCCAGCGCCAGCAGCGACGAGAAGATCATCGGCGCCCGGTCCTTCTGCGAGATCACGCTGTCCGGCGCCCACAGGATGAAGAGCGACAGCGACATCAGGGCGAAGAACGGCACGAAGAGCCGCAGGATGTAGCGCGGCCAGTTGCGGTCGATGGTCGCCACGGCGACCAGCCGCGCATAGGGCTGGGCGTTCCAGCCGAAGAAGGTCTCGTTGCGGAAGGCGATCGAGCCCGCCAGCCAGTTCGTCACCGAGAGATTGCGCTCGATGGTGGAGAAGCCCCGGTCGAGCTCGGTGGTCACGAGGACGACGTCGCTGGCCGGATGACGCGCCGAGGAGAAGCGCAGGGCGATGGACTGCTGGTCGAAGGGGAAGGCCCCCATGCCGAGGTCCACGCGGAGATCGGCGTCGACGCGGCGGATCAGCGTGACCCGGCCGTCATGAAAGATCGACAGCGCCGTGGTCTGGGCGCGGGGGCGGCCGATCTGGTTCTCGATGGCGACGCCGGGATTCCAGATGTGGGCCAGCCGCGCCTCCGCCTCGTCGCCCACCCAGTCGACGCGCTCGGCGCCGGCCTCCACCCGGTCGAAGCGCTGGGTGGGATCGACCCAGCGCTGGGTGAACTCGACGAGCGCGCTCGCCTCGCTCTGCACCTCCTGGATGCGGGTGACGTTCAGGACCCGCACGCTGATGCGCACCTCCAGGGGCCGCTCCACGCCGGCGGGGAGAGGCGGCGGAGCGGCCGGGGGGCCCGGCGCCTGGGCGACGGCCGCCAGGCCGGACGCCAGGAGCAGCGACGCCGCCAGGGCGAGGACGGCCAGCCTCGTCACCGCTTCGCCGCAGGCGGCGTCCCGGCCGCGTCGGCCAGCGCGCCGAAGGCCCTGGCCGCCCGGGCGACCTCGCGCGCGCCGCCGATCGGGGGCGGATCGGCCGGCCGCTCGCCCCTGGCGAGACGCTCGGCGTGCAGGGCCATGGCTTCGATCGGGCGCAGCAGGAAGGCCCGCACCGAAACCGTCACGACCGAGAAGGCCAGGACGAGCCCGACCGCTCCGATGAAGCCGAGGATCAGCGCCTCGCGGTTGAAGGCCCGGGCCGCCACGTTGACGTTGCGCGCCGCCACCACGCCGCCGATCATCCGGCCGGAGAAATCAAGCAGCGGCTCGTTGACGACGGCGTAGCGGTCGGCGCCGATGACGGACTCGAACTGGATGCGCTCGCGCGCCAGCCTGAACTCCGGATTCGCGACGAGCGCGCCGAAGAGCCGGTCGTCCGTCGAGCCCTGGACGACGACGTCGCCCGCGGCGCCCCGGCCGGTCTGCGTCATCGCGGCCGACAGCACCACCGCGGCCTCCGCGTCGGTCGCGGCCTTAATGGCCTGGAGCAGGGGACGCATGTCGAGGCCGACCTCGGCGGAGCCGACGAGTTTGCCCTCCAGCAGGATGGGGGCGACGCCGCGCAGCGCCAGCACGCCAGTGGGCCCGATCTCGACGCCCCGCTGGCTGCGGCCGGACCGGTTGGCGGCGACCACCATCGGGCGACCCGAGGCGGCGTCGCCGAAGCGCTCGACGTCCTGCAGGCGCACCAGGATCCGCATGTCCGCGTCCTGGAACTGCATCAGCTCGACCCCGGCTTCGCCGCGCAGATAGGCGAAGGTCTCGCCGAAGCGCGCGGCGAGGCCGGGCCGGTCCCGCTGGGCCAGCGCGCGGCGCACCTCCGGCTGGCGCGCCAGCGATTCGGCCTGGGCCAGGGCGAAGGCGCTCGACCGGTCGAGGGCGTCGCGCATGAGCAGCCCGACGGCGGCGAGCTCGGCCTGCTGCCGCGCCCGGGCGTTCTCCAGCCCGCCGCGCAGCGCGGTCGCCACCACGGCGCAGATCGCCAGGCACAGGACCCCCGCCGTGACGAGGGAAAGACGCGTTGCGAAGCTCATTGCGAGTGCGGCCCGAGTCGCCCTGGGAAGCGGGCGCCGGCCGCCCCCTGGGGCAGCCGATTCACCGTCAGGCTACGTCAGGCGAAGCGTCGGCGGCAAGGATATTTGACAATTATCATTCGAAAAGCTCGACTTCCGCGGTCCGGCTTGGCCGGCCTGGAAACGCAAAAGCCCCGGACGCCGCTTTGTCCAAGCGATGTCCAGGGCTTTCGAAATGGTGGGCGCGACAGGGATCGAACCTGTGACCCCTACGATGTCAACGTAGTGCTCTCCCGCTGAGCTACGCGCCCGGCGACGACCGGAGGTCGATCGCGAGTGGCGGGGGTATAGCGGCTCGGTTCGGAGATGGCAAGCGACGAAAAGCGCGCCCGCCGGGCGGCGATCAGGCGGCCTGGAGCAGCTTCTGGACCTCGTTCACGAGGTCGCGCAGGTGGAAGGGCTTGGACAGCACCTTGGCGTCCTTCGGGGCCTGCGAATCGGGGTTCAGGGCCACGGCGGCGAAGCCGGTGATGAACATCACCTTGATGTCGGGGTCGAGCTCCGTCGCCCGGCGGGCCAGCTCGATGCCGTCCATCTCCGGCATGACGATGTCGGTGAGCAGGAGTTCGAACGGTTCCTCGCGCAAACGGTTATAGGCTGACAGGCCGTTGTCGAAGGAGGCCACGTCGTATCCGGCGTTCTCCAGAGCCTTGACCAGGAACCGACGCATGTCGTTGTCGTCTTCGGCCAGGAGGATGCGGGTGGTGAGGGCTGTGTCAGCGGACATGGGTGGCTCCGGTCGTCAATGTCATCAAGCGCGAAGAGGGTAAATAACCCGTGAAAGCCGATCACCGTCCCAATCGTGGACAGGCCGTCCGGTTGCAGGCAGACTTCATACCAGCGATCGCTGTCCCGGACATCCGATGACGAATGCATTGGCCGACCTGTTCGATACGCCTTTCGAGATCGTCGAGCCAGCCAGTCTGGCCACGCCTCTCATCTTCAACTCCCCGCATTCCGGCCGCGTCTATCCCGCCTCCTTCATCGCGTCCTCGCGGCTGGACCCGCTGACGCTGAGGCGCTCCGAGGATACCTTCGTGGACGAGCTCTTCGCCGGGGTGGTCCCGCGCGGCGCGCCGATGATGAAGGCGCAGTTCCCCAGGGCCTATCTGGACGTCAACCGCGAGCCCTACGAGCTCGATCCGCGCATGTTCGAGGGCAGGCTGCCGGCCTACGCCAATACGCGCTCGATGCGGGTGGCGGGCGGGCTGGGCACCATCGCCAGGATCGTGGGGGATTCGCAGGAGATCTATGCACGGCGCCTTCCGGTCGAAGAGGCGCTGATGCGCATCGAAGGGTTGTACAAGCCCTATCACGACGCCCTGGACCGGCTCCTCCAACGCAGCATGCGCCGGTTCGGGGCGGCCCTGCTGGTCGACTGCCATTCGATGCCGTCCGGCGTCTCGGCCAAGGACGACTACAGCAAGGCCGACGTCGTCATCGGCGACCGCTACGGGTCCAGCGCGGCCGGGCTCTTCGCCGACGTGATCGAGGAGACGCTGCATTCCAGGGGCTATGTGGTGGCGCGCAACAAGCCTTATGCGGGCGGCTACATCACCGAGCATTACGGCGACCCCGCCACCGGGCGCCACGCCATCCAGATCGAAATCAGCCGAGCGCTCTACATGGACGAGCGCCGCTTCGTGCGCACGCACGCCTTCGGCCGGGTGGCGGCCGACATGATGGCGGTGGCGGACGCGCTCATGCGCGAGATGGCGGAGTATCTGGGGGCCGGGCGCCTGGCGGCCGAATGAGCCCGCCGGAAAAACGGCCCTGAAAAGAAAGAGGCCGCCAACGCGATGCTGGCGGCCCAAGTCTAGGGAGGAAACGCCCAAGGAGGGCTACGTCGAACGCGCGAGGCGCGTCCCAACGCCCACCGAATATGTCATTGCACCGCACAAAACACAAGGGGCGTCTCGCATCATTCTCGGAAGCGCAAGGGAGGCGGAATCGGGGAAAACAAAGGAGTTTCTCTGACTCGGCGTCATGCGTGCAGTGCAGCACAGAACAGACGGACCCAAAATGGTTCTGGCATGAACCTTGGCTGCGCGCGTCCTGCGGCGCGTCGGCCGGCGCGCGTTGCCAAGCGCCGGGATGTTCTCTATCACCGCCTGAACGGCGCTCCCACGGCAGGATGGATCGATGACGGCGGTCGACTTCGCAGGCTTCGTGGACGACCTGGCCACCATCTCGGGCACCGCGATCCTGCCCTTCTTCCGCACCACGCTGGCGGCGGCCGACAAGTCGCGCGGCGGCGTCTTCGACCCGGTCACCGAGGCCGACCGCGCCGGCGAGGCCGCGATGCGCCAGATGATCAAGCGCACCTTCCCGTCGCACGGCATCATCGGCGAGGAATATGGCGACGAGCGCACCGAATCGGAGTTCGTCTGGGTGCTGGACCCGATCGACGGGACGAAGTCGTTCATCGCCGGCCTGCCCACCTGGGGCACCCTGATCGGGCTGACGCGCCATGGCCAGCCCTGCTACGGCATGATGCACCAGCCCTTCACGCGCGAGCGGTTCTTCGGCGACGGCGGCAGCGCGCATTGGCGAGGCCCTGCCGGCGAGCGGACGCTGCGGACCCGCCGCTGCGATGCTCTGGGGGACGCGATCCTGTCCACCACGTCGCCGCGGCTTTTCGAGGCGGCGGATCTCGGCTGCTTCGAACGGGTGGAGGCCGAGGCGCGGCTCACCCGCTTCGGCTATGACTGCTACGCCTATTGCATGCTGGCGGCGGGGCTGATCGACATCGTCATCGAGACCGGGCTGAAGCCCTACGACATCGTCGCGCTAGCCCCCATCGTGCAGGGCGCGGGGGGCGTGGTCACCACCTGGTCGGGCGGCTCGCCCGCCGAAGGCGGCTCGATCGTGGCGTCGGGCGATCCGCGCCTCCACGAGAAGACACTGGCGCTCCTGAACCGCTGAGCCGCGCGAGGGCCGCTCAGGCCGGCGCGGGCGCGTCGGCGTCCTGGCGCGCCATCGCCTCCCGGGCGGCCGTCAGGGCGGCGCCGGGGACGAAGGCGTCGAACGCCGCCCAGAATTGCGAGCGCACCGGGTCGCGCTCCACCAGGAGCTCATGCATGGCGCCGGGCAGCACGATGGCCCGCCCGGCCTTCAGGCGCGCCGCGAAGCGCTCCGCGGCGGCCGTGATCGTCACGGCGTCGGCCGAACCGGCCACGATGAGCAGGGGCGTCGGCAGCTGCAGGGGGAAGTTGGGGTCCTTGAACGGCTCCATGGCGCGGAACGCCGCGTGCACCCAGCCGATGGTGGGATCGCCCAGCGCCAGGCCGGGCGCCTCCTCGACGATCGCGGCGGTGCGACCATAGCGCGCCGGATCCGAGGTCAGCGGGTTCGTGGCGAAGGGCTTCGTGGCCACGGCCGTCTGGCCCCCGCCGGGAATGTAGGCGCCGCCGAGGCCGAGCACGTCGAGCGCCGCCGCGAGCCAGTGCATGCGGCGCGGGCGGCGCAGGCCCGAGATCTCGATCATCGGGGCGGACAGCACGGCCCGCTCCACCAGGTCCGGCTTGCGCTGGAGCGCGCGGATCAGGATCGCGCCCCCCATGGAGTGCGCGAGCGCGAAGAAGGGCTCAGGACAGGGCCGCCCGGCGGTGGCGTCCATGACGGCCGCGAGGTCCGCCACATAGTCGTCGAAGTCGTCCACATGGCCCTTGCGGGGGTCGGCCAGCAGCCGGTCGGAGCCGCCCTGGCCGCGCCAGTCGAAGGCGACCACATGGAAGCCGCGGCGGCGCAGCTCGCCGATCACCTCGAAATATTTCTCGATGAACTCGGCCCGGCCCTGAAGGACATAGACGGTGCCGCGGACCTTCTTGGCGGTCGGCCGCCAGCGGGCGACGCGCAGCTTCACGCCGCCGGCGCTCGTCACGCTGGCGACGACCGCGTTGGACGGCGTCGGGTTGGCGGGGATCGAAACGAGGTCCACGGGCGCTCCTGCGGGGTCTGTCCCGCGTTATACCCGATAATCGTAAGGGAGCGATGAGCGCAGCGCTGCGCCCCGGCGCGTTCACATCCGGGCGTCGGCGGACTTGCGGACGCGGGGCGCCAGGACGGATCCCTCCAGCGGCGCCAGCCCCGTGATCTCGCCCGTGAAGGCGTCGACGACCGTGCGCATGCGCTGGCCGCGCGGGCCGGAGGCGTCGGCCAGCCACAGGCCGCCGCGCCGGCGCAGGTTGCGGACGTCCGAGTAGCCCTGGCGGGCCAGCACGGACTCGATCGCCTGCGGCTCCATTCCGCCCTGCGCGACGTTATCGCCCGCGACGGCGCGGGACGGCGCGAGGCCGGCCACGCCGAGGCCGGCGCCTGCCGCCAGGATGGTCGCCGCCAGCAGGACGGCTCGACGATACGCACGCATGGGATCAGCCTCTGGAAGACGGCGTCGGTCTTCAACGATGGCGGTGTCTTGCCACGGCGAGCCTGAACGTCTCCGGAAGCGTCCGTTCACGCGCGGTTCATGTGCGGGAGCGGGACCGGAAGCGCCGCCGTGTCCGGCGCTCCCGCCAGCCTGCCGGGGGGTCTTGAACGGCTCGGAGAGCCTCACTACCTCAGGGCCAGCGCAGGCCATGACGGCTGCGCGGACCGGCCGGTTCGGCCTCTGAAGGCGAACCGCCGCATGTCGCTTCTAGGAGGATATGCCATGCGCCAGTACGATCTTTCCCCCCTCTACCGCTCCACGGTCGGCTTCGACCGGCTGTTCTCGATGCTGGACCAGATGGCCAGCCCGGACGCCGCGACCGCCTACCCGCCCTACAACATCGAGCGCACGGGCGAGAACGCCTACCGCATCTCGATCGCGGTCGCCGGCTTCACCGACAAGGACATCGCCATCGAGGTGAAGGAGAACGCCCTTTCGGTGCGCGGCGAGAAGCAGGGCCAGTCCGGCGAACGCGCCGGCGAGGTGCTGTACCAGGGCATCGCGGCCCGCAGCTTCGAGCGCCGCTTCCAGCTCGCCGACTACGTCCAGGTGACGGGCGCGAGCCTTGAGAACGGGCTCCTGCACGTCGACCTCGTCCGCGAGATCCCCGAGGCCAAGAAGCCGCGCCTCATCCCGATCTCCGCGTCCGGCCAAAAGACCGTCATCGACGGTTCGGTGCAGTCCGAGAAGGCCGCCGCGTAACGCGACGTCGAGGTCGAAAACCTCTGAATCAGAAGGGCGGCCCTGCGCGGGCCGCCCTTTTTCGTGCGCGCGGCGTCGCGCTCCTCAGTCGAGCGCGGCGGGCGGGACGGCCGGGGAGGCTGCCGCCGGGCCGCGGCTGCTGGAGTCGTCCAGCGGGGCGGCCGGAACGGCGCCGGTGTCCGACGACGCGGTCGGCTTGCCGGTCTTGGGATCCACCAGCGGCTCGGGGATGCGCTGGGGGGCCGGGCTGGCCTGCCGCACGGGCGGCTCCTGCGGGGCCGCGGCGGCCGGAGGCTCGGCGGGGGCCGGGGCCGCGGTGACCGGCGGCGGGGCCGGCGAGGGGATCGGGGCCGGGGCCACGGGCTGCGGCGCGGGCTCCGGCGCGACCGGCCGGGCCGCGGTGGTGTCGGACTTCGGCGGCGCCGACTGCTCGGCCGGCTTCGGCAAGGACGGGACGGCCTTGGGCTTGTGGGCCGGGGCGGGCGCGGTCGAGGCGTCCGGCGTGCGGGCCTCGCGGCTCCTGGGCGGCCTCGGCGCGGACCGCTCCAGCGGGTCGGGCCCGATGCGGGCGGCCGGCGGGCGCGATCCATAGCGCTCCTCCTCGTCGCGGAGCGGCGGCAGGGCGGCGGAGCCCTCCGGCGCGCCGCGATAGCCCGGCACGCCGCGCGGCGGAATCGGCGCGGGCGCGTCATAGGCGCGGCTCCCGACCGCGAAGCTCTCCAGCAGGCGCCCGTCATAGCCGTCGAGGGTGACGTGCACGCGGTAGCCGCGGCGGTCGATGGCGTCGGCCTCGTAGACGTCGCCCACCGAGCGGATGCGCATCACGCGCTGGTAGCCGTAGCGCGAGTAGAGGATGTCGGCGACTTCGCCCGGCCCCATCATGAAGCCGGAGAACTGCGCCGGCGCGGCCAGCGGCGCGGCGGAGAGGCGGTCGGCCCCGATCGGGGCCGCGAGGGCGGGGAGCGACGCTCCCGCCATGAAAAGAGCCGCGAGCGCGAGGGCGCCGCGGCGGACGAAACGTCGGGCGACCGCAGTCTGACGACCGGCGGCAGCGAAGTGCGGGTGCATGGAGGCAGGCTCCCAGGATGACAAGCCCGGAAGCGTTAATGATCGATTAAGGCGGACCTGCGACGCCGCCAAGGCGCCGCAGCGCCGGCCTCAGGCGCCGCGGGCCGCCCGCAGGATGGCGTCCACGTCCTCGTCACGGGACGCGAAGGACGTCACGAAGCGGGCGAAGCTCTCCTGCGGGCCGATGGCGAACCCCTCCGGCAGGCTGCCGCTGGACCAGGGCGCGTAGCGCACGCCGGCCGCCTTCAGGGCTGCGTCCACGGAGGGAGGCAGCACGGCGAAGACCTCGTTGGCCTGGGTCGGCCAGACGAGGCGCACGCCCTCGACCTCGGCGAGGCCGCGCGACAACGCCGTGGCGGCCGCGTTGGCGTGGCGGGCGTTGTCCATCCAGTGGCCGTTCTCCAGATAGCCGACCATCTGCGCGCCGAGCAGGCGGCCCTTGGAGAGCGTGTGGCCGCTGCGCTTGCGGCGGTACTGGAAATCGGCCGCCCGGTCCTTGTCGAAGATCACCACCGCCTCGCAGGCGAGGCCGCCATTCTTGGTGGCGCCGAACGACACCACGTCGACGCCGGCCTTCCAGGTCATCTCGGCCGCCGTGCAGCCGAGCGCCGCCAGAGCGTTGGCGAAGCGCGCGCCGTCGAGGTGCGTCGCCATGCCGTGGCGGCGCGCAGTCGCCGCGATGGCGGCGATCTCGTCGAGCGCATAGAGCGTGCCGGCCTCGGTCACCTGCGACACGGAGACGGCGGCGGGCTGGACCGCCTTGGCGACCCCCTTGGGAAAACGCTCCAGCGCGGCCTCGAGGCCCGCGGGCGTGAACTTGCCGGCCACCCCCGGGATCCCGACGATCTTGGCGCCGCCGGTGAACATCTCGGGCGCGCCGCACTCGTCGTCGAGCACATGCGCCTCGGCGTGGCTGAAGATGGCGCTCCAGGGCTGGCTGATCGCCGAGAGCGCCAGCGCGTTCGCGGCGGTTCCGGTCGCGACGAGGAAGACGGCGCAGTCGCGCTCGAACACGCCCGCGAGCAGCTCCTCGGCCCGCTTCGTATAGGCGTCGACCCCATAGGCGCTTTCCGCGCCGCCATTGGCGGCGATGACGGCGTCGAGCACCGGCCTGCTGGCGCCGGCCACATTGTCGCTTGCGAAATTCATCATCGGTCTCGGGTGACGGGAGGGACGGCCGCACGATGCATGCATCGGGGACGGGAGCAAGCCCGCGGCGCGCAGGTCCCGTCTGCGGGCCCACGGCGCGCTCGGCGCCCGGCGCGGGTCACACCCTTGCGCCCGGTTCGCCGCGACGTTCCGTTCCTTGCGCGCCAGCGAAGAGGCGGGCAACAATCTTGCGAAAACGACGAAAAATGGCCCTTGTGCGGCTTATGGTTATCTGGCATTGTCCCGCCTCGATAGGACAGTCTTGCTGTCCCAATTTCCGGGGTTGCGGCCCCGCGCGAGATGACGGCGGACAGCCAGGTGCGGACGAACGGCACGATCACGAAGACGACGACGCGCGGCGCGGCCGCGACGCGCGATCGTAAACGTGCCGCCCGCAAAAACGCGGGCTAAGCGGGCGCCCGCCGGTCCTACGCGGATCGGAGACGCCCGCCGGGAGCGGGCGCAAGACGGGGCGCGGCCGGACCTCCCACACTGAGAATGAGCCCCGAGCCGGATGGCGCGCGTCGTGCATGGCGGGTTCATGCTCCGTCGCCGCCATCCGCACGGATGCTGACTCCGGCTGTCTCGGGACGGCCGCCGCAACGGACGAGGGCGACATGAGCGAGCGGACAGGACAAGGCCCGATCGGCGCCGGCAGCGAGGCGAGCGCCATGCCGGCGGCGCTTCACCCGGCCGCCTCGACGACGCATGTCATGCGCGACCCCTCCTATCCGGACGCCCAGGGCCTCTACGATCCGGCGCGCGAGCATGACGCCTGCGGCGTCGGCTTCGTGGCCGACATGAAGAACCGCAAGTCGCACGCCATCGTGCAGATGGGCCTGCAGATCCTGCTCAATCTCGACCATCGCGGCGCCGTCGGGGCCGACCCCAAGGCCGGCGACGGCTGCGGCATGCTGGTGCAGACCCCGCACGGCTTCTTCGCCGAGGAGGCGGCCCGTCTGGGGCTGACCCTTCCGGCGCCGGGGGACTATGCGGTGGGCATGCTGTTCCTGCCGCGCGACCCCGAGGGGCGCAGCCTGTGCGAGCAGATCGTCGAGAAGGTGATCGCCGACGAGGGCCAGCACTTCCTGGGCTGGCGCGACGTGCCGGTCGACAGCTCCGGCCTCGGCGAGAGCGTGAAGCCGACGGAGCCCTGCATCCGCCAGGTCTTCATCGGCCGCGGCGCGAGTACGGCCGGCGACGACGCCTTCGAGCGGCGCCTGTTCATCCTGCGCAAGGTGATCTCGAACACCATCTACGACATGAAGGACGAGAGGACCCGGGGCTTCTACCCGGTGTCGCTGTCCTCGCGCACCATCACCTACAAGGGCATGCTGCTGGCCGGGCAGCTCGGCGAGTATTTCAAGGACCTCACCGACCCGCGCTTCGCGTCGGCCCTGGCGCTGGTCCACCAGCGCTTCTCCACAAACACCTTCCCGACCTGGTCTCTGGCGCATCCCTACCGGATGGTCGCCCACAACGGCGAGATCAACACGCTGCGCGGCAACGTCAACTGGATGGCGGCCCGGCAGGCCTCGGTGGATTCCGACCTCTTCGACGCCGAGATCTCCAAGCTCTGGCCCATCTCGTATGAGGGCCAGTCCGACACCGCCTGCTTCGACAACGCGCTCGAGTTCCTGGTGCGCGGCGGCTACTCGCTGGCCCATGCGGTGATGATGCTGATCCCGGAGGCCTGGGCCGGCAACCCGCTGATGGACGAGGACCGGCGCGCCTTCTACGAGTACCACGCCGCCCTGATGGAGCCGTGGGACGGTCCCGCCGCCGTGACCTTCACGGACGGACGCCAGATCGGCGCGACGCTGGACCGCAACGGCCTGCGCCCGGCCCGCTATCTCGTCACCGACGACGGCCTCGTCGTGCTGGCCTCCGAGTTCGGCGTGCTGCCGATCCCGGAAGAGAAGATCGTCACCAAGTGGCGGCTCCAGCCCGGCAAGATGCTGCTCATCGACCTGGAGCAGGGCCGCATCGTCTCCGACGACGAGATCAAGACCTCGCTGTCGACCGCCAACCCGTACCGGGAATGGCTGCAGCGCGGCCAGATCATCCTGGAGGACTTGAAGCCCGTCGAACCGCGCCAGTCGCGCACCGACGTCACCCTGCTCGATCGCCAGCAGGCCTTCGGCTACACCCAGGAAGACCTGAAGCTGCTGATGTCGCCCATGGCGGTCACCGGCCAGGAGGCCGTCGGCTCGATGGGCACCGACACGCCGATCTCGGCGCTGTCGTCCAAGTCGAAGCCGCTCTTCACCTATTTCAAGCAGAACTTCGCCCAGGTCACGAACCCGCCGATCGACCCGATCCGCGAGGAGCTCGTCATGAGCCTCGTGTCCTTCATCGGGCCGCGGCCGAACATCTTCGACCTCGAGGGCTCCTCGCGCCGCAAGCGGCTTGAGGTCCGCCAGCCGATCCTCACCAATGGCGACCTGGAGAAGATCCGCTGCATCGGCCATTTCGAGGACCGGTTCGACACCAAGACGCTCGACTTCACCTACCCGGTGGAGCAGGGCGCGGCCGGCCTGCCGGGCGCCCTCGACCGGCTCTGCGAGCGCGCCGAGGCGGCCGTGCATGGCGGCTACAACATCATCATCCTGTCGGACCGCCAGGTCGGGCCGGACCGCATCCCGATCCCGTCGCTCCTGGCGACGGCGGCGGTGCACCATCACCTGATCCGCAAGGGCCTGCGCACCTCGGTCGGCCTCGTGGTGGAGACCGGCGAGCCGCGCGAGGTGCACCACTTCTGCTGCCTGGCGGGCTACGGCGCCGAGGCGATCAACCCCTATCTGGCCTTCGAGACGCTCGCCGGAATGCGCAGCGAGATTCCCGAGGAGGTCGACGAGGACGAGATCGTCAAACGCTACATCAAGTCCGTCGACAAGGGCATCCTGAAGGTCATGTCCAAGATGGGCATCTCGACCTACCAGTCCTATTGCGGCGCCCAGATCTTCGACGCGGTCGGGCTGCGCAGCGAACTCGTCCAGAAGTACTTCTTCGGCACGGCGACCACCATCGAGGGCGTCGGCCTGGAGGAGATCGCGGAAGAGACGGTCCGGCGCCACCGCGACGCCTTCGGCGACGCCCCGGTCTATCGCAGCTCGCTGGATGTCGGCGGCGAATACGCCTACCGCATCCGCGGCGAGGACCATGTTTGGACGCCTGATTCCGTCGCCACTTTGCAGCACGCGGTGCGCCTCAACGCGCAGGACCGCTACCGCGAGTTCGCCCGCGAGATCAACGACCAGCAGAACCGCCTGACCACGATTCGCGGCCTGTTCAGGATCCGGACCGCGGCCGAGCGCGGCGCGAGCCCCGTCCCCCTCGAGGAGGTGCAGAGCGCGGTCGAGATCGTGAAGCGCTTCTCCACCGGCGCGATGTCGTTCGGCTCCATCTCCAAGGAGGCGCACGAGACGCTGGCGATCGCCCTGAACCGGATCGGCGGCAAGTCGAACACCGGCGAGGGCGGCGAGGAGAGCGAGCGCTACGTCCCGCTGCCGGACGGCCGCTCCAAGCGCTCGGCCATCAAGCAGGTCGCGTCCGGCCGCTTCGGCGTCACGGCGGAGTATCTGGTCAACGCCGACGTCATGCAGATCAAGGTGGCGCAGGGCGCCAAGCCCGGCGAGGGCGGGCAGCTGCCCGGCCACAAGGTCGACGCGGTGATCGCCAAGGTGCGCCACTCGACCCCGGGCGTGGGCCTCATCTCGCCGCCGCCGCACCACGACATCTACTCGATCGAGGACCTCGCGCAGCTGATCTTCGACCTGAAGAACGTCAACCCGACGGCGGACGTCTCGGTGAAGCTCGTCTCCGAGGTTGGCGTCGGCACGGTCGCGGCCGGCGTCGCCAAGGCGCGGGCGGACCACATCACCATCTCGGGCTTCGAGGGCGGCACGGGCGCGAGCCCGCTGACCTCGCTGAAGCATGCGGGCTCGCCCTGGGAGATGGGCCTCGCCGAGACCCAGCAGACGCTGGTGCTGAACCGGCTGCGCGGCCGCGTGGCCCTGCAGGTCGACGGCGGGCTGCGCACCGGCCGCGACGTCGTGATCGGCGCGCTGCTGGGAGCCGACGAGTTCGGCTTCTCGACCGCGCCGCTGATCGCGGCCGGCTGCATCATGATGCGCAAGTGCCACCTGAACACCTGCCCGGTGGGCGTGGCGACGCAGGACCCGGTGTTGCGCAAGCGCTTCAAGGGCACGCCCGAGCACGTCATCAACTACTTCTTCTTCGTCGCCGAGGAAGTGCGCGAGCTGATGGCCGAGATGGGCTTCCGCACCATGGACGAGATGGTCGGCCGGTCCGACCTGCTCGACCGGCGCGAGGCGATCGACCACTGGAAGGCCAAGGGGCTCGACTTCTCCCGCATCTTCCACAAGCCCGAGGTCGGAGCCGACGTCGCCATCCGGCATGTCGAGCGCCAGAAGCACCCGATCGACGCCGTGCTGGACCGCACGCTCATCCCGCAGGCCATGGCGGCCATCGAGGGCGGCGCGCCGGTCGAGATCCGGGCCGAGATCCACAACACGGACCGCACCACGGGGGCCATGCTGTCGGGCGAGATCGCCAAGCGGCACGGCTACGCCGGGCTGCCGGACGACACGATCCGGATCCGGCTCGACGGCACGGCCGGGCAGAGCTTCGGCTCCTTCCTGGCGGCCGGCGTGACGCTGGAGCTCGTCGGGCAGGCCAACGACTATGTCGGCAAGGGCCTGTCGGGCGGCAAGCTGATCATCCGCCCGGCGGACGGCTCCCGCACGGTCGCCGAGCAGTCCATCATCGTGGGCAACACGGTGCTGTACGGCGCGATCTCCGGCGAGTGCTACTTCCGGGGCGTGGCGGGCGAGCGTTTCGCCGTCCGCAACTCCGGGGCGGTGGCGGTCGTGGAAGGCACGGGCGACCATGGCTGCGAGTACATGACCGGCGGCGTGGTGGTGGTCATCGGGCAGACCGGGCGCAACTTCGCGGCCGGCATGTCGGGCGGCATCGCCTATGTGCTCGACGAGGACGGCGCGTTCCAGAAGCGCTGCAACCTGTCGATGGTCGACCTGGAGCCCGTCGAGGAGGAGGAGGACCTGATGGAGCGCCTCCACCACCATGGCGGCGACCTGGAGACCAAGGGCCGCATCGACGTCATGGCCAACATGTCCGGCCATGACGAGGAGCGCCTGCTGCAGCTGATCAGCGACCACCTGCGCTACACGGGGTCGACCCGCGCCAAGGACATCCTGGACAACTGGGCCGACTACCGGACCCGCTTCGTGAAGGTCATGCCGGTCGAGTACCGGCGCGCGCTTCGCGAGATGGAGAAGTTCAGGACGCTGCAGGCGGCGGAGTGAGATGCGCATCTATGGCGACATGCAGTCGGGCAACTGCCTGAAGGTGAAGGTCGTGGCGGACCGCCTCGGCCTCGACTATGAGTGGCTGCCCGTCGACATCATGCGCGGCGAGAGCCGCACGCCAGAGTTCCTGGCGCTGAGCCCGATGGGGCAGGTCCCGGTGGTGGTTTTCGACGATGGCCGGGCGCTGGCCCAGTCGAACGCCATCATCCGTTATCTGGCGCGCGGATCGGACCTGTTGCCGGACGATCCTTTCGAGCAGGCGCAGGTCGACGAGTGGCTGTTCTGGGAGCAGAACAGCCACGAGCTCTTCGTCGCCGGCTGCCGCTTCCAAATGGTCTATCTCGGCAAGAGCGCCGCCGATCGTGAGTCCTGGCGCGTCGCCCGCGCCGAGCAGGCGCTGGACTTCATGGATACGATCCTGGCCGGCCGTGACTGGTTTGCGGCAGGCCGTCTCACCGTCGCGGACGTCGCCCTGCTGGCCTATACGCGCCTGGCCGGCGAGGGCGGCCTCGATCTTTCACCGCGGACCAGCCTCAGGGCCTGGATCCGGCGCTGCGAGCAGGCCCTTGGCCTGCCGTCGGTCGAAACAGCACATTAGGCAGGGGCAGATGGGCAAGGTCACAGGGTTTCTGGAATTCGACCGGCAGGAGCAGAAGTATCAGCTCGCCGGCGACCGCATCCGCCATTTCCGCGAGTTCACGCTGCCGCTGGACGAGAAGGACGTCGGCCGCCAGGCCGCGCGCTGCATGGATTGCGGCGTGCCCTACTGCCATTCCGGCACGGGCTGCCCGGTCAACAACCAGATCCCGGACTGGAACGACCTGATCTACCAGCAGAACTGGGAGGAGGCCTCCCGCAACCTGCATTCGACCAACAATTTCCCGGAGTTCACCGGCCGCATCTGCCCCGCGCCCTGCGAGGAGGCGTGCACGCTGAACCTCGAGGACATGCCGGTCACCATCAAGACCATCGAGCAGTCCATCGCCGACAAGGCCTGGGCCGAGGGCTGGGTCCGCCCCGAGCCGCCCGCCTTCAGGACGGGCAAGCGCGTCGCCATCGTGGGCTCGGGCCCGGCTGGCATGGCCGCCGCCCAGCAGCTCGCCCGGGTGGGCCATGACGTGCACCTGTTCGAGCGCGAGCCGCGGGCGGGCGGTCTGCTGCGCTACGGCATCCCCGACTTCAAGATGGAGAAGCGCCACATCGACCGGCGCGTCGCCCAGATGGAGCAGGAGGGCGTCACCTTCCACTACGGCGTGAATGTCGGGGTCACGAAGCCCTTCGAGGAGCTCACCGCGGAGTTCGACGCCGTGCTGCTGGCGGGCGGCGCGGAGGATCCGCGCGATCCCAAGCTGCCCGGGCAGGACCTCGCGGGCGTCCACTTCGCGATGCCCTATCTGGTCCAGCAGAACCGCCGCGTCGGCCAGGAGGAGCCCACCCCCGAGGCGCCCATCCTGGCGGGCGGCAAGCATGTCGTGGTGATCGGCGGCGGCGACACGGCTTCCGACTGCGTCGGCACGTCGTTCCGCCAGGGCGCGCTCTCGGTGACGCAGCTCGACATCCGTCCCAAGCCGCCCGTCAAGGAGGATAAGCTGACGGTGTGGCCCTACTGGCCGACCAAGATGCGCACCTCGTCCAGCCAGGCCGAGGGCGCCGAGCGCGAGTTCCAGGCCGCGACGCTCGGCATCGAGGGCAAGAACGGCAAGGTGACGGGCGTGAAGTGCGCGCGCGTGGACGAAAAGCGCGTCCCCATCCCGGGCAGCGAGTTCATCCTGCGCGCCGACCTCGTCTTCCTGGCCATCGGCTTCGCCGGATCGCAGACGGCGGGCATGATCGAGGCGTCCGGGGTGGCGCTGGACCGGCGCAACAACGTCGTCGCCAACGAGCAGGACTACCGGACCTCGCAGGCCAAGGTGTTCGCCGCCGGCGACATGCGCCGCGGCCAGTCGCTGGTGGTCTGGGCGATCCGCGAGGGCCGGCAGGCGGCGCACGCCATCGACCTCGCGCTCATGGGAGAAACCATCCTGCCGCGATAGGCTCCCTCCTCGTCATCGCGCGGGAAAGACGCGCGTAACGTCCCACCGTCATCCCCGGCGACCTGCGCAGCAGGTCGGGAAGGGAATCCAGCCGCGCGGCGCCGAAAGAACCTCGCTCCCCTTCCCGGCGCTTCGCGCCGCCGGGAATGACGGGAAGAATGGAGCCATCGCGGACTCCGGCGGAGCGCGACTGAGTTGACGACGGGGAAAGTCAGCCCGTCCCAGACCCTCATTCGCTTGCCGCGCTCAAGCCTCCATACGATGCTGGCGGCCTGGGGCCGAATCAGGAGGCGGGCATGGTGATCTCGGGGTTCACGATCTTCACGATCGTGCTTGTGGTCTTCGTCATCGTCACCCTCCTGGCCGGGGTGAAGACCGTCCCGCAGGGCTACAAATACACCGTCGAGCGCTTCGGAAAGTACTCGCGCACGCTCAGCCCCGGCCTCGGGCTCATCGTCCCCTATGTGGAGAGCATCGGCCACAAGCTGAACATCATGGAGCAGGTGCTCGACGTCCCCAGCCAGGAGGTCATCACCCGCGACAACGCCACCGTCACGGTGGACGGCGTCGCCTTCTACACGGTGCTGGACGCCGCCCTGGCGTCCTATGAGGTCTCCAACCTGCAGCAGGCGATCCTGACCCTGACGATGACGAACATCCGCACCGTCATGGGCTCGATGGATCTCGACCAGCTGCTCTCCCACCGCGACGAGATCAACGAGCGGCTGCTGCGCGTCGTCGACGCCGCCACCTCGCCCTGGGGCATCAAGATCAACCGGGTCGAGATCAAGGACATCGTGCCGCCGCGCGACCTCGTCGACGCCATGGCGCGGCAGATGAAGGCGGAGCGCGAGAAGCGCGCCGTCGTGCTGGAGGCCGAGGGCCAGCGCCAGGCCGAGGTGCTGCGCGCCGAGGGCCATAAGACGGCGCAGATCCTGGAGGCCGAGGGCCGCCGGGAGGCCGCCTTCCGCGACGCGGAGGCGCGCGAGCGTTCGGCCGAGGCGGAGGCGAAGGCCACCCAGATGGTGAGCGACGCCATCTCCAAGGGCGACGTCAACGCGATCAACTATTTCGTGGCCCAGCAATATGTGAAGGCCCTGCAGGCCGTGGCTTCCGCCCCGAACCAGAAGGTGATCATGATGCCCTTGGAGGCGTCCTCGGTCATCGGCTCGATCGCCGGCATCGCCGAGATCTCGCGCTCGGCCTTCGCCCCCACGGACGCCGCTGCGGCCGCCCCGCGGCGGACCGCGGTCCCGACGACGCGCGAGTCCCATCCCACCTGAGCCGGGCGCCTGAGAGCGGGGGAGCGATGCTCGACATCTTCTTTGGACCATGGGGCTGGATCATCGCCGGGCTGGTGCTGGTCGGCGTCGAGGTCCTGGCGCCGGGCGCCTTCATGATCTGGCTTGGCCTGGCGGCCCTGCTGACGGGCCTCGTCTCCTTCGTGATCGCAATGTCGGGGGAGGCGGCCGCCCTGACCTTCGCGGCGCTGGCGATAGGCTGCGTGGCGGTCGGCCGCAACCTCACCCGGGACCGGGGGCCGAAGCGGCCCGAGCAGGTGATCAACGATCGGGGATCGGCCCTGGTGGGACGCCTGTTCGTGCTCGACGAGCCGCTCCAGGAAGGCCGCGGGCGCGTCCGCGTCGACGACACGGTCTGGCGCATCGAGGGTCCGGACCTGCCGGCCGGGACGGAGGTCCAGGTGATCGGCGTCGACGGCACGCTGCTGAAGGTGAAGCGGAGCTGAGCGCCGCCCCTAGGCGGCCCCGATCCGCAACAGGTCGAGGACGTGCACGAGGCCGACCGCCACCCCGTCCTCCGCCACGATGAGCGCGCCGATCTTACGGGTCTCGACGATCTCCAGCGCCTCCGCGACCAGGAGGCTGGGCGCCACGGTGGTCGGGTTGGGCGTCATGACCTCGTCGACGGAGAGCGTCATCAGCGCCGGCTGCATGTGGCGGCGCAGGTCGCCGTCGGTCACGATTCCGGCGATGCGGCCGTCGGGCTCGGTCACCACGACGCAGCCGAAGCCCTTCTGGCTGATGGCCATGATGGCGTCCGACATGCGGGCGCCGCGCGGCACCAGGGGCAGGCGGTCGCCGGTGTGCATGACGGCGCGGACCTGCTTGAGCTGGGCGCCGAGCTTGCCGCCCGGGTGGAAGACGCGGAAATCCTGCGAGCTGAAGCTGCGGCCTTCCAGCAGCGCCACCGCGAGCGCATCGCCCAGGGCGAGCTGCATCGTGGTGGAGGTGGTCGGCGCCAGCCCGTTGGGGCAGGCCTCGCGCGCCTTCGGCAGCGTGAGGCACACATCCGCCTCGCGGCCGAGCGCGCTGTCGGGGTTGGCGGTGACGCCGATGAGCCCGACGCGGAAGCGCCGCGCATAGGCGACGAGATCGGAAAGTTCCGAGGTTTCGCCCGACCAGGACAGCGCCAGGATGACGTCGCCGGCCTGGATGGCGCCGAGGTCCCCGTGGCTCGCCTCGGCCGGATGGACGAAATAGGCGGGCGTTCCGGTCGACGACAGGGTGGCGGCGATCTTGCGGCCGACATGGCCGGACTTGCCCATGCCGGTGACGATGACGCGCCCGGTGGCGCCGGCGATGAGGTCCACGGCGGCGCAGAAGCTCGCGCCGAGGCCGTCGCCCAGGGCCGCCGCCACGGCGTCGAGGCCCGCTCGCTCGGCCTCGATGGTGCGCAGGGCGGATGCGATCGCCGGGGCGGACGCGCCCTCGACACGAGGGGCTGGCGAGAGCTTGGACATCCGCGCCGCATAGCACGAGTCGGCCGGGAGAGAAACGACGACCGGCGATCGGTTACCTGCCGTTAACCGTCAATCTTCTATTCCTGTTAACCGTATCGGGCTCCAGGCGCCCGGACCCTTCCGTTGGCCGGAGCCTTCCTTGGCCCTTCGCAGCCGCCCCGCTCGCTATGCCAGACTGCTCGGGTTGGCGACCGCCCTCGCTTGCGCGGACGCCGTCGCGCTCGCGTCCGCCATGGCGCAGGCGCTTCCCCTGGATCCGGCGGCGGCGCCGGTCCCGCCACCCGCCGGCATGGACCCGGACCCCTATGCGCCCGCGCTCCGCGGCTCGGGGCCGACCTCGATGCGCCAGGCCTACAAGGGCGCCTACGCTCCCGTCGGCCAGCCGGTGCGCCCGCCCAAGAAGGCCAAGCCCCGGTCCCTGCGCCAGACCGCGCCAGCGCCGGTCGCGGCGCCGCTGTTCGGACCGGCCGCCGGAAACGCCCCGGAACTGGCCGGCACGCTGCCGACGCCGGGCCTGCCCGCGATCGAGCAGGCGCGCCGGGCGCGCCGCAAGGCCCTGCAGGACGACCCCTATGCGCCGCTCGGGATCGACACGGGCGGGCTGATCTGGCGCCCGTCGATCGACGTCTCCGGCGGCTACGACACCAATCCCAACCGGGTCGGCGGAAGGCCGCGCGGCTCCACGGCGTTCCGACAGGAGGGCGCGCTCAGCGTCGAGAGCGACTGGGAGAGGCACGCCTTCACGGCCAATCTGCGCGGCGCCTATCAGGAATACCCGTCGGTCCGGTCGGCCAACAGGCCCGACGGCGCGGGCGTCGCGGACCTGCGGATCGACGTCCTGCGCGACACGCAGGTCGACCTGGGCGCGGCCTATCTGCTCACGACGGAGCGCCCGGGGAGCCTGGAGCAGCCGGTGGTGGGATCGAAGCGCTCCACCATCCTGACGGCCGGGACCAGCGCCATGCTGACCCAGCGCTTCGGCGCGGTGGCGGTGTCCCTGCGAGGGGCCGTGGACCGCACCACCTATGGCGACCTGACGCAGGCGAACGGGCTCGAGGTCAGCCAGGGCGACCGCGACCTCAACGCCTATGGGCTGCGCCTGCGGACCGGGTATCAGGCGACGCCCGGGCTGCAGCCCTTCGTGGAGGCCACGGTCGACAAGCGCGTCTACGACACGACGCTGGATGCGTCCGGCTACGACCGGACGTCGTCGGGCGTGCAGGGCCGCGTCGGATCGACGTTCGAGATCACCCGGACGCTCACGGGCGAGGCGTCGGCCGGCTATGGCGTGCGCCAATATGAGGACCCGCGCCTGGCGGACCTGCGCGGCCCGGTGGCCGACGTCGCCCTGATCTGGTCGGCGACGCCACTCACCACCGTCACGCTGCGCGGAACGGCGTCGCTGGCCGAGACCACGGTCGTGGGAGCGACGGGCGCGCAGGTCCGCACGGTCGCCGCCGAGGTGTCCCACGCGCTGCTGCGCAACCTCATCCTGGTCGGCGCGGCGTCCTTCACCAGCACGGACTACCAGGGCGTCCCCCTGCGGGAGACGAGCTACGCCACGGGGCTGAAGCTGGAATACAGGCTGACCCGCTCCGTGGCGCTCAACGCCAGTTTCACGCATGAGCGCCTGAACGGCGCGACGGCAGGCTCCGACTACACCGCCAACACCTTCCTGGTCGGGATGAAGCTCCAGCCCTGAGGCCGGCGGCTCAGCGGTCGAGCAGCTTGTGCAGCTCGACCGTGAACGCGGCCGCGATGTCCTCGCGGCTGAGCGCATACGCCACGTTGGCCATCAGGAAGCCGATCTTCGAGCCGGTGTCGTAGATCTCGCCCGCGAAGGTGTGGGCGTAGAAGGGCTCCGACTTGGCGAGCGTGATCATGGCGTCGGTGAGCTGGATCTCGCCGCCGGCGCCGCGCTCCTGCGTCTCCAGAATGTCGAACACGGCCGGGCTGAGGATGTAGCGGCCCGAGATCGCCAGGTTGGACGGCGCCGTCCCCTTCGGCGGCTTCTCCACCATGGAGGTGATGCGCTGGAAGCCGCCCTCGTCCTGGACGCCGACGATGCCGTATTGGTGGGTCTCGCTGTCGGGGACTTCATAGGCGGCGATCATGTTGCCGCCATGGGCCTCGTAGCCGAGGATCATGTCCGCCAGGCAGGCGGTCTGGCCCAGATGCAGCATGTCGGGCAGCAGCAGCGCGAAGGGCTCGTCGCCGATGATGTCGCGCGCGCACCACACCGCGTGGCCGAGCCCGAGGGGCGCCTGCTGGCGCGTGAAGCTGGTCTGGCCGGCGCCCGGAAGGTCGCGCTTGAGGGCCTCCAGCTCCTTGGTCTTCCCGCGCTCGGCCAGCGTCCGGTCCAGCTCGAATGCGATGTCGAAATGGTCCTCGATGACGCCCTTCCCGCGCCCCGTGACGAACACGAAGTGCTCGATGCCGGCGGCCTTCGCCTCGTCCACGACGTGCTGGATGACCGGCCTGTCGACCACCGTCATCATCTCCTTCGGCACCGCCTTGGTGGCGGGGAGGAACCGCGTCCCGAGACCGGCGACGGGGAACACGGCTTTGCGGATCTTTTTCGTCATGGATCGCGTCTGCTTGCAGGAGGGACGGAGACGGCGGACTTCACGCCGGGCTTCGATTTCGCGTGGCGTGGGGGCAAACCGATATCACGGCCTCCCGTTCCATGCGAGTTCAGGAAACGTTATCGAGTGGATGGCCATGTTGGCCACAAGCAGGAGTATGCATTATGGCGGTTCTGGTGACGGGCGGCGCCGGCTATATCGGCTCGCACATGGTGTTGGCCCTGGCCGACCGTGGCGAGAAGGTCGTCGTCCTCGACAATCTGAGCACGGGCTTCGCGTCGGCGGTGCCGACGACCGTTCCGCTGGTGGTGGGCGACATGGGCGACCAGCCCCTGGTCGCGTCCGTGATGCGTGAGCATGGCGTCGACACCGTCGTGCATTTCGCAGCCAAGATCGTCGTGCCGGAATCGGTGGAGGACCCGCTCGGCTACTACCTGAACAACACCGTCAAGCCGCGGGCGCTGATCGAGACCGCGGTGGAGTGCGGGGTCAAGCACTTCATCTTCTCGTCGACGGCGGCCGTCTATGGCGACGTCAGCGGCGAGCCGGTCTCCGAGGACGACCCGACGTCGCCGGTGTCGCCCTATGGCCGGTCCAAGCTGATGACGGAATGGATCCTGCGCGATGCGGCGGCCGCGCATCCGCTGAAGTTCGTGGTGCTGCGCTACTTCAACGTCGCGGGCGCGGATCCGAAGGGCCGCACCGGCCAGTCTACGCCGCGCGCCACGCACCTGATCAAGGTCGCGTGCCAGACCGCGCTGGGCCAGCGGCCCTATCTGGAGGTGTTCGGGACCGATTTCCCCACCCGCGACGGCTCCTGCCTGCGCGACTACATCCATGTGACGGACCTCGCCAACGCCCATCTGGCGTCTCTCGACCATCTGCGGGCGGGCGGCGACAGCCTGACGCTGAATTGCGGCTACGGGCAGGGCTACTCGGTGCTGGAGGTCGTGGACGCGGTGAAGCGGGTCTCGGGCGTGGACTTCGAGGCCCGGCTCGCCCCGCGTCGGGCCGGCGATCCGGCCGCGATCGTCGCCACGGGCGAGCGGGTCCGGGAGGTGCTGGGCTGGGTCCCGCAATATGACGACCTGGAGACCATCATCACCCATGCGCTGGACTGGGAGCGCCACCTGACCACTCCCAACGCCAAGCTCCAGGGCTGAGCGCCGGCGCTCGGTTAAGCTCCCCTTCACCACCCCCCAGCACAGTGAGGCTGGAAGAACCGGCGGGCGTCCGCCCCCGGGCTGGGGACGTCGCATGCGCCGTATCGCTGTCGTGGCCATGGGCCTGGGCGTCGTCTGGGCGGGACTGGCGCAGGCCCAAACCATGCCGGGGCCGGCGCGGGTCGCGAGATCCGAGCCTGTCGCGTCCGAACCGGTCACGACGGGCTCGCTCGGGGCGCCCGGCGCCGCCCTCGCCGGCGAGCGGGACGCGGCGCCGGCGTCCTTCTCGTCCTTCGTCGAGGGGCTCTGGCCCGCGGCGCGCGCCCGCGGCGTGAGCCGGGCGACCTTCGACGCGGCCTTTTCCGGCGTGACCAGCGATCCGAAGATCGTCGAGCTCACCCGGCGCCAATCCGAGTTCGTGAAGCCGATCTGGTCCTATCTGGAGGGCGCGGTCTCCGAGGCGCGCGTGGCCCGCGGCAGGTCCGTCGCGGCCGAGCACGCGGCCACGCTGGCGGCCATCGAGCGGCGCTACGGGGTGGAGCGGTCGGTCATCCTCGGCGTCTGGGGGATGGAGACGAATTACGGCTCCTTCACGGGCGGCAAGGACGTGATCCGGTCGCTCGCGACGCTGGCGCATCTGCGCTACCGGGGCGGCTTCTTCCGCGACGAGCTCCTGACGGCCCTGACCATCCTGCAGCAGGGGCATGTGGCCCGCGCGGACATGAAGGGATCCTGGGCGGGCGCCATGGGCCAGACGCAGTTCATGCCGTCGAGCTTCCGCAAATGGGCGGTCGACCAGGACGGCGACGGCCACAAGGACATCTGGACGTCGATCCCGGACGCGCTGGCCTCGACGGCAAACTACCTGAAGACGCATGGCTGGCGGCGCGGGCTGCCCTGGGCGGTCGAGGTCCGGCTGCCGGCGCGCTTCGACTACAAGACCCGCAAGGCCGCCTTCTCCCGCTGGGCCGCGCTGGGCGCCAAGCGCGCCGACGGCAGGCCCATGCCCCACGCCGGGGAGGGATCGCTCTTCCTGCCGGCGGGCGCGCACGGCCCGGCCTTCCTGGTCACGGCGAATTTCACGGCCATCAAGGCCTATAACAGCTCGGACGCCTATGCGATGGGCGTCGGGCTGCTGGGCGACCGCATCGGCGGCGCCTCGGGCGTGCAGGCCGCATGGCCGGTGGGCGAGCCGCAGCTCGACCACGCGCAGCGGCGCGAGATCCAGCGCCGCCTGGCCTCCCTGGGGTTCGACATCGGCGAGGCCGACGGCCGGATCGGCACGCGAACCCGGGACGCGCTCCGGGCGTTCCAGGAGCGGAGGGGGCTCGTTCCGGACGGCCATCCGACGGTCGAGGCGCTGCAGGCGCTGCGCACGGCGCGATGAACTGGTAAACTCCCCTCCGGACGCGCCCGAAAGGGCGCTGCATGGAGGTCTCGTTGCAGAGCATGTCGGCGCTCATCGCGCGCCTGTTCGTCCTCGTCGTCCTGGCCGCCGCCGCCCTGCCGGGCGCGGCCCCGGAGGCTCGCGCCCAGGGGGACGACCGCTTCCCGCTTCTGTTCACCCCGCAGATGGCCCCCTCCCGCCAGCAGTTCCGGCGCGTGCGGCCGCCGCCGCCGCCGGCTCCGCGGGCGGAGCGACGCCGCGCGCCGCCTCCCGCCGCCGCCACGATGGTGATCCGCGACGCCCCCGAGAAGCCCGCCATGGAGCCGACCGCCTTCGTGATGGTGATGGGCGACGTCATGGCCGAGCTGGTCGCCAACGGGCTCGCCGACGCCTTCGACGACAACCCCGACGTCCAGGTGTCCAAGCGGACGGTGTCGTCGAGCGGACTCGTGCGCGACGACTTCTTCGACTGGCGCAAGACCGCGCGCGAGATGCTCGCCTCGGAGAAGATCACGCACGCCGTGGTGGTGCTGGGCTCCAACGACCGGCAGACCATCAAGGACGCGTCGGGGACGGCGCTGGAGCCGATGTCCGACGCCTGGAAGGAGGCCTATGCGAGCCGGGTGGAGGAGATCGGCCGGGCCTTCGCCGACAAGAACGTGCCGCTGTTCTGGGTCGGCATGCCCATCATGGAGAGTCCGCGGTTCACGGCCGACATGGTCGCCCTGAACGAGATCTTCCGGAGCGCCGCCCGCAAGACGGGCGCCATCTATATCGACCTGTTCGAGCCGTTCGCCGACGCCAAGAACCGGTATTCGTCCTTTGGGCCGGACCTCGCCGGCGACACCGTGAAGCTGCGCACGTCGGACGGCGTCCACTTCACTAAGGCGGGCGCCCGCAAGGCGGCCCACTTCATCGAGGTCGAGATCCGCCGTTCGCTCGACCAGCGCGCGCCGGCCATCGTCGCCGTGCCGGGCGCGGACCCGGACGACCCCGCCTCCCACGATCCCACCCTGCAGCCGGGCGGGGTGGAGCGCGCCATCGACCAGACGGTCCTCCGCGGCCTCGACGGGCTCCCCCCGGCGCCGCTCACCATCCCGCAGCGGCCCGTGGCCGGGCCGATCCTGCCGCTCACCGGACCGGAGTCCGCCCAGGGCGGGGCGCTGGTCGCGGGCGTGAGCCGCAAGCCGTCGACGGAGGCCGGACAGCTCGTCGAGCGCGCGCTGCTGCGCGGGCAAATTCCCGACCCCAAGCCGGGCCGCGCCGACGACTTCCGCTGGCCGAGCGCGCGCTAGTCCCCGGGCGTCCGGGGCGCCGCCCAGACCGAAACACCTGACAGGCCGCACCGGCCGCGCGAGCGCGGCCGGCCGGATACGCGATGCCGCTACGTGCACTACGTAGGGTCCGGTATTTCGACATAGTAGTTCCAGTCCCGAAAATGGTTAGAACTTTCATCACGAGGAAGCAGTCGATCCTCTGCATCATTTAAGGGAGCGAGAAGATGGTTTGCGGAATTCAGCCCACGAACTATTCCAACGGGTCTTACGGAACGAGCCGTGTGAATGGCAGCGAATTCGGCCGAGCTGTGGCGAACAACTGCAACTCGCAGTCCGGTGACCTGAAGTCCATCCTGGGCGACATCAAGAGCGAGCTGTCGAACATCGAGAAGCTTCTCGAAAAGCTGGTTTCGGCGCTGGGCAATGGCGGATCGAACGGCGGCTCGTCCTGCGGATCGACCAACTCCGGCTCCGGCGCGAATTGCGGCGACACCGGCACGATCATCAAGGGCCTGAAGGACGAGCTCGGCTCGATCCAGAACACCCTGACGCAGATCTGCGGCAGCCAGGGCGTGACGAGCGGCTCCAGGGCCGATTGCGGCGTCCAGGGCAGGCCGATCCCGGTCGACGGCGGCTATCACCCGGCCCCTGGCGTCGTCGACGACTGCGGCGACAAGCCGATCCCGGTCGACGGCGGCTATCACCCGACCCCTGGCGTGGTCGACGATTGCGGCGACAAGCTGATCCCGGTCGATGGCGGCTATCACCCGAAGCCCGTCGTGGTCGACGATTGCCGCGGCAAGCCCATTCCGGTCGACGGCGGCTACCATCCGACCCCGGGAGTTCTGAATGACGGCTGCGGCAAGCCGATCCCGCTGCCTAACCCCGCTCCGACCCCGGCGCCGATCGTCTGCACCCCGAAGCCGACGCCCCAGCCGGCCCCGAAGCCGATCGAGTGCAACCCCAAGCCGACCCCGGCTCCGATCCCGACGCCGACCCCGACCCCGATCGCTTGTCACCCGAAGCCCACTCCCAAGCCGGACTGCGGCGACAAGTGGGAGGTCGGCCAGGTGAAGGACGGCAAGGGCGAGATCCACCTCGGCAAGGGCTACACGCTGAACTTCGACGAGAAGCAAGAGTCCTTCATCCTGAAGAACAACTGCACCGGTGACAGCACCCGCGTCTGGGGCGACCCCCATGTCGACGCCGGCGGCAATGGCAAGGACTGGGACTTCAAGAAGAGCAACACCTTCCAGCTGGCCGACGGCACCAAGATCAGCGTCTCCACCGTGGATCGCGACGGAAAGGCCGCGACCGACAAGAGCGACGTGAGCTACTCGTCCAAGCTGACCATCACCAAGGGCGAAAAGGCCATCGTGGTCTCCGGCCTGGCCGGCAACCATGACGGCAAGGACAACGTGTCCGTGAAGGTCAGCGGCCATGGCAAGCAGATCGACAAGGCCACTCCCGACGGCGTGACCGTCAAGGAGGAGAAGGGCGGCTGGAGCCTGAACGGCAAGACCGTCAACCAGAAGGACTACGACAGGGCCGAGAAGGGCGTCGCGGTTCTCTGATCGACGTCGATCCCACCCATCAAAGCGGAAGGGCGGTCGCGATGCGGCCGCCCTTTTGGCGTTGCGCGGTCGGCGAGGCCGGGGCCCAGGCCGGGCGGTCGTGGGGAGGCGCGCAGGCGAGGCAGGGCGCCGCGACCCTCGCCGGAAACGACGAAAGCCCGCAGCCGGAGAGGCTGCGGGCTTGTTCGTTCGGTCGGAGGCGGAGGCGGAGGCGCTAGAGCTTGGCGGCGCGAAGCGTGATCGGCGTGGCGGCCGGTGGGCGTTCGTCCAGCCGGGTCAGCGGGCCGGGCAGGCGGGCGCTCGCATCTGGCGCTCCGCAGGAGATCGGCCTGGCGTCGGCGGAAGCCGCCGGGAGACGCACCAGGTTTTCGATCGCGTCGCGCGGGCGGCCGCCGTCCCGCAGGGCTTCCCGGACGGCGCCCGGCTCGGGCGCGGCCCGGGCGCGCAGCGCCTCGGCGAATTGAGACGAGCCGGTCGCCGACGAGGACGAACCGAGCTCGCCTCCCCGGGAAGGCCCATTGATTTTCAGAGTCATCGGCCTGTTCCCAAAGAGAGGTGGCCTTCCCTCATGACATCGCCGCGACGGACGTTCCATCCGAGGCGACTACCGAGGCCTCGGCAGGCCTGCTTACGGCGCGTTAAGCATGATGACCGACGGAATCGCGACCTTAAGCAATTGCAGACTTGAGGCATGCCTAGTGGTCTCTTCGAGGAGGCCGGCTTGTCACGTTGGGATATCTCCAAAAGCGTCGACCGCGGCGGGGCGCCGGATCTGACCCGCATCCGCGCGCTGGAGCCGCGGGTGAGGCTCAGCGCGGTCGACCAGCCGACGCAGCCCAGGCCCGCCGGGGCCGTGGCCGCGCGTCCGCGCGCGTCGGCGGCCGCGCCGGCGGCGCAGAGCGTGCGGCTCGCGTCCGGCGACCTCGGGCCGCTCGCCCGTTCGGCCGACGCGCTGATCGCCGACCTGTCGCGCATCGAGATCAGCCTGTCGCGTCTCGGCGCCAGGCAGCCGCAGGACGCGCATTCCATCGAGATCGGCTCGAGCGCCCTGCGCGAGGTCGTGCGCCGGATGAAGCTCGTGGTGACGGCGGCCGATGCGCTCGTCGCCGGGGACCTGTGAGCATGACCGAAAGGCAGGGCGCCTTCGCTCCTCCCCCGCGACCGAGGCCGTCGCATCTGATCCCGCCCGCCTTCGGGCCGGCGAACGCCGGATTCGGCCTCGCCGAGGCCTCCGCCGCGCCGGCCGCGGGCCTGGCCGAGGACGACATCAGGCTCCTGAACGCCGTGGCGGCGCACCAGATCCTCTACGGCAAGCCCTCCGAGGCGCTGGCGCTGCTCCAGCTCACCGTGCGGTTCGCGCCCGGGGATCCGCAGAGCCTGCGCCTGCTGTCGGAAGCGTTCCTGGCCACGGGCGACGCGGAGACCGCGGACGCCGCCGTTGCGGCGCACGAGGCGGCGGTCGGTCCCGGGCGGCTGGCGCCGTCGGACCTGCTCAGGCGATCGCGGGTCTCGGCCGCCTTGCGGCGCGGCGCGGAGGCGGCGGACGCGTTCGCCCGGTTCCTGCGGTCGCGGAGGCCCGCGCCATGATGGAACGGTTGACGACGGCCCTCCACCGCATGCGCGGCCGGCAGGATCTCGCCCTGATCGTGATCCTGCTCACCGCCGTGCTGGTGATGATCATCCCGATGCCGACGCTGATGCTCGACGTCCTGATCGGGCTCAACATCACCATGACGATGGTGATTCTCATGGTCGCCATCTATATCGACCGCCCGACGAGCTTCTCGACCTTCCCGGCCGTGATCCTGATCGCCACGACCTTCAGGCTGGCGATCTCCATCTCGACCACGCGCACGATCCTGACGGAGGCCGAGGGCGGCGACATCGTCCAGACCTTCGGGCTGTTCGTGACGGGCGGCAACCTGGTCGTCGGCCTCGTCATCTTCCTGATCATCACGATCGTGCAGTTCGTGGTGATCACCAAGGGCGCCGAGCGCGTGGCCGAGGTGGCGGCGCGCTTCGTGCTGGACGCCCTGCCGGGCCGGCAGATGAGCATCGACGCGGAGTTGCGGGCGGGCGACATCGACCCGTCCGAGGCGCGCCAGCGCCGCCGCAACCTCGACAAGGAGAACCAGTTCTTCGGCGCCATGGACGGCGCGATGAAGTTCGTGAAGGGCGACGCCATCGCGGGCCTGCTGATCGTGGTCGTGAACCTGATCGGCGGCATCTCGATCGGAGCGCTGCAGAAGGGGATGCCGCTGCCCCAGGCGGTCTCGACCTATTCGCTGCTCACCATCGGCGACGGCCTCGTGGCGCAGATCCCGGCCTTGCTGCTGGCCCTGTGCTCGGGCGCGATCGTGACCCGCGTCACCACCGACCAGGGCGCCGATCTGGGCGGAGACATCGCGGCGGAGCTCGCCGGCAACCAGCGCAGCATCGGCGCGGCGGGCGTCGTGGTGGCGGCCATCGGCCTCGTGCCGGGCTTCCCGACCGTGCTGTTTACTCGGCCGCGACGGCCGCCGTCACCGTCGACCTCAGGCTCGCCACCTCTCAGTCCGGCGGCGAGGCCACGGGCGACATCCTGTCGGGCGTCGAGAACCTCATCGGGTCCTCGACCGCCGCCAGCGTGCTCACGGGCTCGACGGGCGCGAACTCGATCATCGGCGGGGCGGGCGCGGACGTCCTGGACGGCGACGCCGGCGACGACACGCTCGTCGGCGGAGCGGGCGCGGACACCCTCTCGGGCGGCTCGGGGCTGGATACGGCCGACTACTCGCGGTCGACCGCGGCCGTCACCGTCGATCTCAAGCTCGCGACCGCGCAGTCCGGCGGGGACGCGGCGGGCGACGTTCTGTCCGGGGTCGAGAACGTCATCGGTTCGGCGACGGTCGCCAGCGTCCTGACAGGCTCCGCCGCGGCGAACGCGCTCACCGGCGGAGCAGGCGCGGACAGGCTCGACGGCGACGCCGGAGACGACACGCTCGTGGGCGGCGCCGGATCGGATACGCTGATCGGCGGCTCGGGGATCGATCTGGCCGACTATTCGGCGTCGACGTCCGGCGTCACCGTCAATCTGACGCTGGCGACCGCGCAGTCGGGCGGCAACGCGGCGGGCGACATCCTGTCGGGCGTCGAAAACGTCACGGGTTCGGCCACGGCCGCGAGCAAGCTGACGGGCGACGCCGGCGCGAACGCGCTCACGGGCGGCGGCGCGAACGACACCCTGGTCGGAGGCGCCGGCGCAGACACCCTGACGGGCGGAGCCGGCTCCGACACGGTCGACTACTCGGCCTCCTCGGCGGGCGTGACCGTCGATCTCGGCCTCGCGACGGCGCAGTCGGGCGGCGATGCGGCCGGGGACATCCTCTCGGGCGTGGAGACGATCCTGGGCTCCGCCTATGACGACGATCTGTCGACCGCGCTCGGGGTCAGCGGCCGCCTGGAAGGCGGCGCCGGCAACGACATCCTCCGGTCGCTCAACACCTCCGAGGTGTTGGTGGGCGGACTGGGCAACGACACCTATTACGTGACCTCGGCCACCACTTCGATCCTGGAGAACGCCGGCGAGGGCATCGATACGATCGTCACGGCCCGCAGGCCCAACTGGAATCTGGGGTCCAACATCGAGAACCTGATCTATACCGGCACCTCCGGTTTCGTGGGGACCGGAAACACGCTCGACAACGTGCTGGCCGGGTCCTCGCTCGGAACCGAGACGCTCCAGGGCCTCGCCGGCAACGACACGCTGGTCGGCTCCGCAGGGGCCGACACCCTCGACGGAGGCGCCGACACCGACACGGCCGACTATTCGGCGTCGACGGCGGGCGTCACGGTGGACCTCACCCTGGCGACCTCGCAGTCGGGCGGCGACGCCGCCGGGGACATCCTCAGCAACTTCGAGAACGTCACCGGCTCGGCGACCGCCGCCAACAAGCTGACCGGCACGTCCGGGGCGAACGTCCTGATCGGAGGAGCGGGCGCCGACACGCTCATTGGCGGCGCGGGGGCCGACACCCTGACCGGCGGCTCCGGGAACGACACCGCGAGCTATGCGACGTCGACGACGGGCGTCACGGTCGATCTCACGCTGGCCACCTCGCAGTCGGGGGGCGACGCGGCCGGGGACATCCTGTCCGGCTTCGAGAACGTGATCGGGTCCGCCACAGCCGGCAGCAAGCTGACCGGCGACGCCAACGCGAACGCCCTCACCGGCGGGAGCGGCGCCGACACGCTCGCCGGCGGCGCGGGGGCCGACACCCTGACGGGCGCGGCCGGCGTCGATACGGCGGACTATTCGGCCTCATCGGCGGGCGTCACCGTCAATCTCGCGCTGGCGACCTCGCAATCGGGCGGCGACGCGGCCGGAGACATCCTGTCCGGCGTCGAGAACGTGGTGGGCTCCAGGACCGGCGCCAACGTGCTGACGGGGGACGGTAACGCCAACACGATCGCGGGCGGAGCCGCGGCCGACACGCTGACCGGCGGGGCCGGGACCGACACGGTCGACTACTCGGCCTCCACGACGGGCGTCACCGTCAATCTCTCGCTCGCGACCGCGCAGGCGGGGGGCGACGCGGCCGGGGACGTGCTCTCGGGCTTCGAGAACGTGACCGGCTCGGCGACGGCGTCGAACACGCTCACCGGGACGTCCGCCGCCAACCTGATCACCGCGGGAGCCGCCGGCGATACGCTGGACGGAGGCGGCGGCTCCGACACCCTCCTGGGAGGGGCAGGAAACGACTGGATCTTCTACCGCGGGACGGAGGCCTCCATCTCGGCCGGCGCGGGGCAGGACACGCTGGTGCTGCTGGCCGGGGTGACGGTCGACCTGTCCAACGCGGCCGACCAGACGATCGGCGATTCCGTGGTGGTCACCGGTTTCGAATCGGTCGACGCCAGCGCGCTGTCGGTCGCGGTCAGCCTCACCGGCGACGCCGGGGCCAACAGGCTGGTGGGCGGGTCCGGCAACGACACGCTGATCGGCGGGGGAGGAGCCGACACGCTCACGGGCGGGGCCGGAAGCGATACGGCCAGCTACGCGGCGTCGCCGGTCGGGGTCACCGTCGACCTGACGGTCGCCGGCGCGCAGAACCCGGGGGGCTCGGGCCACGAGGCCGGCGACGTGCTCGCCGGCGTCGAGAACGTGGTCGGGTCGGCCACCGGGGCCAATTCGCTGACCGGCAACGCCTCGGCGAATGCGCTGACCGGCGGGGCCGGCGCCGACACCATCGTGGGCGGCGGGGGCGCCGACACCCTGGCGGGCGGCGGCGGCGTCGATGCGTTCACCATCGACGGCAGTTCGCTGACCCTGGCGGCGCGCGTCGATGGCGGAACCGGAACCGATACGGTGACGGTCGCGGCCCATTCGGGATCGTCCTTCACCAGCTCCGATCTCGCGGCGGCGCTCACCAATGTCGAAGTCATCGATTTCCGCGCCGCGGGCGTCGGCGCCACGCTATCGGTGAGCGGCTCCCAGGCCGCCGCGATGACGGACGCGGCCAAGACCCTGACGCTGCAAACCTCGGCCTCGGGCGACGACGCGGTGACGGTGGCGGATGCGGCCTCGCGCTACACGACGACGACGGATGCGAGCGGGACCCATTACGACATCAGCGCCGATGACGCCCATACGACATTGCTGGCCCATCTCACGGTGATCGCCGCGTAGATAGGCCGCGGGAGCGGCGCGATCCGGGCCCCGCCCGTCAGGGCTCGTACCGCTCCCGGTTCTCGGCCAGGATGGCCACGATCTCGTCGGCGAGGCGAAGGAAGGCCGCGCGCTCGCGGGCCGAGAAATCCGCGTCCAGATCGAAGCGCACACGCGCCAAACGTGAGGTCGCGGGCTGGGCGAAGGCGTCCGGAACGGAGTTCGCAATGACCTCGGCGACCACTTTGGTCAACAGATCTGTGCTCATCGGAGCCTCCGGTTCCATCGTCCCGCGATAGACGAGATCGTCGAACCAGGCTTTGACACTCATCAAAGAGTAAGTACAAAGAATTCGTATTTAGTCGGTCCGGGCGAAGGCGTAGCCCTTCACGATCTTGAGCTCGACCGTTTCCCCCACCGCCGGCGCGATCGCGCTCGGCAGGTCCACCTCCATCCGCCGGGCCAGGCCCGTCACGGCGACCTCGGCCCTGCGGATCGCGCCGTGGCGGCGCACGGCCGCCACCACGCCGGCGATGCCGTGGCCGTGCGGCGGCTCGATCCGGATGTCCTGCGGCCTGACGAAGAGCTTGCCGGCGCCGCGCCCGTTGTGATGCGCGGCGGCGAAAATCGGCCGGTCCTGCAGGAAGGCCTGTCCGCCGGCGATCTCGACGTCGAGCCGGTTGCTCTCGCCGAGGAAGCCGCAGACGAAGGCCGTGGCCGGCCTGTCATAGACGTCGTCGGGCGCGCCGACCTGCTCGATATGGCCGTCGTTCAGGACCGCGACCCTGTCGGCGAGCTCGAGGGCCTCGTCCTGGTCATGGGTGACGAAGAGGGTCGTATGCCCCGTGCGGCGGTGCACGTCGCGCAGCCATTGCCGCAGGTCCTTGCGGACGCGGGCGTCCAGGGCGCCGAAGGGCTCGTCCAGCAGCAGCACGCGCGGCTCGATCGCGAGCGCCCGCGCGAGGGCCACGCGCTGGCGCTGCCCGCCCGAGAGCTGCCCCGGGAAACGCGCCTCGAGCCCGACGAGCTGGACGAGGTCGAGAAGCTGGCCGACGCGGCGGCGGATCTCGTCGGAGGGCGGCCGCTCGCGCCGGGGCCGCGCCCTCAGGCCGTAGGCGATGTTGTCGGCCACGGTCATGTGCCGGAACAGGGCGTAATGCTGGAACACGAAGCCGATGCGCCGGTCGCGCAGGGACAGGTGCTGAGCCTCGACGTCGTCGAAGACGACCTTCCCGCCGTCGGGCTCCTCGAGCCCGGCGATGACGCGCAGCAACGTGGTCTTGCCCGAGCCGGACGGGCCCAGCAGGGCCACGAGCTCGGCCGGAGCGACGTCCAGCGACACCCCCCGCAGCGCCGCGAAGGGGCCAAAGAACTTGCTCACGCCCTCGATCCTGACGGCCACGGACATGGGACGATCTCCGATCAATGCGAGACGCCGCCGGACGGCCGGTCGGCGTAGCGCCATTCGAGAATGGTTTTCAGAACGAGGGTGACAAGGGCGAGCAGCGCCAGCAGGGACGCGACGGCGAAGGCCGCGGCCGTGTTGTATTCGTTGTAGAGGATCTCGACATGCAGCGGCATCGTGGTGGTGAGGCCGCGGATGCGGCCCGACACCACCGAGACGGCGCCGAATTCCCCCATCGCCCGGGCGTTGCAGAGCAGGACGCCGTAGAGCACGCCCCATTTCACATTGGGCAGGGTGATGGTCCAGAACGCGCGCCAGCCCGAGGCGCCCAGCGTCAGCGCCGCTTCCTCGTCGGCGTTCCCCTGCGACTGCATGAGCGGCAGCACCTCGCGGGCGACGAACGGAAAGGTGACGAACACCGTCGCCAGCACGATGCCGGGCGTGGCGAAGATGATCTCGACGCCATGGGCCTTCAGCCATGGCCCGAAGGCGCCCTGGGCGCCGAAGAGCAGCACATAGACGAGGCCCGAGATCACCGGCGAGACGGAGAAGGGCAGGTCGATGAGGCTGGTGAGCAGCGCCTTGCCGCGGAACTCGAACTTGGCGATGGCCCAGGCGGCGCAGAGCCCGAAGACGACGTTGAACGGCACCGCGATCGCGGCCACCAGCAGCGTCAGCCGCACGGCGGCGAGGGCGTCCGGCTCGGCCAAGGCCTCCAGGTAGACGGCCCAGCCCTTGCGGAACGCCTCGACGAAGACGGACAGGAGCGGCAGGCCCAGCACGAAGGCGAGGAAGAGCAGCGCGACGGCGATCAGCGCGCCGCGCACGAGCGCGCCCTCGTTGCGCAGGGCCGGGCGGCCGCGCCGAACCGGCCGCGGAGCGGCGACGTCAACCATGGCCGAGCCTCCGGCGCATGCCGCCATGCAGCAGGTTGAGGAGCAGGATGAGCATGAAGGAGGCCGCCAGCATCAGCACGCCGACGACGGCCGCGCCGGCGTAGTCGAACTGCTCGAGGCGGATCACGATCAGCAGCGGCGCGATTTCGGAGACGAGCGGCACGTTGCCGGCGATGAAGATGACCGAGCCGTACTCGCCCACGGCCCGCGCGAAAGCGAGCAGGAAGCCGGTGAGCAGAGCGGGCGTGACGGCGGGCAGGATCACGGTCGCCACGACCCTGACGCGGTCCGCCCCGAGCAGCGCGGCCGCCTCCTCCACCTCCGGCTCGATCTCCTCCAGCACCGGCTGGACGGTGCGCACCACGAAGGGCAGGCCGATGAAGACCAGCGCGACCGCGACGCCGATCGGCGTGTAGGCGACCTTGAGGCCGAGCGCGTCCAGCGGCGCGCCCACCCAGCCGTTCGGCGCGTAGACGGACGCCAATGCGATCCCGGCGACGGCCGTCGGCATCGCGAAAGGCAGGTCGACGGCGGCGTCCACGATGCGCCGGCCGGGGAAGCGGTAGCGCACCAGCACCCAGGCGATGAGCGCGCCGAAGATCCCGTTGACGAGCGCGGCCAGGAACGCCGCCCCGAAGGACAGGCGCAGGGCCGCGATGGTCCGCTCCGACCGGGCGATCGCCACGAACTCGGCGGGTCCGATGCTCGCCGCCTTAAGGACGAGGCCGGCGAGCGGGATCAGCACGATGAGGGACAGCGCGGCCACCGTGACGCCCAGCGCAAGCCCAAAGCCCGGAAGGATGCTGGGCTGGCGCCAGCGCGTCGCTGTCCGCGCCTGCGTGATCATCGCTTGGGCTTGTAGAGCTGGTCGAAGGTCCCGCCGTCGCCGAAGTGCTCCGGCTGGGCCTTGGCCCATCCGCCGAAGTCCTTGTCGATGGTGACGAGCTGGACCGGCTTGAACTGGGCGAGATCCTTGGGGTCGGCGGATTCCGGCCTCACGGGGCGGTAGTGGTTCTTGGCGATGATCGCCTGCGCCTGCGGGCTATAGAGGAATTCGAGATAGGCTTGCGCGGCCGCGAGCACGCCCTTGGGGCCGGCGTTGCCCTCCACCACGGCGACGGGCGGCTCAGCCAGGATCGACAGCGAGGGCGTGACGATCTCGAACTTGTCCATGCCGAATTCCTGGCCGGCGAGATAGGCCTCGTTCTCCCAGGCGAGCAGCACGTCGCCGATCCCGCGCTGCGCGAAGGTGGTCGTAGCCCCGCGGGCGCCGGTGTCCAGCACCGAGACGTTCGCGAACAGCGCGGCAATGTACTCGCGGATCTTCGTCTCGTCGCCCCCATAGGCGGCCTTCGCCCAGGCCCAGGCGGCCAGGTAGTTCCAGCGGGCGCCGCCGCTGGTCTTCGGGTTCGGGGTGACGACGCCCAGCCCCGGACGGGCGAGGTCGCCCCAGTCCTTGATCTCCTTCGGGTTGCCCTTGCGGACCAGGAACACGATGGTCGACGTGTAGGGCGAGGCGTTGTTGGGCAGGCGCTTCTGCCAGTCGGCCGGAATCTTCTTCGTGCGCTCGGCGATGGCGTCGATGTCGCCGCCCAGCGCGAGCGTGACCACGTCGGCGTTGAGGCCGTCGATCACGGTGCGGGCCTGGGCGCCCGAGCCGCCATGCGACTGGCGGATCGTGATCGCGCGCCCGGTCTTGCCCTTGTACTCCTGGGCGAAGGCGGCGTTGATGGCGCGGTAGAGTTCGCGGGTCGGGTCGTAAGAGACGTTCAGGAGTTCAATCGTCTGGGCGCGCGCGCCGGCCGCGACGACCAGACAGAACGCCAGCGCCAGCAGGGCGAGGCCGTGGTCGATGGCTCGTCGAAGTCGGTTGCGGGTCATGCCGGTCCTCCAATGTCGTTCGTGGCTCAAATGCCGCTGCCCTCGGCGTCGAGCTCGGCGCGGGCGAGGCGTCGCTGCTCGGAGGCCCTCCAGGCCGCCTGGTGAACCCCACGAAGGATGGGGCGCGCCACGCCTTCGGCGAGCGCGGCCGCCGCCGTGATGCGCCAGTCGCCCACCGTCGCCTGCGCCAGCGTCCCGACCGCGAGGGCGCCCAAGATGCGCCAGCTCGCCTCTTCGACGAGCCGCCAGCGCTGTTTGGCGACGCGGCTGGCCAGGCGGGCCGTCCAGGCCGGCCGGGCGGTCAGCTCCGACGCCGCGCCGTCGGCCGGAACCTGCGCCAGCGCGGATGCGCGGGAATCCACCAATCCGAGCGCGACGGTGTCGCCCGTCACCTTATCAACCAGGATGAAGGCGCCAAGCTCGCGGTCGTCCCGGTAGTCGGCGAGGACGACGGGGCGGTCCAGCGCGATGGTGGTCAGGCCGATGGCGTTCAGCGCCAGCGCGTCGGCCGGCTCGCTCCGGAAGGTGTGGATGTCGGTGACGCCCAGGACGGTGACGCGGGCCGTCGCCGTCGCGGCGGAGAGGCGCAATTGCAGCTCCTCTCCGCGCCGCAGAGGGCGCTCGGCCATCCAGAGAACCCGCGCCGCGAAGGCCTTGCGGGCCGACAGGCTCTCGTCGACGCTGACCAGCACGTCGCCGCGCGAGACGTCGATCTCGTCCGCGAGCGTCAGGGTGACGGCCTGGCCGGCGACGGCCTCCGGCAGATCGCCGTCCTGCGTGACGATGCGGGCCACGCGCGAGCGCCTGCCGCCGGGCAGCACCGCAACCTCGTCGCCGGGCGCGACAGAGCCGCCCGAGATCGTCCCGGCGAAGCCGCGGAAATCGAGGTTGGGGCGGTTCACCCACTGCACCGGGAAACGGAACCGCGCCTGGGGCGCCGCGGAGGCGGCCGCGTCGACGTTCTCCAGCGTCTCCAGGACGCTCGGCCCCGCATGCCACGGCATGGCGGAGGAGCGCGTCGCGACGTTGTCGCCCTCCAGCGCCGAGAGGGGCACGGCGGCGACGCCGTCGAAGCCGAGGCCGGCCGCGAGCGTCCGATAGTCGGCCGCAATGGCGTCGAAGACCGCCTGGTCGTAGCCGACGAGGTCCATCTTGTTCACGGCCAGGATCACCTGGCGGACGCCCAGCATGGACACGATGAACGAGTGCCGCCGGGTCTGGGGCAGCACGCCCTTGCGGGCGTCGACGAGCACGACGGCGCAGTCGGCCGTGGACGCGCCCGTCGCCATGTTGCGGGTGTACTGCTCGTGCCCGGGCGCATCGGCGACGATGAAAGTGCGGCGCGGCGTGGCGAAGTAGCGGTAAGCGACGTCGATGGTGATGCCCTGCTCGCGCTCGGCCGAGAGCCCGTCCACGAGCAGCGCCAGGTCGAGCTTCTCGCCCTGCGTGCCGAAGCGGCGGCTGTCGCGGCCCAGGGCCTCGAGCTGGTCCTCGTGGACCTGGCGTGAATCGTAGAGCAGCCGGCCGATGAGGGTCGACTTGCCGTCGTCGACGGAGCCGCAGGTGATGAAGCGAAGCAGGCCGCGGGCGTTCTGCGGCTCGGCGGCGGCGATCGGAAGGGGTGCGGTCCTGGCCGCGGCGGCGCGCATCAAAAATAGCCTTCCTGCTTCTTCTGCTCCATGGAGCCCGACCCGTCGTGGTCGATGACGCGGCCCTGCCGCTCGGAGGTCCGCGAGCCGCGCATTTCGGCGATGATGTCGGGCAGGGTGGCGGCGGAGCTCTCGACCGCGCCGGTCAGCGGGTAGCAGCCGAGCGTCCGGAAGCGCACCATGCGGGTCTCGACGACCTCGCCCGGCCGCAGCGCCATGCGGTCGTCGTCGCGCATGATCCAGCCGTCGTCGCGCCGCACGACCGGCCGCGGCGCGGCGAAATAGAGAGGCACGACCGGAATGGCCTCGCGCGCGACGTAGTCCCACACGTCGGCCTCGGTCCAGTTGGACAGCGGGAACACCCGGAAGCTCTCGCCCGGGCGCTTGCGCGTATTGTAGAGCCGCCAGGGCTCCGGCCGCTGGGCCTTCGGATCCCAACGATGCTCGGCGCTGCGGACGGAGAAGACCCGCTCCTTGGCGCGCGACTTCTCCTCGTCGCGGCGGGCCCCGCCGATGGCGGCGTCGAAGCCGTGCTTGTCGAGCGCCTGCCGCAGGCCTTGCGTCTTCATCACGTCGGTGTGGACGCGCGAGCCGGAGTCGAACGGGTTCACGCCCGCGCGCAGGCCTTCCTGGTTGACGTGGACGATGAGGTCCAGGCCGAGCTCCTTCGCGCGCCGGTCCCGGAAGGCGATCATCTCGCGGAACTTCCAGGTGGTGTCCACATGCAGCGCCGGGAAGGGCAGGCGGCCCGGATAGAAAGCCTTCAGGGCCAGGTGCAGCAGGACGGCGGAGTCCTTGCCGATGGAGTAGAGCAGCACGGGATTGTCGCAGCTGGCGACCGTCTCGCGCAGGATGTGGATCGACTCCGCCTCGAGCTTCTGCAGATGCGTGAGCTGGATCATCGCGCCGCCTCCGCGACGGGCGCGGCCGAGCGGACCAGCCGGCCGTCCGCGGCGACGTGAAGGCCGCACTCCTTGCGGGCCTCGTCCTCCCACCACCAGCGGCCCGCGCGCTCCGGCTCGCCCGGCGCGACCGCGCGGGTGCAGGGCGCGCAGCCGATGGACGGATAGCCGCGATCATGCAGCGCGTTGTAGGGCACGCCGTGCGCGGCGACGTAGTCCGCCACCTCGCCGCGGGTCCAGTCGGCCAGCGGGTTGATCTTCAGGAGCCCGAAAGCCGGATCGACTTCGGCGAGCGGCGTCGCGGCGCGATGGGCCGACTGTTCGGCCCTGAGCCCGGTGATCCACCCCGCGGCGCCGGCCAGCGCGCGGCGCAGCGGCTCGACCTTTCGGACGCCGCAGCAGGCCTTGCGGGCGTCGACGGAGGCGCGGAAACCCTGCGCCCCTTGAGCGGCAATCAACGCCTCGACGTCCTCCGTCCGGGGCGCGAAGCCGGCGATGGCGACGCCGTAGCGCGCCTGCGAGGCGGCCCAGACCTCGTAGGTCTCCTGGAAGAGACGCCCGGTGTCGAGCGTCGCCACCGTGACGCGGGCGTTGGATTCCGCGATGGCGTGGAGGATCGCCTGGTCCTCCAGGCCGAAGCTCGTCGTGAAGGTCAGCCGGCCAGGGACCAGCCGGGACAGGGCGGCCAGCCGTCCCCCGAGGTCGAGGCCGCGGAGCGTTTGCGAAAGGGTCTGAGCATCCATCGGGGTCACAGGCGCTGCGCCCCGAAAGGGGACGGGTGAGGCAATGAGCGCCAGAATGGAAAATTCTTCTGTCTGTGGCAACATGGTGGCGTAATTTAAGAAGAATGTACTAGGATAGTGTCGCTTAAGAGAGATTATTTCTTCATAGGCGAGGTTCAAGAGATGGACGCGGTGGACCGCAAGATCCTGGAGCTGCTGCAGCGCGACGCGACGATGTCGATCGCCGAGATCGCCAGCCAGGTGGGCCTATCGCAGACGCCCTGCTGGAAGCGCATCCAGCGCTACGAGGCGGAGGGGCTCATCGAGCGCCGGGTCGCGCTGCTGAACCCGGAGAAGCTGGGGCTGGGGCTCACCGTCTTCGTCTCGGTGGAGACCGGCGACCACTCGCAGGAGTGGCTCGCCCGGTTCGCCGCGCTCGTCTCCGCCATGCCGGAGGTGCTCGAGGTCTACCGGATGGCGGGCGACGTGGACTACATGCTGCGGGTGGTGGCTCCCGACATGGCCGCCTATGACGCCTTCTACAAGCGCCTGATCGGGGCCATCCCGTTGAAGAACGTCAGCTCCCGCTTCGCCATGGAGCGGGTGAAGTCCACCACGGCGCTGCCGATCGCTCCGGCGCCGGCCCGGTGACGGAGCCAGGCGGTCAGGCGAAGCGCAGGGCGGCGCGGCCGTGCTCGGCCCGGAGCCGGGCGAGGTCGACGCCCACGGGCGAGCCGTCGACCACCCGCCAGACGCCGCCCACCATCACCCGGTCGGCGCGGTGCGCGCCGCACAGCACCAGGGCCGCCAGCGGATCGTGCGCGCCGGAGAACCTCAGCTCGTCGAGGGTGAACAGAGCGAGGTCCGCCTGCAGCCCCGGTGCGATCGCGCCGATGTCGTCGCGCCCGAGGCAGCGCGCCGAGCCCTGCGTCGCCCAGCGCAGCGCGTCCAGATGCGTGACCCGGCTGGCCGAGCCGTAGTGAAGCCGCTGCACCATGAGGGCGTGGCGCACCGCCTCCATCATGTTGGAGGCGTCGTTGGAGGCGGACCCGTCCACGCCGAGGCCGACCGGTGCCCCGGCGGCCTCCAGGTCCAGCGTCCGGCAGAAGCCCGAGGCCAGGACGGCGTTGGACGCCGCGCAGTGGCAGACGCCGACGCCGTGGCGGCCCAGCCGCACGCATTCGGCGTCGTCGAAATGGATCCCGTGCGCCAGCCAGGTTCGCGGGCCGAGCCAGCCGACCTCCTCCAGCAGGTCGAGCGGACGGGCGCCGTAGGCCGCCAGGCAGAAGGCGTCCTCGTCGCGCGTTTCGCCCAGATGAGTGTGCAGCCGGCAGTCGAACCGCTCGGCGAGGGCTGCGGTCTGCGCCATCAGGCGCTTGGTGACCGAAAAGGGCGAGCAGGGCGCCAGCGCCACCTGCGTGACGCTGCCGGGGCTTGGATCGTGGAACAGGCGCAGGACCCGCTCGCTGTCCGCCAGGATCTCGTCCTCGTCCTGCACGACGGAATCGGGCGGCAGCCCGCCGTCCTTCTGCGACAGGTTCATCGACCCGCGCGTGACGGTGAGCCGCACGCCCAGCGCGCGGGCCTCCTCCACCTCGATGTCCACGGCCTGCTCGAGGCCGCGGGGGAACAGGTAGTGATGGTCGGCCGCGGTGGTGCAGCCCGACAGCAGCAGTTCCGTCAGGGCGAGCCGGACCGAGACGCGGAAGCTCTCCGGGTCCAGCCGCGACCAGATCGGGTAGAGCGCCTGGAGCCAGGGAAACAGCTCCTTGTTGATCGCCGCCGGATGGGCCCTGGTCAGCGTCTGGTAGAAATGGTGGTGGGTGTTGATCAGCCCCGGAATGACGACGTGGCGCGAGGCGTCGAAAACGGCGTCGATCCGTTCCGGATCGGGGCCGCCGGCCGCGACGCATGCGGCGATGGCGCCGCCCTCGACCACCACGCCGCGGCCCGCGCCCTCTGCCATGATCGCCAAGGGGTCCTTGATCCAAAGCCGCATCGCATCCCTCCCGCTCCGCGCCGCCAGCCTAGGCGAGGCCGCGACCGAACGCCAAGGCGGTCAGCGGCTCGCGACGCCCGCCAGCAGCGTCCGGGCGATCCGCCGGGCGACGCCGCGCCGGCGCTCGGGCGTGTCGGTCGGCCGCGGGCGGTACCAGATCGTCATCCAGTTGATCGCGCCCAGCAGCGTCTTCACGGCGAGCGATGCGTCCTCGACCGCGAGGCTCCCGTCCCGGACGCCGTCCGCCAACACGCCGCCGATCAGCGCCTCGAAGGCGTCGCGGCGGCCGGTGAGGCGGGCCAGCATGGCGCGCTGGCCCGGCGTGCTCGCGCCATGCAGGTGCATCTCCACGCCCTGCGTGTTCACCTTCTGAAACGCCACGCTCTCCATCATCGTCATGGCGTGCGCCTCCAGCACGGCCAGGAGGCGCGCGGCGCCGTCGCCGTCCTGGCGGGCGGCCGGCTCGGCGGCGGCGAAGCACAGGTCCATCCCGTAGTCGATCACCGCGAAGAACAGGTCCGCCTTGGCCGGGTAGTGGTGGTAGACGAGGCCCTTGGTGGCTCCCATCCGGCGCGCGATCATGTCGATCGAGGTGGCGTCGAAGCCGTTGACCATGAAGCACTCGGCCGCGGTCGCCAGGATCTCGTCGCGGCGCTGGGCCGGGTCGGCGGCGCGCAGCGCGCGGGATCGGGAGACGGCTGCCGGCGTGTTCATCTCGGCTTCGGGGCTCCTGGCGGACGGCCTTGCGCCGGGCTGGACATCCTGTCCGGCGCGGCTGCATACTACCCGGTATGTGGCCCGGCGGGCTAGGTGAATTCTCGTCCGCCGACCCCCGCAGCCCCCACGAGAGCGCCCGCATGGACTACCTGTCGTCACTGTTCTCCGTCGCCGGCAAGACCGCGCTCGTCACCGGAGGCTCCACCGGCATCGGGCGCATGTGCGCCGAGGCGCTGGTGCAGGCCGGCGCCCGCGTGCTCATCGCGTCGCGCAAGGGCCAGGCCTGCGAGGCGGTCGCGGCGGAGCTGAACGCGTTGGGCGCCCCAGGGCGGTGCGAGGGCTTCGCCGGCGACGTCGGGACCGAAGCCGGTGTGGCGGCGCTGGCCGCCGAGGTGAAGTCGCGGGTGGGCGGCTCGCTCGGCATCCTGGTCAACAATGCGGGCAAGACCTGGGGCGAGCCGCTCGAAACCTTCCCCTGGAAGGCCTGGGACGGCGTGTTCTCCGTCAACGTTGCCGGCCTGTTCACGCTGACGCGCGAGCTCCTGCCGGAGCTCACCGCCGCCGCGTCGCTCGACGACCCGGCCAGGGTGGTCAATCTGGGCTCGGTCATGGGCTCGGCCCCGCTCGGCCACGGCCCCTACTCCTATGCGGCCTCCAAAGCCGCCGTGCATCATCTCACCCGCATCCTGGCGCGCGAGCTGGCGGACCGGCCGATCACCGTGAACGCCTTCGCGCCCGGCCCCTTCCAGAGCCGCATGATGGCCTTCGCCACGCAAGACGAGGCGGTCCGGGCCAAGACGGCGTCCACGGTGCCGATGGGGCGGATCGGCCGGCCGAGCGACATCGCCGGGGCGCTCCTGTTCCTGTGCGGCCGCGGCGGCGCCTACACGACGGGAGCGATCCTGCCGCTCGATGGCGGCGTCTCGGTCGACAGCGGCCACCGGCTCTTCGGAGACGACGCATGAGCACCGAAACTCTCCCCGTCGCAGGCCCACGCCGGGCGTTGTCGCTGGACGCCTACCAGCGCCTGGTGGGCCAGGAGATCGGCGTGTCCGCCTGGATCGACGTGACGCAGGACATGATCGACCGCTTCGCGGCGCTGACCCACGACCAGCAGTTCATACACATCGATCCGGTCCGCGCCGCCGAGACCCCGTTCGGGAGCACCGTCGCTCACGGCTTCCTGACGCTCTCGCTGCTGAGCGTCATGGCCTACGACGCCGTGCCCTCGCTGGAGGGCTCGGCCATGGGGGTGAACTACGGCTTCGAGCGCCTTCGCTTCGTCAGCCCGGTCAAGCCCGGCTCGCGCGTGCGCGGCCGGTTCGCGCTGCGCGAGATCGTCGAGCGCTCGCCGGCCGAACTGATGCTGCGCGTCGGCGCGACGGTGGAGATCGAGGGGCAGGACAAGCCCGCCCTCGTGGCCGACTGGCTCACCTTGCGCGTGCTGGGCTGAGGAGCGCAACGATGGACATCCGATTCGACGGGCGTGTGGCGATCGTCACCGGAGCGGGAAACGGGCTCGGCCGCAGCCATGCGCTGGGCCTTGCGGCGCGCGGCGCGAAGGTCGTGGTGGTCGACATGGGAGGCGCGCTGGACGGCTCCGGCGGGTCCGCGACGGCGGCCGAGCGCGTGGTGGAGGAAATCCGGGCCGCCGGAGGCGAGGCGATGGCGAGCGGGGTGGACATCACCGATTTCGCCGCCGTGACCGGCATGGTCGACGCGACGCTGGCCGCATGGGGCCGGGTCGACATCCTGGTCAACAACGCCGGCATCCTGCGCGACCGCAGCTTCGCCAAGATGGAGATGGAGGACTTCCGCAAGGTGGTCGACGTGCACCTGATGGGCTCGGTCCATTGCACGAAGGCCGTCTGGGAGACCATGCGCCGTCAGAATTACGGGCGCATCGTGTTCACCTCGTCCTCGTCGGGCCTCTACGGCAATTTCGGCCAGTCCAACTACGGGGCCGCGAAGGCCGCCATGCTGGGGCTGATGAACGTGCTGCACCTGGAAGGCCGCAAGCACGACATCCGGGTCAACATGCTCGCCCCGACCGCGGCGACGCGGATGACCGAGCAGCTGATGTCGCCCGCGGCGCTGGAGCTGTTGCGCCCGGAGACGATCACGCCGGGCGTGCTCTTCCTGGTTTCGGAGGTCGCGCCCTCGCGCACCATCCTGTGCGCCGGCGCCGGCGTGTTCGCCCAGACGGTGGTGACCGAGACGGAGGGCGTCTATCTCGACGAGGCGCAGCGGACGCCGGAAGGCGTGGCGGCCCATTTCGCCGCCATCTCCGACACGACGCATGAACGCGAGCTCACGGAAGCCTTCCACCAGACGGACAAGTTCGTCACCATGGCGGCCAAGGCCAAAGGCGTCGACCTCAAGGCGAGCCGGTAAGGGAGAGAGATGATGCGGGAGGCGGTCATCGTTTCGACGGCGCGCACGCCGATCGGCAAGGCCTATCGCGGCGCGTTCAACGACACCCAGGCGCAGGCGCTGGGCGGGCACGCCATCGCGGCCGCGGTGTCCCGGGCGGGCGTGGACGCCGCCGAGGTCGATGACGTCGTCATGGGCGCCGCCCTGCAGCAGGGCTCGACCACGATGAATGTCGGGCGCCAGGCCGCCATGCGGGCGGGGCTTCCGGCTTCCACGCCCGGCATGAGCGTGGACCGGCAGTGCGCCTCCGGCCTCATGGCGATCGCGATCGCGGCCAAGCAGATCGTCGTCGACGGCATGACGGTGACGGTCGGCGGCGGGCTGGAGTCCATCTCGCTCTGCCAGAACGAGCACGCCAACCGCTACCGGGCGCAGGATCCATGGCTCGTGGAGCGGATGCCGGCCCTCTACATGAGCATGCTGGAGACGGCCGAAGTGGTGGCTGACCGCTACGGCGTCAGCCGCGAGGCCCAGGACGCCTATGCGGCGCAGTCGCAGGCGCGCACCGCCGCCGCGCAGGCGGCGGGCCGGTTGGAAGCCGAGATCGTCCCGATGCCGAGCGTCATGCTGGCGCAGGACAAGGCGACCGGCGCGGTCTCGCCGGTGGAGACGCGGCTCGCCAAGGACGAGGGCAACCGGCCCGGCACCACGGCCGAGCATCTCGCCGCGCTGAAGCCGGTCTTCAAGGACGGCCAGCGCATCCGCGAGGGCCGGTTCATCACCGCCGGCAACGCCTCGCAGCTGTCCGACGGCGCGTCGGCGAGCGTCCTCATGGAGGCCCGCGAGGCGGAGCGGCGCGGGCTGCAGCCGCTCGGGATCTATCGCGGCATGGCTGTGGCCGGCTGCGATCCGGACGAGATGGGCATCGGGCCCGTCTTCGCCGTGCCGAAGCTTCTCAAGCAGCATGGCCTGACGGTCGACGACATCGGGTTGTGGGAGCTCAACGAAGCCTTCGCCGTGCAGGTGATTTACTGCCGCGACCGGCTCGGCATTCCCGACGAGCGGCTCAACGTCGACGGCGGCGCGATCTCGATCGGGCATCCGTACGGCATGTCCGGCGCGCGCATGACCGGCCACGCGCTCATCGAAGGCAAGCGGCGCGGCGTGCGCTACGTCGTCGTCACCATGTGCGTCGGCGGCGGCATGGGCGCCGCAGGCCTGTTCGAAGTCGCCTGAACGGCGAAACCGCATTCCGCCGGGAGGCGGTCCAGGGGAGGACATCCATGTCGCTCGGTCAGCCGGTCGTCGGCTCCATGAATCTCGGCGTCACCGAGAAGCTCCGGCCCTTGCTGGATCAGGTCCGGACCATGGTCCAGGACGAGATCATCCCGCTGGAGCGGGAGTTCGAGGAGGAGGTGGGCAAGGCGGGCGACCGTTTCGTCCACACCGCGAGGCAACTGGAGATCCTGGACGGCCTCAAGGCCAAGGCGCGCGAGCGCGGGTTGTGGAATTTCTGGCTCACCGATTCCGACCGGGGCTATGGGCTCACCACGGTCGAATACGCCTATCTGGCGGAGGAGATGGGCAAGTCGCCGCTCGGCGCGGAAACGTTCAACTGCTCCGCGCCTGACACCGGCAACATGGAGGTGTTCGAGCGCTATGGCTCGCCCGCCCAGAAAGCCCAGTGGCTGGCGCCGCTGCTGGAGGGCAAGATCCGCTCCGCCTACCTGATGACGGAGCCGGGGGTGGCCTCGTCGGACGCGACCAACATCGCCCTGGACGCGAGGCTCGACGGGGACATGTGGGTCCTCAACGGCGAGAAATGGTGGGCGTCGGGCGCGGGCGATCCCCGCTGCAAGATCTACATCGTGATGTGCCAGACCGACCCGGAGGCGGACAAGCACAAGCGCCATTCGATGATCCTGGTCCCGGCGGGCACGCCGGGCGTGACGGTGCTGCGGCCCATGCAGGTCTATGGCGAGGACGACGCGCCGCACGGCCACATGCACATCCGCTTCGAGAACGTGCGCGTGCCGAAAGACAACCTCGTGCATGGGCGCGGGCGCGGCTTCGAAGTGGCGCAGGGCCGGCTCGGGCCGGGCCGCATCCATCACTGCATGCGCGCCATCGGGCAGGCCGAGCGCGCGCTCGAGGCGCTGTGCCGGCGCTCGCTGTCGCGCACGGCCTTCGGCAAGAAGCTCGCGGAGCTGGGCGCCAACTACGACATCATCGCGGAAAGCCGCATGGAGATCGAGATGGCGCGCCTGCTCTGCCTGAAGGCCGCCTACATGATGGACACCGTCGGAACCCGGGCGGCGGCGCCCTGGATCTCGCAGATCAAGGTGGTGGCGCCGCGCATCGCGCTGAAGATCACCGACGAGGCCGTGCAGATGCATGGCGCGGCGGGGATCAGCCAGGATTTCCCGCTGGCGCGCATGTGGACGCATCTCCGCACGTTGCGGCTGGCCGACGGCCCCGACGCGGTGCACCGGCGCGTCGTCGCCCGGGCCGAGCTGAAGCGCTACAGCAATGCCGGCGAATGACGCGGGCGCGGGCCCGCCGCCCTCCGTCGCGGCGCTCGACGCCGACGCCCTGGCGCGCTGGATGGAGGAGCATGCGCCCGGCTTCCGGGGGCCGCTGACCGCCGAGAAATTCCCGGGCGGGCAGTCCAACCCGACCTTCCGCATCCGGTCGCCGTCAGGCGACTACGTGCTGCGGCGCAAGCCGCCGGGCCAACTCCTCAAGTCCGCGCATGCGGTCGACCGGGAGTTCCGGGTCATCACCGCGCTGGCCCACACCGACGTGCCCGTCCCGAAGGCGCTGGCGCTCTGCGCCGACGAGAGCGTCATCGGGACCATGTTCTACGTCATGGAGCACGTGCAGGGCCGCGTGTTCTGGGATCCGGCCATGCCGGACTCCAGCCCGGCCGAGCGGGCGGCCGTCTACGACGCCATGAACGCGGCGCTCGCCGCCCTGCACAGCGTCGACGCCGCCGCGGTGGGGCTCGCCGATTTCGGCCGGCCCGGCGACTATTTCGCCCGCCAGGTGTCGCGGTGGTCGGATCAGTACCGGGCGTCCGAGACGCAGCCCATCCCGGCCATGGACCGCCTGATCGCCTGGCTGGGCGCCCATCGCCCGCCGGACGATGGACGCGTCGCGCTGGTGCATGGCGACTATCGCATCGACAACATGATCTTCGCCCCGGATTCGGCCAAACTGCTCGCCATCATCGACTGGGAGTTGTCGACGCTGGGCCACCCCTTCTCGGACCTGGCCTACCAGTGCATGCAATGGCGGCTGCCGCATGAGGGAGACTTCCGGGGCCTCGCCGGCGTGGACCGGGCCGCTTCGGGCATCCCCACAGAGGAGGCCTATGTGGAGGCCTATTGCCGGCGGATGGGACTGACCGGGATCCCCACCTGGACGTTCTGCCTGGCCTTCAGCTTCTTCCGGCTGGCCGCCATCCTGCAGGGCGTGCTGAAGCGGGCGCTGGACGGCAACGCGTCGAACCCGGAACGCGGGCTGAAGATGGGCAAGGCCGTGCCGCTGCTGGCGCGCATGGCCTGCGACCTGGTGGAGGCGAAGGGATGAGCCATCACGCGCGGTTCACCGGCAAGGTCGTCCTCGTCACCGGCGCCGCGGGCGGCTTCGGCCGGCGGGCGGCGGAACGCTTCGCCGACGAGGGCGCGAGGCTGGCGATCTCGGACGTCGCCGCCGACAGGCTGGACGAGGTCGCGCAGGACCTGCGGCGCGCCGGCGCGGAGGTGGTGGCGGAGGCCGGCGACGTGTCGCAGGAGAGCACGGCGGAGCGGCTCGTGGCGGCCGCCCTCGGCGCCTATGGACGCCTGGACGTGGCGCTGAACAACGCCGGCATGGCCCACCCCTATCTGAAGCTGCCAGAGATCCCGTCCGAGACGGCCGAAAGGGTGATCGCGGTCGACCTCATGGGCGTCTTCTACGCCATGAAGCACCAGTTGCCGGCCATGGAGCGGCAGGGGGGAGGCGTCATCCTCAACGTGGCCTCGGTCGCCGGGCTGGTGGGCGCGCCGCTGCTCTCCGTCTACGCCGCCGCCAAGCACGGGGTGGTCGGGCTCACCAAGACGGCGGCCGTCGAATATGCGCGGCGCAACATCCGGGTGAACGCGATCTGCCCCTCCTTCGCCGACACCGCCATGGTGAAGGACGAGCTCGCCCATATGCGCGGCGGCCCGGAGGCGGCGCTGGAGCGGGTGCTGGGCGCCATCCCGATGCGTCGCCTCGCCAGCGTCGACGAGATCGTGGCCGCCATGCTGCAGCTCTGCGGGCCGGAAAGCGCCTTCATCACGGGCGTGGCGCTGCCGGTGGACGGCGGATTGACGGCGGCCTGAGGTCATTCCGCCGCGGAGGGCCGAGGTGCAGGCGCGTCGCGGCTGGTCCTTGCGGGATGAGGCGGCCAGCCCTCGCGATGCCGGCGGCGATCGTGGTCGGCGGCTTCGGTCTGGTCGTGCACGAGCAGCGTGCGGGTCGGATAGGGGATATCCACGCCCGCCTCGGTCAGGGCGTCGCGGACCGCCTGGACGACGCGCGCCGAGGTGTGCACCACGTCGGTGCGCAAGGACTTCGTCCACCACCGGACCCGCAGATTGACGGTCGATTCGGCGAGCTCCCAGGCGAGGACTTCGGGTTTCGGTTCGGCCTGGACCCCCTCCACCTCCGTGATGGCGGCCAGGATGACGGCGCGGGCGCGCTCGACGTCGTCCGAGTAGCCGATCCCGACGTCGAGGTGGCTCTGGCGCTGGGGGAAGGCGGTGTTGACGATGACGGAGGTCGCGTAGACGTCGTTGTTGGGGATCACCACCCGACGGCCGTCATAGGTCTTGATCAGCGTGGCGCGGGCCTCGATGTGCTCCACCGTGCCCTCATATTTGCCGACCACGATCTGGTCGCCCCGCCGGAAAGGCTGGCGCCACAGGATGAGCAGTCCGGCCATCCAGTTCTGCAGGATGTCCTTGAACGCGAACCCGATCGCGATGGAGCCGACGCCGAGCGTCGAGAGCAGGTCCGCCGGCTTAATGGACGGGAACACGATCGCGGCGACGACGAGCAGCCCGAGAAACATCACGCCCCAGCGGGCGAACTCTCCCAGCAATTCGCCGAGGTTCTCGCGGCCGCGGCGCCCGAAGATCTTGCGGACGAGCGCCCGCATGCCCCAGGCGCCGACGAAGAACAGGGCCGCCACGCCCAGCGCCAGGGCGAAGTTCGGCAGCATCCAGTAGAACGTCTTGACGATCTCTTCGATCTTGGCGGTCGAAAGGTGGGATTCGGAAGGCACGAAACATCCTGGGAGGGTGGAGAGGATCGCTCTCCAATGCGCCCGCCGCGGATTTGTTCGCGGCCGTCAGCCGGGCGTTCGCGCGTAGCCCGAGAAGGTCCCGCCCGTCTCGGCGAGTTCGACCAGCAGGGGCGCGGGCTCCCAGCCCGGTCCCGACAGGGCGTGCAGCTCGCGCATGTCGGCCAGGATGGCCGCAGGGCCGATCGCGTCGGCCTCGAACATGGGGCCGCCGCGCCAGGCCGGGAAGCCGTAGCCGTGAAGGAGCACCATGTCGATGTCGAGGGCGCGCGGCACGACGCCCTCGGCCAGGATCTTCGCGCCCTCGTTGACCATGGCGGCGCGCACATGGCGGACCATGGCGTCCGGGTCGAAGGGACGGCGCTCGCGCCCGAGCTCGGCCGAGACCTCTTCGACCAGCCGGGTCACCTCGGGGTCCACCTGCCGCTTGCCGTCGACGTACCGGTAGTAGCCGGCCCCCGTCTTCTGGCCGAAGCGGCCCATGGCGCAGAGGCGGTCCGCCACCGTCCCGCCATAGCGGCGGCGGGGATCGCGGGTCGGGGCGAGGCGCTTGCGGCGCGCCCAGCCGATGTCGAGGCCGGCGAGGTCCGCCACCGCGAAGGGGCCCATGGCGAAGCCGTATCTCTCGAGGGCCGCGTCGACCTCCTGCGGCAACGCGCCGTCCTCCAAAGCGAAATCGGTCTGCTGGCGCCACGTCGCCAGGATCCGGTTGCCGACGAAGCCGTCGCAGACGCCGCATGTGACCGGCAGCTTGCCCATGCGCTTGGCCAGGGCCACGCCGGTCGCCACGGCGTCCTTCGCGCTGGCGGCGCCCTCCACCACCTCGACCAGGCGCATGATGTTGGCGGGAGAGAAGAAATGCAGGCCGATGACGTCCTCTGGCCGGCCCGAGGCCCGGCCGATGGCGTCGACGTCCAGATAGGAGGTGTTGGTGGCCAGCGTCGCGCCGGGCCGCGCGACGGAGCCAAGACGGCCGAAGATCTCCTGCTTCACGGCCATGTCCTCGAAGGCGGCCTCGATGACGAGGTCGCATGCGGCGAGTTCGGCGAAGTCGTCCGTCACGGAGAGGCGGGACAGGCGCTCGTCGCGCTTCGCCTGGTCGATCCGGCCGGACTTCATCGCCCGCCCATAGAGGCCCGAGATGCGGTCCCACCCCGCGCCGACCGCCTCGATGCTGGTTTCGGTGACGATGACCCTCAACCCGGCGTCGAGCAGCGCCACCGCGATGCCGGCCCCCATGGTGCCGGCGCCGATGACGCCGACGACGTCCACCGGGCGCGGCGCGACGCCCTGCAGGTGGGGCACGCGCTGCACCTCGCGCTCGGAGAAGAAGGCGTAGCGCAGCGCCTTGGCCTGGTCGGACCCGACCAGCTCGCGAAAGATCGCCCGCTCGGCGGCGAGTCCCTCGCGGATGCCGGCGCCGCCGGCGGCCAGGCGGACGGCTTCGATGGCCTTGACCGGCGAGACCTGGCCGCGGGCCTTGGCCGCCACGGCGGCCGCCGCCGCGTCGAAGGCCGCGGGGTCGAACGCCGGAACGGGCAACTCGCCCGTGCGGCGGGGAGGGCGGCCCACCAGGCTGCGGGCGAGCTCCACGGCCTCCACGCGCAGGTCGCGTTCAGCGACGGCGTCGATCAGGCCGAGCCTCCTGGCCTCCTCGGCTCTGACGTGGCGGCCGGACGCGATCATCTCGAGGGCGGCGACCGGGCCGGCCAGGCGCGGGACGCGCTGCGTGCCGCCTGCGCCCGGGATGATCCCGAGCTTCACCTCGGGAAGTCCGACGGCGGCCTTCGGATCGGCGATCCGCGCGTGGCAGGCGAGCGCCAGCTCGAAGCCGCCGCCCAGCGCCGTGCCGTGGATGGCGGCGACGACCGGCTTGGGGCAAGCCTCGATGGCGTCCAGCACCTCGCCGAGGCCGGGCGGGACCGGCGGCTTGCCGAATTCGCGGATCTCGGCGCCGGCGAAGAACGTGCGGCCCTCGCAGGCGATCGCCAGGGCGTCGACGGCCGGATCCGCCGCGGCCTCCTGGACGGCCCTGAGCAGGCCCTCGCGGACCGGCTGCGCCAGCGCGTTCACGGGCGGATTGTCCGCCAGGATCAGGGCGACGCGGCCCTGGCGGGACGTGACGACGGGTCCATGCGTCGCGGGGGCGGTGCTCATGAGCGTCCTCGTGCTTCGTCTTTCAAGGGCGATGCTATGCTCCCCTGAGGCGGGGCAAAACCCCTCGCGGGCCGGATCAGCCCGGGTCGGGGCCGGCGCGGCGGCGCAGCCGGCCGACGACGCCGGTGGGGAAGAAGTAGACGCTCAGGACGAAGAGCACGCCGAGCCACAGAAGCCAGCGGTCCGGGTCCAGCAGCCTCGGCAGGAGGGGAACGCCCTCGGTCGCGGCCGCCGCCAGGCCCATCAGCTTCTGCAGGTAGTTCTGGGCCACCACGAAGAGCGTCGCCCCGATCACCGCCCCATAGAGCGTGCCCATGCCGCCGATCACGACCATGAGCAGGATGTCGACCATGATGGTGAAGGACAAGGTCGTGTCCGGCCCGGTGTAGCGCAGCCACAGCGCGTTGAGCGCGCCGGCCATCACGGCCATGCCGGCGGCGAGGCAGTTCGCCGCCGTCCGGTAATACACGGTGCGATAGCCCAGCGCCTCGGCCCGGAATTCGTTCTCCCGGATGGCCTGGAGCACGCGCCCGAAGGGAGAGTTCACGATCCGCAGCATCGCCAGGAACAGCGCCAGGGCGCTGAGGAAGACGATGTAGTAGGCGACGATCCTGCCGTTCACCTCGACCCCGAGCACCGGCGCGTCGAGCAGCTTCGTCGCGGGCCGCAGCAGCTCCGGAACCCGGAAGGAGCGGCCGTCCTCGCCGCCGGTGAGGCCCGAGAGCTGGGAGGCCAGGACGGCGAAGGCCGACGCGACCGCGAGCGTGATCATGGCGTAGAAGATCGCCCGCACGCGCAGCGAGAACAGGCCGATGCCGAGCGCCAGCGCGACGCCCAGCAGCAAAGCGAGGCCAAGGCCGCCGAAAACGGACGTCCACGCGGCGCCCCAGGCGTAGAGGGCCAGCCCCACCCCGTAGCCGCCGATGCCGAAGAACATCGTGTGCGCGAAGGAGACCACGCCCGTGTAGCCGATCAGCAGGTCGTAGCTGGCGACCAGCAGGATGAAGACGCAGACCTTCGCGGCGGTGTTGATGGGCTGGGCGCCGCCGAACCAGAAGGGCGCGCCCGCAAGCCCGATCAGGATGGCGAGCAGGAGGGCGGCCAGCGCCCGGCTGCGCGGCAGGTCGCCCGAGAGAAGCGCCTTCAGCATCGGCTCACCGCTTGGCCACCGGGTAGAGCCCATTGGGCCGCCACATCAGCACCGCCGCCATCAGGGCGATGTTGGAGACGAGGGCGAATTTGGGGGCGAGATAGCCGGTGTAATTGGCCATGAGCGCCACCATGAGCGAGCCGATGAAGCAGCCGCCGACCGAGCCCAGGCCGCCCACGATGATGACGATGAAGACCAGGACCATGACCTCGCCGCCGATGTCGGCGGTCAGCGTCTCGCGGTAGAGCGCCCACAGCGCTCCGCCGAGGCCGGCCAGGGCCGAACCCGCCATGAAGACGCCGACGAAGAGCCGGCGGACCCGGTAGCCGAGCGCCTCCACCATCTCGCGGTTTTCGACGCCGGCCCGGATCAGCAGGCCGATGCGGGTCCGGTTCAGGACGAGCTGCATGGCGATGAACACGACCAGGCCGACGCCCACGGCGAGCAGCCTGAACTTCTCGATCGCGACGTCGCCCGCCATCACGGCCCCGCGCAGGCCCGCCGGGAGCGGCATCGCCTTCTGGTCGGCCCCCCACAGGACCCGGATCATCTGCTCGGCCACCACGAGCCCACCCATGGTGATCAGGATCTGCTTCAGGTGATGGCCATAGACCGGCCGGACGATGACGCGCTCGAAAGCGAGCCCGAGCGCGCCCGTCACCGCCATGGCGGCCAGCGCGGCGGCCAGAAGGGCGGCCAGGTTCAGGGCCAGCGTATCGGCGCCGAGCCAGGCCGAGACGGGGCCGAGCACCGAATAAGCCGCATAGGCCCCGACTGCGATGAAGGCGCCGTGGCCGAAATTCAGCACGTCCATGAGGCCGAAGATCAGCGTCAGCCCGCTGGCCACGACGAAGATCATCATCCCCATCGCGAGACCGGCCACCGTGAGGGTGATCCAGGCGCTTGGGCTGCCCACCAGCGGCAGGGCGATCAGCGCGAGCGCCGGGAGGAGCGCCAGGGGCCACAGGTCGGCGCGGGGGCGGGCGACGTCGGTCACGCGTGAGCTCCCAGCGATAGGCCCAGCAGCCGAGACTGCAGGTCCGCATCGGCCGCCAGGTCCCGCATGCTTCCCCGATGGGCGATGCGTCCGTCGTCCATGACGGCGACGGCGTCCGCCAGCGCCTGCGCGAAGCGCAGGTTCTGCTCGACGAGCAGGATGGTCACGCCGGATCGCTTCAGCTCGCGGAAGGCGCGGATCATGTTCTCCACGATCGCGGGAGCGATGCCCTTGGTGGGCTCGTCGATCAGGATGAGGCGGCGCGGCTCGACGACGGCGCGGGCGATCGAGAGCATCTGCTTCTGCCCGCCGGAGAGCACCCCCGCGGGATGGTTCCAGAACGTCTTCAAGGCCGGGAAGAAGCCGAAGATCCAGTCGAGCCGCGCCGCCGGGGGCGGGCCCTCGCGCGCCGCCAGGATCATGTTCTCGCGCACGGTGAGGTCGGCGAAGACGCCCATGCTTTCCGGCACATAGGCCACGCCCATGCGGGCGATCTCGGGGGTGGCGAGGCCCCCGACGGGCCGGCCGTCGAAGCGGATCTCGCCGCGGCTCGGGGCCCACAGCCCCATGATGGTGCGCAGCGTCGTGGTCTTGCCCGCGCCGTTGCGGCCGAGGAGCGCCGTCGTCTGGCCGGGCGCGACGGCGAAATCGACGCCCTGCAGGATGTGGTACTGGCCGATATGGGTGTGGACGCCGGCGAGAGTGAGGATCGGTTCAGCCATGGTCGGGCTCGCTCCCGGCGCTGACGCCCAGATAGGCCTCCTGCACGATCGGAGAGGCGATGACGGCGGCCGGTTCTCCATCCGCGACCAGCTGGCCATTGTGCAGGACGACGATGCGGTCCGCGAGGCTGCGGATCACGTCCATCTTGTGCTCGACCAGCAGGATGGTCCTGTCGCCCTGGTCCTTGAGGCGCTGGATGAGGTCGAGCACGACCGGGACCTCGTCGACCGACATGCCGGCGGTCGGTTCGTCGAACATCAGGACCCGGGGCTCCAGGGCCATCATGACGGCGACCTCCAGCTTGCGCTGGTCTCCATGCGGCAGCGCGGCGGCGGGGACGCGCCGCTCGTCCGACAGGGCGACCTGCTCGAGGATCCTGTCGGCCTGCTCGATCCAGTCCGTCCGGTCGCTCCACCGGCGCCAGATCGTGGAGCCGCCTCCGGCGCGGGCCTGGACGGCGAGGCGGACATTCTCGCGCACGGAAAGGTTGGGGAACAGGTTCGTGAGCTGGAAGGCCCGGCCCATCCCGCGCCTCGTTCGCGCCGCCGGCCCCAGGCCGGTGACGTCGACGCCCTCCAGCAGCACGCGTCCGCCGGTCGCCCGCAGCTGGCCGGAGATGAGGTTGAACCATGTCGTCTTGCCCGCCCCGTTAGGGCCCACGATGGCGGTCAGCGTGCCGCGCTCGAAGCGGCAGGAGACGCGGTCGACCGCCACATGCCCGCCGAAACGGATCGTGAGGTCGCGCGTCTCCAGGACGGGGCAGGGCGGTGCAGTCGCGGTCACCGCTTGTTGCGCATGGGCAGGGGCATGTCCTTGGCCGGGATGGTGGCGACCAGCTCCAGCAGATCGGTGTCCGTCGCGCCCTTCTTGATGCGCCAGTGATACATGTCCTGCAGGGCCTGGTGATCCTCCTTCCGGAAGGTCATGGTTCCCTTGGGCGTGTCGAAGCTCATGCCCTCCATGGCGGCGATCAGCTTTTCGGCGTCGGTCGAACCGGACTTCTGCAGGGCGGCCACCACGGCCGAGGCGGCCGAAAACCCGCCGGCGACGAAAAAGTCCGGCGGGGCGTTGAAGCGCTTCTGATATTCCGCCTTCAGCCAGTCGTTCTGCGGATTCTGCGGGAAGCCGTAATAGTAGTAGATGCCGCCTTCCGCGCCCGCGAAACTCTTCCAGCCGGCCATGACCGGAAGGAGGTTGCCGCCCGGCGCCAGGACGATGTCGAAGCGCTCGGGCTTCATGTCGACGAATTTGGCGATCGGATGCGCGCCGGCCCAGATGAAGGCGATCAGGCGCTTGCCGGGCTTGTCCTTCAGGCCGTTGAACAGCCGCTCGGCGAAGGGCGTGAAGTCGGCGGTGTTGCCGGCGGCGTATTCCTCGGCCACGACCTTGGCCTTGGGCCGCACGCCCGCGAGCGCCTCCTTGAAGGCCGCCACGCCGTCGCGCCCGAAGGCGGTGTCGAGCGCCATCATGCCGATGGAGACGTCGCCGTCCGGAACGGCCGCGGCGGCCGCGAGGGCGTCCTGATAGGAGCTGCGGCCGGTGCGGAAGACGTAGCGGTTCCACTTCTCCCCGGTGATCGAATCGGCCACGGCCGGCTCCACGATCAGGACCTTCTTCATTTCCTCGGCGACGGGCAGCATGGCCAGCGCCACGGGCGAGCCGCTCGTGCCCACGGCGATGTCGGCCTTGTCGTCGGCGTAGCACTCCTCGAGCAGCGCCTTGCCGCGGTCAGGCTTGAGCTGGTCGTCCTTGACGATCACCTGCAGCTTGTCGGCCCCCACCTGCATCGCGCCCTTGGTGAGATATTCGAGGCCCAGCATGAAGCCGTTCTCGGTCTGCTTGGCGTAGGCCTCGAGCGGGCCCGTCTTGCCGGCGAGAAGGCAGATCTTGACGTCCTTGGCGGAAGCGGGGGCGGCCAGCGAGGCGGCGCCCGCCAACGCGATTCCGGCGGCCCAGCCGATCGTCCATGCCCTCATCGCGGTGCTCCCTGGCGCATTTCTCGATATTGGCCTGTTTCGCGGCCTGTTCGGGCATCATGCCCGGAATTCAGCGGAGATCGAGGGGAAAATGCAGCGCTTGCGCCTGGGCGGAAGTGTAGCGATCCGTGCAGCTTTCGGCGCTCGCCGGCTTGAAACGGCAGAGCGGATGGACTATTGACCAGCACCGAAGGGCGCGTGGGCCGCAGAACCACGTTGCGCGTGGCGCGCCCGCGAAGATCCTAGACCCATTCAGGTCGTTCCGCGCGACCGATCGAAGCGAGACTGGACCGATGAAGATCCGCAACTCTCTCAAGTCGCTGCGCGAGCGTCACCGCGACAACCAGATCGTGCGCCGCAAGGGCCGCGTCTACATCATCAACAAGACCCAGAAGCGCTACAAGGCCCGCCAGGGCTGAGGCGTTCGGCCGTCCTCGCCCACGGGCGGGGAGACGGCCGCTCTGAGGTGAGGCGATGCCGGACAGGGCGCGGTCAGCGCCCTGTTTTCGTGCGTCGTGCGACAGCATGGGCTTTGACAGCGCCGCGACCCGCCCTATCATCCAGGGCATGCGCCAGATCCGGACCCTGTTTCTGACCGCCTTGGCCCTGGGCTCCGTGCAACTGGGCTCCGTGGCCCTGGGCTCTCTGGCCGTCGCTTCGCCGGCGGTCTCCCGGCCGCTCGAGCCGCTGATCCAGCCCGCCGCAGGCCCGGCCCCCGGCGCCCGCAAGCCGGACGCGGCGCCTCCGCCGCGCGCGGCGACGCTGGACGACCTCTACGCACGGCTCTCCAAGTCGACCGACGAGAGCGAGGCCAAGGGCATCGTGGCGTCGATCCAGCGCCGATGGATGCGCTCGGGCAGCGACACCGCCGACCTCCTGTTCGTGCGCGCCATGGAGGCCGCCGGTCAGGACCAGCCTCTGGCGATCGAGCTCCTGGACCGCGCCATCGCGCTGCAGCCCGACTGGGCGGAGGCCTGGAACAAGCGCGCCACGATCTTCTTCATGATGGGCGACGTGACCCGGTCCATGGCCGACCTGCGGGAGGTGCTGGCGCGCGAGCCCCGTCACTTCGGCGCGCTCTCGGGCCTGGGCATCATCCTGCAGCAGAACGGCGACCGGAAGGCCGCCTATGCGGTGTTCCAGAAGGCCCTCGCCATCAATCCCTTCCTGGCGGACGTGAAGAAGGCCGTCCAGAGCCTCGCGGCGGAGGTCGGCGGCTCCGATCTCTGAAAGCGCGCTCTGCGACATAGCGAGGCGCATGGGACCCATGACGTCGCGCCATGCGTCTTCAGGCGAGATCGCCGCCCTTTCCGCCCCACCGAGACATCCCCTGCATGAAACGCACCGCCATCGCGCTGGGCCTCGCGGCCGGCGCCGCCGCCGCCTCCGCCCTGGCGTCGTCCCTGCTCGCCGAAGCCCAGTCCCGGGCGCATCCGCCCAAAGGGCGCCTCGTGCCAGTCGAGGGCGGGACCGTGCATCTGGTCGACCGCGGCCCGGACGGCGGCGCGCCCGGCGCCGCGATCCTGCTGCTGCATGGCGCGTCCGCGAACTCCGGCGACATGATGATGGCGATCGGGGACCAGCTCGCCCGGCGGCGGCGCGTGATCGCGGTGGATCGGCCGGGCCATGGCTGGACCGACAGGATCGGGGAGCGCTCGGCCTCCTCGCCGGCCGCGCAGGCCAGGACGATCCGGGCGGCCCTGTCGGCCGTCGGCGTCGACAAGGCCGTGGTCGTGGGCCATTCGTGGTCCGGCTCGCTCGCGACGGCGCTGGCGCTCGACCACCCGGACATGGTCAGCGGCCTGGTGCTGCTGGCCGGAGCGACGCATCCCTGGATGGGCGGGGTCGCCTGGTACAACCGGGCGGCCTCCGACAGGCGCTTCGCGACCCTGTTCAACTATACGGTCGCGACGCCGGTGACCGCCCTGGCGCTGGACGCCGGCGTGCGCGCCGTGTTCGCCCCGAACGAGCCGCCGCCCGGCTACGCCGATCGCACCGCCGTTCGCCTGCTGCTGCGGCCGGCCGAGTTCCAGGCCAATGCGGAAGACCTGATCGACCTCAACGACCATCTGAAGGTCCAGTCCCGCCGTTACGCCGAGATCAGGGTTCCCACCAGCATCCTGCATGGCGAGGCCGACAAGATCGTCTCGCCGGTGATCCACTCGGTCGCGATCCACCGGCAGATCGCCGGGTCGCGTCTGACGCTGCTGCCGGGGATCGGCCACATGCCGCACCACGCGGCGAACGAGGTCGTGCTGGCGGAGATCGAGCGGGTCGCCGGCCAGGCCAGCCTCGCCGCGGCCGCCGAGTAGAAGGGTGGCCCCTCAGGGGGCCCGGGTGGTCGGGGCCCGGCTGGGGTCGGTGAGCTGCACGGTCCAGCTCTTCTGCTCGCCGGTGTCGATCTCGAAGAAGCCGACGCGGTCGAACCCGCGCGCCAGGCAATCCTCCGCCCCGCGCACCGTGAACTCCTTGTCGCGGGTGCACATGAAGGTCTTGCCGCCCCACTCCCCGCCGCGGTCGTAGTCCTGCGCGTAGATGTAGTAGAAGCGCGCCGCGAGGCCGCCCTTCAGCATGGTCTCGCACTCGTTGGGCTTCAGGTTCCACCACCCTTCGGAGAGCCAGCCCTGCGGATCGCGGTAGCCCAGCGCCACCCCGATGCGGCTTTGCGTGAGGTTGCACAGGCGCAGGTCCGCATGCGCCGGCGCCGCGCCGGCGAGGCTGGCGGCTGTCGCCAGGAGGGCGGGCAGGACGGAAAGGCGGAACAGCAGCATCGTGCGCGTGGCGTCCATGGAACGGAGGCGGCCATCCAGGCCCCGATTCGGCTTTCGATTTGGCGAGCCGGGCGGGTCCCTGTCAACCGACGAGGATGACCCGGATGTCGTTGACGTTGGTCCGGGTCGGGCCGGGGACCAGCAGGTCGCCCAGGCGCTCGAAGAAGGCGGTCGAATCGTTGTCGTCCAGGGACGCCCCAGGGTCCAGCCCGGCCGACCGGGCCCGGGCCAGGGTGGTTTCGTCGATCACCGCTCCGGCGGGATCGTCGGGCTTGCCGGCGCCGCCGTCGGTGCCGTCCGTGTCGCCGGCCAGCGCCGCCACGCCCGGCTCGCCCTTCAGCGCGACGGCGAGCGCGAGCGCGTATTCCTGGTTGGGGCCGCCGCGGCCCGTCCCGCGGATGGTCACGGTGAGTTCGCCGCCCGAGATCAGCGCAGCCTTGCGTCCCTCCCGCCGGAGGCGCAGCGCCTCGGCGGCGTGCGCGAAGGCGACCTCGCGCGCCTCTCCCTCCAGGTCCGCGCCGAGCGACAGCGGCTCGTAACCGGCCGCCCGCGCCGTCTCGGCGGCCGCCTCGACGGACTGGGCCGGCCTGGCGACGATGCGGAACTCGGCGTTGCGGAACACGGGATCGCCGGGCTTCGGGGTCTCGTTGGCGTCGTCGTCGAGGAGCGCCCGCGCGGCGGGCGGCAGGTCAAGCCGGTACTTGGCCGCGACCGCGCGCGCCTGCGCCATCGTGGTGGGGTCCGGCACGGTGGGGCCCGACGCGATGGTCGACGGGTCGTCGTGCGGCACGTCCGAGATCGCCAGCGTCAGCAGCCGGGCGGGGGCGGCGAGACGCGCGAGGCGTCCGCCCTTGATCAGGGAGAGCCGCTTGCGCAGCGTGTTGATCTCGCCGATCGACGCGCCCGAGCGCAGCAGCGCGCGCGTGACGGCCTGCTTCTCGGCCAGCGTGAGCCCTCCGGCGGGGGCGATCCAGTTGGCCGAGCCGCCGCCCGAGATGAGGACCAGGACAAGGTCGTCGGGGCCGGCGGCCTGCGCCAGCGCCAGGGTGCGGCGGGTCGCGTCGACGCCGCTCTGGTCGGGCACGGGATGGCCCGCCTCCACCACCTCCACCACCCGGGTGGGTTCGCCATAGCCGATGCGGGTCACGGCGAGGCCCGCCAGCCGGTCGGGCGAAATCCCGCAGCGGTCGAGATAGAAGGCCTCGGCGGCGGCCGTCATGCTGGCGGCGGCCTTGCCGGCGGCCAGCACGAGGATGCGCCCGCGCTCGGGGGCGGGGGGCAAATGCGGCGGCAGGCAGGCGCTGGGATGAGCGGCCTTCACGGCCGCGTCGAACGCGGCGCGCAACACGGCGCGCCTGGCCTTGCAATCGCTCATGGTCGCCCTCCATCGGTGCGAAGCGCCGGCGCCGCGGCGGCGGGTCGCGGCTCGCGCGGCCTCGCGACCCAGATGCCGACCAGGATGAGCGCTCCGCCGAACGCCTGAACCAGCGTGACGGCTTCTCCCAGCGCGGCCCAGGCCACGAGCGCGGCGGCGACCGCTTCCAGGAAGATCACCAGCGACGAGAAGACGGCCGGCAGGCGCCCCAGCGCCACCGAAAGCAGCCCCTGGCCGCCCGCATGGCTGAGCCACGACATGGCGAACAGCGCCGCGACGCCGGCCGCCGTCACGGGCCACAGATGGTCGCCCGCCACCAGCGCCGCCGCCAGCAGGATCACCGCCGTGACGCAGGAGAGGGCGAAGGTCACGCGGGCCGCGCCGGCCTCCTTGCGGGCGGCCTGCACGGCGATGAAGTAGAGCCCGAAGAACACGGCGGTTGCGAGCCCGTAGAGGTCGCCGCGCAGCTTGGCCGGGTCGACCTGCAGGGAGTGTCCGATCAGGGCGACGCCCCCCAGCAGGCACAACCCGATGCCGGCGAGGATCTCCCGCCGGACGCGCTGCTTCAGCACCAGCCATGAGAACAGGACGACCCAGATCGGCGCCGTGGTGGCGAAGAACGTGGCGTTGGCGATGGTCGTTTTCAGGATCGACACGTGCCAGAACAGCAGGTCGCCGCCGAACAGGACGCCCGAGATCACGGCGGCGCGGGTGAAGGTCGGCCTGGCTCCCGCACCGGCGGCGCGCTCCTCCAGCCTCGCCCAGGCGTAGAGGACCGGCAGGGCCAGCGCGACGCGCCAGAAGGCGGAGGCGAAGGGGCCGACGCCCGCGTCCTGCGCCAGCCGCACGAAAATGGGCGAGATCCCCATCGCGAGCGCTCCGCCCACGAGCGCGGCCAACGGGCCCGCGCGTCCGGCCGCCTGCGGCGCGGCGGCCGGCGCGAGCGGGTCAGGCGAGGGGCGGGCGAGGTCTGGCGTCGTCATCGGGCATGGGTGCGCGGCGGGGGGTACACTCCTATGGCAGTTCGCCCGGCGCGTCACTATGGTTGCGGCGACCGGGATTCCAGCATGCCGAACGCCTCGCACCAGCCCACGCCTCACCGCCCCGTCGTCATGCCGGGAGACCCGGCGAGCGGCGTCGTGCTGCTCTGCGACCACGCGTCGAACGCGATCCCGGCTGAATACGCCGGCCTCGGCCTGCCTGCCGGTCAATTGGAGCGCCATATCGCGTATGACATCGGCATCGCGGCCACGACCCGCCGCATGGCGGAGATCCTGGGTTGCCCGGCGGTGTTCAGCACCTTCTCGCGGCTGCTGATCGATCCGAACCGGGGCGAGGACGATCCGACGCTGGTGATGCGGCTCTCCGACGGCGCCGTCGTGCCCGGCAACGCCAGGGCGGACCGGGCCGAGGTGGAGCGGCGCCTGGCGCGCTTCTACCGGCCCTACGACCGGGCCGTGGAGGCGGCCATCGCGGCGTCGCTGGAGGCCGGGCCGCCGCCGATGATCGTCAGCATGCATTCCTTTACGCCGGCCTGGAAGGGCGCGCCGCGGCCCTGGCACGTCACCGTGCTGTGGGACGCCGACCCGCGGCTGCCCCTGCCGCTGATCGAGGCTCTGCAGGCCGAGGGCGATCTCGTGGTGGGCGACAACGAGCCCTATGACGGCGCGCTGGCGGGCGACACCGTGAACCGGCACGCCACCGCGCGCGGGCTCTCCAACGCGCTCATCGAGGTGAGGCAGGACCTGATCGGGACCGAGGCCGGCGCGCTGGCCTGGGGCGAGAGGCTCGCCCGCATCATCGGAGAGCTGGCGGCGGACCCGGCGCAGCACCGCATCGAACTCCATCCCACCCGCACGGCGAGCCGCCAGAGGGCGGCCTTCAGGGGCGATCCGGGCCCGAGCATCTGACGCCTCATCCCCGGCATCCACAGGCCCAAACGGCCTTTTTCGGGGCGGCCTTGACCACGGCGGCCAGTTGGCCGAAACCGACGCGCCTCGTCCTTCGGCCCGGCTCCATGAGTCGAGCCGGGGGCGAGCTTTGCTTTTCACGCATCTCGTGAGCCGGCGCGACGCCGTCCGGCCCTGCGATGCTCACACGGCGACGACCTGGACGGGGCCCGGACATCATGGACAATTCGATTGCGGCCGATCAGCTGAAGGCCATCATCGAGCGCATCGAGCGGCTCGAGGAGGAGAAGAAGGCCCTCAGCGAGGACATCAAGGACGTCTACGGCGAAGCCAAGGGCAACGGCTTCGACACCAAGATCATCCGCAAGATCGTCGCCATCCGCAAGCAGGACCACGCCGAGCGCAAGGAGCAGGAGGCCATCATGGAGCTCTATCTCGAAGCGCTCGGGATGGCGTGAGGCCGGTCGGCCCCGTCACCGGGCGGGCGTGAAGCGAGCGGACCCCAGCGGCTTCACGGCCGGCCCGGAGAAGTGATCGGTCGCCAGCTCGTTCGGTCCGTGGCTGAAATTCATCGCCACGGTCGCGACCGGGTTTGCCGCCGCGTGCGAGATCTCGCGCTGCGCGGGCCGCGACTTGGCGGTGCTCACGGACGGCGCCTTCTGGGCCGCGCCGGGCCGCGCCGCGCCGGCGACGCTCGCTCCGGCGAACAGCGACTTCAATCCATCGCGGTCCAGCGCCTCTTCGTCGGGTGGCTCCTGCGACGAATGGGCCGACGCGTCCCTGGCGGTCTCCTTCGCGCCGGCGGGCTCCTGGTGCGGGCGCCGCGCGGGCTCCGCCGACCGCGGCGCGGCCTCGGGAGCGGCCAGAGCCGGCGTCCCGGCGGGCAGCGAAGCCGGGATCATGGGAACCAGCGAGGCCAGCGCGACGGGCCGGCTCGGCGGGAGCGGAACATTGGCGGTCAGCAGCGCGGCCGGCGTCGCGGAGGCGAGGGCGCCGCCGAGGTCCGCGGGCCGCGCGAGCGGCAGCGGCACGGCGGCGTAGCGCGGCGCGGCTTCCGCTGCGCCGACAGGAGAGGGCTGGCCGGGCGCCCCGGCGGGACCCGCCTGCCAGACCATCTGGGGCTGAGGCTGTGACGGCGCGGCCTGGACCTGGCTCGCGGCCGGCAGCAGCGCGGCCGGGCGGATCAGCGGCTGCGGGACGTCGACCAGCTTCGGCGCGACAGGGGCCGGCGCGGGCGAAGGGGTCGGCTCGATAACGGCCGCGCCCGCCGGACCCAGCGAGCCCACGACGATCGGGCGCTCCTGGACGCCTTGCGCCTCGTCCTCGGCCTGCGGGGCCGGAGCCGGGGCCGGGCGCGGCGCGATCGGCGCGCGGACCGGTTGGGCCGGAGCGGCCGACGCGAACATGGCGCGCGTCGAATAGGCGCCCACGAAGCGGTCGTCCACGGTGGCGGAGGGCGCGTAGGCCTGCGCCTGGGGCGTGGGCCGCGACGCGACGCGGCCGCGGCCGCGCGGAGCCTGGGCGAGGTCCTCGTCCTCGTCCTCGCCTCCGCCGATCCCGAAGAGCGCCGCGAAGAAGCTCTTGCCGCGGCGGCTTGCGACGACCGGCGCGGGGCCTTCCTCGTTCTCGCCGCCCGCATAGGCGAACACCGTGCCGCCATTGGCGACGACCTCGGCGGCGGCCTCCTCGTAGCGCGGCATCGGCTTGCCGTCCGTCGGCATGTGCACGGTCTTGCCGTCCGGGAACAGGCGGGTGAGCTGGTCGCGGGTGAGGCGCGGCCAGTGGCGGACGCTGCCGGCGTCGAGATGGACGAAGGGATTGTAGGCGGTCGGATAATAGCCGACGCCGCCGCGCTGCAGCCGCAGCGCGATCTCGCGCACCTTCGCCATCGAGGCGTCCGGCAGGTAGAAATCCATCGCCTTGCCCAGCATGTGCTGGGAGTGCTTGGCGACCGCGCGCGAGCGGCGGCGCAGCATGGCGTTCGTCTCGGGCGCCCGATAGGCCGAGACGATGTTGATGGGCTCCTGCGAACCCGTCTCCCGATAGACCTCCCAGGCGATGTCGAACAGCCGCGGGTCCATGCTGGTGGGCTCGTCGCGGCGCCAGTCGCGCAGGATCCAGTTCAGCTTCTCCAGGCCGTCGCGGTCATAGACGCCGTTGCGCTTGAACGTGATCGTGGCGCTTTCCTTGGAGTGGGTGTGGTAGATGCTGATCGCCCGGGTGTCCCCGTTGGCGACCGCGTCGCCCAGGTTTCCGGTCTCTCCAAGCATGAGCGATAGCGCGGCCAGGCCAGGCGTCGCCGACTTGAGGCAACGCGCCAACACGGCCACGGTCCGGAACGCCAACGTGGACCGCAAGGCTCAACCCATCTGTTCAGCGGACCGGAGGTCGAACCCTCGCGCGCCCCGATTTATGATGAATCGAAACTTGCCCAAAAGGATTAACGGCACGTTAGCGCCCCCCGTCCGGAAGCCGCCGCGGCCGAGATCGGCCGCAGGGCTGCGCCGAGCGCCCGGCGTCCCCTCCGGGCAGCCGAGCTCAAGGCCGGGCGCGGCGCGATATCACCACGGCAGGCGTCAATGGTAAAGTCGGGAGGAATCGCGCCGCCCCAGGCGGCCGATCCTGCGCGGACAGCGGCGCGAAGGCCGCGGTTCAGGGCTCCGCCATGATGGAGATGGGCCGCAAGGCGGGCGGACTGGCCAGATGGGCGAAACGACGCCCGTCGGGGCCGACGCCGAGCGCGGTCTTGATGCGGCCGTCATAGCCGTAGAGGTCCTCGCGGCGCTGCAGCCGGCCGTTCTCGTCCACAGAAATCGTGAAATAGGTGAGGTGGATCGGCAGCGGCTGGCGGAACTTGATCGTCCGCTCTCCCTTGCCGATCAGGCCCCGGAGCCGCTTTTCGTCATAGCCCTGGTCGCCCAGCACGAAATCGGCGAGCCGGAACGGGTTCTCGACCCGGACGCAGCCATGGCTGAAGGCGCGCCTCTCGTTGCCGAACAGGCTCCTGGACGGCGTGTCGTGGAGATAGACGGCGTGCTGGTTGGGGAACATGAACTTGATGAAGCCGAGCGCGTTGCGCTCGCCCGGCGGCTGGCGGACGCTGACCGAATTGCCGCGCCGGATCACCTCGTAGCCGAGCCGCGCCGCGTAGTTCGGATCTTCGGCGAGCTTGGGCAGGAACTCGTTCTTCAGGATCGAGGGCGGCAGGTACCAGGACGGGTTGACGATGACGTGGTCCATCATGTGCGAGAAGACCGGCGTCGGCGACGTCGTCTTGCCCACGATGACGCGGGTGCGGTGCACGACGGCCCCGTTCTCGTAGAGCCGCAGCGCGAATTCGGGCAGGTTCACCTCGATCCGGCGGTCGCCGAGGTCGTGGGGCAGCCAGCGCCAGCGCTCCATGTTGGCGATGACGTCGCCGATGGCGAAGGATCCGACCGTGACGCGCGGACGGCCGGTCAGGATCTCGGAGGCGCGCTGGTCGAAGATGCCGGTCGCCCGCACGCGGTGGCTGCGCTGCAGGGCCTTGATGGCGGCGATCAGGTCGTCGTCATAGGCCTGGTCGGGCTTGGGATCGAGATTGAGCTTGGCCCGGATCAGGGGCACGCGCCGGTCCACGGAGCCATACCGCAGGGGCGGGCCCTCCAGGTCGTCCTCGCCCGGCCGCACCGCGCCCGTCGCCTCGCGCATCTCGTGCAGCTTGGCCTTGAGGGCCCAATAGCCGGCGTGAGGCGGCTGGTAGGCGGCGAGCGCCCGCCCGGCGTCGGCGGCTGAGAGCAGCGCGTTCAGCACGTCGGGCGCGGCGGGCAAGTCCAGATCGGGCGTCAGCAGGTTGGACAGGCGGCTTGGCTCGATCCGGGCGCCGCGGGCGTCCCGCGCATAGGCCACGGCGGCGGCCGATAGAGCGAGTTCGGCCTCCGCGACGTCGGCGGCGCCGGCTCCGGCCGCGAGGGTCGCCGCCGGATAGGCCGTCGGGTCCAGCGCGTCCTGCTCGGCGCTGGCGATCTGGGCCAGCGCGCCGCGAGCCGCCGGCGTGGCTTGCCCGCCCGGGTACCAGGCCGGCTCGTTCTGGCGCTCCGCATAGAAGGCAGTCAGGGCGTCGCGCTCCTTCCTGGCCAGGCGGGCGACCGGCCGGGAGCCCTTGCCCTCGGAGAAGGCCTTGAGGGCGTCGCGCAAGGCGTCCCGCACCGCGGCCGGATCGAGGGTGGGCGCGGCGGCCTGCTCGGCTCGCGCGGGGGCGGCGTTCGGGGGCGCGGACTTGGGGGTCTCCGCCGCCCGGACGGGAGGAGCGGGGGGCGCCGGGTCGGGCTCGATCACGACCGTCACGGCCGGCAGGTCCGGGGGCGGGATGTCGACCTTCGCTTCGGCGGACGGCGCGGCCTCGCTGGCGATCAGGGCTGTCGGAGCCTCCGGCAGCGGGACCACCACGTCGACCTGCGCCATCGGAGCGGCTGAGACGTCCGCGCCCTGGGGCGCAGGATCTTCGGCCCGGCCGGGGGAGGCCAGCGCAACGGCGAGCGTCAGCAGGGACGCCCCCATCATCGCCACACGCCAGGGCAGAGCCCGCATCACGCACTCCATCGATTCGCCGCCGGCCTATCCGACGTCAAGGTTTGTGTCGTCCTGGGCATCCGATAACAAGCGCCGGGCGGCCCCGAAAGGCCGTCCGGACGGTCCGCGCCGCGATTTGCCGGCGAGTGTGTCCGGCGCACCCTGCGGCGGTCAGGCCGCCGCCTCGTCCGCCTGCTCGCCGGACTCGTCCAGTCCGAGCTCCTTCAACTTCCGGTAGAGAGTCGAGCGCCCGATCCCCAGTTTCCTGGCCATCTCGGTCATGTGCGAACGGTAGTGGCCGAGCGCGAAGCGAATGGCCTCCTCCTCCAGCGCCGCCAGGGTCCGGACATCGCCGTTCTCGTCCAGAAGGGTCATGCGGCTCGGGTCGCGCAGCTCGATGGCGGGCGCCGGCGGCTCCTCGGCCGCCCGGGGCTGCGGCGGCGTCATCCCGTACACGGACGGCGCGAAGACGGGCGGCGCCGCCGGCGGGACGCGGATCTCGAATCCGTCCACCTGGGCGGCGATCTGCGGGAACTCGTCCACCGTCAGCTCGTCGCCGTCGCAGAGCACGACCGCCCGGAACACGGCGTTCTCCAGTTGCCTGACATTGCCCGGCCAAGGATAGCTCGAAAGCAGCGCGGAGGCTTCAGCCGTGATGCCGCGCAGGCGCTTGCCCTCCTCGGCGGCGAAGCGGGCCATGAAGCGTCGCGCCAGGTCCGGCACGTCCTCGCGGCGGCCGCGCAGGGGCGGGATCGTGATCGGGAAGACGTTGAGCCGGTAGAACAGGTCCTCGCGGAATCGGCCCTGCTTGACGGCCTCGATGAGGTTGGCGTTGGTGGCGGAGACCAGCCGGACGTCGACCTTCACGGTCTTGCGGCCGCCCACGGGGTCGACCTCCCCCTCCTGGATGGCGCGCAGCAGCTTCACCTGCGCGTCCAGCGGCAGGTCCCCGACCTCGTCGAGGAACAAGGTGCCGCCATTGGCCTCGACGAATTTGCCGACATGGCGCTCGGTCGCGCCCGTGAACGAGCCCTTCTCGTGGCCGAACAGGATCGACTCGACGAGATTGTCCGGTATGGCTCCGCAGTTCACCGTGACGAAGGGCTTGCCGCGGCGTTCGGACGAGCCCTGGATGGCGCGCGCCAGCAGCTCCTTGCCGACGCCCGACTCGCCCTCGAGCAGCACTGGAATGTTGGACTTGGCGGCGCGTTCGCCCAGCCGGATCACCCTGGCCATCTCGGGGCTGCGGGTGACGAGGTCCTTGAAGGTCAGGGCGCCCTGGGCGTGACGGTTGATCCGGCGGATCTCGTCCTCGAGCGCGCCGGTGCGCAGCGCGTTCTTGATCGACACCGCGAGCCGCTCGGCCCCGACGGGCTTGACCACGAAGTCGGAGGCGCCGGCCCGCATCGCCGAAATCACCGTCTCGATCGATCCGTGCGCGGTCTGGACGATGACCGGGACCGCCTTGCCGGCCTGCCTCAGCCGGGCCAGCACGCCCATGCCGTCCAGATCGGGCATCACGAGGTCGAGCACGACGATGTCGATCTGGTCGCCTTCGGGGCCGGTCAGGATCTCCAGCGCCTGCTCGCCGCGTTCGGCCACCCGGGTCGAGTAGCCGAGGCGGTTGATCATGCTGTCCAGCAGGCGACGCTGAATGGGATCGTCGTCAACGATCAGTGCCGTGGTCGTCATTCCGCGCCTTGCGTCTCTGTCCCGTTTCGACGCAAACGATGAGGCTTGCCGGTAAACGCCTCTTTAACGGCCCGCGAAGCGGCCGCCGGGCATTGATCGAAGCGCGGTAGCCTCGATATGTGATAGGCAGCCTGCGCCCCCGCCCAACGTCATCCGGTGAACCATGCCCGTCTTTCCGATCACGCCCCGTTCCGCGTCCGCCTCGAGGTCCTCCGGGGCCGCACTCGGCGGACTGCCCGAGTGGGACCTGTCGGATCTTTATCCCGGGATGGATTCGGCGGAGTTCGCCGGCGACCTCGGCAGGGCCGAGAGCGACTGCAAGGCCTTCGCCGACCAGTACCGGGGCAAGCTCGACGCGCTGATCTCGGGCGCCGAGCCGGAAACGGCGCTGCACAAGGCGATCCAGCGCTACGAGGGCATCGAGGACCGGCTCGGCCGCGTGATCTCCTATGCGGGGCTGGTCTATGCCGGCGACACCACCGACCCGAAGCGGGCGAAGTTCTACGGCGACGCTCAGGAGCGCCTGACCGCGGCCTCGTCGGACCTGCTGTTCTTCCAGCTCGAGCTGAACCGCCTGGACGATTCGCGTCTCGACGCGCTCGCCGCGAAGGCGCCGCTCAGCCATTACCGCCCCTGGCTCGAAGACATCCGCAAGGAGAAGCCCTACCAGCTCGACGACAAGCTGGAGCAGCTCTTCCATGAGAAGTCGGTCAGCGGTCGGGCCGCCTGGAACCGGCTGTTCGACGAGACCATCTCGGCGCTGAAATTCACCGTCGGGGGCGAGGAGCTGACCCTCGAGCCGACCTTGAACAAGCTGCAGGACGCCGACGGCGAGGTGCGCAAGGCCGCGGCCGACGCCCTCGCGGCGACGCTGACGTCGAACCTGCGCATCTTCACGCTCATCACCAACACTTTGGCCAAGGACAAGGAGATCGCTGACCGCTGGCGCGGCTTCGAGGACGTGGCCGACAGCCGCCATTTGTCGAACCGGGTGGAGCGCGAGGTCGTGGACGCGCTGGTGTCGGCCGTTCGGGCCGCCTATCCGAGGCTGTCTCACCGCTATTACCGGCTGAAGGCGAAGTGGTTCGGGGTCGAGGCGCTGAACTTCTGGGACCGCAACGCGCCCCTGCCCAAGGTCGAGCAGCGCACCATCGGGTGGCCCGAGGCGCGCGACACGGTGCTGGACGCCTACCGGGGGTTCTCGCCGGAGATGTCGGAGATCGCCCGGCGCTTCTTCGACGGCCGCTGGATCGACGCGCCGGTCCGGCCCGGCAAGGCGCCGGGCGCCTTCGCGCATCCGACCGTGCCGTCCGCCCACCCCTATGTGTTGCTCAACTACCAGGGCCGGCCGCGCGACGTGATGACGCTCGCGCATGAACTCGGGCATGGCGTGCACCAAGTCCTGGCGGGCCCGAACGGGGCGCTGATGGCCCCGACGCCGCTGACGCTGGCGGAGACCGCTTCGGTGTTCGGCGAGATGCTGACCTTCAGGGCGCTGCTCGCCAAGACCCAGGACCAGGCCGCCCGCAAGGCGATGCTGGCCTCCAAGGTCGAGGACATGATCAACACGGTCGTACGCCAGATCGCCTTCTACAGCTTCGAGCGCGACGTCCACACCACCCGCGCGGCGGGCGAACTGACGGCCGAGCAGCTGGGGGAGATGTGGCTGAAGGTGCAGGCGGAGAGCCTGGGGCCGGCGATCCGCCTGGGGCCGGGATACGAGACCTTCTGGGCCTATATACCGCACTTCATCCATTCGCCCTTCTACGTCTACGCCTATGCGTTCGGCGATTGCCTGGTGAACTCGCTCTACGGCGTCTACGAGAAGGCGGCGGACGGCTTCGCGGACCGCTATCTCGCCATGCTGGCGGCGGGCGGGACCAAGCACCACACGGAGCTCCTGGCCCCCTTCGGCCTGGACGCCCGAGACCCCGCTTTCTGGAGCATCGGGCTCAACCTCATCGAGCAGATGATCGTGGAGTTGGAGGGGATGGAGTAGGCCGGGGGGCGAGCCGCGACAACCTGACGGCCCCGCGCGGGCAAGCCGCAGCGCCGACGCTGTCGACATGGCGCGCGCAGCGCCCCATATCTCGCCCATGGCTGAACGAGATGACGAACGGAACCGGATGTCCGCCCGCGTGTCGCGCTATGCGCGGGTGGGGGCCAATGTGGGCGGAGCGGCGGCGCGCATCGCCGGGGCTCGCCTCTTCGGGCGCGAGACGGAGAGGTCCAACGCCGCCCTGCTGGGGCAGGCGCTGGGAGGGCTGAAGGGCCCGATCATGAAGGTCGCCCAGCTGATGGCGACCATCCCGGACGTGCTGCCGCCCGAATACGCCGAGGAGCTCTCCAAGCTGCAGAGCGAGGCGCCCCCGATGGGGCCGGCCTTCGTGAAGCGGCGCATGATGGCCGAGCTCAGCCCCGACTGGCAGAGCCGGTTCGGCTCCTTCGAGCTGCGCTCCTCTCATGCGGCCTCGCTCGGGCAGGTCCACAAGGCCACCGCCAAGGACGGCTCGCGGCTAGCGTGCAAGCTCCAGTATCCCGACATGCAGTCCGCCGTGGAGGCGGACCTGCAGCAGTTGGAGATCCTCTTCGCCGTGCATCGGCGCATGGATCCGGCCATCGACACGCGCGAGATCTCCAAGGAGATCGGCGCCCGCGTCAGGGAGGAGCTCGACTATCGCCGCGAGGCGAAGAACGCGGCGCTCTACGGGGTCATGCTGGCCGACGAGCCGCAGGTCCGGGTTCCCGCCTCGTGGCCGGAGCTTTCAACGGGCCGGCTCCTCACCCTCGACTGGCTCGATGGCGAGAAGATGCTGAGCTTCAAGCAGCACTCGCTCCCCGAGCGCAACCGCATCGCGACCGCGATGTTCAAGGCCTGGTGGACGCCCTTCAGCCGTTTCGGGGTGATTCACGGCGACCCCCATCTGGGGAACTACACGGTCTTCTCGGAGGGCGGCGAGCCGCAGGGCATCAACCTGCTCGACTACGGCTGCATCCGCATCTTCCCGCCCCGCTTCGTGGGCGGCGTGGTGGACCTTTACCGGGGACTGCAGGAGGGCGACGAGGCCCGCGTGGTGCACGCCTATGAGACCTGGGGCTTCAAGGGCCTGACGCGCGAGCTGGTCGAAATCCTGAACATCTGGGCGAGGTTCATCTACGGCCCGCTGCTGGACGACCGCGTGCGCACCATCGCCGACAAGGTGAGCCCCGCCGAATATGGCCGGCGCGAAGCCTTCACGGTGCATAAGGCCCTGAAGGAGAAGGGCCCCGTGCGGGTGCCGCAGGAGTTCGTCTTCATGGACCGCGCCGCCATCGGGCTCGGCGGCGTGTTCCTGCATCTGGGCGCGGAGCTGAACTTCCACGCGCTGTTCGACGAAGCCATCCGCGACTTCTCGCTTGCGGCCGTGGAGCGCCGGCAGGCGGAGGCGCTCGCCAAGGTCGGTCTGGAGCCGACCTGACGGGCGCGGGCGGCAGCGGGAGGCTCACTGCCTCGCCAGGTCGGCCAGCAGGCTCGCCGCGACGGTCAGCTTCGACAAGGTCAGCCCGGATCCGGCGATGGTTTCGACCGACTGGACGATCCTGTCGAGCGAGGGGCCGCGGCGGCGCGCCCATTCGTCGACCGCGGACGCGCCGTCCGGCGGCCCGATCGCGGCGACTTCGCTGGTGAGCGAGCGGTGCGCGCTCTCGATGGTGGCCAGGGCCCGGTCGAGCGCCAGCCGGTCGTAGTAGTCGCCGGCCGGGATGTCCTGCGCGGCCGCCATCAGGGCGCCGAGCCGGAACCGGCTCGCCACTGCGAAATGGATAGCGGCCACCTCGGCGACCGGCCGCCCGGACTTCTCCGCCACCACCACGATGTCGGGCGCGGCCTCGAGCGCAGGCAACGCGGCCAGCCGCTCGGCCAGGTCGGAGGGCGTTCCGCCGGCCGAGAGAGCCTCCGCGCGCCTGCGGATGGCCTCGTGGCCCGCCTGGTCCAGCGCCGAATCGCGCGCCGCGTCGATCGCGGCCACGCCCGAGCGGAAGCGGCCGATCACGGCGTCCAGGGTCTGGGACGTCCAGTCGACGTGACGGATGAACCAGACCATGCGCGACAGAAGGAGATCCTGCACGGAGCGGTAGAGCTGCAGCTGGAGCTCGCCCGAAATCCTTCCGTCGAGGGCGTCGATGGCGCCGTTCAGGGCGATGAGGTCGTAGCTGTCGCGCGTCGCCGCATAGGCGGCCGCGATCGTGGGGGCGTCGGCCCCGGTCTGATCGACGAGGCGCGTCACCACGGTCGGGCCGCCGCGGTTGACGATGGCGTTGGCGAGCTGGGTCGCGATGATCTCGCGGCGAAGCCGATGATGCTCCACCGCGTCCGGGAACCGGTCGACCAGCATGCGGGGGAAGTAGCGCACCAGCTCGGTGGCCAGATAGGGATCGTCCGGCACGCGGCTGTCCAGCAGCGCGTCATGCAGCGCGAGCTTGCTATAGGCGAGCAGCACGGCCAGCTCCGGCCGGGTGAGAGTCTCGCCGCGGCGGTCCCGCTCGGCCAGGATGGCCTCGTCGGGCAGAAGTTCGACCGCACGGTCGAGCCGGCCCGCCGCCTCCAGCATCTGCATGAGGCGCCGGGCGAAGCCGAAGTCCTCGCGGCCGCGGGCCTGCGAGAGCGAGATCGCCAGGGTCTGGAGATAGTTGTTGCGCAGCACGAGGCGGCCGACGTCGTCGGTCATCTCGGCCAGCAGCGCCGAGCGCGCTTCGGTGTCGAGCCGCCCGTCCTGCGCCGGGATGGCGAGCGCGATCTTGATGTTCACCTCCACGTCGGAGGTGTTGACGCCGGCCGAATTGTCGATCGCGTCGGTGTTGAGCCGGACGCCGCGCCTGGCCGCCTCGATGCGGCCGAGCTGGGTGACGCCCAAATTGGCGCCCTCGCCGATGACCTTGGCGGCGACCTCCGTCCCGGAGATCCGGATGGCGTCGTTGGCCCGGTCGCCGACCTGGTCGTCCGTCTCGTCCGTCGAGCGCACATAGGTTCCGATGCCGCCGAACCAGAGCAGGTCGACCTTCGCCTTCAGGATCGCCTTCATGACGTCCGCCGGAGTGGCCTCGGCCACGTCCAGGCCGATGGCGGCGCGGGCCTCGGGCGACAGCGGGATGGACTTCAGGGTGCGGGGAAAGACGCCGCCGCCCGGGGAGATCAGGGCCTTGTCATAATCCTGCCAGGACGAACGCGGCAGGTCGAAGAGGCGCTGCCGCTCGGCGAGCGAGGGCGCCGGATCCGGATCGGGATCGATGAAGATGTCGCGGTGGTCGAAGGCGGCCAGCAGCCGGATCTGCGGGGAGAGCAGCATGCCGTTGCCGAACACGTCTCCCGACATGTCGCCCACCCCGACGACCGTGAACGGCGTGGCCTGGATGTCGATGTCCATCTCGCGGAAGTGGCGTTTCACGGCCTCCCAGGCGCCGCGGGCCGTGATGCCCATCTTCTTGTGGTCGTAGCCGACCGAGCCGCCCGACGCGAAGGCGTCGCCGAGCCAGTGATGGTGCTCGATGGAGAGCGCATTGGCGATGTCGGAGAAGGTCGCCGTGCCCTTGTCGGCCGCCACCACCAGATAGGGGTCGTCCGGGTCGTGCCGGACGGTGTCGGCCGGCGGCGCGATGGCGTCGCCGACGATGTTGTCGGTGAGGTCCAGCAATGTCCCGACGAATTCGCGGTAGGCGGCGACGCCCTCCGCCATCCAGGCCTGCCGGTCGGAGGGCGGCGGCAGCCGCTTGGCGACGAAGCCGCCCTTGGCGCCCACCGGCACGATTACGGCGTTCTTGACCTGCTGCGCCTTGACGAGCCCCAGCACCTCGGTGCGGAAGTCCTGCCGGCGGTCCGACCAGCGCAGGCCGCCGCGCGCCACCTTGCCGAAGCGCAGATGCACGCCTTCGACGCGGGGCGAATGGACGTAGATCTCGTAGAGCGGGCGCGGCAACGGCAGTTCTTCGACCTTGCGGCTCTCGAACTTGAAGGCGATCGGGATGCGCGCCTTCCCGTCCGGGCCGAGCTGGAAGAAGCTGGTGCGGACCGAAGCCTCCACCAGATTGACGAAGTGGCGCAGGATCCTGTCCTCGTCGAGGCTGTCGATGGCCGACAGCCCCGCCTCGAGGCGGCCCCTGATCTCGGCCTCACGCCCGGCGCGGCCGGCGTCCGCCTCGGGGCGGGGGTCGAAGCGGGCGTAGATGAGCTCGACCAGCATCGCGGCGAGGCCGGCGTGCCGCGCCAGCGTGGTCCACATGTAGTCCTGGCTGAAGGGGACGCGCGCCTGCTGCAGGTAGCGCGACAGCGTGCGCAGGGCGGCCACGTCGCGCCAGCCGAGCCCGGCCTCCAGCACCAGGGCGTTGTAGCCGTCCGACTCGGCCAAACCCCGGAATAGCGCCATCAAGGCGGCTTCGAGCTTGGGCCGCAGGCCCTCCACGTCGATCTCGCCGCCCTGGAAGCGCTCCAGCGCCATGTCGTGCAGCCAGACCCGCGCGGTCTCGGGCGCGCCGTCGGGCAGCACCCGGTACGTCCTCTCGTTGAGGACCCGAAAGCCCATGTTCTCCAGCAGAGGCACGCGCTCCGATAAGGGCAGCGGCCGGCCATAGGCGAACACCTTGAGGTTCACCCGGGTGGCCTCGTCCGCGTCGCGGCGCTCGACCCGCACGGCGCGGGGCGACTCGTCCGACAGGCGCTCGATCACGGCGATGTCGGCCATCGCCTGCGCGGCGCCGAAGGCCTCGCGGTAGGCGGCCGAGAAGGCGTGGGCGAAGCGCCCCGCCAGCGCCCGGGCGCGGCTGCCCTCCAGGCTCTCTCCGAGGGCGTCGGTCAGCGCGTCGCCCCAGGTCCGCACGACGGCGTTGACGGCGTCCTCGAGGTCGGCGCGGTCCACGACGGGCGTCTTCCCTTCGTCGCGGCCGATGATGTAGTGCGTGCGCGCCAGCGGGCCTTCCGGATAGGCCGGGTAGGCGGCCGACAGGCGTCCCTTGTAGAGCTGCGCCAGCAGCTGCCCCACCCGCACGCGGACCTGCGTGTCGTAGCGGTCCTTCGGGATGAAGACGAGGATCGAGACGAAGCGGTCGAACCGGTCGAGGCGGGCCAGCACGCGCACGCGCGGGCGCTCATACAGGGTCAGGATGTCGGTGGCGAAGCGCAGCAGCTGGTCGACGCCGACCTGGAACAGCTCGTCGCGGGGATAGCTCTCCAGCACGTTCAAAAGGGCCCGGCCCGAATAGCTGGCGGGGTCGTAGCCGGCGCGGCGGATCACCTGGGCCACCTTGTGGCGCACATAGGGGATCGCGCCCGTGGTCTCCGTGTAGGCGGAGGAGGTGAACAGGCCGACGATGCGCAGCTCGCCCGACAGGAGCCCGTCCTGGGTGAAGAGTTTCACCCCCACATAGTCGAGATGCACGCGGCGGTGGACGCGCGACTTCACGCTCGCCTTGGTGACGATCAGCGGCACCGGCTCCTTCAGGAAGGCGCGGATCTCCGGCGTCATGGCCACGAGTTCGCGGCCGCGGCGCAGCACCTTCACGGCCGGGTCGGACAGGATGCCGAGCCCGCTGCCCTCGACCGGATCGGCCGCGACGTCGCCCTCCGGCATGCGGTACTCGCGGACGCCCAGCAGGGTGAAGTTGTCGGCCGCCAGCCAGTCCAGGAACGAGACCGCCTCGGCGATCTCGTCGCCCGGCAACGGCGGCGGATTGGTCTTGTAGGCGTGGATGACCTCGGCGATGCGGCCTCGCATGGGGGCCCAGTCGCGCACCGCGACGCGGACGTCCGAATAGACCTTGGCGAGCGCCTCGGCCAGGCGCTGCTTGGCCTCTTCGCCGTCCAGCCTGTCCAGATGGACCTGGATCAGGCTCTCGCGCCGCGTCCCGGTCTGGCCGCCCGCGAGGGCCTCGCCGGCGAAGCGGACGAGGCGGCCGTCCGAACCCCGCTCCACTGCCACGATCGGGTGGGCCACGAACCGGATCTCGAGTCCGCGCTCCGTCAGCTCCGCCAGCGTGGAGTCCAGCAGGAACGGCATGTTGTCGTTGACGACCTCCAGGATCGACAGGTCCCGCTCATGCCCGCCCACCACAGCCCGCCCATCGGTGATGCGGATGTCCTCGCGGCCCGACTGGCGCGGCGCGCTCAGATGTTCGAAGGCGCTCACCGCGAAACGAGCGAGATCCTCGGGCGAGTAGAGCGCCAGGTCCTCCGGCGACACCCGCGAATAGAGCGCTTCGACGAACGTCGCCGGCACGCCCCCGCTTCCGCTGGGTCCGGTCGGCGGAAGCGCGTCGACGATCGCGGATACGAGGCCTTGGCGAGCGTCGCGGTCGCGCTTCAGCATAGTGGCTTCCCCCTGGTTCCGGCGCATTGCGGCGGCGCCGCTGGTTGGGCCATGCTAGGCACGGTTGTGCCGCGACACCATGACGTATTTGGGTTTTTGAGGAGAAGAAAATGGCGAAAGACAAGCCGATGGCGGGGGAAACGCCGCGCCGTCAGGACCTCGCCGAGAGGGTCACGGCGCTGGACCTGCCGCGGGCCGACCTCTCGCCCGGCATGGAGGCCACGTTCGACAAATGCATGGAGAAAATCGGGTTCGTGCCCAACGTGCTGGCCGCCTATGCGCACGACATGGCCAAGCTGGAGGCGTTCTCCGCCTTCTACAATGAATTGATGCTGGCCCCCTCCGGCCTGTCGAAGCTGGAGCGCGAGATGATCGCGGTGGCGGTCTCGGCTGAGAACCGGTGCTTCTACTGCCTCACCGCCCATGGCGCCGCGGTGCGGCAGCTCTCGGGCGATCCTGCGCTCGGCGAACTGATGGCGATGAACTGGCGGGCCGCCGACCTCTCGCCGCGCCACCGGGCCATGCTGGCCTTCGCGGTGAAGATGACGCGCGCTTCGTCCGAGATCGTCGAGGACGACCGGCAGGCGCTGCGGGACGCCGGCTTCGGCGAACGCGACATCTGGGACATCGCGGCCGTCGCGTCCTTCTTCAACATGTCGAATCGCATGGCCTCGGCCGTCGACATGCGGCCCAACCCCGAATACCACGCCCACGCCCGCTGAGGCCGGCTCCGCCCTCCTCGGGGAGGGCGGAGCGGTCCGGTTCAGCCGATGGCGCTCTGCATCAGACGGGTGAGCCGCCGGGCGAAGGCGGCGGCGTCCGCCGGGGGCTGCCCTTCGGCCGCCCGCGCCTGGTCGAGCAGGAGATGCGCGGCGTCCTGCACGACCTCCTTGTCGCCGCCCTCGGACAGACGCTCGGCGAGGCGCGACACCAAGGCGTGCCGAGGGTTCAGCTCCAGCACGGGCTTGGTCGCTTCCGACAGCTTGCCATGCGCCGCGAGAAGCCGCTCGAGGCCGCGGTCGGGGCCGTGTTCGCCGGCCACCAGGCAGGCGGCGCTTTCGGCGAGGCGGCTGGACGCCCTCACGTCGGACACGTCCTCGGCGAGCTCCTGCTTGACGAAGGCCAGCAGGGTCGCGACCCCGGCGGACACGTCCTTCTGGTCGGCCTCCTTCTCGCCCTCGGCCAAAGGCACGGCGGAGATGTCGGCCGCGCCCTGAGTCACCGACTTGAAGGGCTTGCCGTCGAATCCGAGCGCGTTCTGGACCCAGAACGCGTCGACCGGATCGGACAGCAGCAGCACCTCGATGCCGCGGGCCTTGAAGCCTTCCAGGTGCGGGCTCGCCTGCAGCCGCTTGGCGTCGTCGCCGACGAGGTACCAGATGTCCGTCTGGTTCTCGCGCAGATCCGCCACATAGGCCTTCAGCGAGCGGCCGCCCTCGGGGTGCTTGGAGGTGGCGAAGCGGGCGATGCCGAACAGGGCGTCGCGGCGCTCGTAGTCCTCGTAAAGACCCTCCTTGAGGACCGGGCCGAACGCCTTCCACACCGCGGCGAAGGTCTCCGGCTCCTTCTCGGAGAGCTTGTCCAGCTCCGAGAGGATCCGGTTGGTGACGCCCTTGCGGATCGCCGTCAGGATCGGGCTCTCCTGGATGGTCTCGCGGGACAGGTTGAGAGGCAGGTCGGACGAATCCACGACGCCCGAGACGAAGCGCAGGTATCCGGGCAGGATCTCCAGCTCGTCGGAGATGAACATCCGGCGGACATAGAGCTTCATCCTGCCCTTGCGCAGCGGGTCGAACAGCGCCATCGGGGGCGTGGAGGGCACGAAAGCCAGCACCGCGTATTCGTGGCGGCCTTCCGCCCGGTAGTGGATGGTCAGCGCCGGGTCGTCGAACTGCGTCGCCACCGCCTGGTAGAAGGACTTGTAGTCCTCCGGGGTGATCTCGCTCTTCGGCTTGGTCCAGATCGCCGCGCCGTCCGCGAGGCGCCGGGTTTCGGTCGCCTCGCCGTCCTGGGCTTCGTCGCCGTCCTGGGCCGCCTTGGGCGCGACGAGGTCCACCGGGACCGGGACGGCGCTGCCGTGCTCGCGGATGATGCGCTCGACCGTGTAGGGTTCCGCGTAGTCCTCGCTGCCCTCGGCCAGGTGCAGCACGACCTTCGTGCCGCGGCGCGGGGCCGCGTCCGTGGGCTCGATGGAATAAGCGCCCTGGCCGTCGGAGGTCCAGAGCCAGCCCTCGTCGGAGCCGGCCTTGCGGGTGAGCACGTCGACGCGCTTGGCCACCATGAAGGCCGAGTAGAAGCCGACGCCGAACTGGCCGATGAGGCGCGAGCCGTCGGTCTTCTCGCCGAGCTGCTCCAGGAAGGCGCGCGTCCCGGAGCGCGCGATGGTGCCGAGCGCCTCGACGAGGTCGTCATGGCTCATGCCGACGCCGTTGTCGGAGACTGTGAGGGTCTTGGCCTTCGGATCGCAGGTCAGCGTCACGCCGAGGTCGGCGTCGTCGGACAGCAGCGAGCCGTCCTGCAGGGCCAGCGTGCGCAGCTTCTCGCAGGCGTCCGCGCCATTGGCGACGAGCTCGCGCAGGAAGATGTCCCGGTCCGAGTAGACCGAGTGGACCATGAGATGGAGCAGGCGGGAGACGTCCGCCTCGAAGGCGCGGTTCTCGGTCTTGCCGGCCTGGGCCGGGCCGGACCGCGTTTCGGACTGGTGTTCGGATTTGGCGTGAGATGCCGCTTCTGGGGTCGGCGCGCCTGCGTCCGGCGCTTTGGTCTTGGCCACGTTCTGCCTCGTCGCTGTTGAGCCGCTCGGGGGCGGGGCGGGATGGATCGGGCCAGGGGCGCTCGCCCGAACGGATGTCGGGAGCAGGACCTTGGCCGCCGGCCGGATATTGCGGGCGGCGCCCGGAATTTCAAGCGCCGGCGCCCTTCCGTTTGCGCCAAAAGAAAAGGGCCGCCTTGCGGCGACCCTGAGACAGGGAACTGAAATGGTGGGCCCGAACCCCGTACACCGGGGGGCTGGGGGGCTGATCGATCCGGACGAACCGAGTTCGGGCCCGAGGCAACGATGAGGATGCTCGACCCGCATCGGGGCGCCCGATTGTCCGCTTCAAGGATTCTTTGTGGCGGCGCTCCGGTGGCGAGGCCCTACGCGTGCGCTCGCAACCCTCGCATTGCATCGCGGCGAAAGCGGCCGTTCCAAGCCCGTCCGAACCATGCCAGACTGGCCCCGACTGCTCGGCGGACCCCCGCCGCTGACGATGGAGGCGTGATGAGCGAGGTGGACCTGTCGGAACCGCAAAGCGCATCGAGGACGCGCGAGGCTCCCGGGCCCGGCGTCCTCGGCTCCCCGGGTCCGATGCAGGTCGTGTTCGACCGGCACGAGCTGCGTGAGCTGTTCGACGTGTACGGGCGCAAGGTGGCCGAGGGCGAATGGCGCGACTATTCGCTCGATTTCCTCAAGGACAAGGCCGTCTTCTGCGTCTACCGCCGGGCGAACGAGTTTCCGCTCTACAGGATCGAGAAGACCCCCAAGCTGGCGCGGCGCCAGGGCGCGTACGCGGTGATCGCGGCCAGCGGGCTGATCATGAAGCGCGGGCACGAGCTCGCCCGCGTGCTCAACGTGCTGGAGAAGCCGCTGCGGCTGGTGGCCGGCTGACGGGCGTCGACCCCCGGCGACGGCCCGGTCGCGCTCAGGCGGGTTCTGTCGACCGCTCCACGCCCGGCACGCCGTCCGTGCCGGAGCCGAGCCGCCGCTGCATGATCACCTGGTCCAGCCAGCGGCCGTGCTTGTAGCCGACGTCGCGCACCACGCCGGCGTTGAGGAAGCCCAGCGACCGGTGCAGCGCGATAGACCCGGTCGACGAGCTGTCGCCGATGACGCCGATCATCTGCCGGAAGCCGAGCCGCTCGCATTCCTCGATCAGGGCCGACAGCAGGGCCCGGCCGACGCCGCGGCCCTGCAGGTCGGGGGCGACGTAGATCGAATCCTCGACCGTGTAGCGATAGGCGGGGCGCGGCCGGTAGGGGCCCGCATAGGCGTATCCGAAGATCCGGCCGTCCTCCTCGGCGACCAGATAGGGGAACCCGGCTCCGAGCAGCGCGTCGCGCCTGCGGGCCATCTCGGCCTCGTCCGGCGGATCGATCTCGAACGAGGCGGTCCCGTTCAGGACCGCATGCCGGTAGATGGCGGTCAGCTCCGGGAGGTCGCGCGGTTCGGACGGGCGGATGATGGCGGTCATTCAGGGCGGCCCAGAAGCTTGGACGAGGGAAGCGGCGCCGACGCGGCGCCACCGCTTGCATACGTCCGGAAAACGGCAGGGTTGCAACAAAAAAGGCCCCGGGAACATCCGGGGCCTTCTCCTCGCCGATCCAGAGACCGTTCAGTCGTTCCGCTGACCCACCAGGGAGAGCAGCATCTGGAACATATTGATGAAGTTCAGGTAGAGCGACAGCGCGCCCATCACCGAAGCCTTGCCGGCCAGTTCGTTGTCGCCCGCGACGACGTCGTACTCGCTCTTCAGGCGCTGCGTGTCCCAGGCGGTCAGGCCGGCGAAGATGCCGACGCCCACCACGTTGATGACGAACTGCAGCGCGCCGCTGGCGAAGAAGATGTTCACCAGGCTGGCGATGACCAGGCCGAAGAGGCCCATCACCAGGAACGAGCCCATCGCCGACAGGCTACGCTTGGTGGTGTAGCCGTACAGCGAGAGCGCGCCGAAGGCGGCGGCGGTGATGAACAGCGTCTGGACGATGCTGCCCATCTTGAACACGAGGAAGATCGTGCTCAGCGACAGGCCCATCACGGCCGCGAAGGCCCAGAAGGTCGTCGTCAGGGCGCTGTAGCTCATCCTCTCGAAGCGGAACGAGAGAAAGAACACGAAGCCCAGCGGCGCCAGCATCACCAGCCACTTCAGCGGGCTCAGATAGAGCGCCGCGCCGAAGCCGGTCAGGTAGATCGAACGGCCGATCGGATAGGCGGTCGGTACGGACGACGTGGCCGCCATGTAGGCGCCTAGCGCGACCAGCGCCGAAATCGCCAGGCCCAGCGTCATATGATTGTAGATGCCGAGCATATAGGCGCGCAGGCCCTGGTCGTACTCGGCCGCGCCAGCCCGGCCGGCGACCGGCCCGAACTGGGAATAGGCGTTGCGATCATAGTTCGACATTTGGTCCTCTCGACGAGCGGATTGCTTCCCCTCCCACCGGTTGCTCCGGCAGTTACGAGGAATATGAGGGGCGGCTTGCGGGAAAACAAGAGCCAGGCCGTGAGCGGCGATCCGAAAAAGCAGAGCTGGAATTTCTCAAGTCTTAACAGCGGGTCAAGGTCGCCGCTTCTACTCACGCGAGCACGGTCCGGACGCTTCTTCTATTCAGAGATCGCGGAGATACCCGGCCGGCTTCTGGCCGAGGATGCGCCAGGTCCCGGCGAGCCCCAGAACGATCGTGACCACGATCGCGGCCGCCGCGACGCCGAGGGCGCCGCCCATGGGCCACTCGAAGGTGAGCTTCATCAGGCGAGACACGCTCCACCACGCCGCGCCGGCTCCGGCCAGCGCGCCGAAGACCGCGGTGGCGAGGCCGAGCAGGCCGTATTCGAGCAGGAAGGCGGCCAGCAGCCGCCCGCGCGTCGCCCCGAGGGTCTTCAGCACGACTGCGTCATAGACGCGCGAGCGGTGTCCCGCCGCGAGCGCCCCGGCCAGGACGAGAACGCTCGCCACCACGGCGACCGCGCTGGCGCCCCGGATCGCCAGAGCGAGCTGCCCGACGACCTCGTTGATGGCGTCGAGCGCGTCCTTGACCCGTACGGTGGTGACGTTGGGAAAGTCGCGCGCCATGGCGGCCACGACCGCCTGCTCGCGTTCCTGCGGCGCGCCGCCCGGGAAGGTGACGGTCGACAGGTCCGAATGCGGCGCCCCGGCGAAGGCCGACGGCGAGAACACCATGACGAAATTGATGCCCAGCGACTGCCACTCCACCCGGCGCAGATTGGCGATCCGGGCCGTGATGTTGCGCCCGAGCACGTTGACGGCGATCGGGTCGCCGACCTGCAGGCCGAGCCCCTTGGCGAGTTCGTCGTCGAAGGAGACCAGCGGAGGGCCCTTGTAGTCCGGCGCCCACCATTCGCCCGCCGCCAGAACGGAGCCCTCCGGCAGCGTCGCCGCATAGGTGATGCCCCGGTCGCCCTCCAGAACCCAGGTCGCGTTCTCGGCCGCCTTGACCTGCGCGGCCGGAACGCCCTTCAGCGAGACCACGCGTCCGCGCATCATCGGCACGCGCTCGATCTTCGCGCCCCGGGCGACGTCCTGCAGGAGCGCGTCGAAGCGGTCCGCGTCGCCGGACGGAATGTCGAGGAAGAAGAAGCTCGGCGCCCGCTCGGGGAGGGAGCGCGTGAGCTGGCCGCGGATGGTGGCGTCGATGAGCGAAAGCGTCACCAGGAGGGTGACGCCGAGCCCCAGGGACAGCACGAGCGAGGGCGTCAGCGCGCCCGGCCGGTGAATGTTGGCGACCGCCATCCGCAGCTCCGTGCGCCGGAAGCGCGGCGCGCGCCGGGCCGCGGCCATGATGGCGGAAGCGACGAGGCGCAGCAGCACGAAGGCGGCCGCGGTCCCCACCACGGCCGCGATCGCGACCCGCCGGTCGTAGCTGAACAGGATGGCGCTGCCGGCCAGCGCCGCGACCGAGAGCGCCAGGGCCGCCATGTAGCGCTTGCGCGGCCAGCGGGAGTCCGGCGCGACCTGGTCGCGGAACAGGCCGGAGACGGAGATGTCGTGCACCCGGCTCAGCGGCCAGAGCGAGAAGGCGAGCGCGGTGAACAGGCCGTAGAGCGCGGCGGTGGCGAGTTCGCGTCCATAGACATGCGGCTCGAGCGGGATCGGCAGCAGCCCGCCGAGGCTGCCGGCCAGCGCATAGGGCAGCACCGCCCCGATCGCCAGGCCGATGATGACGCCGAGCCCCGCCAAAGCGAGGATCTCGATCAGCGCGATGGCGAAGACGCGGCCGCCTGTGGCGCCGAGGCTCTTCAGCGTCGCCAGCGAGGCGCGTCGCCGGTCGACATAGGCCGACACCGCATTGGCGACGCCGACGCCCCCGACCACCAGCGCGGCGAGGCCCGCCAGCGTGAGGAACTGGCTGAAACGCTCGATGTTCTTGGCGAATTGCGGCGCCGCGTTCACCCGGGACCGCACGTCGAAGCCCGACTCCGGCAGCGCCTTCTCGACCGCGGCGGAGAAGCGGGCCAGGGCCGCGTCGTCGGAGCTCGGCAGGATCAGCCGGTAGGACCAGCGCACCAGGCTGCCCGGCTGCAGCAGGCCGGAGGCCCGAAGCGCGTCCTGCGAGAGCAGCAGGCGCGGGCCGAAGGAGATGCCCGCGGCGAGTTTGTCAGGCTCGGATTCGACAACTGCGCGCAGGAGGATGCGGGCCTCCCCCAGCCGCACCACCGCGCCCGGCTTCAGGCCCAGCCGCGTGAACAGGGCGGCGTCGGCGGCGGCCCCGAACGCCTCGCCCTCCCGGGCGACGAGAGCGTCGGGGGCCATCGGGGGATCGAGGACGAGCGTCCCGACGGAGGGGTAGCCGCCATCCACGGCCTTGATCTCGACCAGCGCGGTCTGGGCCTCGCCCACCCGCACCATGGCCCGCATGGTGGCGACGCTGGTGACTCGGCCCTGCGAGGCCAGAAACGCCTTTTCGGCGTCGGTCGCCTCGCGCTGGAGAAGGCTCGCCGAGACGTCGCCGCCCAGAATGGTGCGGCCCTGCCCGGCGAGGCCGTCGCCGAGCGAACGGGCGACCGACCCCACTCCGGCGATGGCGGCGACGCCGAGCGCGATGCAGGCGAGGAAGACGCCGAAGCCGCGCAGGCCGCTGCGCAGGTTGCGGAAGGCCAGCCGGAAGGTCACGGCGAGCGCCGTCGCCGCCGTCTGGGGCGGGGCGGGGCCGCGCAGCGGTTCGCGGCGGGCGGAGGCGGGGACGGTCCCGTGCATGGTCAGGCCCGGCCGGCGGTGAGCGCGGCTGAACGCTCGGCGTCGATCGTGCCGGAGCGGAGCGCGATGGTGCGGTCGCACTGGCGGGCGAGGCCGGGATCATGGGTGACCAGCACCAGCGTGGCCCCGCGCTCCCGCTTCATGCGGAAAAGCAGGTCGACGATCTGGGCGCCGGTGGTCTCGTCGAGATTGCCGGTCGGCTCGTCGGCGACCAGGATGGCGGGGTTCGGGGCCAGCGCCCGGGCGAGCGCCACGCGCTGCTGCTCGCCGCCGGACAGCTCCGCCGGGTAATGGGCGAGCCGGTGGCCGAGGCCCACCTGCTGCAGTTCGGCCTCGGCGCGCTCGAACGCGTCCGGCGCGCCCGAGAGTTCGAGCGGGACCGCGACGTTCTCCAGCGCGGTCATGGTCGGGAGCAGGTGGAAGGACTGGAACACGATGCCGACGCGCCGGCCGCGGAACCGCGCCAGCGCGTCCTCGTCCAAGGGTCCGAGATCCTGCCCGTCGATGCGCACCACGCCGGAGTCCTGGCGCTCCAGGCCGGCCATCACCATCAGCAGCGTCGACTTGCCCGAGCCGGACGGGCCCACCAGCCCCACGGCCTCGCCCTGCGCCACCGCGAGCGAGACGCCGCGCAGGATGTGCACCCTCGCGGCGCCGCGCCCCAGGCTGAGATCCACATTTTCGAGTTCGATCGCCTTGACCATGTCGCCGCCCGTGCCGATGTCACGGCCATGAATGATGTTCGCATGGCCCGATCGCCGATGACCGCCGACGTCCCGTCGAAGCCGTCATCAAAGCCGACCGTACCCCAATATGGGCGTTCGGCCCGCATGCGCCAGCCGGGCGGGGCGTTTCGTCCCAGCGCGGCGCGGCGGATCGTGGTCGCGGCGCTGGGATTCGCCATGGCTTTTCTGTTCTCCGCCGCGGCCGTCCAGGCCCGCACCTTGCGGGTTGTCGCGCTCGGCGACAGCCTGACGGCCGGCTACATGCTGCCGGGCGACGCCGCCTTCCCGGCCCAGCTCGAAAAGGCGCTGCGCGCCAAGGGCCTCGACGTGGAGGTCGCCAACGCCGGGGTCTCGGGCGACACGGCCTCGCAGGGGCTGGCCCGGCTGGACTGGTCGGTCCCCGACGGCACCGACGCCGTGATCCTGGAGCTCGGCGCCAATGACGCGCTGCGGGGGATCGATCCGTCGGTCACCCTCAAGGCTCTCGACGAGATCCTCGCCCGCCTGAAGGCGCGGGGCGTGCCGGTGCTGATGGCCGGCATGTATGCGCCGCGCAACATGGGGACCGAGTACATCCAGGCGTTCGACGGCGTGTTTCCCCAGCTCGCCGCCAAGCACGGGGCGGCCCTTTACCCGTTCTTCCTTGAGGGCATCGCGGGCGACCCCAAGCTCAACCTGAAGGACGGCCTGCATCCCACCCCCGAGGGCGTCAAGGTGATCGTGTCGCGCATCCTGCCCAGCGTGACGGCCTTCCTGGCGGGCCTGAAGCCCAGCGCCTCCTGAGCCTGGCCCCGATACGGCATGGCGCGCCCGCGCTGAGCGGGTGGCGCGCGGGCGCGTTCCGTGCTTCAAGCCGGGCCTGTTCCGGCCGGCCCTCGCGGCGGGCCGCGCCTATCGGAGAGCGACATGGAAAAGCGTCCCCTCGGCCGCACCGGCCTGAAGGTCAGCCTCATCTGTCTCGGCACCATGACGTGGGGCCAGCAGAGCACCGAGGCCGAAGGGCACGAGCAGATGGACTACGCCCTGGACCAGGGCGTGAACTTCTTCGACACCGCCGAGCTCTACTCCATCCCGCCGCGGGCCGAGACGCAGGGCTCCACCGAGCGCATCGTCGGCAGCTGGTTCGCCTCTCGCAGGACGCGCGACAAGGTGATCCTGGCCACCAAGGTCATCGGCCGCAGCGAGATGGACTGGTTCCGCGACGGGCGGATTCCCGGCGAGCTCAACCGGGCGCAGATGACCGAGGCTCTCGACAAGAGCCTGAAGCGGCTCCAGACCGACTATATCGACCTCTACCAGCTGCACTGGCCGGACCGTCCTATGCCGTGGGGATCCAACCCCACCGTGTATCGCCAGGCTGATTTCACCGGTCCCGAGAACCCGATCGAGGAGATCCTCGCGGTCCTGGCCGACTTCGTGAAGGCCGGAAAGGTGCGTCACGTCGGCCTCTCGAACGAGAGCGCCTGGGGAACGATGAAGTTCCTGCAGGCCTCGGAGACGCGGGGGCTGCCGCGCGTGGCCTCGGTCCAGAACGCCTACAACCTCCTGAACCGCACCTATGAGGTGGCGCTGGCGGAGATCTCGATGCGCGAGCAGGTGGGCCTGCTGGCCTATTCGCCGCTGGCCCAGGGCTTCCTGACGGGCAAATACCTGAACGGCGCGCGCCCGGCCGGAACGCGGACCACGCTGTTCAACCGCGGGCAGCGCTACCAGAAGCCCGGCGCCGAGGAGGCCATCTCGCGCTACGTGGCCCTGGCGCGGGACTGGAGCATGGACCCGGCGCAGATGGCGCTCGCCTTCGTCAACGCGAGGCCGTTCCTGGCGTCCAACATCATCGGGGCGACGTCGATGGAGCAGCTGAAGACCGACATCGCGTCGGCGCAGGTGAAGCTCGCGCCGGAGCTGGAGGCCGCCATCGACGCCATTCACCAGATCCACCAGAATCCGTGTCCCTGACGGCGGGTTCTTGAAACCCGCGTGGAGCCGGCGCGATTGTCCGCTGCGGGCCGATTGAGAATCACGGCGGGCTCCACCATTCTGAAGGGGCGGAGCCGTCGGGCGCGCTCCGCGACGAGCACGGTCCAGTCCGCCCGTGATCGTTACGATAGACGGCCCGGGCGAGCGCTCCGGGCCTCAGAGGGGAGGGCAGGATGCCGCGTCTCTTCACTGGTCTCGAGGTTCCGCCCGATATCGCCACCTCCCTTTCGAGCCTTCGGGGCGGGCTGGTCGGCGCGCGATGGATCGACGTCGAGAACTACCACGTCACGCTGCGCTTCATGGGCGACATCGACGAGCACTACGCCCGCGACGTCTACCACATGCTGGCGGGCGTCCGGCGGCGGCCGCTGACGCTCACCATCGACGGGTTGACGACCTTCGGCGGCGACAAGCCGCGGGCGCTGGTGGCGCGGATCAAGCCCGACCAGGCGCTCATCGAACTGCAGGCCGAGCAGGAGCGCATCGTCCGGCGGGCCGGGCTCCCGCCCGAGAAGCGCAAATTCACGCCGCACGTCACTCTGGCGCGGCTGCGCGACACGACGCCCTGGCACGTCGCCGACTTCCTGGCCGGCCAGGGGCACGTCCCGTCGCGCAGCTTCAAGGCGGACCGCTTCGTGCTGTTCTCGTCCAGGGCCTCCACGGGAGGCGGTCCCTATATCGTCGAGGCCGCCTACCCGCTGGGCTGATCGGGGCATTTCTCCCCGGCGGCGTCTCGGCGTAAGAGATCCGAAGCACGGGAGGACGCCATGGCGACGCGCTTGAGCGAGACGGAACGGACGCAGACGCTGGAGCGCCTGACCGGCTGGGCGCTGGTCGACGGCCGCGAGGCGATCCGCAAGACCTTCGTCTTCCGGGACTTCAACGAGGCGTTCGGGTTCATGACCCGCTGCGCCCTCGTGGCGGAGCGCATGAACCACCATCCGGAGTGGTCCAACGTCTACAAGACGGTGGATGTGACGCTCGCCACGCACGACGCCGGGGGCCTGACCGAGCTGGACGTCCGGCTCGCCCAGGCGATGGACCGCCTCTCCGGTCGGTGATCGCGCCTATTTGGGCTGCATGCGCAGCGCGCCGTCGAGCCGGATCGCCGTGCCGTTCAGCATGTCGTTTTCGACGATGGAGCGCACCAGCGCGGCGTATTCCTCCGGCCGCCCGAGCCTGGACGGGAAGGGGATGCCGGCCTCGAGCGAGGCGCGGATGTCGTCCGGCACGCTCTCGAACATGGGCGTCTGGAACAACCCCGGCATGATGGTCATCACCCGGATGCCATAGCCGGCGAGGTCGCGCGCGATCGGGAGCGTCATGCCGACCACGCCGCCCTTGGAGGCCGAGTAGGCGGCTTGCCCGATCTGCCCGTCCTCGGCCGCCACGGAAGCGGTGCAGACGATGACGCCGCGGCCGCCGTCCGGGGTCACGGGGTCCAGCCCGGCCATGGCGGCGGAGCACTTGGCGATCATCTGGAAGGTGCCGGCCAGGTTGATGGCCAGCGTGCGGGCGAAGGTGGCCAGGTCGTGGGCGACGAACTCGCCCGTGTCGCGCTTCCTGGAGACCGTGCGCTTGCCCGGCGCCACGCCGGCGCAGTTCACCAGGACGCGCTCCACCCCGTGCGCCGCGCGGGCCTTCTGGAGCGCGGCGTCAACGGACGCCTCGTCGGAGACGTCCGCCGGGCAGAACACGCCGCCGATCTCGGCTGCGACGGCTTGTCCACGCGCCTCGTTCATGTCGAAGATCGCCACCCGGGCGCCCTGCGCGGCCAGCATGCGGGCCGTGGCCTCGCCCAGCCCGGAGGCTCCGCCCGTCACGATGGCGGCGATGGCGGCGTCGATCCTCATGGCGTGCTCCCTGGCGTTTTCTCCCCCTATCTAGCCGCAACCCGCGCGGGCGGGGAAGACCGCATCGGCGCGGCGGACCGCGTCCGCCAAGTCCCCGCTGCTTGCAAGAGGGGGCGCCCGGGACCATCTCTCGGGACGTTGCGCGCGACGATCCCGCCGCGCCGACGGAGGAGACCATGACGCAGTCGTCCGACGAACTCCTGGGCCGCAAGCTCAGCCAGGCCGAGATGGAAGCGATCCGGCGCGCGGCCCGGGACGAGAAGCGCGTGTTCGCAGACGCCTGGCGGCTGCTGAAGCGCGTCGGCAAGAACATCCCGTTCGCCGAGGACGTGCTGGCGGCCTATTACTGCGCGCTGGATCCTGCGACCGAGCGCCGGGTGAAGCTGATCCTGGTCGGCGCGCTGGCCTATTTCGTCATGCCGTTCGACGTGCTGCCGGACTTCATGCCCCTGATCGGCTTCACGGACGACGCCGCCGTCATCGCCACGGCGATCGCCAGCGTCTCGCGCGCGATCAAACCCGAGCATCGCGAGAAGGCGAAGGCCACGCTGCAGTCGGGCCTGGAGGCCTGAGCCTCCCGGTCACATCCTGACAAGCACCTTGCCGGTCGCCTTGCGATCGGCGATCAGGCGGATCGCCTGCGCGGTCTGGTCGAGGGGAAGAATGGTCGAGGCGTGCGCCTTGAGGCGGCCCTCGGCCGCCCAGGCGAAGATCTGGCGGATGTTGGCGGCGTTGCGGGCCGGCTCCTTGTCGGCGAACGCGCCCCAGAACACGCCCTGCACGTCGCAGCCTTTCAGCAGCATGAGGTTGAGCGGGATGCGGGGAATGTCCCCGGCCGCGAAGCCCACCACGAGGAAGCGGCCCTTCCAGGCGATCGCCCGCAAGGCGAGCTCGGACAGGTCGCCGCCCACCGGATCGTAGACGACGTCCACTCCCTTGCCGCCGGTGAGGCTCTTCAGGCCCTCCTTGAGGTCGCCGGCCGAATAGTCGAACGTCTCGTCCGCGCCATGCTGGCGGGCCAGGGCGAGCTTGTCCGCCGAGGACGCGCAGGCGATGACCTTCGCGCCCATGATGGCGCCGAGCTCCACGGCCGCGAGGCCGACCCCGCCCGCCGCGCCCAGCACCGCCAGGGTTTCGCCCGGCTGCAGCCTGGCGCGGTCCTGCAGGGCGTGCAGCGACGTCCCGTAGGTGACCAGCAGACCGGCCGCAGCCTCGTCCGGCAATCCGTCCGGGACGGGGATGAGCCGCCCCGCGGGGGCGACCACCTTGGTCCGGCAGGCGCCGTAGCCCACATAGCCGGCCACCCGCTGGCCGATCTGAAAGCCCTCGACGCCTTCGCCCAGCGCCGCCACGCGGCCGGCGAACTCAGCGCCCGGCGAGAAGGGCAGCTCGGGCCGAACCTGATAGCGGTTCTGGATGATCAGCGTGTCGAAGAAGTTCAGCGCCGTGCAGGCGACGTCGACCAGGACGGTCCCGGGCCCGGGCGTGGGATCCGGAAGATCCTCGACGGTCAGGCTCTCGGGCGGCCCGAAGGCCCGGCACAGGACGGCGCGCATGGCGGTGCTCCTTCGCGTTCTCAGGTCAGCGGGGGCGCGGGCCGGCGGTCATCCGGCCTCCACGACGCCGTCGGCCTCCAGCCGCTTTCGCAGCCGGCCAAAGGCGAGACGGATGCGCGACTTGACGGTGCCGAGCGGCAGCCGGACCTTCTCGGCGATCTCGCTGTGCGACAGGCCGTCATAGAAGGCCAGCCGGACGAGATCGAGCTGCTCCGGGGGCAGGCTCACGAGCGCGTGGCGCAGCCGCTCCTCGCGCTGCTGCAGGTCCAGCATGCGGTCGGTCTGCGGATCGTCGGGAATGTCGAGATCGGCCTCGAGCGGGTCCATGAAGTCGACCCGGTCGCGCCGGAGCATGTCGATGCGCCGGTTCCGGGCGATGCGGTAGAGCCAGGTCGGGACGGAGGACTTGGCCGGGTCGAACTGCTCCGCCTTGCGCCAGAGCGTGACCAGCACCTCCTGGGTGAGCTCCTCGGCCAGGCCGGATTCCGCGCCGAGGCGCAGCAGATACGCGTTCAGCCGGGGCGCGAAATGGTCGAACAGGCGCGCGAAGGCCTGACGGTCCTGCCGTTGCGCGACGGCGGACACGAGTGCGGCCAGTTCTTCGTGGGAGCTCAACGCGATGTCTCTGCAATTCCCTCGGCAGGCCTCGCCCCCGGCAGACCGGCCATGCCCGATCCCGTTCGGGACCGCATCGCATGTTGGCATGTCTTGGCGCCGCGCGAAACCGTGTCCGTCGCGACGCCCCCGAGCGCGAGAGCCAGGACCTCATGCAATCTACGGCTTAGCGCAAAGGCGCAGCCGCGTTAAACTAGCCCCATGATTCGACCCGCCCCTTCGCGCTCCGGCGCAGTCCTCACCATTCTGGCCCTGTCCGTGGCCCTGTCGACGGGTTTCGCCCGGGCCCAGGATGCGACCCCGGCGAAGCCGCCCGCCAAGGCGGCCCCGGCGAAGCCGGCGGGGGCCGCCGCCGCGCCCAAGCCCGGGACGACGGCCAAGCCGCCGACGAACGCCAAGCCCGCGGCGGCCGCGGCCAAGCCTGGCGCGCCCGCGTCCGCGGCGGCCAAGCCCGCAGCCGGCAAGACCACCGCGGCCGGCAAGCCCGGAGCGAAGGCGCCGGCCGCCCCGGGAGGCGGCCAGCCCGTGCAACTCGAAGTCTTCGGCGATTGGGGCGCGTACGCGTCCAGCACCGGCAAGGGCAAAGTCTGCTACGCCCTGGCGCAGCCCAAGGAGCGGCTGCCCAAGAGCCTCACCCGCGATCCGGGCTATCTCTTCATCGCCAACCGGCCAGCCGAAGGGGTGCGCAACGAGGTCAGCATGGTGCTGGGCTTCGCCACGCAGGACGGCGGCGACGGCAAGGCCGTGATCGGCGCCAACAGCTTCGCGCTGGTCACCAAGGGTAACGCCGCCTGGGTGAAGAACGCCGCCGAGGACAGCGCCTTCGTGGAGGCCATGCGCCGGGGCCAGACGCTGACCATCGAGGCGAAGTCCAAGCGGGGCAACAGCTCGACCGACCGCTACGTCCTCAGCGGGCTGACGCAGGCGCTCGACCGCGTCCGCAAGGAGTGCCCGTAAGGGGCGCCGCCGCATTGGGGCCATCTTGGTCCCGCATAGGATTTCGCGTTCTCCTGTGATAGTGGATCGGCCCCGGCGCGACGCGCCGGGTCGCCGATTTTCGTGTGTGCGCGCACAGGCGCGCCGGAATCCGGATCCATGACCGCCATCTCGCTCGACATCGCCAGGCCCGATCCCGCCCCGGCTCCGGGGCCATCCGCCCTGACGCAGCCGGCCGCCTCCGGCGTTCCACAGAAGCGCTCGCTTGCGGGGGCGACCCGGGCGGAGCTGGCCGAGGCTCTGGCCAGCATAGGCGTGCCCGAGCGCGAGATCCGCATGCGGGTCGGCCAGCTCTGGCACTGGATCTATTTCCGCGGGGCGCAGGATTTCGACGTCATGTCGAGCGTCGGCAAGGGCCTGCGCGCGTCCCTGGCCGAGCGCTTCACGCTGGCCCGGCCGGAGATCGTCTCCGAGCAGGTCTCGATCGACGGCACCCGCAAATGGCTGCTGCGCATGCCGTCCACCGGCCCGCATGACCGCGGGGCCGAGATCGAGGCCGTCTACATTCCGGAGTCCGACCGCGGCACGCTCTGCGTGTCCTCCCAGGTGGGCTGCACGCTGACCTGCACGTTCTGCCACACCGGCACGCAGAAGCTGGTCCGCAACCTGACATCGGCCGAGATCGTGGCGCAGCTCATGGTCGCGCGCGACCGCATCGGCGACTGGCCCGGCGGCGTGCGTCCGACCGACGGCCTCGTTCCCGACGCCGAGCGGGCGATCAGCAACGTCGTACTGATGGGCATGGGCGAGCCGCTCTACAATTTCGAGAATGTGCGCGACGCCATGGAGGTCGTGTCCGACGGCGACGGCATGTCGCTGTCCAAGCGGCGCATCACGCTCTCGACCTCGGGCGTCGTCCCGATGATCGGGCGCGCCGGGGACGAGATCGGCTCGATGCTGGCGATCTCGCTGCACGCCGTGCGCGACGACCTGCGCAACGAGCTCGTGCCGCTGAACAAGAAGTACCCAATCCGCGACCTGCTCGAGGCCTGCCGGACCTATCCGGGGCTCAGCAATGCGCGTCGGATCACCTTCGAATATGTGATGCTGAAGGGCGTCAACGACAGCCTGTCGGACGCGCGCGAGCTGGTTCGGCTGCTGAAGGGCATCCCGGCCAAGATCAACCTGATCCCGTTCAATCCCTGGCCGGGAACGCGCTACGAGTGCTCCGACTGGGAGCAGATCGAGGCGTTCTCGGAAGTCGTGTTCCGCGCCGGCTACGCCTCCCCGGTCCGCACGCCCCGCGGACGCGACATCCTGGCGGCCTGCGGGCAGCTGAAGAGCGAGACCGAGAAGCTGCGCGCCCGGGCCCGGCTGATGCTGGAGAGCGGCATCGGGGCCGAGGGGATGTTCGTCTCGCAGGAGGGATAGCGCGCGTGCGGCGGCTGTTCCTGGGCCTCATCGGCCTGGCGCTGGCGATCCCGGCGGGGGCCGTCTTCCTCGCCGTGGCCGGCCTGCTGGCGCCCGAAACCCGCGACCTGGCGGGCGACCTCACGATCGCGAGCGCGCTGGCTCTCCTCTCCGCCGCGATGAGCGGGGAGGGGCCCGACCTCGCCTTCGCGGCGGCGGCCGGCGGCTTCTGGGCGCTGGCGACGGCGATGCTGTGCCTGCCGCCGATCCTGACCGCCGCCATCGGGGCGGCCGCGGGCGTCGGCTCCTATGTGTGGTACGCCGGCGGCTCGGGCGTGCTGACGATCGCGATCGCGTGGCTGGGCCATCCGGCCGGGCAGTCGCTCGACACGGCGGACGGCAAGATCCTGGCGCTTTTGTTCCTCACGGGCGCCGTGTCGGGCCTGGTCTATTGGGCCATCGCCGGCCGGGAGATGGGGCCGGTCGGCCCCGCTCCCTCGGCGTCCTGACGCCCGACGTCAGAACTTCCCTTCCAGGGCCGCCGCGATCTCGTCCAGCACGGCGGGATCGTCGATGGTGGCGGGAGTGGTGTAGGGATCGCCGTCGGCGATCTTCTTCATGGCGCCGCGCAGGATCTTGCCGGATCGCGTCTTGGGCAGGCGGTTGACCGTGATGGCGACCTTGAAGGCCGCCACCGGCCCGATGCGGTCGCGCACGAGCTTCACGATCTCCTTCTCGATCTCCAGGGGCGACCTGGAGACGCCGCTCTTCAGCACCACGAAGCCGCAGGGCTGCTCGCCCTTGAGGGCGTCCTTGACGCCGATGACGGCGCATTCGGCGACGTCGGGATGCGACGACAGCACCTCCTCCATGCCGCCGGTCGAGAGCCGGTGGCCGGCGACGTTGATGATGTCGTCGGTGCGCCCCATGATGAACAGGTAGCCGTCCTCGTCGATGAAGCCTGCGTCGGAGCTGCTGTAGAAGCCCGGGAACGCGGCCAGGTAGCTCTCGCGGAAGCGGTCGTCCGCCTGCCAAAGGGTCGGCAGGCACCCGGGAGGCAGCGGCAGCTTGATCACCACCGATCCCATGACGTTCGGACCCACCGGGTGGCCGCCTTCGTCCACCACCTGCACGTCGTAGCCCGGCATCGCCACCGTGGGCGAACCGTGCTTCACGGGCAGCGCTCCGAGCCCCAGCGGATCGCCGACGATGGGCCAGCCGGTCTCCGTCTGCCACCAGTGGTCGATGACCGGGACGCCGAGGATGTCCTCGGCCCATTTCACCGTGTCGGGGTCGGCCCGCTCGCCGGCCAGGAAGAGGGCGCGGAACCCGCCGAGGTCGTAGCGTTTCAGATGCTCCGCGCCGGGATCCTCCTTCTTGATCGCCCGGAACGCGGTCGGGGCGGTGAAGAGGGTGCGGATCTTGTGCTCGGAGATCATGCGCCAGAACGCGCCGGCGTCCGGCGTGCCCACCGGCTTGCCCTCGTAGACCACCGTCGTGCAGCCCACGAGCAGCGGGGCGTAGACGATGTAGGAGTGCCCGACCACCCAGCCGACGTCCGAGGCGGCCCAGAAGACCTCCCCGGGCCGCGCGTCATAGAGGTTCGCCATGGACCAGGCGAGGGCGACCATGTGGCCGCCATTGTCCCGGACGACGCCCTTGGGCTTGCCGGTCGTGCCGGAGGTGTAGAGCACGTAGAGCGGATCCGTGGCGGCCACCGGGACGCAGGCGGCGAAGCGGCCGGCGGCCTTCGCCGCCGAGGTGGCGGCGGCCCAGTCGTGGTCGCGGCCGGCCTCCATGGCGGCGGCGCATTCGGGACGCTGCAGCAGGAGCACGGCCTCGGGCTTGTGGGAGGAGATCGTGATCGCCTCGTCCAGCAGAGGCTTGTAGGCGACGACCCGGCTGGGCTCGACGCCGCAGGAGGCGGCCAGCACGAGCCGCGGCGAGGCGTCGTCGATGCGGGTGGCGAGCTCCTTCGCGGCGAAGCCGCCGAACACCACGGAGTGGATGGCTCCGATGCGGGCGCAGGCCAGCATGGCCACGACGGCCTCGGGGATCATCGGCATGTAGACGATGACGCGGTCGCCCTTGCGGACGCCGAGATCCTGGATGACGCTGGCGAGCGCCGCCACCTCGTCGCGCAGCTCGGAGTAGGTCACGGTGCGCTTCGCCCCGGTGACGGGGCTGTCATAGATGATCGCGGCCTGCGCGCCGCGGGTCGGGACGTGCCGGTCCACGGCGTTCCAACAGGTGTTGCATTCGGCGCCGGCGAACCAGCGCCCATGAACGCCCTGGTCGGGATCGAAGATCTTCTCGGCCGGCCTGATCCAGTCGATGGCTTCGGCGGCCTTGGCCCAGAAGGCCTGGGGGTCGGCCTTCCACGCGGCGTAGGTCTCGGGATAGCGGCTCGCAGTCGCGATCATGGACGATCTCCCCTGTGTCCTGCGCCTGGAGGCCTGGGCGTCCCTGGTCCGGGTCTCGGCCCGGCCTCTCGCGGGCCAACCCCGACGACGGAGCGGCGCGACGGGCCGCCTGGCGCTGGATCACGACCTACACCCGCAAGGGCTTTGCGTCAGGAGAGACTTTCGCAGCAAGCCATCCGGCGAGGCGAGTCCTCGCGCTTCGGGCGCAGGGCGGGCGCCGCAGCCCTGCGCTGGCCCGGATTGCGCCGACCCGGGGTTGATGCTCAATGCGGGACCGTTCCCGCCTGTCTCTCCGAGCCTTCCGCGAGTCCCCGCCTTGCCCCCGATCATCGCCGATCCCGGTTTCTACGCCGCGGCCGTGCCCGCCGTGCTGCTGGTCGGCATGTCCAAGGGCGGCTTCTCCGGGCTGAGCCTGCTCTCCTTGCCGCTGCTCGCCCTGGTGACGTCGCCCGTCAAGGCGGCCGCCATCATGCTGCCGATCCTGCTCGTGCAGGACGTCGTCAGCGTCTGGGCCTACCGTAAGAGCTTCGACCGGCGGATCCTCGCCGTGATGCTGCCGGGCTCGTTCCTGGGCGTCGCCATCGGCTGGCTCATCGCATCCTGGGTGACGGAGGCGATGGTGCGGGTCGGCGTCGGCTTGATCTCGGTCGGCTTCGTGGCTCTGTACTGGCGTCGGCGCTACGCCGCGGGACCGGGCGGCGGAACTGCGCCCTCGATGGCGGCCGGCGTGTTCTGGGGAGCGCTCGCGGGCTATACCAGCTTCGTCGCCCATGCGGGCGGGCCGCCCTTCCAGGTCTATGTGCTGCCCCGGCGGCTCTCGCCGGAGAGCTATGCGGGCACGAACACGCTGTTCTTCGCAGTCACCAACGCCGTGAAGGTGATCCCCTATCTGGCGCTGGGGCAGTTCTCGCCGGAGAATCTCGGCACGTCGGCGGTGCTGGTCCCGGCCGCGATCGCGGCGACCTTCGTGGGCGTCTGGCTCGTCCGCCGCATCGACGCGAGCCGGTTCTACACCATCATCTACGGGCTCAGCTTCGGGGTCGGGCTGAAGCTGATGTGGGACGGGGTACGCGACCTGTCGTGACGGCGCGACGGCTGTCGACCATCGATCCATTGCCGCGGTCCCGGCCCGCCGCTACGGTCCGGCGACAGCGTTCGGGGACCGGAAGCCAGCGGCCGGGCCCCAGGAGGGGGAGCGGCCATGGCGTCCGACATCTACGACATCGATCTCGACCGCAATCCGGCGAACCATCAGCCGCTCACGCCGCTGTCCTTCCTGGAGCGCGCCGCGCAGGTCTATCCCGACCACACCGCCATCATCCATGGTTCGCTGCGGCGGAGCTACCGGGAGTTCCACGCGCGATCGCAGAGGCTCGCATCGGCGCTGGCCAAGCGCGGGATCGGCCGCGGCGACACCGTGGCGGTGATGCTCGCCAACACGCCCGCCATGCTCGAATGCCACTACGGCGTGCCGATGACGGGCGCCGTGCTCAATACGCTCAACACCCGGCTCGACGCGCCGATCATCGGCTTCTCGCTCGACCATGGCGAGGCCAAGGTGCTGATCGTCGACCGCGAGTTCTCCCGGATCGTCAAGCCGGCGCTGGAGCTCGCCGCCGTCAAGCCCATCGTGATCGACTATGACGACCCCGAATATACGGGCGCCGGCGAGCGCCTGGGCGAGATCGAGTACGAGGATTTCCTGGCGCAGGGCGAGCCCCGCTTCGAGCGGCGACACCCGGCCGACGAGTGGGACGCGATCTCGCTCAACTACACGTCCGGCACCACCGGCAACCCGAAGGGCGTGGTCTACCACCACCGCGGCGCGGCGCTGCTGGCGCAGGGCAACGTGCTGACATGCGCCATGGGCAAGCATCCGGTCTACCTCTGGACGCTGCCCATGTTCCACTGCAACGGGTGGTGCTTCCCGTGGTCGATCTCGGCCGCCGTCGGCACGCATGTGTGCCTGCGCTATGTGCGCGCCGCCGCCATGTACGACGCCATCGCGACCCACAAGGTGACGCATCTGTGCGGCGCGCCGATCGTGATGTCGACCTTGCTGAACGCTCCGGAGAGCGAGAAGAAGCCTCTGCCGCACCGGGTGGAGTTCTTCACCGCGGCCGCTCCGCCGCCGGAGGCGGTGCTGGCCGGCATGCGCGAGGCCGGGTTCAACGTCACCCACTTGTATGGGCTCACCGAGACCTACGGGCCGGCGGTGGTGAACGACTGGCACGCCTCCTGGGACGAGCTCGATCCGGCCGCCCAGGCCACCCGCAAGGCGCGCCAGGGCGTGCGCTATCTCGCGCTCGAGGCGCTCGACGTGAAGGACCCCCTCACGATGGAGAGCGCGCCGGCCGACGGCGAGACGATCGGGGAGGTCATGTTCCGCGGCAATGTGGTGATGAAGGGCTACCTGAAGAATCGCAAGGCGTCCGACGAGGCTTTCGCGGGCGGCTGGTTCCACTCCGGCGACCTCGGGGTCAAGCATCCGGACGGCTACATCCAGCTGAAGGACCGCTCCAAGGACATCATCATCTCGGGCGGGGAGAACATTTCGTCGATCGAAGTCGAGGACGCGCTGTTCAAGCATCCCGCCGTCCAGGCCGCGGCCGTGGTGGCGAAGGCGGACGAGAAATGGGGCGAGACGCCCTGCGCCTTCGTCGAGCTGAAGCCCGGACGCGAGGCGACCGCGGCGGAGTTGATGGCGTGGTGCAAGGAGCGGCTGGCCGGCTACAAATGCCCGCGCCACATCGTTTTCGCGGAGCTGCCCAAGACATCCACCGGAAAGGTGCAGAAATTCCGTCTGCGTGAGATGGCCCGCGAGGTCTGAGGCCGCTGCAAAATCAAACCGCCGCAGCGCGGGGAGCGCATGCGGCGGAGTACGCAATGTCCGCGCCTTGGATCAGCGGCGCGAAGCACTCACAATGGCCAATCAGTGCAGTGTGGGTTTGGCGGAAATACGCAAACGCTCGATCTGGTCCTTGAGCTGAAGCTTCTTTCGCTTCAGTTCCGCGAGCCTGAGATCGTCCCCCGCAGGGGCCCCGATTTCCCGTTCGATCTCCTTTTCGATCGCCTGGTGGCGGCGCTCGAGCTCGGCCAGATGGGACTGCAATGCCATGCGGTACCTCCCGTGTTTTCTGACGTCATCAGTCTGACACAGTCGCGGCCCGGCCGGGAAGGGTGATTCGTTCCAAAACGCTCCCCGCAGGCCGTTCATGTCAGCTAGGGGGCAGGCCCGTCGGTTGCAAGCGCAGCCGTCACAGGGGCGCGAAAAGACGGTCGCCGCCCGTGCGGCGCCTTGCCGGTTCGGCAGGCTCTGGCATAGTGGTCGGGCTCGCGTCGGCGGGTTGAGGCGAGGCGCATTTCACCACCATGCATAACGAGATGGATGAGTTCGCAGAGGGTCAGCTCGCGGCGGAGCTCGCCCGGCTTCAGACCGAACACCGGGACCTCGACGCGGCGATTTTCGCCCTGGAAGGCATCGCGGCCGCAGACCAGTTGCAGATCCAGCGGCTGAAGAAGCGCAAGCTGCTGCTCAAGGATCAGATCATCCGGATCTCGGACCAGATCACGCCCGACATCATCGCCTGAGCAGGCGCCTTGGTTCAGGCGCGGCGCGCCTTGGCGGCGTAGAGGCGCCGGTCCACCGCCTCGAGCACGGCTTCGATGGCGAGGCCCGGGTCCAGCGCGAACACCCCGAAGCTGACGCTCACGGCGATCTCCTCGGACCGCCACCGCAGCGGCGAGGTCGCCAGCTGCGCCTGCAGGGCGGCGGCCTTGCCGGCGATCACCTCCTCGTCGGCGTGCCAGAGCAGCATGGCGAATTCGTCGCCCCCGATCCGGGCGAACACGTCCGAGGCGCGCAGATTCGTGGCCAGGATCCCGGCCGCGTGGACCAGAACCGCGTCGCCTGCCGGGTGGCCGTGCCGGTCGTTGATCGGCTTGAAAGCGTCGAGGTCGAACAGCGCCAGCGACACCGGGACGCCGTAGCGCTGCGTGTAGGACGCTGCGCGCCGCAACTCGCGCAGGAAGCCGCGCCGATTGAGCACGCCGGTCAGCTCGTCCACATGGGCGAGCTCCTCCAGTTCGCCGATGCGCGCCTTGGCGGCGGCGAGCTCGCGCCGCAGCGCTTCGGCGGTGGGGTCCGGGACGCCGGGCGGCGGCTGGTCGACGGCTTCCGCGAGGGGTCGGGCGGCGGTCACGTCATCCTTCACGATCGGGCTCGGCTCGGCTTGCGCGCGGGGGTCGCGTCACTATACTCCGCCGCTTCATTTCTGAAGGGCCGCTTAACGCGGCGCGGAGCGTGCAGTATGTCGGGGGCAAAGCCGGTCGCCATCATCATGGGCAGCCAGTCCGATTGGGCGACGATGCGGCACGCCGCCGAGACGTTGGACGGGCTCGGCGTCGGGCATGACTGCCTCATCGTGTCGGCGCATCGGACGCCCGACCGGCTCTATGAATTCGCCAAGGGCGCCCGCGCGGCGGGGTACCGGGTCGTCATCGCGGGCGCGGGCGGGGCCGCGCATCTGCCGGGCATGACGGCGGCGCTGACCAGCCTGCCGGTCTTCGGCGTGCCGGTGGAAAGCAAGGCGCTCTCCGGGCAGGACAGCCTTCTGTCGATCGTGCAGATGCCGGCCGGCGTTCCGGTCGGCACGCTCGCCATCGGGCGCGCGGGCGCGGTCAACGCCGCGCTCCTGGCGGCGGCCGTGCTCGGCCTGCAGGACCCGGCCCTCACGGAGCGGCTGGAGGCGTTCCGCGCGCGGCAGACGCAGGCCGTGGCCGAACGTCCCGTGGACGAGCGCTGAGACGATGCTTCACCCCGGGCAGACGATCGGAATCCTCGGCGGCGGCCAGCTTGCGCGCATGATGGCGCTCGCGGCCGCGCCGCTCGGGCTGCGCTGCCACATCTTCGCGCCCCCGGGCGACAACCCGGCCTTCGACGTCTCGGCGGCGCGGACCGTCGCCGATTACGAGGACCAGGAGGCCCTCGCCGCCTTCGCGGCCGCTGTCTCGGCCGTCACCTACGAGTTCGAGAACGTCCCCGCCGCGACGGCGGCCTTCCTGGCCGAACGAGTCGCCGTGATGCCCGGCCCCCGGGCGCTCGCGGTGACGCAGGACCGGTTCACCGAAAAGAGCTTCCTGCGCGACATCGGCCTCGGCACGCCGGACTTCCGGGCCGTGGACGACCTGGCCTCCCTGGAGGCGGCCCTGGCGTCCCTGGGCCGCCCCGCCGTGCTGAAGACGCGGCGCTTCGGCTATGACGGCAAAGGCCAGGCCGTGATCCGGCCGGAGACCGACCTGTCCCAGGCCTGGGAATCGGTGGGGCGGCAGCCCTCCATCCTGGAGGCCTTCGTGCCGTTCCTGCGCGAGGTTTCGGTCGTGGCCGCGCGCGGGCGCGCCGGGGACGTGGCGGCCTATGACGTGTGCGAGAACGCCCACCGCCAGCACATCCTGTCCACCACGACGGTTCCGGCCGATCTGGACGGCGCGGCCATGCACGCGGCGCTGGAGCATGCGGCCCGGATCGCGACGGAGCTCGACTATGTGGGCGTTCTCGCGGTCGAAATGTTCGTGATCGAGGACGACGGGCGCGAGCGCGTGCTGATCAACGAAATCGCGCCTCGCGTCCATAATTCGGGGCACTGGACGATCGACGGCGCCGAAACCTCGCAATTCGAGCAGCATATCCGCGCCGTCGCCGGCTGGCCCCTCGGCTCTACGCGGCGGCGCGGCCGCGTCGTGATGGAGAACCTCATCGGCGACGAGGCCGACCGCTGGCGCGCCTACCTGGCCGAGCCCGGCGTGCATCTTCACCTCTACGGCAAGGCGGAATCGCGGCCGGGGCGCAAGATGGGGCACGTCACCCGCGTCGTTGCGGAGTGATCGGCCGCCGAACCGAGGCGAACGCCCGAAATTCCAGCAGATCGGGCGTGGACAAGCCTAAGTGATTCTGTTAATCCACCGCATCCCGGCGAAGACGCCAGAGCGTCTCGCGCCGAAGCCCTTTCAAATCAAGACACGGGAAAACGACGCGTGCAGGTTCTCGTTCGTGACAACAATGTCGACCAGGCTCTCAAGGCGCTGAAAAAGAAGATGCAGCGCGAGGGCATCTTCCGCGAGATGAAGCTCCGCGGACACTACGAGAAGCCCTCCGAGAAGCGCGCCCGCGAAAAGGCCGAGGCCGTGCGCCGCGCCCGCAAGCTCGCCCGCAAGCGCGCCCAGCGCGAAGGTCTGCTGCCGGCTCCCAAGCCGAAGGTCGTCGGCGGCGCTGCGCGCTGAGATTCTCCCGGCGCCTCGGCGCTGCGGAAACCGACCCGGAATTGACGGCGCCCCGACCTCCGGTCGAAGGGCGCCGCGCGTTTTTCAGGGCTGCCCCGCGGCCCGGTTCACGCCATGGCCTCGCCCCGGCTCCGGGTGTCGTGCGGCTGCAACGGCTCTTGAGAACATGTCCGCCGAATCGATTTTCACCAGCGCCGGCCACCCATTCGCTCGATTCTGCCCTGACCTGTGACGCTCGCGTGGCCCGCTGGCCCCTGATTCGCTTCGCAGGACGATGAAAGGTCCCGTCATGTCCGTTTCGACCGCTCGCTTCGCCTGGCTCTCGCAAGCCGCCCGCCTCTCCGTTCTGGGCCTCGCCCTGACGGTCGCCGGATGCGAGACCATGGGCCGGGGCATGAGCGGCGCCGGCGTGGCGGAGATGGACGAGGACAAGTCCGGCGCGCAGGCGACCAATATCGGGTCGCTGTCGGACGTCATCCAGCGCAACCCGAACGACCCCAGCGCCTACAACACGCGCGGAGCGGCATACGCCAAGATCGGGCGCTTCCAGGACGCCATCGCGGACTTCACCAAAGCCGTCCAGATCAATCCGGGGTTCGCGCCGGCCTACACCAACCGGGGCCTGGCCTACCGGCAGATCAGCAAGGGCGACGCGGCGCTGGCCGACTTTTCGCGCGCCATCCAGGCCGATCCGAACTACGGCCCCGCCTATCTGGGCCGCGCCAACCTGCTGCGGGCGCAGAACAACTACAACGAGGCCTTCGCCGACCTGTCGCAGGCGATCCGGCTCAGCCCCGAATCGGCGCAGCCCTATCACGCGCGCGGCCTCATCTATCAGCGGCAGGGCCAGCACAAGCAGGCGATCAACGACTTCGACGCCGCCATCGATCGCGATCCCTTCGCGGGAGCGCCCTACCAGGCTCGCGCCACCAGCCTGATGGCGATCGGCAAATATGAGCAGGCCGCGGAGGACTTCAACGCGGCGCTCAACGTCGACAACCGCAGCGCCGACGCCTGGGCCGGCCGCGGCATGGCCTATGAGAAGCTGGGCGACAAGGCCAAGGCGACGGAATCCTACCAGCGCGCGCTCGTGGTGGACGCGAGCAACGCCGCGGCCAAGGACGGCCTGAGCCGCCTCGGCGGACGCAGCGCGGGCGGCTTCTTCTGAGGAGTCGGGAGACGACCTGCGCGGGCCTGCCGACACACGACAGCGCGCTCGCCTGGCTGGCAGCCGAGCTCTTCGGGCTTGAGTGAGCCTCACTCGACGGGCCAATGCGCGAATGCGGCGCCCTGCTTTCGACAGCAGGGGGACGCCATGAATGGGCTCACACTGGATCTTCTCGTTCCTGATGTGACCGTTGCGTTAGCGTTCGCGGTCGATGTGCTCGGAGCCGAAGTCGTCTACGCCGATGAGGACTTCGCGGTGCTTCGCGCCTGTGGCTCCGAGTGGATGGTCCAAGCGGACCACGCCTATGGCGATCACCCCCTCGCCGGTAGTCTAGGGGTTGACGTCGCTCGCGGGGTTGGCGCGGAACTCCGCCTCCACGGCCGAGATCCGGATCTGGCGGAGGCAGCGGCGCGGAAGCGTCGCGACGTGGTGCTCGCGGGCGCCATGGACAAACCTCACGGCTTGCGCGAGCGCCATATCGTCGATCCATACGGATACGTATGGGCCGTCGACCGCCCGCTATAAGTCCGCCACAAACGAAAACGGCCGGCGTTTCCGCCGGCCGTCCGAGCAAGCCTGCACGGCGCCTCAGTGCGCCATGGCCTTGTTGATCTCTTCCACCATCTTCTTGGCGTCGGCGAAGAGCATCAGCGTGTTGTCCTTGAAGAACAGCTCGTTCTCGACTCCGGCGTAGCCGGAGCCCATGCCGCGCTTGATGAACAGGACCGTCTTGGCCTTCTCGACGTCCAGGATCGGCATGCCGAAGATCGGCGAGGTCGGGTCCGTCTTGGCGGCCGGATTGGTGACGTCGTTGGCGCCGATCACGAAGGCGACGTCGGCCTGGGCGAACTCGGAGTTGATGTCCTCCAACTCGAAGACCTCGTCATAGGGCACATTGGCCTCGGCCAGGAGCACGTTCATGTGTCCGGGCATGCGGCCCGCCACCGGGTGGATGGCGTATTTCACCTCCACGCCTTCCTTCTTGAGGTTGTCGGCCATCTCGCGCAGCGCGTGCTGCGCCTGGGCCACCGCCATGCCGTAGCCCGGCACGATGATGACCTTGCTGGCGTTCTTCATCATGAAGGCGGCGTCGTCGGCCGAGCCCTGCTTGACGGGACGCGTCTCCTTGGCGCCCGCGCCGGCCGCGGCCTGCTCGCCGCCGAAACCGCCCAGGATCACCGAGATGAAGGAGCGGTTCATGCCCTTGCACATGATGTAGGACAGAATCGCGCCCGAGGAGCCCACCAGCGCGCCGGTGATAATCAGGGCCAGGTTGCCCAGCGTGAAGCCGATGCCCGCCGCCGCCCAGCCCGAGTAGGAGTTCAGCATCGAGACGACGACCGGCATGTCCGCGCCGCCGATCGGGATGATGATCAGGCCGCCCAGCACGAAGCTCACGATGGCGATGAGCCAGAACACCGCCAGGGACTCGGTGCGCACGAAGATCACGATGAGCAGCAGCAGCAGCGCCGCGAGGCCGGCGTTGATGAGGTGGCGCTGCGGCAGCATGATCGGGCGTCCGCCCATGTTGCCGTTGAGCTTGAGGAAGGCGATCACCGAGCCGGTGAAGGTGATGGCGCCGATCGCCACGCCCAGCGACATCTCCACCAGCGAGGCGCCGTGGATTTGGCCGGGCAGGCCGATGCCGAAGGCCTGCGGGGCGTAGAGCGCGCCTGCGGCCACCAGCACGGCCGCAAGGCCGACCAGCGAGTGGAAGAAGGCGACGAGCTGCGGCATCGCCGTCATGGGGATGCGGCGCGCCACCACGGCGCCGCCGCCGCCGCCGATGGCGAGGCCCAAAAGCACGAGCAGCCAGCCCATGGCGCCGGCCGGCGGCGCGAGGGTCAGCGTGGTCACCATGGCGATGCCCATGCCGATCATGCCGAACAGGTTGCCCTGCCGGCTCGAGGCCGGGGACGACAGGCCGCGCAGCGCCAGGATGAACAGGATGCCGGAGATGAGATACAGAAGGGCCGCAAGATTGGCGCTCATCGTGCTCAGCCCTTCTTCTTGTACATGCCCAGCATGCGCTGGGTGACGAGGAACCCGCCGAAGATGTTCACGCTGGCGAGGATCAGGGCGATGAAGCCGAACACCCGGGCCCAGAGCGGTCCGTCCCCATTGACGCCCAACGAGTCGACGCCGACGGCCAGCAGGGCGCCCACCACGATGACGGACGAGATGGCGTTGGTGACGGACATCAGCGGCGTATGCAGCGCCGGCGTCACCGACCACACCACGTAGTAGCCGACGAAGACCGCCAGCACGAAGATCGCGAGGCGGAACACGAAGGGGTCGAGCGCCCCGCCGGTCGCCGCGTGGGCGGCCGCGCCGGCCGCCGTCGCGACCTGGTCGGCGTAGGACTGGGCGGCCTCGGCGGCGGCGCGCGCGACGCGGGCGGCCTCCTGGGCGCGCTGGACGAGGATGTCGGGGGATTCGGTCGCCATGGTTCAGTCCTCCTCAGGCCATCGGCCCGGCGGGGGCGGGTGGGACGGGCGCAGCGTCCGCCGCGGCGGGGGCCGGAGCGGCCTCCGGCGCCGGCTGCGTCGTCTTCGGCATGAAATTGGGGTGCACCACCGCGCCGTCGCGGGTGAGGTTGGTGGCCTTGACGAGTTCGTCGTCCCATTTGACGGCGAGCGACTTGGAGCCCTTGTCGATCATCGTCTCGAGGAAGTTGAAGAGGTTCTTGGCGTAGAGGCTCGACGACGTGGCGGCGAGGCGCCCCGGCACGTTCAGGTGGCCGACGATCTTCACGCCGTTCGGCGTCGTGACGATCTCGCCGGGCTTGGCCAGCGCCACGTTGCCGCCGCGCTCGACCGCGAGGTCGATCAGCACGGAGCCGGGCCGCATGGAGGCGATCATGTCCTCGGTCACGAGCTTCGGCGCAGGGCGGCCCGGGATCAGCGCCGTCGTGATCACGATGTCCTGCTTGGCGATGTGCGAGGCCACCAGCGCGGCCTGCTTGGCCTGGTACTCCTTCGACATCTCCTTGGCGTAGCCGCCGGCGGTCTGCGCCTGCAGGAACTCCTCGTCCTCGACGGCGAGGAACTTGGCGCCGAGCGACTCCACCTGCTCCTTGGTGGCGGGCCGAACGTCGGTGGCGGTCACCACCGCTCCGAGGCGGCGCGCCGTCGCGATGGCCTGAAGGCCGGCGACGCCGACGCCCATGATGAAGATGCGGGCGGCCGGAACGGTGCCGGCGGCGGTCATCATCATCGGCAGCGCGCGGCCATATTCGGCGGCTCCGTCGATCACGGCGCGGTAGCCGGCGAGGTTGGCCTGCGACGACAGCACGTCCATCACCTGGGCGCGGGTGATGCGCGGCATCAGCTCCATCGCGAAGGAGGCGAGCCCGGCGTCCGCCATGGCCTTCAGCGCCGCGTCGGCGCCGTAGGGATCCATGATGGCCAGCACGATCGCCCCGCGCTTCATGGCGCGGGCCTCGTCGGCGTTGGGGCGCCGCACCTTCAGGACGACGTCGGCGTCGGCGAGCGCGGCGGCGGCGGAAGGCTCCGTCACGGCCCCGGCGGCCTGGTACTCCGCGTCGGTGACGCCCGAGGCGAGCCCCGCGCCGGCCTCGATCGCCACCGTCGCGCCGAGAGCCACGAGTTTCTTCACCGTTTCCGGCGTGGCGGCGACGCGATCCTCATTCGGATCGGTCTCTTGAATCACGGCGATGCGCATCGCGGGAACTCCGCTGGCGGGCAGCGCCCGGGTCGAGCGCGCGGGGGAGGTGAAGTCACGCCGGAGAGTGTGGCTGGTCAGCCGCCCGGCGGGAAGGCAAGGACGTCAGAGAAGGAAGATGGCCATGCCGGCCACGATCGCGATCGCGACCATCGTGCCGTATTTGGCGAGGGACACGAACAGCGCGTAGGTCCGCTCGTGCTCGGCGTAGTCCATCGCGGGGTGGCCGCCCTGGGCCATGTGGTGTTCAGCCATTTCGTTTCCTCGGAAGGCGAGAGCCGGACGGGTAAGTCCCTGTCCGCGTTTAGCGCAAGCGGCGCACGCGCGCAATCGGACAGGACCGTTCGGAGCGTGGAAACAGCTTCAATCTAAATCGGTTTAGTCTAAGCCGGCTCAGGCCGCGCTGATCCGTATCGCGGCGGCGGACGCCAGCGCCCCGAGCACGACGGCGAAGAGCGAGAGCCCGCACAAGACCAAGAACGGCGTCAGGAACGGCACTGTCCCGCCGGTGGCTGCGTGGGCGGCCGAAACGCCGAAGATCAGCACCGGGATCATCAACGGCAGCACCAGGATGGACAGCACGAGGCCGCCCCGCCGCAGGCTGGCCGTCAGCGCGGCGCCAATGGCGCCGATGAAGGTCAGCGCGGGCGTGCCGACCAGCAGCGTGACGCACACGGCCGCCATCGCGTCGGGGGTCAAGGCCAGCAGCAGGCCGAACACGGGCGCGGCCAGCGCCAGCGGCAGCCCGGTGCCGGCCCAGTGGGCGAAGCCTTTCACCAGGACGATCAACTCCAGCGGCGTCCCGCTCATGCGCAGGAGATCGAGCGACCCGTCCTCCGCGTCGGCCTGGAACAGCCGGTCGAGGCCCAGCAGGGTGGCGAGCGCCGCCGCGATCCACAGGATGGCGGGCCCGATGCGGGCGAGCAGATTGAGGTCCGGACCGATCGCGAAGGGGACCAGCGTGACCAGGATGAGGAAGAACACGAGCCCCATCGCGCCCCCGCCGCCGATGCGGGCGGCGAGGCGGAACTCCCGCAGGGCGAGCGCGGCGAGCGGCGACGTCACGCGTCCGCTCCGGCCGGGGGCGCCCCGATGCGGAGCGTGGCGACGCCGTCGAGGCCGAGCGGCGCATGCGTGGCGGCGAGCACGACGCCTCCCCGGGCGAGGTGGCCCCGGACCAGATCGGCGAAGACGGCCTGCGACGCGGCGTCCAGCGCGGATGTCGGCTCGTCGAGAAGCCAGACCGGCCGGTCGGAGACGAGCAGGCGGGCCAGCGCAAGCCGGCGGCGCTGCCCGGCGGACAGATAGGCGCAGGGGAGGTCCGCGGCGTGGTCCAGGCCCAGGCGCTCCAGCGCCTCGTCCGGGCTCAAGGCGGGCTCGCCCAGCATGGCGCGCCAGAAGGCCAGCGTCTCGTGCGGCGTGAGCGACGGCTTCAGCGCGTCGCGATGACCGACATAGTGGGACTGTTCGCCGAGCGTGCGGTCGTCGTGTCCCTCTTCCACCAGGATGCGGCCGGAGGCGGGGTCCAGCAGGCCGGCGAGGATCTGCAGCAGGCTGGACTTGCCGGCGCCGTTGCGCCCGACCAGGGCCAGCGCCTCGCCGCCGTCCACCGCAAAGCTCACGCCCGAGAAGACGGGGCGGCCGGAGCGTTCACAGACAAGGTCCTCGACGACGAGACGCATGCGGTTCGGGGGCCCGAAATCAGTGTGTCCAGCGACTTTTGTTCGTGTAGCGGGTCGCGCGGAAATTATCTATAAGCGCGACGGCTGCGCCGAGCGCTTCATCCAGCGCGGGGACCTGGGCACTCCCGGGGCGGCGCGCGTGTCCACGCAACGAGGCCGCACGCCCACACGAACCCCGAGAGGATCAGGCCGTGACAAGTATCGATAGCTTCAAAGCCCGCAAGAAGCTCCAGGTCGGCGACAAGTCCTATGTGTATTATTCGCTGAAGGACGCCGAGGCCAACGGCCTGGCCGGCGTCAGCAGCCTGCCGTTCTCGCTCAAGGTGCTGCTGGAGAACCTGCTGCGCTTCGAGGACGGCCGCACCGTCACCAAGAGCGACATCGAGAGCGTCGCGGAATGGCTCGCCAGCAAGGGCGCGGCCGAGCGCGAAATCGCGTTCCGCCCCTCGCGCGTGCTCATGCAGGACTTCACCGGCGTGCCCGCCGTGGTCGACCTCGCGGCGCTGCGCGACGCCATGACCAAGCTCGGCGGCGACCCGCAGAAGATCAATCCGCTCGTGCCGGTCGACCTCGTGATCGACCATTCGGTGATCGTCGACGAGTTCGGCACCCCGAAGGCGCTGGAGCACAATGTCGAGCTCGAATACGAGCGCAACGGCGAGCGCTACAACTTCCTGCGCTGGGGCCAGCAGGCCTTCGAGAATTTCCGCGTCGTGCCCCCCGGCACCGGCATCTGCCACCAGGTGAACCTCGAATACCTGTCGCAGACGGTGTGGACCAAGACCGAGACGGAGAACGGCGCGACCGTCGAGACGGCCTATCCGGACACCCTGGTCGGCACGGACTCGCACACCACCATGGTCAACGGCCTGGCGGTGCTGGGCTGGGGCGTGGGCGGCATCGAGGCCGAGGCGGCCATGCTGGGCCAGCCGATCTCGATGCTGATCCCGGAGGTCATCGGCTTCAAGATGACCGGCCGGCCGCGCGAGGGCGTCACCGCCACCGACGTGGTGCTCACCGTCACCCAGATGCTGCGCAAGCGCGGCGTCGTCGGCAAGTTCGTCGAGTTCTACGGCTCGGGCCTCGCCTCGATGACGCTGGCCGACCGCGCCACGATCGCCAACATGGCGCCGGAATACGGCGCGACCTGCGGCTTCTTCCCGGTCGACGACGAGACGCTGGCCTTCCTGGAGACCTCCGCCCGCTCCGAAGACCGGATCGCGCTCGTGCGCGAGTACTCCAAGGCCCAGGGCCTGTTCCGGACGGACGCGACGCCGGACCCGGTCTTCACCGACACGCTCGAGCTCGACCTGGGCTCCGTGCAGCCGTCGCTGGCCGGCCCCAAGCGCCCGCAGGACCGCGTGCTCCTGTCCGACGCCAAGTCCGGTTTCGCCGCCGCCATGGACAGCGAGTTCAAGAAGGCCGCCGACCTGAAGACCCGCTACCGGGTCGAAGGCGCCAATTACGACCTCGGCAATGGCGACGTGGTGATCGCGGCGATCACCTCCTGCACCAACACGTCGAATCCGAGCGTCATGGTGGCGGCCGGCCTGCTGGCCCGCAACGCCGTGCAGAAGGGCATCACCGTAAAGCCCTGGGTCAAGACCTCGCTGGCGCCCGGCTCGCAGGTCGTGGCCGAGTATCTGGAGAAGTCCGGCCTGCAGGCTTCGCTGGACAAGCTCGGCTTCAACCTGGTCGGCTTCGGCTGCACCACCTGCATCGGCAATTCCGGCCCGCTGCCGGCCGAGATCTCGAAGTCGATCAACGACAACGACATCGTGGCCGCCGCGGTGCTGTCGGGGAACCGCAACTTCGAGGGCCGCGTGAACCCCGACGTGCGGGCGAACTATCTCGCCTCGCCGCCCCTGGTGGTCGCCTATGCGCTCGCCGGCTCGCTGCAGGTCGACCTCGCCAATGAGCCGCTCGGGACGGATCCGTCCGGCGCGCCGGTCTATCTGCGCGACATCTGGCCGACCTCCAAGGAGATCGACGAGACGATCCAGCAGACCATCACGCGCGCCCTGTTCCAGTCCAAATATGCGGACGTGTTCAAGGGCGACGAGCACTGGCGGAAGATCCAGGTCGAGGGCGGCCTGACCTATAAGTGGAACATGTCGTCCACCTATGTGCAGAACCCGCCCTATTTCGAAGGCATGACCAAGGAGCCCAAGCCCGTCGAGGACATCGTCAACGCGCGGGTGATCGGCCTCTTCCTCGATTCGATCACGACCGACCACATCTCGCCGGCCGGGTCGATCAAGGCGGCCTCGCCGGCCGGCAAGTATCTGATGGACCGGCAGGTCGCCCCGGCCGACTTCAACCAGTACGGCACGCGCCGCGGCAACCACGAGATCATGATGCGCGGCACCTTCGCCAATATCCGCATCAAGAACCAGATGCTGCCCGGCGTGGAAGGCGGCTTCACCGCCCACTATCCCGACGCTGAGCAGATGGCGATCTACGACGCCGCGATGAAGTACAAGGACGAGGGCGTGCCGCTGGTGGTGTTCGCCGGCAAGGAGTACGGCACCGGATCGTCCCGCGACTGGGCCGCGAAGGGCACCGTGCTGCTCGGCGTCCGCGCCGTGATCGCGCAGTCCTTCGAGCGCATCCACCGGTCGAACCTCGTCGGCATGGGCGTCGTCCCGCTGGTGTTCGAGGAGGGGACCTCCTGGCAGACTCTCGGCATGAAGGGCGACGAGACCGTCACCATCAGGGGCCTGGCCGGCGACCTCAAGCCGCGCCAGAAGATGGAGGCGGAGATCACCTTCGCGGACGGCCGGACGCAGGTCGTGCCGCTAATCTGCCGGATCGATACGCTCGACGAGCTCGAATACTACAAGAACGGCGGCATCCTGCAGTACGTGCTGCGCAGCCTTGCCGCCTGAGGCCAGGCACGCGGCCTGAAGCCTGCTCGAGAGGGGGCCGCCGGACATTCCGGCGGCCCCTTTCGTGACCGACCTCAACCCAACGTGAGTTTGTTCGGCGCGCGGAGAGGCGTAGGGTGCCCACGTCCGCCGCCCGGGAGATGCCGCGTTGCCGCGCCCCTACAGCCTGCCGCTGAGTGCAGCCGCCGCCGTTCTGTCGGCCACGGTTTCGCACGCCCAGGCGCCCGCGCCGCAGCCTCGCGCCGTGGTGGAGCTCTTCACCAGCCAGGGATGCTCGTCCTGCCCGCCGGCCGACAAGCTGATGGGGGATTTCGCGCGCGATCCGTCGCTCGTCGCGATGTCGCTGCCTATCGACTACTGGGATTATCTCGGCTGGAAGGACACGCTGGCCGACCACGCCTTCACGGCGCGGCAGAAAGGCTATGGCGAGCAGCGCGGCGACCGGCAGGTCTACACGCCGCAGGCGGTGATCGACGGCGTCAGCCACGCCATCGGGTCCAACCCGCAGGCCGTCGAGGCGGCCGAGCCGACGGCCAAGGCCAAGGGCGCGATGACGGTGGCGGTGTCGGCCGAGACGGTCGGCGGCAAGATCCGGGTCACGCTCGGGGCCGGCAAGCCCGGCGCGCAGGCTGGCGTTTATCTGGTGCCGATCCGCAAGCGCTGCGACGTCGAGATCACGCGCGGCGAGAACAAGGGCAAGTCGGTCACCTACGTCAACGTGGCGCGCGGCCTCGTGCCGGTGGGCGCCTGGAACGGCGAGGCGCGCGTCTTCGAGGTGGCCGCCTCGCTGGCGCAGCAGCGCGAGTCCGACAGCTACGTGGTGCTGCTCCAGACCGGAACGCCGGAGCGCCCGGGCGTTATCCTCGGCGCCGCCAAGGGGCCGGGGCTCTAGGGCGCATCAGCCTCTTCAATACTCGATGACCCGGTCCGGCAGCTCGTTGCGGTCGCCGGGGCGTGCGGGGCTGCGCTGCTCCAGCGCCTCCGCGCAGATGCGCACGGCGCCTTCGAGCCCGTCGGCCGGGCGGCCCGCCCGCAGGGCGTCGGTGAGGCGCTCGATCGCGCGGCGCCAGACCTCTTCGGGCACGACGGCCGCCACGGCCTGGTCGGGGATCACGCAGGCGTAGCGCTCGGCGACGGCGACGAAGATCAGGACGCCGGTGCGGCCCTCGGTGCGGCCGAGGCCGCGCACCAGAAACTGCTCGGCCGCCGCCTGGTGGGCCCGCCGCCGGGCGGTCGCCCGGGGCACCAGGCGATAGCGCAGCGCCGGCGCGAAGAGGAGCGCGGCCACCGCCGCGAAGACGGCGAGTTGGGCGAGCAGGATCTGCTGCACGCTCCAGGCGGTCAGGAACACCAGCACCCAGGGCAGCAGCAGCGCCGCCGCCGCCGCATAGACGACGGGCACGAAGCGCCAGTCGCTGGCCCGCCGGGCCAGGACGCAGACGATCTCCGCGTCGGTCGCGGCCTCGGCCGCCCGGATCGCGGCCGCCACGCGGTCGTGCTCGGCTTGCGTCAAAAGCGGCGTCATCACCAGTCCCCCGAGGCGCCGCCGCCGCCGGACGAGCCGCCGCCGCCGGAGAACCCGCCGCCGAACCCGCCCGAGCCTCCGGACCAGCCGCCGCCGCCGCCGAACCCGCCGCCGAAGCCGCCCCCGCCGGTCGGAACGACGATCCAGTTTCCGCGGCGCGTGCGGTGCGCCGGCGCGCCCGGCCCGCCCCGTCCGCCCGACATCATCCGCCACAGGATGAACAGCACGATCGCCATGACGACGAGGTTCATGATCCAGTCGGACGAGCCGTCGTCCTGCGGCCGCACCTTGGCGCGTCGCTGCCAGTCCTCGGCGTCCCCGGTGAGGATGGAGACGATGGCGTCCACGCCGGCCTCGATCCCGCCTGCGAAGTCGCCGGACTTGAACTTGGGCGCGACGGCGGTGCTGATGATCACCTTGGACAGCGCGTCCGTGAGCGCGCCTTCCAGCCCGTAGCCGACCTCGATGCGGACCTTGCGTTCGTTGGGGGCCACCAGGAGCAGGACGCCGTTGTTGGTCTTGGCCTGGCCCAGCTTCCAGGCGCGGAAGAGCTGGTTGGCGTAGTCCTCCACGCTGGTCCCCTGCAGGGACGGCACGGTGGCGACCACCACCTGGTCGGAGGTCTTGTCCTCATGCGCCTTCAGCTTGGCGTCGATGCGCTGGACCGCGTCCGCCGACAGGATCGAGGCCTGGTCCACGACCCGGCCCGTCAGGGCCGGAAAGGTCAGGGCGGCCCAGGCGGCGGAGAGGCCGAAGGCGAGCGCCAGCAGCGCGGCCGCGAAGCGGTGCGTCGTCACGGGCCGGCCTCCAGCCGCCGCGCGGCTCAGAACGTGACCTTCGGGGCGGCCTGGTTCTCGGGCGCGGTCGTGAAGGTCTCCATCGGCTTGGCCGAGGGATAGAAGATCGCCGCGATCCAGCGGCCCGGGATCGTGCGGATCTCGGTGTTGTAGGCCTGCACCGACTGGATGTAGTCGCGCCGCGCGACAGCGATGCGGTTCTCGGTGCCCTCGAGCTGGGATTGCAGCGCCAGGAAGTTCTGGTTCGACTTCAGGTCCGGATAGGCCTCGCTCACCGCGATCAGCCGGCCGAGAGCGCCGGAGAGCTGGTTCTGCGCGTCCTGGAACTGCTTGAATTTCTCGGGATCGGTCACCGTGCTGGCGTCGACCTTGATGGAGGTCGCCTTGGCGCGGGCCTCGACGACGCGGGTCAGGGTCTCCTGCTCCTGCTTGGCGTAGCCCTTCACGGTCTCGACCAGGTTCGGGATCAGGTCGGCCCGGCGCTGGTACTGGTTCTGCACCTCGCTCCAGGAGCTCTTGGCCTGCTCCTCCAGCGTCGGGACGTTGTTGATGCCGCAGGCGGAGAGGGCGAGGGCGACGACGAGCGTCGCCGCGATGGCGCGAAGGCGGGACAGGACTGCCATGGGAACCCCCGAAACGGTTCGCCGGACAACGCCCGGCTGCGCGCTCGAATGTAGTGACGCATAAGCTTCACGCCAATGCGCCTTGCCAACTCGCTCGGGGGAGCGATGGTTCAGTTCAGCAAGGGACCCCAGGACGGGTCGGAGGCGTAGGCCGGCGACGGCACGGGCACCTCGACGCGGCCGGTGATGTCGACCATGAACACCTTAGCGCCGCCGCTGCCGCCTGCATCGCGGAAGAACATCAGGTAGCGGCCGTTCGGGGCCCAGGTGGGGCCCTCATTGTGGAAGCCCTCGGTGAGGATGCGCTCGCCCGAGCCGTCCGGCTTCATGATCCCGATCGCGAAGGTGGAGCCCTTCTGCTTGGTGAAGGCGATGTAGTCGCCGCGCGGCGACCAGACCGGCGTGGAGTAGCGGCCCTCGCCGAAGGAGATGCGCTTGGCGGGGCCGCCGCCGGCCGGCATCTGGTAGATCTGCGGAGCGCCGCCGCGGTCGGACTCAAACACCATCTGCGAGCCGTCCGGCGACAAGGAGGGCGAGGTGTCGATGGCGCTGGAGTCGGTGAGCCGGGTCGTCGTGCGGGACCGCAGGTCCATGACGAAGATGTTCGACGACGAGCCCTGGCTGAGGCTCATGACGATTTTCTGGCCGTCCGGCGAGAAGCGCGGCGCGAAGGTCATGCCGGGGAAGTTGCCGACGACCTCGCGCTGGCCGGTCTCGATATTCAGCAGGTAGACGCGCGGGTCGCCGCCGCCGAAGGACATGTAGGTCACTTCCTGGCTGGACGGCGAGAAGCGCGGAGTCACGACGAGGTCGTCGCCGCGGGTCAGGTAGCGGACATTGGCGCCGTCCTGGTCCATGATGGCGAGGCGCTTCTTGCGGTTGTCCTTCGGCCCGGTTTCGTCGACGAAGACGACCCGGCTGTCGAAGAAGCCCTTGTCGCCCGTCAACCGCGCGTAGATCGCGTCGGAGATGATGTGGGCGACCCGGCGCCAGTTGTTCGGATCGGTGAAATATTGCTGGCCGGTGAGCTGCTGGCCGGCGAACACGTCCCACAGGCGGAACTCCGCCTTGAGGCGGCCCGAGGGGTCGCGGGTGATGCGGCCGGTGACCAGCGCCTGGGCGTTGATGACCTTCCAGCTGTCGAATTGCGGGGCCGAGTCGACGCTGGAGACCTTCTCGACGAAGGCCTTCTTGTCGATGATCGAGAAGACGCCCGAGCGCTTCAGGTTGTTGGTGATCACGCCGGAGATCTGCGCGCCCAGATTAGGGTCCGCGCCGCCGAAATCGGTGATGGCGATCGGCATTGGCTGGAAGTTGCCGCGGTCGATGGTGATGGAGATCTCGGCCCCGGCGCCGGCGACGCCGGCCAGCGATGCGGCGGCGAAGCCGGCCGCCCCGAGCAGCGCGGAGCGGCGGGTGAGCGGCGGCAAGCCGAGGGGGAGGGCGGTCTTGGAAAGGGACATCGGACGAACCGTTGCTTTCTTTCAGGAAAGGATGGGGGAGGCGAAAAAGGCGGGTGGGATCAGCTCAACATTTCCTTGGCGTCGAACGTGATGTTCCAGTCGCTCCAGTCGCCATAGAAGGGAGCATATTGGGCGGGGATCCTGAACGGCGCGCATTTGCGGACGGCCCGCAGCGCGCTTTCCGCCATGGAGCGGAAGGCGGGGTCGCCCGAGGAGTTGGTCAATGTCGGCTCGGCCGAAAGGGATCCATCCTCTTTCAGCGACATCCGGATCCGCGGCTTCAGATTGTCGGCGTTGGCGAGCCCGGCGGGCGGGCTCCAGCACTGGGCCAGCTGCTCCTTGAGGAGCGAGCCGAGCGCGTCTTTCTGGCTGGGATTGAGCTTCTGGCCGGTCGCCTTCGGCGCGCCGAGGCTGGCGGTGCGGCTGATCTCCTTGCCGGTGGAGCCCGCCTGTGACGGCTTCTCCTTGGAATGCAGCATTTTCTCGATCGCCGAGGGATCGAATTTGCTCTCGGCCTTCTCGGCCGCCTTGGCCTGTTGCGCCGCCAAGGCGGCGAGCTTTTGCTGCTCTGCGGCGCGCTGGCGGGCCTCGACCTCGCGGCGTTTGGCTTCGGCCTCGGCCTCCTTGCGGCGCATGTCGGCCAGGATCTTGGCCTCGCGCGATTCCGCCTCCGCCTTGAGGCGGGCCTCTTCCTTGCGCTTGGCCTCGGCCTCCGCCTTGGCTTCTGCGAGGGCCTGAGCCTTGGCCTCCGCATCGGCCTTCGCCTTGGCGTCGGCGCGGGCCTTGGCTTCCGCCTGGGCCTTCGCTTCGGCCTGGGCCTTGGCCTCCTGCGCCTTCTCGAGCGCCTCCTGGGCTTCCTCGGCGGCTTTGGCCTGGGCGGCGGCCTTGGCCTGGGCCGCAGCGGCCGCCTTGGCGCGGGCCTGGGCCTCCGCGCGGGCCTGGGCGTCAGCGGCGGCTTTCGCCTCGGCTGCGGCGGCGGCCTTCTGAGCCTCGGCGGCGGCTTTCTGAGCCTCGGCGGCGGCCTTGGCCTCCGCGTCGGCGCGGGCCTTTTCGGCCTCGGCCTGGGAGTCGGCGGGGCGCTCGGGCGGCATCGGGACGGCGTCGGCCTGGGGCCGGCTCGGCGGGGTCGGCACGTCGCGCTTCAGGTCCAGCGTCTCGGGCTTGGTCTCCTCGCGCTCGGCGACCTTGTCGACGCGGGTCTTGGCGTCCGGCTTGACCTCCTTGGCGGTCTTCTCGCCCTTGGTGATCTGCGACAGCTGGCTCTCGGTGATGACCTCGACCGGAACGGCCTCGGACGCGTCGTCGAACTTCTGCGTGTCCGAAAAGGCGACGAGCGTCAGCCCCAGCAGGCCCACATGGACCGCCGCCGAGATGATCGCGCCAGGTCGGGACCGGTCGAACTTCACGCCGCCGCATCCCTCTTCGGAAGGGGCGCGCGGCTCATTTCTTGAGATCCTGCTCGGTGATGAGCGCGACCTTGCGATAGCCCGCCGCCGTGATCACCGACATCACGTCCGCGATCGCGCCGTAGTTCACGGCCTTGTCTCCGCGCACATAGATGCGCTCGTCCTGGCCCTGGCCGGCGCCCGCCACCGCGGTGAGCTTGGCCACGATCTCGTCGCGCGGGACGGCGGTCTCCATCAGGTAGATCTTGCCGTCCGCCTTCACCGAGATGGTCAGCGGCTGCTTGTCGATGTTCAACGCCGCCGCGCGGGTCTGCGGCAGGTCGAGCGGCACGCCCGCGGTCAGAAGCGGGGCGGCCACCATGAAGATGATGAGCAGCACCAGCATGACGTCGATGAACGGCGTCATGTTGATGTCCGACATCGGGCGATGGCGCTTGCCGCCGCGGCGGCGGCGTCCACCGCCCTGGGCTCCAGCGCCGGCTGCCGACATGGCCATGGGGGCGTCTCCTTGCGGACCGGATCAGGCTGCGATCCGCTCGTCGATCTGGCGGGACAGGATGGCGGAGAACTCGTCGGCGAAGCCTTCCAGCCTCGCCTGCTGCTTGGCCGCCTCGGCCTGGAGCTTGTTGTAGGCGATGACGGCCGGAATGGCGGCGAAGAGGCCGATCGCGGTGGCGAAGAGCGCCTCGGCGATGCCGGGCGCGACGACGGCCAGCGAGGTGTTCTTGGAGGCCGCGATGGAGCGGAACGACGTCATGATGCCCCACACCGTGCCGAACAGGCCGATGAAGGGGGCGGAGGAGCCGATCGTGGCCAGCACCAGCAGCTTGGATTCAAGCCGCTCCACCTCGCGGTTGATTGTGACGTCCAGCACCTTGTCGATGCGCTGGGAGAGGCCCATCACGGCCCGGCTGGAGCCCTCGAAGGAACGCTTCCACTCCCGCATCGCGGCGACGAAGACCGCCGCCATGGTGCTGGTCTGGCGCTCGTTGAGCATGCGGTACAGTTCTTCCAGCGACTGGCCCGACCAGAACACCTCTTCGAAGCGGTCCATGGCCTTGCGGGTCCGCGAGAACAGCAGCGTCTTGTCGATGATGATCGCCCAGCACCAGACGGAGGCGGCCAGCAGGCCCAGCATCACGAACTTCACCACGAAGCTCGCGTTCCAGAACATGTGCCAGACGGAGATCTCCGGGGCGGCGAGACCGCTCGCCATCACGTCGGTCGGATTCATCGGCAATGTCCTTTCGTCCTGCGGACCCGCACGGCTGCGGGCGGCCGGAACGTTGACGCGGGACAGCTTGATGCGAGCCCGTGTCAGTCGCCCCGGAATCCGGCGAAACTAAGGGCGCAGGCCCTTCTGGCGCCGCGCCTTTCACCCTGTTTCGAGTTAAGGCCCCGTCAGGGTTAACGTCGGGTTACCGGCGCGTCTTCGGGGACACATCCACCCCGGCGTCCTGCGCGGCGGCGGTGATGCGTTCGCGGATGTCGGGCGGCAGCCTCGACGGCCGGCCATGCACGACCGACGCGATGAGCACCTCGGCGGCGACGAGCGTCGCCTCGCCCAGCATCACCCGCTGGGTCAGCGTCATGCTGGCGGCCTTCAGCAGCGCCGGGCGGGTCTCGACCACGACCACGTCGTCCATGCGGGCCGGCTTCAACCAGTCGATGGTCATGCGGCGGACCACGAAGCCGAAGCCATGGTCGCCATGCAGCAGCGCCTGGTCGACGCCAAGGTCCCGGATGAACTCGGTCCGTCCGCGCTCCAAGAAGCGCAGATAGGAGGCGTGGTACACGACGCCCGAGAAGTCCGTGTCCTCGTAGTAGACGCGGATCGGGAGGGAGTGGGGAGCGGGGAGACGGCCGGCTTCGCTCTCAGGCGCCATCCTGGGCCTCGCCGAGTTCGAGCACGACGATCTCCGGCGGGCTGCCCAACCGGAGCGGCAGGATCGAGCAGCCGAGGCCGCCCGACACCACCAGATGCCGGCCGGACTCCTGGATGTGCCCATAGACGTAGCGGCGCCCGAACGCCGACGGCACCACCGGGGCGAAGCCGAAGAGGCGCACCTGCCCGCCATGCGTATGGCCGCTCAAGGTCAGGCAGACGCGGTCCGTCGCCTCGGAGAAGACGTCCGGCTCATGCGCCATCAGGATCAGCGGGTCCGAGGTGGTCACGCGCGACAGCAAGAGGTCCATGTCGTCCCGTCCACGGGGGCGTCCATCGCGTGGAAGGACGTGGAAGGCCCATTGGTCGCCAAGGCCGGCGAGCCAGAAGGAGAAGCCGTCCTTGTGCAGCAGCACCGCGTCATTCTCGTGAACGCGAATGCCCGCCGCGCGCAGCGCCTCGCCGGCCTGCGTCGGCCCGTCGCGACGCGCCATGGCGTCGGCGTCGTCCCACCAGTCGTGGTTGCCCAGGATGGCGTGAACGCCGAGCGGGGCGGAGAGGCCGGCGAGCAGCTTCGACCAAATCTCCGGCTCCATCGGCTGCGCGCCGATGAGGCGGCCGTGGGAGTAGTCGCCCAGCAGGACGACCAGATCCGGCCTGAGCGCATTGGCCCGCGCCACGATCTCCGCCCCGCGCCTCTCGGACATGAAGGGCCGGCAGAAATGCAGGTCCGCCAGCGCGGCGATGCGCAGTGTTCGACCGGCCGGCCAGCCTGGCGGGGTCAGCCGGTAGGCCTGCGTCCGCAGGCGGATCCACGGTTCGACCAGAGCCGCATAGGCGCCGCTGGTCGCGCCAACGAAGCCCATCGTCAACAGCGCCTTCAGGAGGCCGCGACGCGAGACAGTCCTCAAGCGTCGTCGCCTTCGGTGAAAAGCCCGAACTGGGCCGGCCCGTTGCGAGGTTCGGCCAGGCCCATGTGCCGGAAGGCATGGGGCGTGAGCAGGCGCCCGCGCGGCGTGCGCTGCAGGAAGCCCTGTTGCAGCAAGTAGGGCTCGATGATGTCCTCGATCGCGTCGCGCGGCTCTGAAAGGGCGGCCGCGATGGTCTCGATGCCCACCGGGCCGCCGCCGAAATTCACCGCGACCATCTTCAGATAGCGGCGATCCATCATATCGAGGCCGATCGCGTCGACGTCGAGCAGGCGCAGCGCCTTGTCGGCGACGGCGCGCGTCACCGTCTCGGCCCCGTCCACGATGGCGAAGTCGCGCACGCGGCGCAGCAGGCGCCCGGCGATGCGCGGCGTGCCGCGGGCGCGCTTGGCGATCTCGTTGGCCCCGTCCGGCGCCATGTTGAAACCGAGCACCCGTGCGCCGCGGCTGACGATGAGCTCCAGCTCGTCGACCGTGTAGAAATTGAGCCGGATCGGGATGCCGAAGCGATCGCGCAGGGGCGTCGTGAGCAGGCCGGCGCGGGTGGTGGCGCCAACGAGCGTGAACTTGGCGAGGTCGATCTTCACCGAACGGGCGGCCGGGCCCTCGCCGATGATGAGGTCGAGCTGGTAGTCCTCCATAGCCGGATAGAGGATTTCCTCCACGGCCGGGTTGAGCCGGTGGATCTCGTCGATGAAGAGCACGTCGCGCTCTTCGAGATTGGTGAGCTGCGCCGCGAGGTCGCCCGCCTTGGCGATGACAGGGCCCGAGGTGGAGCGGAAGTTCACGCCCAATTCGCGAGCCACAATCTGCGCCAGCGTGGTCTTGCCGAGGCCGGGCGGGCCAACGAAGAGCACGTGGTCCAGCGCCTCGCGCCGGGCCTTGGCGGCCTCGATGAACACCTTGAGGTTGGCCCGGGCCGCGGCCTGGCCGACGAAGTCGCCGAGGATCAGCGGGCGGATGGAGGACTCGAGGTCGTCCTCGCGCTTCTCGGGCTGCACCAGGCGGCGGGGCGGAGGGGTCACCATCGGTCAGCCCTCACCGCGCCAGCTCCCGCAGTCCCAGCCGGATGAGCTGCGGAGCCTCCGCGCCTTCGCCGCCATTCTTGAGCGCGGCCGCCACGGCCGCCGAGGCCTGGGCCTGGGCATAGCCCAGATTAACCAGCGCCGACACGGCGTCCGCCACGGGCTTCGGCGCGCTCCGGTCCTCCACCGCGCCGGCGAGGCGCACGAGGGCGGGGTCGAGCGAGCCCAGGCCCGGCGCCTTGTCCTTCAACTCGGCCACGATGCGGGCCGCGAGCTTGGGTCCGACGCCCGGCGCGCGGGCGACCGCGGCCTTGTCCTGCGTCCCGATCGCGGTCGCCAGCGCGCCGCCGTCGAGCACCGAAAGGATGCCAAGCGCCACCTTCGCGCCGACGCCCTGCACGGTCTGGAGCAGGCGAAACCACTCGCGCTCCTGGTCGGTGCGGAAGCCGAAGAGCCGGATCGCGTCCTCGCGCACCTGCGTCTCGATCGACAGCGCCACGGCCTCGCCGGCCGCCGGGAGCGCGCCCAGCGTCTTGGCGGAGCACTGCACCACATAGCCGACGCCGTGGACGTCAAGGACGATGGAGTCCTCGCCGAAGCTGTCGATGGTGCCTTTGAGCTTTCCGATCATCGCGTCATTCCAGCATGCTCAGCGGGCTCTCGCCAGCACGGCGGCTTCCAGGGCGCGGGCGCCGCGGTGCTGGGCGTGGGTGAGCGCCACCGCGAGGGCGTCGGCGGCGTCGGCCGATTGCGGGTCGGCCTTGGGCAGCAGCACCCGCACCATCATGTGGATCTGGTCCTTCTCGGCGTGCCCGGCCCCCACGATGGTCTTCTTCACCAGGTTAGGGGCGTATTCGGCCACCGAAAGACCGGCCTGGGCGGGCGCCAGCAGAGCGATGCCGCGGGCGTGGCCGAGCTTCAGGGTGGCGCGCGCGTCCTTGTTGACGAAGGTCTCCTCCACGGCGCACTCGTCGGGCTGGTGGGCGTGGATGACCTCGGCGAGTTGCTCGTGCAACTGCCGCAGGCGATCGGCCAGCGTCAGCTTGCCATCCGAATGCACCGATCCGCAGGCCACGAAGCTGAGGCGCGATCCCAGCGTGTCGACGACGCCCCAGCCGGTGTTGCGGAGGCCGGGGTCGATGCCGAGGATGCGAATCGCCTGAATGCTCATGCGCCCGAGTTAGCCCGAGCGCAGGCTGCGCCGCCAGTGCGGCGCCGCCTCGCCTTGTATCAGCCTGCCATCTTGGCCATGAGGGCGTCGGAGAACTCGGCGTTGGAGTAGACGTTCTGGACGTCGTCGTTCTCTTCCAGCGCGTCGAGCAGCTTCAGGATCTTCTCGCCGGCTTCGTCGTCGACCGAGACAGCGTTTTGCGGGCGCCAGACCAGGGCGGCCTTGCGGGGCTCGCCGAACTTCGCCTCCAGCGCCTTCGCGACGTCGCGCAGCGAGTCCATGGAGGTGACGACCTCGTGGCCGCTCTCGCCCGACGACACGTCGTCGGCGCCGGCGTCGATGGCGGCCTCCATCATGGCGTCCTCGGAGGCGACCTTCTGGTCGAACTCGATGACGCCGACCCGGTCGAACATGAACGACACCGCGCCGGTCTCCGCCAGGCTTCCGCCCGCCTTGGTGAAGGCGGAGCGCACCTCGCCGCCGGTGCGGTTGCGGTTATCGGTCAGGGCTTCGATGATCACCGCGACGCCGCCGGGCGCATAGCCCTCGTAACGGATTTCGTCGTAGTTCTCGGCGTCCGCGCCGATCGCCTTCTTGATGGCGCGGTCGACGTTGTCCTTCGGCATGTTCTCGGCGCGGGCGGCCTGGATCGCGGCGCGCAGGCGCGCGTTCATGTTGGGATCGGGCAGGCCCATCTTGGCCGCGACTGTGATTTCGCGGGCCAGCTTCGAGAAGAGCTTCGACCGCATGGCGTCCTGGCGGCCTTTGCGGTGCATGATGTTCTTGAACTGGGAATGGCCGGCCATGGCGGATCCTCGAAGACGCGTGGGACCGGACGGCGGCGCCGCGCGCGACCGGTCGGAATGGAGCGCGGGCCTTATACGTCGGGGCGCTTCGGAAATAAAGAAACCGGCTATTCCCAGAAGTGCGGACGCGCCTCGGCCACGTGCGGGCCGATCCGCACCGGCGCGACGTTCAGGGCCAGCCCCGTCTTGTCGGACACCTCGACGGCCACGCCCGCGAGGGCGCCGGGGCCGTTGGCGGGCTCCATGCGGGCCCCGGGCGTCTTCTGCAGGAAGCGCCGGATCGGCTCCTCCTTGGCCATGCCGAGGATGGAGTCATAGTCGCCGCACATGCCGGCGTCTGAAAGATAAGCCGTCCCGCCGCCGAGGATGCGGTGGTCCGCCGTGGGCACATGGGTGTGGGTCCCCACCACCAGCGTAGCGCGTCCGTCGACGAAATGCGCCATGGCGAGCTTCTCGCTCGTGGCTTCGGCGTGCATGTCGATCAGCACCGCGTCGCAGACCTCGCCCAGCGGGCACGAGGCGAGCTCGCGCTCAACCGCCGCGAACGGGTCGTCCAGCGGGTCGATGAAGAGCCGCCCCATGGCGTTGACCACCAGGACGCGGGCGCCGTTGCGGGCCTCCACGACGGTGGCGCCTCGGCCGGGCGTGCCGGGCGGAAAATTCGCCGGGCGCAGGAGCCGGGGCTGGCGCTCGATGAACACCAGCGCCTCGCGCTGGTCGAAGGAGTGGTTGCCCAGCGTCACCGCATCCGCGCCGGCGGCCAAGAGGTCGTCGCAGATCGCCTCGGTGATGCCGAAGCCGCCGGCCGCGTTCTCGCCGTTGATGACGACGCAGTCGAGTTTCCATCGCTCGCGCAGGCTGGGAAGCTGCTCGACGACCACGTTGCGGCCGGATCGCCCGACGACGTCGCCTAGGAAGAGGAGTCGCATTGATCATTCTCGAACGAGGGTTGCACGAATGACCTCGCTCTCAGTGACGATCCAGTCAAGGCGCCGGTCGTGGAGTTCCGTCGGGACGCGGTCGACTTCCTGCATCGAGAACGCGACTCCCACAGTGGTGAGAGGGCCGCCATCTGCGGTGAAGCGCGCGATGGCGCGGTCGTAATAGCCGGCGCCGTAGCCGATGCGGTCGCCGCGTCGGTCGAAGGCGGCGAGCGGGACCAGCATCAGCCTGGGGCGGACCTCCGGCGCGTCCTCGCCGGGCTCGCTCAGGCCGAAGCCGGCGCGCACGAGGGCGTCGCCGGGCCGATAGGCGCGGAAGGTCAGGCCCGACTTGCGCACCACCGGCAGGCAGAGCCGGGCGCCATGGGCCGCGAAGGCCTCCATGAGGGGCCGCGGATCGATCTCGCTGCGGATGGGCCAGAAGCCCGACACGGGCCCGGCATGGATCTCGGCCCGGAAGGGCAGGGCGTGGGAGGCGAGCGCCGCGGACATGCGCGCGCGGTCGCCCTCGTCCAAGGCGTCGCGTCTGCCAAGAATATCCTGGCGGATGGCGGCCTTGTCGAGGGTGAGCGTCATTGGAAAGCCGAGTGCGGAGCCACAGTGGCCGTGGGACGACCGATCCCGGGAAACCTACAGCGTAGGTGGGCGCCGTGTGCCCGAGTCCAGGGACAAGGGCGGGGACAGCTCCCGTTAGGATCGATAAGGCCCCGGGGATACATGGTCCTCACGCACCCCGCAGCCCCGCGAACCCGAATCTAGGTAGACCACGAACGAATTGCCAGCCCTATTTGCGAAGATCGCGGGCGTTGATGGTGTGCGATGCCGCACAGACGCAAGCTTGACGGCGGCGCTCCGCACAGGAAAGCCGAGCCGGAACGGCCGGCCGCTCAGCCCTGCGGCGGCGGCGCGAGGCTGCGGGCGACGGCCTCGATGCGGTCGGCCGCCTCGACGATGGCGGAGGTGATCTCGGCCTCCGTCTCGCCCAGGGAGCTCTCCACCTGGTGACGGGCCGCCCTCAGGCTGGCCACCTCGCCCTCGAGCCGCGCAATGCGCGACTTCAGCTCCTGGCGTTCGTCCAGGAAAGTGATGGCCGCCATGACGGTGAGCCGGTTGTCGCCGATCTCCCCGAACGCCTTGCGCATTTCGGCGATCTTGTCGTCGACGTCCGCGGCGAGGCTGCGCAGGTGGTCCTCCTGCCCGTCGTCACAGGCGATGCGGTAGATCTTCTCGGCGATCGTGACTGTGACTTGACCCAAACCCTTACTCCCGATCGTCGGCGAAACGCGCCGGCCGCTTCCGATGTCCGATGGCCGGAGCGCGGGTCCGGCCGCCCTTCTCAGCCCTGGCCCGCCGCGCCGTCGAGCACCGATCGCACCGAGCCCAGGGCGCGGTCGATCCGCTTGGCGAGTTCGTCGGTCGTGGCCTCCAACCGCTTGCCGTGCGACAGCGCGCCGTCCAACTCCATGGCCAGCCGCGCGCGGTCGTCCTGCATGAGGGCCAGCTCGGTTTCGAGCGTGCCCTTGGATCGGTCGGACTCCGCCCGGCGGGCGGCAGCGACCTCCAGCACGCTGATGGAGGCGAGCAGACGGGCGAGCGCTTGGTCGACGGCGGCAGAGCTTGGCATGGGCCTCTCGAAACGGCGCCGGGGGGCGAGCGGGACGCTCCTCAGAATCACATTGGGCTGAGCTTAATGGCGAAAGTTTAGTTTCGGCGAGAAGGGAGCGTCAACGTCGCCTCTGGGACCCGCCCTCACATTGACTCGCTTTGTCATGATGCTATCTGTCCCGCCGCCTCCAGACCGGATCAGACCATGACCTTCCGCGACCAGCACGTTCCCATGGCCAACGCCATCCGTTCGCTTGCGATGGACGCGGTCGAGAAGGCCAAGTCGGGGCATCCCGGCCTGCCCATGGGCGCCGCCGACATGGCGACGGTGCTGTTCACCCGTTTCCTGAAATTCGATCCCGCCGATCCGCACTGGCCCGATCGCGACCGTTTCGTGCTGTCGGCCGGCCATGGCTCCATGCTGCTCTATGCGACGCTCTACCTGACGGGCGTGCAGGGCGTGGAGCTCGACGACCTCAAGGCGTTCCGCCAACTGGGCTCCAAGACGCCGGGCCATCCCGAATACGGCCACACGCCCGGGGTGGAGACCACGACGGGTCCGCTGGGCCAAGGGCTCGCGACGGCGGTCGGCATGGCGATGGCCGAGCGCCACCTCGCCGCGCAGTACGGCGACGGCATCGTCGACCACCACACCTATGTGCTCGCCTCGGACGGCGACCTCATGGAGGGGATCTCGCACGAGGCGATCGCGCTCGCCGGGCACCTGAAGCTCTCCAAGCTCATCGTGCTCTATGACGACAACGGCATCTCCATCGACGGGCCGGTCTCGCTGTCGGACTCCGTCGACCAGGTGAAGCGCTTCCAGGCCGCGGGATGGGCCGCCGAGCACGTCGACGGGCATGACCCCGACGCGCTGTTCGAGGCGATCGAGCGCGCCCGCAAGGCGGACCGCCCGACCATGCTGGCCTGCAAGACGATCATCGGCTTCGGCGCTCCCCACCGCGCCGGAACCTCGAAGGCCCATGGCGAGCCGCTCGGCGCCGAGGAGCTCGCCGCCGCCAAGGCGCATCTGAACATCTCGCCCGAGCCGTTCTCGGTGCCCCAGGACGTCCTGGAGCATTGGCGCGAGGCGGGCCGTCGCGGCAAGCCCGCCCATGAGGCGTGGCGCGAGCGCCTCGCCGCCCTCGACGCCGATGTGCGCGCCGAGTTCGAGCGCCGCCAGCGCGGCGACCTGCCGTCCGGCTTCGGCCAGGCGATGCAGGGCCTCAAGGCCAAGCTCGTCGCCGATCCGCCGACGCTGGCGACCCGCAAGTCCTCCGAGCTCGCCCTGGAGACGATCGTGACGGCGGTCCCCGAGCTGGTGCTGGGCTCGGCCGATCTCACGGGGTCCAACAACACGCGCACCAAGGACCTGCCGCAGGTCACCCCGACGGATTTCTCGGGCCGCTACATCCATTACGGCATCCGCGAGTTCGGCATGTCGGCCGCCATGAACGGCATGGCGCTGCATGGCGGCGTCATCCCGGCCGGCGGCACCTTCATGGTGTTCACCGACTATTGCCGGCCGGCGATCCGCCTTTCCGCCCTGATGGGGATCCGGGTGGTCTATGTGATGACCCACGACTCGATCGGACTGGGCGAGGACGGCCCCACCCACCAGCCGGTGGAGCACCTGGCCGCATTGCGGGCTATTCCCAACCTGAACGTGTTCCGGCCCGCCGACGCGATGGAGACGGCAGAGTGCTGGCAGCTCGCCCTGGAGCACCAGCGCACGCCCAGCGTGCTCGCCCTCACGAGGCAGAACCTGGCGCCGTTCCGCACCACGCCTCAGTATCGCAATCTCTGCGCGGCGGGCGCCTACGAGTCCGCCCCGGCCGAAGGCGGCGAGGCTCAGGTCAGCATCTTCGCCTCGGGCTCCGAGGTCGAGCTCGCCCATGCGGCGCGCAAGCTTCTGTCCGACAAGGGCGTGCGGGCCCGCGTGGTGTCGGTGCCCTGCATGGAGCTCTTCATGGCGCAGCCCGAGGCCGTGCGGACCGCCGTGATCGGCAAGGCCAAGGTCAACATCGCGGTCGAGGCCGGCCTGCGCATGGGCTGGGACGAGATCATCGGCTCCGACGGGCTGTTCGTCGGCATGACCGGCTTCGGGGCCAGCGGCCCGTACAAGGAACTCTACGCGCATTTCGGCATCACGGCCGAAGCAGTCGCGGAAAAGGCGGCGGCGCGGGTGTGAACCGGGCCGTTTTTTTGACCGGAGGTCGGCAACGCCAAGCCTAGGGTGCGCGTTGCGGGCGTGACGAGACACGAGAGGATGAGATCATGACCGTACGCGTCGCCATCAACGGATTTGGCCGAATCGGCCGCAACGTGCTGCGCGCCATCATCGAGTCCGGGCGCACCGACATCGAGGTCGTGGCCATCAACGATCTCGGTCCCGTCGAGACCAACGCTCATCTGGTTCGCTACGACAGCGTCCATGGCCGCTTCCCCGGCACGGTCACGGTGGAGGGCGACACCATCAATGTCGGCCGCGGCCCGATCAAGGTGACGGCGATCTGCAACCCGGCCGAGCTGCCCCACAAGGATCTTGGCGTCGACATCGCGATGGAGTGCACGGGCATCTTCACGGCGCGCGACAAGGCCACCGCCCACCTCCAGGCAGGCGCCAAGCGGGTCATCGTCTCGGCCCCGGCCGACGGCGCCGACCTCACGGTCGTGTTCGGCGTGAACCACGACAAGCTGACGAAGGACCACCTCGTCATCTCCAACGCGTCGTGCACCACGAACTGCCTCGCCCCGGTCGCCAAGGTGCTGAACGAGGCCGTCGGCATCGAGCGCGGCATGATGACGACGATCCACTCCTACACGGGCGACCAGCCGACGCTGGACACCATGCACAAGGACCTCTACCGCGGCCGCGCGGCGGCGCTGTCGATGATTCCGACCTCCACGGGCGCGGCCAAGGCCGTCGGCCTCGTGCTGCCGGAGCTCAACGGCAAGCTCGACGGCTTCGCGATGCGCGTGCCGACCCCGAATGTGTCGGTCGTCGACCTGAAGTTCATCGCCAAGCGGGCGACCTCGAAGGACGAGATCAACGCCGCCATCAAGGCCGCCGCCGAGGGGCCCCTGAAGGGCATCCTGGGCTACACGACCGAGAAGAACGTCTCAATCGACTTCAATCACGACCCGCACTCGTCCATCTTCCACATGGACCAGACCAAGGTCATGGAGGGCACTCTCGTGTCGATCCTGTCCTGGTACGACAACGAGTGGGGCTTCTCCAACCGGATGTCCGACACGGCCGTGGCGATGGGCAAGCTGCTCTGAGAGCCCACCCCGTCGTTTTCTCGCTCCCCGCTTTCAAGCGGGGGGCCCTGCTCTAACGGTTCTTCTCTTTCGGCGGGCGTTTGGCCCGCGTCTCGAATTTTCAGAACGCATTGCTCGGAGCGCTCCAGTGGCTCACATTCAGATTGCGTACAAAGCCGAGAATGACGGCGGTGGCGGCGGAAGCGTTCCGGAGGGCTCGATGGAGCAGCGTGTGGCCAAGCTTGAGGGAGACGTCTCGCGGATCGCGGCCTTGCTCGAGCGCCTCGAGCCGAAGATCACCGAAATCCTGCTCACCGGCGCCAAGCAGGCCGACCTCGCCAGGACGCAACTCGACATCGCCGACATCAAGGGCCGCAGCGTCGGCGTCGACGGGCGCATGGCCGGCCTCGAAGGGCGGATCGCAGGTTTGGGCGACAAGATCGCGTCGCTTCCCACCACCTGGACCATCCTGGGTATCGTATTCTCCACCTGGGCCATCGGGTCCAGCATCGTGTTCACCATCGCAAAGCTGGCGAAATGACGACATTCCGCACCCTCGACGGCGTCGACCTCTCAGGCAAGCGCGTGCTGCTGCGCGTCGACCTCAACGTGCCGATGGAGAACGGCAAGGTGTCCGACGCCACACGCATCGAGCGCGTTCTGCCGACCATCCGCGAGATCGCCGACAAGGGCGGCAAGGTGATCCTGCTGGCGCATTTCGGCCGGCCGAAGGGCCGGGACCTCAAGGAAACGCTGCGGCCCGTCGCGGCCGTGGTGGCCGAGCATCTCGGCCGCCCGGTCGGCTTCGCGGAGGATTGCGTCGGTCCCGCCGCCAAGGCCGCCGTGGACGGGATGAAGCCGGGCGACGTGGTGCTTCTGGAGAACACCCGCTTCCACCCGGAGGAAGAGAAGAACGACCCGGCCTTCGTGAAGGCTCTGGCCGAGAACGGCGACATCTGGGTGAACGACGCTTTTTCGGCGGCGCACCGCGCCCACGCGTCCACCGAAGGACTGGGCCATGTGCTGCCGGCCTATGCGGGCCGCACCATGCAGGCCGAGGTCGAGGCCCTCGCCAAAGCGCTGGACGCGCCGCAGCGGCCGGTTCTGGCCGTGGTGGGCGGCGCCAAGGTGTCGTCCAAGCTCGAGCTTCTCGGCAATCTGGTGAAGAAGGTCGACATCCTGGTGATCGGCGGCGGCATGGCCAACACCTTCCTGGCCGCCCAGGGCAAGGCGGTCGGCAAGTCGCTGTGCGAGAAGGACCTGCTCGACACGGCGCGGTCGATCCTGGAAACCGCCAAGGGCGCGGGTTGCGAGATCGTGCTGCCGGCAGACGCCACCGTGGCTGCCGAGTTCAAGGCCCATGCCGCCAACCGGGTCGTGTCGGTCGACGCGGTCGGCCCGGACGACATGATCCTGGACATCGGCCCGGCCTCGATCGAGACCGTGAAGGGCAAGCTCGCGCAGGCGAAGACGCTGGTGTGGAACGGACCCTTCGGGGCGTTCGAGCTGGAGCCCTTCGACAGCGGCACCAATGCTGTCGCGCGCGAGGCGGCCCGCCTCACCAAGGCCGGCCGGCTGCTCTCGGTGGCCGGCGGCGGCGACACCGTCTCTGCGTTGAACCATGCAGGCGTGGCGGACGATTTCTCCTACGTCTCGACGGCGGGCGGCGCGTTTCTGGAATGGCTGGAAGGCAAGCCGCTGCCGGGCGTGGAGATCCTGCGGTCTCGGTGAAGCTCAGCCACGCGTTCGACTGTTCGGACGCGGCAAGCTGCGCTATCGTCGGCGTGGTGCGATTTCAGAGATTTGCCATGTCCGACAACGTTCAGATCTTCACGCTGGAGATCCTGAGAGGCGTCCAGGAGAGCATTTCAGTCCTCCGATCCGAAATGCTTGCGCGCTTCGATGAGAGCCACCAGCGCTTCGACCGGATTGAGAGTCAGATGAAGCGGATACGGCGGGACAACCTGGGCGCCCTTTTGATCACCCGATCAACCGCGGGCGCGCTGACGGAGCGGATGGACGCGATGCAAGAGCGTGTCAGCGCAATCGAGAGCGGCCGGCGGCCGACCTGACGTCCGCGAAGCTGCTTCGGCCCGTCCGGGCCACAACAATCGCCACAATGCGCCGCCACTGGCTGGCGCAGAACGAGGAGAAAGAAGACCATGGCGCGCATCACCCTGAGGCAGCTTCTGGACCACGCCGCCGAGCACGGCTATGGCGTCCCGGCCTTCAACATCAACAACATGGAGCAGGCGCTCGCCATCATGTCGGCCGCCGACGCGGTTGACGCGCCGGTGATCATCCAGGCCTCGCGCGGAGCCCGGTCCTACGCCAACGACATCATGCTCAAGCACATGATGGACGCGGTCACCGAGATCTACCCGCACATCCCGGTCTGCGTGCATCTCGACCACGGCAACAACGCCGCCACCTGCATGACGGCCATCCAGGCCGGCTTCACCTCCGTGATGATGGACGGCTCGCTCAAGGAAGACGGCAAGACTCCCGGCGATTGGGAGTACAATGTCGGCGTCACCAAGACGGTGGTCGACATGGCGCATCTGGGCGGCATCTCGGTGGAAGGCGAACTCGGCGTGCTCGGTTCGCTGGAGACCGGCATGGGCGAGAAGGAGGACGGCCACGGGGCGGAGGGCAAGCTCAGCCACGACCAGCTCCTCACCAACCCCAAGGAGGCCGTGGACTTCGTGCGGGCCACCAAGGTGGACGCGCTCGCGATCGCGATGGGCACCTCGCACGGCGCCTACAAGTTCTCCCGCAAGCCGGACGGCGCCATCCTGGCGATGAACGTCATCGAGGAGATCCACCGCCTGCTGCCCAACATGCATCTCGTCATGCACGGCTCGTCGTCGGTGCCGCAGGACCTGCAGGACATCATCAACGAGTTCGGCGGCAAGATGCCCCAGACCTGGGGCGTGCCGGTCGAGGAGATCCAGCGCGGCATCAAGCACGGCGTGCGCAAGATCAACATCGACACCGACAACCGGATGGCGATGACCGGGCAGATCCGCAAGGTGTTCGCCGAAAACCCCGGCGAGTTCGACCCGCGCAAATATCTGAAGCCCGCCATGGACGCGATGACGAAGCTGTGCAAGCAGCGGCTGGAGGAGTTCGGCACGGCCGGCAAGGCGTCGAAGATCGGCAGGATCGCGACCCTGGCCGACATGGCCAAGCGATATGCGTCCGGGTCGCTCGACCCGCAGTTCGGCGCCTCGGCCAAGGCCGCCGAGTAACGCGCATTCCGGCGCGCAGCCTCGCGCCGGCCACTTGATCAGGCTCCGGGTCCCGGCCCGGAGCCTTCGCACGACAGCCAGCGGTTCACGCCTTCGCCAGGTTTCGACGCCCGGCCAGGCCATCACACCCCTCCAGGATCATGACCGCAGAACATTCCAGCGCCCGCCTCGTGCTCGTCACGCCCCGCGTCGACGACCCTTCCGGCTGGCCCGGCCCCTTGACCGCGTCGCTCGAGAAGGCCGTCGCGGCCGGTCCGGTCGACGCGGTGGTGCTGCGTCTGCCCAAGGCCGACGAGCGCACGCTGATCAAGCTCATCAAGCCGATCGCCGCGGCCGTGCAGGCCCACAACACGGCGCTGCTGCTGGAGGACGCTCCGGACCTGGTGAACCGGTCGGGCGCGGACGGCGTGCATGTGAGCGACCCGACGAAGCTGCGCGCCGCGCTCGACGCCCTGAAGCCGCATGACCGCATCGTCGGCGTGGGCGATCTCAGGGCCCGGCACGACGCCATGGAGGCGGCCGAGGAGGGCTGCGACTACGTGCTGTTCGGCGAGCCGCGCCTGGACGACAGTCTGCCGCCGCTCTCGGGCGTGCTGGAGCGCGCGCAGTGGTGGGCGGAGCTGTTCCAGACGCCCTGCGTCGCGTTCGCCCCGACCCTTGACGACGTCGCGGCCCTGGCGGCGACCGGCAGCGAGTTCGTGGCCCTGGGCGATGCGGCCTTCGGCCATCCGGGCGGACCCGCGGAGGCGGTCCGGCTCGCCCATGAGGCGCTTTCGGCAGCGCCCGTCGCGGTGCGCTGACATGCGGGCGTGCGGCGTCGCGGCCGCAACCGCGTGCATCCTGGCATGGCTGGCGGCCGGTCCGGCGCTGGGGCAGAGCACGGACGCTCCCGCCCCTGCGCCGGCTTCCCCGGCTGCTCCCGCCCAACCCGCGCCCGCCCAACCCGCGCCCGCCGAGGCGAAGCCCGCCGAAGCGGAGGCGACGCCGCCGGATCCCAAGCTGGACGCGGCCTTCGGCGCCTACCAGCGCGGCCTGTTCCTGACGGCGTTCCGCGAGGCGACGAAGCGCATCGCCGACGACCCGAACGACGCCGCCGCGATGACGCTTTTGGGCGAGCTCTACAGCACCGGGCTCGGGGTCGCGCAGGACTGGGCAAAGGCGGCCGAGTGGTACCGCCTTGCGGCGGCGCGGGGCGACTCCCAGGCCGCGTTCGCCCTCGCCATGCTGAAGCTCGACGGAAAGGGCGTCGCCCGCGACCCCGCCGAGGCGCGCAAGCTCCTGGAAAGCGCCGCCGACGCGACGCCGGGCGCCGCCTACAACCTCGCGCTGCTGCTGCTGCGCGAGAACAAGGCGGAGACCGACCGCAGGGCCGCATCTCTGTTCCGCGAAGCGGCCGACGGCGGCGACGCCGACGCTGAATACGCGCTGGCGGTGGTGCTGCGGGACGGCCGCGGGGTCGATCGCAACGTCGCCCAGGCGGCGCTGTGGATGGGCCGCGCCGCGCGCGACCGGAACATCTCCGCCCAGGTCGAGTACGCGATCATGCTGTTCAACGGCGACGGGGTCCGCAAGGACGAGGCCGCCGGCGCGAGGATGTTCCGCAGCGCCGCGGAACTCGGCAACCCGGTGGCGCAGAACAGGCTGGCGCGCATCTATGCGGCGGGCCGCGGCGTCCCGCGCGACCTCGTCCAGGCCTCCAAGTGGCACACGATCGCGACCGAGCAGGGCATCAAGGATCCGTGGCTCGACGACGCGCTCAAGGGCATGACGGCGAGCGAGAAGCAGGCCGCCGCCGAGGCGGTCCGGAAGTGGCTCGGCGACTGACGCGTGCGCCCCCGGCGCCCGCCGCGCCCCGGGTTCCTGCTTGACCTGGCTGGCGTCCTCGTGCTCTTGGGCGCGTTCCCCGTTCAGGAAAGACCACCATGGCCCGTATCAGCGGCAACGACATTCGTCCCGGCATGGCCATCTCGCATGACGGAGGCCTGTGGGTGGCGGTGAAGACCGAGCGGGTGAAGCCCGGCAAGGGCCCGGCCTACAACCAGGTCGAGTTGAAGAACCTGATCGACGGCCGCAAGCTGAACAACCGCTTCGGCACCGACGACCGGGTGGAGGAGACGGAGCTCGAATATCGCGAGTTCCAGTTCCTCTACAAGGAAGCCGACAAGCTCATCTTCATGAACAATGAGACCTTCGAGCAGATCGAGCTCTCCGAGGAGTTCGTCGGCGAGCGCGCCGCCTTCCTCCAGGACGGCATGACGGTGACCCTGCGACTGCATCAGGAGACGCCCATCAGCGTGCGGCTGCCCGATCAGGTCGTGCTCACGATCACCGAGGCGGACCCGGTGCTCAAGAACCAGACCGCCGCGTCGTCCTACAAGCCCGCCCGCCTCGAGAACGGCCTGCGCATCCTGGTGCCGCCTTTCATCGGCTCGGGCGAGAAGGTCGTGGTCGACACCACCGAAATCACCTATGTGCGCCGGGCCGACTGAGGCCCGACCGCCGCGCCAGCCCCCGCCTGACCGAGCCAGAGACACGCCATGATCCGTTCCGCCCTGATGACCGTGATGGTCGACGCCGTCATGAAGGCCGCCAAGGGCCTGCGCCGCGACTTCGGCGAGGTCGAGAACCTGCAGGTGTCGCGCAAGGGGCCGGGCGACTTCGTGTCCATCGCGGATCATCGCGCCGAGAAGACCCTGCGCGAGTCGCTGGAGAAGTCGCGTCCCGACTTCGGCTTCGTCATGGAGGAGAGCGGCGAGGTCGTCGGCAAGGACAAGTCGCATCGCTGGCACATCGATCCGCTCGACGGCACGACCAACTTCCTGCACGGCATCCCGCATTTCTGCATCTCGGTCGGGCTGGAGCGGGATGGGATCCCGGTCGCCGGCGTCGTGTACGACGTCATCAAGGACGAGCTCTTCATCGCTGAGCGCGGCAAGGGCGCGTTCCTCAACAACAAGCGCATGCGCGTGGCCGGGCGCGGCGACCACCATGACGCGGTGTTCGCGACCGGCATCCCGACGCTGGGCCGGCGCGACCATCCGGGCTACCTGAAGCAGCTTTCGCGCGTGATGCTGAAGACCAGCGGCGTGCGCCGCATGGGCGCGGCCGCGCTCGACCTCGCCTGGGTGGCGGCCGGCCGCTTCGACGGCTACTGGGAGCAGGGGCTGAATTCCTGGGACCTCATGGCGGGCGCGCTGCTGGTGCGCGAATCGGGCGGCTATGTCTCCGACGCCTTCGGCAAGGACGACCTGCTCGGAGCCGACACGCTGGTGGCCGGCAACGAGGACATGCACCGGGCGCTGCTCGGCATCCTCAAAGAGGCCCGCGGGGCCACTGAATAGCCTAGCCGCGCCGTCCGGCGTGCGGTTTCTCGCGATCCGCGGCGCTTCGGCTTGATTGACGCGGTCGGGACGGCCAACATGCCGCTTCCACCGCGAGGCCCCATGGCGATTCCGCTCGAGATCCAGCGTCTGTCCTCCCCGCGCCGGCACCTGCTGCGGATGGCGGTGTTCCTGATCCTCGCCGGTTTCGTGGCGCTGATCCTCTACAAGGCGATCTGGGCCGCGTTCCTGGCCAATCCCGGCCTCAACGCCCTCATCATCGGCGTGCTGTTCATCGGCGTGATCCTGGCGTTCCGTCAGGTGATCCGGCTGTTCCGCGAGATCCGCTGGGTCAATGCGGTGCGCGCGCCGAATCTCGACAACCGCAATGTCGAGCCTCCCGTGCTGCTGGCCCCCATGGCGACGATCCTGCTCAGCCGACAGGGGCCGAGCGCCGGGACCATGACGGTGACGCCCGCCATGCTGCGGTCGCTGCTGGACTCGGTCGGCATGCGTCTCGACGAGTCGCGCGACATCGGGCGCTACCTCACGGGGCTGCTGGTGTTCCTCGGCCTGCTCGGCACCTTCTGGGGCCTTCTGGAGACGGTGGGCTCCGTCGGGCGGGTCATCCAGAGCATGAAGAGCGGGGCAGACGCGGCCCTGATGTTCGAGGACCTCAAGAGCGGTCTCGCGGCGCCGCTGTCGGGCATGGGCATCTCCTTCTCGTCCTCGCTGTTCGGCCTCGCCGGCTCGCTCGTGCTGGGCTTTCTCGACCTGCAGGCCGCGCAGGCGCAGAACCGTTTCTACAACGAGGTGGAGGACTGGCTCTCCACAGCGGTGGCCGAGCCTGCGCCCGAGAGCCTGCCGATGATCGGGACCGGCAACACCACCGATGTCCGCGCCGCGCTGGACCGGCTGTCCTTCGCCGTGCAGGAGGCCACCGGCAGCCGCGGCACCACGGCGGCGCTCGCCAATCTGGCGGAAGGCATCCAGGCCCTCGTCCACCACATGCGCTCCGAGCAGCAGCTCATCCGCGATTGGGTCGAGTCGCAGGCCGGCCGCGACGCGGAGATGAAGAAGCTGCTGGAGCGCCTCGCCGCGGAGGATGTCCGCCGATGAGCCTCGTCCGCACCCGTCGAAGCCAGCGCGGCATCGACTACTGGCCGGGCTTCGTGGACGCCCTGTCGACGCTGGTCCTCGCCATCGTGTTCCTGCTCTCGGTGTTCGTGCTGGCGCAGTTCTTCCTGAGCCAGCAGGTCACCGACAAGGACCAGGCCCTGACGCGCCTCACCCGGCAGATTTCGGAGCTGACGAACCTGCTGGCGCTCGAGCGGGTCGGCCGCAAATCGGCCGAGGACAACATCACGCTGCTCACCGACACGCTGAAAGCCACCGAGGCCGAGCGTGGCCGGCTCCAGTCGGCCGTCGAGGCCGGGTCGGCCAGCACGGCGGCGGCCGGAGGGCAGGCGGCGGCGCTCGGCAAGGATCTCGACGCGCAGCGCCAGCTGGCCGCCCGGGCCCTGAGCCAGGTGGAGGTGCTGAACCAGCAGATCGCCGCCATGCGGCGTCAGCTCGCCGCGCTCGAGGAGGCGCTGAACGCCTCCGAATCGCGCGACAAGGAGAGCCAGGCCCGCATCGCCGATCTCGGCTCGCGCCTGAACGTCGCGCTCGCCCAAAAGGTGCAGGAGCTGAACCGTTACCGGTCCGACTTCTTCGGCCGCCTGCGGCAGGTGCTGGGGAACCGGCCGGACGTCCGCGTCGTCGGCGACCGCTTCGTGTTCCAGTCCGAGGTGTTCTTCGATCCTGGCGCGGCGGGGGTCAACCCGGCCGGGACGGCGGAGCTGGACAAGCTCGCCGCCGCCCTGGTCACCCTGGACCGCGAGATCCCGGGCGATATCTCCTGGATCATGCGCGTCGACGGGCACACCGACCGGCGGCCGCTCTCCGGGGCCGGCGTCTACAAGAGCAACTGGGACCTCTCGGCCGCCCGCGCCATCGCGGTCGTGCAGTATCTGGCGTCCAAGGGCGTGCCGCCGCAGCGGCTGGCCGCCACCGGGTTCGGCGAGTTCCAGCCACTGGAGCTGGGCGACACGGAGGAGGCCTACAAGCGCAACCGCCGCATCGAGCTGAAGCTCACCGAGCGCTAGGCGATGCGCATCCGCCCCATGCAGGACGCGGACATGCCGACCATGACGGATCTCTGGGTCGAGAGCTGGCGCGACGCGATGCCCCAGATCAATTTCGAGGCGCGCCGCGGCTGGTTCGCGGATCGCATCGGCAGCCTCCGGTCGGCGGGAGTGAGCGTGTTCGTCGCCGAGGACGACGACGGCCTGGCCGGGTTCGTCACCATCGACGAGGATTCGGGCCATCTCGATCAGCTCGCGGCGGCCCGCCGAAGCTGGGGCCGGGGCGTCGGCGTCGCGCTTTTGGACCACGCCAAGGCGTCATCGCCGTCCGGCGTGCGCCTGGAGGTCAACGCCGGCAATGCGCGGGCCGTCCGCTTCTACGAGCGCGAAGGTTTCGTGCGGACCGGGGAGGGCGTCAGCGCCGCATCGGGGCTGCCGCTTCACCATTACGCCTGGGCGCCCTGACGCGAGCTACTCGGCCGCGCGGTCGGCCAGCGCCGCGGCGCCAGCCTCGAACTGGAGCCGAGCCAGCCGGCTGTAGAGTCCCTTGCGGTTGACGAGGTCGGCGTGGGCGCCCTCCTCGACGATCCGCCCCTGGTCCATGACCAGGATCCTGTCCGCCTTCAGGATGGTGGCGAGGCGGTGGGCGACCACGATGGTGGTGCGGCCCTCCATCAGCCGGTCGAGCGCGTCCTGGACGAGCGTCTCGCTTTCGGCGTCGAGCGCCGAGGTCGCCTCGTCGAGCAGCAGGATCGGGCTGTCGCGCAGCACGGCGCGGGCGATCGCGATGCGCTGGCGCTGGCCTCCCGACAGGGTGACGCCGCGCTCGCCGACGCGGGTGTCGTAGCCCTGGGGAAGCGCCTCGATGAAGCGGTCGGCGGCGGCGAGCCGCGCCGCCTCGCGCATCTGGGCGTCGGTGGCGTCCGGGCGGCCGTAGCGGAGGTTCTCGGCGATGGTCGCCCCGAACACGACGGGATCCTGCGCCACCAGCGCGATGCGCCGGCGCAGCGCCTGCGGGTCCGCCTCGGTCAGCGGCACGCCGTCGACCAGCACGCGGCCGCCCTGCGGGTCGTAGAAGCGCAGGATGAGCTGCACAATCGTGCTCTTGCCTGCGCCCGAGGGCCCGACCAGGGCGACGCGCTCGCCCGGCGCGACCGAGAAGGTCAGGTCCGACACGACCGGATGGTCGTCGCGGCTCGGATAAGCGAAGCGCACATGCTCGAAGGCGACGGAGCCGACCGCCGGCTGCGGCAGGGGCGTCGGGTGCGCGGGGGCCTTGATGCGCGGCTCGACCGACAGGATCTCGGCGATGCGGCCCGCGGCTCCCGCCGCGGCGCTGACCTCGCTCCAGACCTGGGAGAGTTCGCCCAGCGCTCCCGCGCCGAACACCGCGTAGAGCACGAATTGCGAGAGCCTTCCGCCGGTGAGCCGGCCGGTGAGCACGTCCTGCGCGCCGTACCACAGCACGGCCACGACGCTGGCGAAAATCAGGAAGATCGCCACGGCGGTGAGGATGGCGCGCGACAGCGTCGCCGTGCGGGCGGCGTGGAAGGCGTCCTCGGCGGCCTGGGAGAAGCGCGCCAGGGTCGCGCCCTCCGCCGTGAACGCCTGCATGATGCGGGTCGCCCCAATGGCCTCGGTGGCGTAGGCGGAGGCGTCCGCGAGGCGGTCCTGCGCCAGTCGCGAGCGCTGGCGCACGGAGCGCCCGGACGCCACGAGCGGCAGCACGATGACCGGGATGGCGAGGAGCACGAGCCCGGACAGGCGGGGGCTGGTCACCACCATCATGATCACCGCGCCGATGAAAAGCACCAGATTGCGCAGCGCCACGGAGGCGCTCGCCCCGAAGGCGGACTTGATCTGGGTGGTGTCGGCCGTGAGCCGCGAGACGATCTCGCCCGACTTGACGGTGTCGTAGAAGCCGGCGTCGAGCCGCGTCAGATGGGCGAAGACCGCATTGCGGATATCCGTCATGACGCGCTCGCCCAGCGTCATCACGAGGTAGTAGCGCGCCGCGCTCGCCACCGCGAGAACGCCGACCACGAAGATCATCACCGAGAAATAGCGGTCGATGATGCCGGCGCCCTCAGGCGAGAAGCCGAGGTCCACCATGCGGCGGACCGCCACCGGGATCGCCAGCGTCGCCATCGAGGCCAGCACCAGCGCCGCGACGGCGGCGGCGATGCGGCCCTTGTAGCGCAACCCGTAGGGCAGCAGGGGCCGCAGCGCGCTCAGGGGCGCCCGGTCGCGCCGCTTGCCCTCGGTCGCCGCGTCGGCTCCTGCGAGCGCGGGCGCTGTGGGCTGGGTGGCGTCGGTCATTGGTTCGCCGTTCATGTCCGCCGGTTCATCCACTTGCTGAGACGCTTGCGCGTGCTTGTGTCGGGCGCCTGCCTGCGCTATAGGGGCGCAACCTCATTCCAGGCTCCTATAGACGATATCGGGCCGCTGCGGCGACCCTGCGAGGACAATCTCATGAAGCCCGATCTGCACCCCGACTACCACACCATCAAGGTCGTGATGACCGATGGCACGGAATTCTTCACGCGCTCCACCTGGGGCAAGGAGAACGACGTGATGCAGCTGGACATCGACTCCAAGTCGCATCCGGCCTGGACCGGCGGCCAGCAGCAGCTCATGGACCGTGGCGGCCGCCTGTCGCGCTTCAACAACAAGTTCGGCGGCTTCGGCCTCGGCAAGAAGTAATCGGGCGGCCCTCGCGTCCTCAACGAAAAACCCCCGGTTCGGCCGGGGGTTTTTTGCGTCTGGACGTCAAGTCAAAGGGCGCCCCGGCCGGAGCCGCGTCCCTCAGGAGCGGAAGGCCGACTGGAGCAGGCGCTGCTGCATGGCCACCGGGTTAGGGGCCAGAGGCGCGTCGTCGAACTTGCCTTCCATCAGCCGGTCGAGATGCAGGATCCGGCCCTGCAGGCGCAGCGAGCTGCCGATCAACATGCGCAGCTGCGCCGGGAGAGCCTCCATGGCCTCGGGGCTGGACGCCCCGTTCTGGCTCGACAGGCGGACCTTCTCCTTCTGGCGCTGGGCGTCGGCCGAGCTGAGCTCGCCCTCGGCGACGGCGCGCTGCAGCAGGAGCCACGACGCCAGTTGCATCAGCCGCGTGGTCAGCCGCATGCTCTCGCTCGCGTAGGCCAGCGCCGCCAGCCGGGGCAGGTCCTTGGATTCCTCACGGCCCTCGCCGTCCAGATAGGCGGCGGTCGCCTCCACCAGCGACATGCCTTCGCGGAACAATGTCCGGAACGCGTCCGAGCCGACGAAGCTCTGGGCGAAGGACACCGGCCTCGGGACGGAGGCCTGCGGCTGGACGTCGTTCATCATGATACTCTCCCGCTCAAACACGGCGCGCGGATCACAGACCTGACCGGGGAACGATCCCGGATCGAGAACCGGCTGCCTTCACGGCGGTACTCAGCAAACATACTGCCACACCCGAGCCGGAAGCCAATTTAACGTTGCGTTAACCCTAACGCTGTGGACATCACGATAACGCTACGCTTGCGTCAGAGATCCATCGCGTTTGCGCTTGACGGTGGAAAACAAAAAAAAGCCGCCCGGAGGCGGCTTTGCGAAGTGGGTAAACAGGGAGGCGTCAAACAGAGTGGACAGGAGCCACTCGACATCCAGAGGGAATCTGGATGCCCGATTCATAGTCCCGAAAGCTTAATGGCCGGTTAACCTCGTCCGCGGCCTTCTCGGGACGTGTTTCGAAAAGGGTCAGTCCGGCGCGGCCGTCCCGGAACGCCACAGCGCTACCGGAAGAACGCGTCGGCGGCGTCGCGGGACGCCCGCTTGGCGTTCCTGACCTCCTCGATCCGGGCGATTTCGGCCCTGAGCTGCTCGACGCGCTCGTCCAGTTCGTCGAGGGAGAGCGCGGCGAGGTCCTGGCCGAGCGCATGCAGCGTCGGCTTGCGCTGGGGAAGGTCGTCTGCGAAGGGATCAGCCATGGCGTCGCTCCATCGTCCATCGCGGCGCGGACACGATACGCAAGGCCGGCCCCGCCGCAAGGGGCGGCCGCAGACCGGGAGATCCTGATGAACGAGACTGGCTCGAGCGCAACGCCGCAGACCATGACGGCGATCGGCGTCAAGGCTCCGGGCGGACCCGAGGCGCTGGCTCCCGAGACCCGGCCGACGCCGCGCCCGGCTCCCGGCGAGATCCTCGTCAAGGTCGCGGCGGCGGGCGTCAACCGCCCGGACGTGATGCAGCGCAAGGGGCTCTACCCGCCGCCGCCCGGCGCGTCCGACATCCCGGGGCTGGAGATCGCCGGCGAGGTCGTGGCCCTGGGCGAAGGCGTGACGCGCCATGCCCTGGGCGACCGGGTCTGCGCCCTGGTCGCCGGCGGCGGCTACGCCGAATACTGCGTCGTCCACGAGACGAACGCGCTGCGCGCGCCCGAAGGCGCCTCGATGATCGAGGCCGCCGCCATCCCGGAGACGTTCTTCACGGTGTGGACCAACGTGTTCGAGCGCGGGCGGCTGCAGCCCGGCGAGAGCTTCATGGTGCATGGCGGCACGTCCGGCATCGGCACCACGGCCATCATGCTGGCCAAGGCCTTCGGATCGCGCGTCTTCGCCACCGCCGGATCCGACGAGAAGTGCGAGGCCTGCCGCAAGCTCGGGGCGGACGTGGCGATCAACTACCGCACGCAGGATTTCGTGGCCGAGGTGAAGGCCGCGACCGGCAAGAAGGGCGTCGACGTCATCCTCGACATGGTCGGCGGCGACTATATCGGCCGCAACTACGAGGCCGCCGCCGTCGAAGGGCGGATCGTGCAGATCGCCTTCCAGGGCAAGTCGGAGGCGACGGTCGACTTCAGGCGCATCATGCTGAAGCGGCTGACCCATACGGGCTCGACGCTGCGCAGCCGCAGCCCGGCCGAGAAGGCCGCGATCGCGGACCAGCTCGTGGCCCGGGTCTGGCCCTTGATCGCGGCCGGCACGGTGAAGCCGGTGATCCACGCCACTTTCCCGTTCCGGGAGGCCGCGAAGGCTCACGCCCTGATGGAGTCCAGCCAGCACATTGGCAAGATCGTGCTCACCATGGCGTGAGCCGGCCCGCAGGGATGAAAACGGCGCGCGGCGCAATTGCGTCCGCGCCGGCGGCGGACTATATAGGCGCCATCCCCGTTCAGTCCTGTTGGCATCCGGGGCTCCGACCGAAAGGTTCGGCCGGAGCACGCGAGGCTTGTGCCTGCGCAAGGGTGGCCCAATAGAACGAAGCGAGGCGACGGATTCGCCCGGACGCCATCCGGGCGCGGATGAGCGGCGCCGCAAGAAGAAGGAGCGCGATCATGAGCACTGGACCGCTGATGCCGAAGGCGACGGCCGTCTGGCTCGTCGACAACACATCGCTGTCGTTCGAGCAGATCGCCGACTTCTGCAAGCTGCACCCCCTCGAGGTGAAGGGCATCGCCGACGGCGAGGTCGCGGCCGGGATCAAGGGCCTCGACCCGATGGTGGCGGGGCAATTGACCCGCGAGGAGATCGAGAAGGCCGAGAAGGACCGCAACTACCGCATGAAGCTGGCGGTCTCCAGCGTCCGCATCCCCGAGCAGAAGCGCAAGAAGGGGCCGCGCTACACGCCCCTGTCGCGCCGCCAGGACCGGCCCAACGCCATCCTGTGGCTGCTGCGCAATCACCCCGAGCTGAAGGACGCGCAGATCATGCGCCTCGTCGGCACGACCAAGACGACCATCCAGCAGATCCGCGACCGGACCCACTGGAACGCCGCGACCCTGACTCCGCTCGACCCGGTGACGCTGGGCCTCGCCTCGCAGATCGACCTCGACTTCGAGGTCGCCCGCGCCGCCAAGGACCGGCCCGCGCAGGTCGAGGAGAGCGGCCAGACGCTGCTGCCCGCCGAGATCACGACCGCCAAGGAGCCCGTCTCGGTTCCGTTCGCGTCGCTGAACGCGCCGAAGGAGCAGGAAGAGAAGATCGATCCTGAATCCGTGTTCGCGAAGCTGAAGACCCTCAAGGGCCGCCGCGACGAGGACGACGAGGACTAGGCTTCCCGCCGCGGGCACCCCGAGAGGGTGTCGCCCTTCCGACACAGCCACGATCAATGGCCGGGTTCAGCCCGGCCATTCGCATTTCAGGCCCCATTTCGCCGCAAAGCGGCGTTGTGAAGCTCAAGCGGGCCGCGTTGCTTTGAGTCGCCCCACATCCTCTCGGGCCGGCTCCCGCCGGTTCACCCACCGTTAACCATGCGGGCAATCGCTCGAATGCAACACTTCCGCGAAAGCCTTCGGCAAGGTTGACGGAACCTTCGCTTAACCACCCCGGCGTAAGCGTCGAAGCAATCGGACATCACAAGGAGCGATATCATGACGGGTGCAATAGCGGTCGCGAAGGCGGCGAAGCTCGGGATCGTGCTCGCAGCGGCGCTGACCCTGGCGGCCTGTTCGTCCAACAAGGCCGCGGACGGCGCCGACGCGCTGGGCGGAGCCGGCGCGGGCCGGTTCGGCGCGGGCGGGGCGGGCGCTCCTGGTTCGGCGCAGGACTTCATCGTCAATGTCGGCGACCGCGTCTTCTTCGAGACGGACTCCACCGACCTGACCCCCACCGCGACCGCGACCCTCGACAAGCAGGCGCAGTGGCTGGGCCAATATCCGCGCTACGCCATCACCATCGAGGGCCACGCCGACGAGCGCGGCACGCGCGAGTACAATTTCGCCCTCGGCGCCCGTCGCGCCCAGGCGGCCCGCGACTATCTGGTCGCGCGCGGCGTCAACGGCTCGCGGCTGAAGACGATCTCGTTCGGCAAGGAGCGTCCGGTCGCCGTGTGCGACGACATCTCCTGCTGGTCGCAGAACCGTCGCGCCGTCACGGTGCTGGGCGGCGGCGCGGGCTCCTGAGCCTGCTCTCGGTCGACGGCGATCCGGCGTCCTTCGGGACGCCGGTTTCGTTTCGGGGCGCCGCCACGCTCAAGCCGGAGTGGCGACATATTTTGGCCCCCCGCCCGTCCCATGCTAGACGGGCCCTGGAATGTTCATCCCCGGAAGATCCTCCGCCATGATCCGTCGCTCCGTGTGGGCCTTCTCGGCCCTCGCCCTGGCCGTCCTCGCCGCCCCCGCGAGCGCCCAGGACGCGTCCGAACTTCTGGTGCGCACCAACCGGCTCGAGGGGCAGGTGCGCCAGCTCTCCGGCCAGATCGAGCAGCTCCAGTTCCAGAACAGGCGACTGGAGGATCAGCTCAAGAAATTCCAGGAGGATGTGGAGTTCCGCTTCCAGGAGCGGGCCGGCCGGCCCGCCGCATCGGGCGCGACGCCTCCGGCCGCCGCGCCCGGCCCGCCCAAGCCGCAGAAGCGCGGCGACGCCTTCGATCCCTCGACTCAGCCGGCGGCGCCCGGCTCGCCCCGCGCGCTGGGCGACGTCGCGTCCGCGGCCCCCGCCGCCCCGCAGGGCCAGCCCGGACGCGACCGGCGCATCGCGGACCTGATCGAGGACGATCCCGGCGCCCCGATGGACCTCAACCAGATGAACCGCAGCGCCGGGCTGCCGCAGGGCGCGGTTCCGTCGGCGCCGCACGCGCCGCCCCAGGCCTATCCGCAGGGCATGAACCCGGCCTTCCCGCAGGGCGTCGCGCCGGCGGGAACGCCGCGCGCCGCCGGGACGGGCCAGACCGGCACGACCGTCGCGTCGGCCGGGACGGGCCTCGCCAAGGACGAGTACGACCTCGCCTATGGGCTCGTCCTGCAGCGCCAGTACGAGCAGGCCGAGCTGGCGTTCAAGCAGTTCCTGCAGGCCCATCCCAAGGACCGCATGGCGGCCAACGCCACCTATTGGCTCGGCGAGACCTATTTCCGCCGGGCGCAGTACCCGGACGCGGTCGAGCAATATCTGAAGGTCTACCGCACCTACAACTCCTCGAAGGTCGCGCCCGACAGCATGCTGAAGCTGGGCCTCTCCTTGCGGGGCATGGGCCAGCCGGACCAGGCCTGCGCGACGCTCGCCGAGGTCAACCGCCGCTACCCGGAAGCCTCCGCCGAGGTGCGCGCCAGCGCCGAGCGCGAACTGAAGCGCGGCTCCTGCGCTCCTTGAGCGCCGGCGACGACGAGCCGATCTCCCCGGGCGAGGCCGAGGGCCTGTTCGCCTGCCTTCTCGATCATCGCGCCGTGCTGCTCGCCGTCTCTGGCGGCCGCGACTCGGTCGCCCTGATGCTGCTGGCCGCCCGCTGGCGCGCCGCGCGCCCTGGCGGCCCGGCGCTGGCGGTCGCCACCGTCGACCACGGGCTGCGGCCCGCCTCGGCCGGGGAGGCGGCCCTGGTCGGGCGATGGGCGCAGGATCTCGGCCTGCCCCATGCGGTCCTGGCCTGGCCGGGCGACAAGCCGCGCACGGGGCTGCAGAGCAAGGCCCGCGAAGCCCGCTACGGGCTCCTCGTCCGCCATGCGGCCGGGATCGGGGCGGAAGCCCTCGTGACGGCCCATCACGCCGACGACCAGGCCGAGACGGTGCTGATGCGGCTCCTGCGCGGGAGCGGCGTCGCGGGCCTAGCCGGCATGGCGAAGGCGAGCCGGCGCGGGCCGCTCGTCCATCGGCGGCCGCTGCTCGACATTCCCAGAGCCCGGCTCGCGGCGACGCTCGCCGAGGCCGGCCAGGCCTTCTGCGAGGACCCGTCGAACGCCGACCCGCGTTTCGCCCGCACCCGCATCCGCAGCCTGCTGGGCCGCCTCTCGGGAGAGGGGCTCGCCCGCGACGGACTGCTGACGCTGGCAGCGCGGGCGGCGCGGGCCGAGGATGCGTTGTCGCAGGCCTCCGAGGCGGCGTTCTCCAGGCTGGCGGAAACGGCCGGGGAGGGCGTGCGGCTCGGGCCGGGGCTTTTCGACGAGCCTTCCGAGATCCGGCTGCGGGCGCTGCTGCGCGGGATCGACAGCGTGCGCCCGGCGGGGAAGGACCACATCCGGTTGAAAAGGGCCGAGGATCTCTCCGACGCCCTGGCGCGCGCCGCCGCGGAGAAACGGGCCATTCGGGCGACCTGCGCGGGATGCGTCGTCAGTCTCGACCGCCTTGGCGCGGTCACGATCATGACGGAAAAAGAACGCCGAAGGGGGGGAAGCCGTCAAGGTTAGCGGCCGAACGGGCTCGCCATGCGGCGAAGCTCTTGCTAAGAGCCCTCTTCCGCGTACGTGCTTCCGGGACCTTCCCTTGGCAAGGGCGGGCCTCAATCCTACATTAGGCAAACGCAACGCCTCGCGATCGCCCTTGCGGTCCGAGCCTCACCAAGGCGATCGATCGGTAATGAACCCGAACGTGCGCAATTTCGCCCTCTGGGTGATCATCTTCCTGCTCGTGCTCGCGCTCGTGACCCTGTTCCAGAATCCTGGGCAGCGCGGTCAGGCCTACGACATGAGCTACAGCCAGTTCCTCAACGAGGTGGAATCGGGGCGGGTCGCCAGCGCGGTGATCCAGGGTCCGGAGATCCACGGCTCGCTGTCGGACGGGCGCAGCTACCAGACCTACGCGCCGAACGATCCCAACCTGGTGCAGAAGCTCTCCCAGAAGGGCGTGAACTTCTCGGCCAAGCCTCTTGGCGAAAACCTGCCCTGGTTCCTGCAACTCCTGGTCAGCTGGATGCCGCTGATCGTCTTCATCGCGGCCTGGATCTTCCTCTCCCGGCAGATGCAGGGGGCGAGCGGCAAGGCGATGGGCTTTGGCAAGTCCAAGGCCAAGCTCCTCACCGAGGCCCATGGCCGCGTGACGTTCGAGGACGTCGCCGGCGTGGAGGAGGCCAAGGAGGACCTGCAGGAGATCGTGGAGTTCCTGCGCGACCCGCAGAAGTTCCAGCGGCTCGGCGGGCGCATCCCGCGCGGCGTGCTGCTCGTCGGCCCGCCCGGCACGGGTAAGACCCTGCTGGCGCGCGCAATCGCGGGCGAGGCCAACGTTCCGTTCTTCACCATCTCGGGCTCCGACTTCGTCGAGATGTTCGTGGGCGTCGGCGCCAGCCGCGTGCGCGACATGTTCGAGCAGGCGAAGAAGAACGCGCCCTGCATCATCTTTATCGACGAAATCGACGCCGTGGGCCGCCATCGCGGCGCCGGCCTCGGCGGCGGCAATGACGAGCGCGAGCAGACGCTGAACCAGCTGCTGGTCGAAATGGACGGCTTCGAGGCGAACGAGGGCATCATCCTCATCGCGGCGACCAACCGTCCGGACGTGCTCGACCCCGCGCTGCTGCGTCCGGGCCGCTTCGATCGCCAGATCGTCGTCCCCAACCCGGACGTCATCGGCCGCGAGCGCATCCTGCGCGTCCATGTCCGCAAGGTGCCGCTGGCGCCGGACGTCGACCTCAAGACCGTCGCGCGCGGCACCCCGGGCTTCTCGGGCGCCGACCTCATGAACCTCGTCAACGAGGCGGCCCTGCTGGCGGCGCGCCGCGGCAAGCGCATCGTCACGATGAGCGAGTTCGAGGACGCCAAGGATAAGGTCATGATGGGCGCGGAACGCCGCACCCTGGTGATGAGCGAGGAGGAGAAGCGCCTCACCGCCTATCACGAGGCCGGCCACGCCATCCTGGCCTTCAACGTCAAGGCGACGGACCCGGTGCACAAGGCGACCATCATTCCGCGCGGCCGCGCGCTGGGCATGGTCATGCAGCTCCCCGAGCGCGACAAGCTCTCGATGAGCTACGAGCAGATGACGTCCCGCCTCGCCATCATGATGGGCGGCCGCGTCGCCGAGGAGATCGTCTTCGGGCACGACAAGGTCACGTCCGGCGCGGCCTCGGACATCGAGCAGGCCACCCGGCTGGCCCGCATGATGGTGACCCGCTGGGGCTTCTCCAGCGAGCTCGGCACCGTGGCTTACGGCGAGAACCAGGACGAGGTGTTCCTCGGCATGTCGGTCTCCCGGCAGCAGAACATCTCCGAGGCGACCGCGCAGAAGATCGACGCGGAAGTTCGCCGGCTCGTCGAGGAGGGTCTGGTCGAGGCCACCCGCGTACTCACCGAGAAGCGCGAAGACCTGGAGAAGCTCGCCGGCGGCCTCTTGGAATACGAGACCCTGTCGGGCGACGAGATCCGCGACCTGCTGAACGGCAAGCCGCCGGTCCGCGACGTCTCCGACGACCCGCCGAGCCGCTCGGCCCCGGTGGTGCCTTCGGCCGGAAAGGGCCGGCCCCGGCAGGAGCCGGACGCCGGTCTGGAGCCTCAGCCCCAGGCCTGACCTTCCGAACGTCAAAGTTGCAACGCCCGGCCTCTGCGCCGGGCGTTTTGCGTTTGTTGCCGCCCGATCTCGCCTCGGTCTAGACTTTGCGCCGGACTTCGCATCGGACAGGGTCCGACGTGTTCGAGGCTGGGGGCTGGAATGATGAATACGGTTCGTCCGGTGGACGAGATGCTGCCTGCGCCGCGGCTTGCGGCGCTGGGGCTCCAGCACGTGCTGGTCATGTATGCGGGCGCGGTCGCGGTGCCGCTGATCATCGGGCGCGCGCTCAAGCTTCCGCCCGAGCAGGTGGCCTTCCTGATCAGCGCCGACCTGTTCGTCTGCGGCGTCGTCACCCTCATCCAGTCCTTCGGAGCGCCGGGCGTCGGCATCCGGTTGCCCGTCATGATGGGCGTCACCTTCGCGGCCGTGGGTCCGATGGTCGCCATGGCCGGCAACCCGGCGATCGGCCTCCTGGGGATCTACGGCGCCGTCATCGTCGCCGGGGTGGTCGGCGTGCTGCTGGCCCCGTTCATGAGCCGGCTGCTGCCGCTGTTTCCGCCGGTGGTGACGGGCACGATCATCACCGTGATCGGGATCTCGCTGATGCGCATCGGCATCAACTGGGCCGGCGGCGGCCTGCCGACGAGCCCCAGCTTCGGCTCCCCGTTCAATCTGGGCATGGCGCTCTTCGTGCTGCTGGTGATCCTGGCGATCACCAAGTTCGGCCGCGGCTTCGTCGCCAACGTCTCGGTGCTGCTCGGCATCGTGGCCGGCTGCCTGGCCGCTGCCGCCCTGGGCGAGATGAGCTTCGCCAAGGTCGGGGCCGCCCCCTGGTTCGGGCTGGTCCTGCCGTTCCAGTTCGGGCTGCCCACCTTCGATCCGGTGGCCTGCCTGACCATGTCGCTCGTCATGGTGGTCGTCATGATCGAGTCGACGGGCATGTTCCTGGCCGTCGGCGAGATGACGGCGACCAAGATCACGGGCGACGACCTCACAAAGGGCCTGCGCGCCGACGGCGTGGGCACGATCCTGGGCGGCGTGTTCAACACCTTCCCGTATACGTCCTTCTCCCAGAATGTCGGGCTGGTGGGCGTCACCGGCGTGCGGTCCCGCTTTGTGGCCGTGGCGGGCGGCCTGATCCTGGTCGTGCTCGGCCTCATTCCCAAGCTGGGCGCGCTGGTGGAGTCGGTCCCGACGGCCGTGCTGGGCGGGGCTGGAATCGTGATGTTCGGCATGGTGGCGGCCACCGGCATCCGCATCCTGGGGGCCGTCGACTTCAAGGCCAGCCGGAACAACCTTTTCGTCGTGGCGATCTCGATCGGTTTCGGAATGATCCCGCTGGTTGCGCCGACCCTGTTGAAGAAGCTGCCCGAGACGCTGCACCCGCTGCTCGACTCCGGCATCCTGCTGGCCTCGATCGCGGCGGTGCTGCTGAACGCCTTCCTGAACGGGCTTGGAAGCGCCGAGGCGTCGGCCGCCGACCTCGCGCAGGCGGCGACCGCGTCCGACCACGCTTGAGGCGCGCGCGAAAGCGCTCCACGATCTCGTCCAACCCCGCCTCGAAATGCGTCGCTCCCGCGGCGTGTTTCGCTTTGAAAAGATTTGTGAGTCACAATCGATCGCCGGCCGCTGCATAAAGGGGGGCCGGGTTCGGCGAAGCCGGACGTCATGCAAGGACGGATCATGAGCAGAAAGTATTTCGGCACGGATGGCATTCGTGGTCTCTCGAACCGAATCATCACGCCTGATCTGGCCCTGCGCGTGGGCCAGGCGGCCGGAATAGCCTTCCAGCGGGGGGATCACGCGCATCGCGTCGTGATCGGCAAGGACACGCGCCTCTCTGGCTACATGATCGAATACGCCATGGTGGCCGGGTTCACCTCCGTGGGCATGGACGTGATGCTGCTCGGCCCGATGCCGACGCCCGCCGTCGCCATGCTGACGCGCTCGCTGCGCGCCGATCTCGGCGTCATGATCTCCGCCTCCCACAACCCGTTCCAGGACAACGGCATCAAGCTGTTCGGGCCGGACGGCTTCAAGCTCAGCGACGAGACCGAGAGCGAGATCGAGGCGCTGATCGACGCGGAGCTCCACAACCGGCTGTCCGCGCCGGCGAATCTGGGGCGCGCCAAGCGCATCGAGGGCGTCCACGCCCGCTACATCGAATTCGCCAAGCGCACTCTGCCGCGCAATCTCGACCTCGACGGGCTGCGCATCGTGGTCGATTGCGCCAATGGGGCGGCCTACAAGGTGGCGCCGGAAGCCCTGTGGGAGCTGGGCGCCGAGGTGGTGGCGATCGGCGTCGAGCCGGACGGGTTCAACATCAACAAGGATGTCGGCTCCACCGCGCCCGAGGCATTGAGTCGAAAAGTGAGGGAGCTGCGCGCCGACATCGGCATCGCGCTCGACGGCGACGCCGACCGCGTCGTGCTCGTGGACGAGAAGGGCCAGGTGGTCGACGGCGACCAGCTCATGGCGGTCGTGGCCAAGAGCTGGAAGGACGACAACCGCCTGACCCAGCCGGGCGTGGTGGCCACCATCATGTCCAATCTGGGCCTCGAGCGTCACCTTGCGACCCTCGGCCTCACGCTGGCGCGCACGGCGGTCGGGGACCGCTACGTGCTCGAGCATATGCGCGAGCACGGCTACAATCTCGGCGGCGAGCAGTCCGGCCACATCATCCTGTCCGACTACGCCACCACCGGGGACGGGCTCATCGCGGCCCTGCAGGTGCTGGCGGTCGTCAAGCAGCAGGGGCGGCCCGTCAGCGAAGTCTGCCACTGCTTCCAGCCGCTGCCGCAAATTCTCAAGAACGTCCGGTTCCGGCAGGGCGAACCCTTGAAGAACGAGACGGTGGTGAGCGCCATCGCGGCGTCCCGCGCCAGGTTGGGCGCCGATGGGCGCCTGGTGATCCGGCCCTCCGGCACGGAGCCCGTGATCAGGGTGATGGCGGAAGGCGACAACCGGGACGTGGTCGAGCGCGCCGTGGACGACGTCGTCGAGGCGCTCACGGCCGCGGCGGCCTGATCGGCGCCGGCTTGCGGGGGCGGCGGCCGACGCCGGCGCTCCCCCCGAGAGCTTTCGTGGCGAATGGACGCTCGAATGCTTGGGCGTTGAAGTTCTTAATGCAACCTAAACGAGAATTTCCAAGACCATAGGTCCGTAACCTTAATCGTTAGGGTTAAGTTTGCTTTAACTTTCGACTGCCAATGTCTCCCTGTCGTATCGCGGCTGGACGGTTCCGAAGGCCTGTCCATGCCCCAGTAGGGAATACAAGACATGGGCAGCCTGAAACTTCTCGCTCTCGCGGGCGCCATGGCGATCGGGGCGATCGGCGTCGCCCAGGCCGCCGATATGCCGCTCCCGCCGCCGCCTCCGATGGCGCCGGAACCGCTTCCCGAATTCTCCGGCTGGTACCTGCGCGGCGACGTCGGCGCTGGCATCACTCAGATGGGAGAATTGCACTCCACCTTCGACGCCGGCTTCGACGTGCCGGGCCTGCTGGTCGCGCGCAAGAGCGTCGAAGATCAGTTCTTCGTCGGCGCGGGCGTCGGCTACCAGTTCAACAATTGGTTCCGGGCCGACCTGACCGGCGAGTATCGCGGCGGCGGCAAATATGCGGCCATCGAGAGCTACACCACCTCCAACTGCGGCGGCGCGGTCTGCTTTGACAACTACAACGGCAACATCCGCAGCTCGGTGTTCTTGGCCAACGGCTATGTGGACCTGGGCACCTGGGTGGGCGTGACCCCCTTCGTGGGCGCGGGCGTCGGCTTCGCCAATCACAAGCTCTCGGGCCTGACCGACGTGGACCACCAACTCGGGGGCTATGGCTTCGCCAGCGACCATTCCAAGACGAACTTCGCCTGGGCGCTCATGGCCGGCCTCGGCTACAACGTCTCGCCGAACCTCAAGCTCGAGCTCGGCTACCGCTACCTGAACATGGGCGACGTCGAGTCGGGCGCGATCCGCTGCCAGAACACGCCGTTCTGCGGCAACGAGGTCCACAAGTTCTCGCTGGCGTCACACGATCTTCGCCTTGGCATGCGCTGGATGCTCGGCGGACCGACTTACATCCCCGAGGCGCCGCAGATGCCCCTCATCCGGAAGTACTGAGAGTCTTCGCGACAACGGGACCGGCGCCGGGCGCCGATCCCCGACTGAAAGGCGGCCCGCGGATGTACCGGGCCGCCTTTTCGTTTGACGCCGTACGCTCGTTCGCCTACCCCGGTCGGCGGGACACTCCGCCCCAACGCGGAGCGCCCATCTGCAAGGATGGAGTACATCGATGGCGACGACCGCACCCGGCCAAAAGCCGGCCAATCCCCTTTTCTCGTCCGGCCCCTGCGCCAAGCGCCCCGGCTGGTCCCTGGACGCCCTCAAGGACGCGCCGCTCGGCCGCTCCCACCGGGCCAAGCCCGGGAAGGCGAAGCTGAAGCTCGCCATCGACCTCACCCGCGAGGTGCTGCAGGTCCCGGCCGACTACCGGATCGCCATCGTTCCCGCTTCCGACACCGGCGCGGTCGAGATGGCCATGTGGTCGCTGCTCGGCGCGCGCGGCGTCGATATGCTGGCCTGGGAGAGCTTCGGCGAGGGCTGGGTGACGGACGCCGTCAAGCAGCTGAAGCTGAAGGACGCGCGCGTCCTGAAGGCCCACTATGGCGAGATCGTCGACCTCTCGACCGTGAACTTCGACAACGACGTGGTGTTCACCTGGAACGGCACGACCTCCGGCGTGCGCGTGCCGAATGGCGAATGGATCCCGGCGGACCGCGCCGGCCTGACGATTTGCGACGCGACCTCGGCCGCTTTCGCGCAGCGGCTCGACTGGCCGAAGCTCGATGTCGTGACCTTCTCCTGGCAGAAGGTGCTGGGCGGCGAGGCCGCGCACGGGATGCTGATCCTGTCCCCCCGCGCCGTCGAACGGCTGGAGAGCTACACGCCGTCCTGGCCGATGCCCAAGATCTTCCGCATGACCAAGGGCGGCAAGGTCACCGAAGGCCTGTTCGAGGGCGAGACGATCAACACGCCCTCCATGCTGTGCGTGGAGGACTACATCGACGCGCTGCAATGGGCGAAGTCGATCGGCGGGCTCGACGCCCTGATCGCGCGGGCGGACGCCAACACGAAGGTCCTGGCCGACTTCGTGGCGCAGAACGACTGGATCGCGTTCCTGGCGAAAGACGCGGCGATCCGCTCCAACACCAGCGTGTGCCTGGTGTTCTCCGACCCGGCCGTGCAGGCTCTCCCGGCCGACGCCCAGGCGGCCTTCGCCAAGAGCGTGGCCGGCGCCATCGAGAAGGCGAGCGCGGGCTTCGATATCGGGGCTTACCGCGATGCGCCTCCCGGCCTGCGCGTCTGGTGCGGCGCGACGGTGGAGCGCGCAGACCTCGAGGCGCTGACGCACTGGATCGCGTGGGCCTTCGCCGAGGCCAAGGGCGGCCTCGCCAAGGCGGCCTGAGCCTTCTGGAGCCCCTCGTCCTTCGCGACGCGGGCTATCGCCCGCTCCTCAGGATGAGGGGAGTTATAGCCCAAACCTGAGCCCTCATCCTGAGGAGCCGCCGCAGGCGGCGTCTCGAAGGACGAGGGCGACCTGCATCCGCAAGGCGCCCGGCGCCGCCCCTCCCGCGGGAGGGATGAAGGAGAACGCATTCCATGGCTCCCCGAGTCCTCATTTCAGACAGCCTGTCTCCCGCCGCCGTCGCGATCTTCAAGGAGCGCGGCGTCGACGTGGACGTGAAGCCCGGCCTCGACAAGGACGAGCTCGCCCGCATCATCGGCGACTATGACGGCCTCGCCATCCGTTCGGCCACCAAGGTCACCGCCAAGCTGCTGGAGAGCGCCACGCGCCTGAAGGTGGTGGGCCGCGCCGGCATCGGGGTCGACAATGTCGATATCCCGGCCGCGACCGCCAAGGGCGTGATCGTGATGAACACACCGTTCGGCAACTCCATCACGACGGCCGAGCACGCCATCGCGCTGATGTTCGCGGTGGCGCGCGAGATCCCGGCGGCCGACGCCTCCACGCAGGCCGGCAAGTGGGAGAAGAACCGCTTCATGGGCGTCGAGATCACCGGCAAGACGCTGGGCGTGATCGGCTGCGGCAATATCGGGGCGATCGTCGCCGACCGGGCGCTCGGGCTGAAGATGCGCGTGATCGCCTTCGACCCGTTCCTGTCGCCCGAGCGGGCGCTGGATCTCGGCGTCGAGAAGGTGGAACTCGACGACCTGCTGGCCCGCGCCGATTTCATCACCCTGCATACGCCCATGACGGCGCAGACGAAGAACATCCTGTCGGCCGAGAACCTGGCCAAGACCAAGAAAGGCGTGCGCATCGTCAACTGCGCCCGCGGCGGGCTGGTGGACGAGGTCGCGCTGCGCGCCGCGCTGGACAGCGGCCATGTGGCGGGCGCCGGCTTCGACGTGTTCACGGCGGAGCCCGCCAAGGAGAACCCGCTGTTCGGGCATCCCAACGTGGTTTGCACGCCGCATTTGGGCGCCGCCACCAACGAGGCGCAGGAGAACGTCGCCCTGCAGGTGGCCGAGCAGATGTCGGATTACCTGATCCGCGGCGCGATCACGAACGCGATCAACTTCCCGAGCATCACGGCCGAAGAAGCCCCGAAGCTGAAGCCCTTCGTGGCGCTGGCCGAACGGCTGGGATCCTTCGCGGGGCAGCTCACCGAGACGGACCTGAAGGAGGTCCGGATCACCTATGAGGGCGCCGTGGCGGGCCTGAAGATCAAGGCTCTAACGGCGGCCGCCATTGCGGGCGTGCTGCGCCCGGCGCTGCAGGACGTCAACGTCGTCTCCGCGCCCATCGTGGCCAAGGAGCGCGGCATCGTGGTGGAGGAGACCACCCGGGCGTCGGAGGGCGACTATGAATCGCTCATCACCCTGACGGTCGTCACCGAGCAGCAGGAGCGCTCCGTCGCCGGGACGGTGTTCCACGACGGCAAGCCGCGCTTCGTCGCCATCAAGGGCATCAAGGTGGACGCCGAGTTCGGCCCCTCGATGATCTACGTCACCAACGAGGACAAGCCCGGCTTCATCGGCCGTTTCGCGGGCCTGCTCGGCGACGCGGGCGTCAACATCGCCACCTTCGCGCTCGGCCGCGACGCCCAGGGCGGCTCGGCCATCGCGTTGGTGGAGGTGGACGGCGAGGTCCCGGCGTCCGTGCTGGCGCAAATCCCCGGCCTGCCCGGCGTGAAGCAGGCCAAGGCGCTGCGGTTTTGAACCAGAACGGCGCGCCGGCTGAGTGAGCCGGCGCGCCTTCTGACTCACCGCCCCCTCTCTTGAACCTGCATGCGGGCCTGCTATCAGGGGCTATCGCAGCACCCGAGCGCTCCCCATGCGATTCCTGGTTGTCGAAGGCAACACCCGCGAGGCGCGGCAGCGGCATCGCGACGAGTACGGCCTGACGCCGTCCGAGTCCTATGGCGACGTGCTCCAGGCGCTGGAGCCGGGCGCGGTCACCGACATCGCATTCCCGGCCGACGATGGCGCGAACCTGCCGGACGGGTCGGGCCTGGAGAGCTACGACGCCATCGTGCTCACGGGATCGGCGCTCAACGCCTACAATGTCGAGCCCGCCGTCACGCGGCAGGTGGACCTGGCCCGCGCCGCTTACGCATCCGGCACGCCGATGTTCGGATCGTGCTGGGGCATCCAGATGGGAGCGCTGGCGGCCGGCGGCGACGTGCGTCGCAATCCGGCAGGCAGCGAGATCGGCTTCGCCCGCCGCATCGTCTCGACCGACGCCGGGCGGGAGCATCCGCTGCTGGCCGGCCGGCCCATGGCGTGGGACGCGCCCGCCGTGCATCTCGACGCCGTCACGACGCCCCCGGGCGACGTGACCGTGCTGGCGTTCAACGCGATGACGCCCATGCAGGCCGCCGAGATCCGGCACGGGGGCGGCGTCTTCTGGGGCGTCCAGTATCACCCCGAATTCAGCCTCGGCGAACTCGCCGTGATCCTGCGCCGCTATGGCCGACATCTGGTCGCGGAAGGGTTTTGCCGGGGCGAAGACGACCACGCCCGCTATGTCGACGAGTTGCTGGCGCTGCACGACGATCCGGCGCGGTTCGACCTGGCTTGGCGGCATGGGCTCGATGCGGAGGTCCTCGATCCCGCGCGTCGCCTGACCGAAATCCGCAACTTCATCGCGCATCGGGCCAAGCCGATCCGCTCGCAGCGGGGTCGCGCCTGAGTCTGGCTGGAACATACCTCCGCACAGCCACGTCCACGCCGTATTCCGTCCCGAATTCTGCGTCGTGATCCGTGCCGGATCCATCCCGCGGAGCGACCTTCATGCGTATCGGCCTCGTCACAATCCTGCTGGCCAGCGCGTCGGGAGCGGCGTTCGCCGCCGACATGGAGGCGGCGTCGCGCATCGAGGCCGTGACGGTGCATCCCGACGGGGCCGCCGTCACGCGCAAGGCCGCGATCGAGCTTCCGGCGGGGCCCTCGGTCGTGATTCTGCGCGGGCTGAGCCCCACCATCGATCCCGCCTCGATCAGAGTGGAGGGCGAGGCCGACGCGCCGCTCGTCATCGGGTCCGTGGAGACCCGGATCGCGCCCGGCGAGGCGAGGGCGGCCGTCGACGAGCGCCGCCTGGACGACCTGCGGGCGGAGCGCGACCGGATCTCCGGCCAGATCGAGGCTGCGGAAGGCAAGCGTAGGGCCATCGAGGTCTATGCCAAGGCGAGCCCCGAGAAGCTCTCGGCGGAGGCCAGGCCGCTGGACGTGGAGCGCTGGAGCGCGGCCTGGGACGCCGTCGGGGACGGCCTCGCGCGCGTCATCGAGCAGATCAGGACGCTTCGCGCCAGCCAACGCGCCCTGGAAGCTGAGATCTCCGCCCTGGAGCGCGGCCGCCCGCAGCCCGGGCCGGCGGGCGCGCCCAGGCGCGATGTCGCCATTGCGCTGGAGGCCGGGGCGCCGCTCAAGGGCGCGCTGACGATCGCCTACCGGGTCGCTGGCGCGAGCTGGAAGCCGTCCTACGACGTCCGGCTGGACACGGGCGGTCGGGACCGCAAGCCGTCGCTGGAGATGGTCAGGCGGGCGCAGGTTACGCAGCGCACCGGCGAGAGCTGGACCGACGTCGCCCTGACGGTCTCGACCGTTCGGGCGGCCCGGGGCGTGGCCGCGCCCGACCTGCCGCCCCTGGTCGTGAACCTGTTCGATCCCTCCGTCGTTTCCGAGGCGGCGCGCTCCGCCCGGGGCAAGGCGGCGTCGGAGGCGGCGCAGCGGCTGGACGCGCCGGCGCCGTCGCCCCGCGCCATGGCGGCGGCTCCGGCGATCGCCCCGGCCGTGGAGCAAATGGCCGAACTGGACGCCGGGGAATTCCAGTCGGCCTTCAGGGTGGCCGGCCCGGTCAGCGTCTCGGCCGACGGCGCGCCCCGGTCCGTGGCGCTCGGCGCGCGCCGGGCGGAGCCGGCGCTGACGGTCAAGGCGACGCCCGCGCTCGACCAGACCGCTTATCTGGAAGCCTCCTTCGCCAACGCCGAGGACGCGCCGGTGCTGCCCGGCGACGCGGCCCTGCACCGCGACGGCGTCTATGTGGGGCGCGGCCGGCTCGGGCTGGTCGCCCCCGGCGACAGGATCGAGCTCGGCTTCGGGGCGGACGACCGCGTCAAGGTCGTGCGCGCGCCCGTGAGGCGAAAGGAGAACGAGCCCGGCTGGATCGGCAACCAGAAGACCGAGCAGCGCGAGTTCAAGACCACCATCCGCAACCTGCACGACGCTCCGGTCCGCATCAGCGTGCTCGACCGCATGCCGACCTCCGAGAACTCGGCCGTGACGATCGAGGCGCTGCCTGGGACGCCCCCGACCGAGAAGATCGTGGCCGACAAGCGCGGGGTCATGGCCTGGACCTGGGACTACCAGCCGGGAGAGCAAAAGGAGATCCGGATGGGATACCGCATGAAATGGCCGGCGGATCGCGACATCGTCATGGACGGGGCCCCGCCGCGCTGACGCGGTCCGGGCTCGCGGTCCGGCTTGCGCGGCCGCGGCGCATTCCGGCGCGGCTGGCGCTTTACGCCCCGGCCCTTTGCGGGTAATGCTCCCGCGCAAGCCCCGGCTGATCCGACTTGCGGAACGGCCGGGGCTTTTGTTTTCGAACTGCAGGGCTTGACCCGGGACGACGCCGCGCGCCGCCCCGCCGCCGGATGGAGAGATCGCCATGGCCAACGTGGTCGTCGTGGGAGCCCAGTGGGGCGACGAAGGCAAGGGCAAGATCGTCGACTGGCTCTCGGAGCAGGCCGACACGGTCGTCCGGTTCCAGGGCGGCCACAACGCCGGCCATACGCTCGTCATCGGCGAGAACGTCTACAAGCTCTCGCTGCTGCCGTCGGGCGTCGTGCGCCCCAACAAGCTGGCCGTCATCGGCAACGGCGTGGTGCTCGATCCGCACGCGCTGGCGGCCGAGGTGGAGAAGCTGCAGGCCCAGGGCGTCGCGATCTCGCGCGAGAACCTGCGCGTCGCCGACAACGCGCCGCTGATCCTCTCCGTCCACCGCGAGCTCGACGCGCTGCGCGAGTCGGGCGCGCCCGGCACCAAGATCGGCACCACCAAACGCGGCATCGGCCCCGCCTACGAGGACAAGGTCGGCCGCCGTGCGATTCGGCTCATGGACCTCGCGGAGCTGGACACGCTGCCGGCCAAGATCGACCGGCTGCTGACCCACCACAACGCGCTGCGCCGCGGGCTCGGCCTGCAGGAGATCGACCCGAAGGCGATCTACGAGGAGCTGGCGTCGGTCGCCCCCAAGGTCCTTCCCTACATGGACACGACCTGGCGGCTGCTGGACGAGCAGCGCCGGGCCGGCAAGCGCATCCTGTTCGAGGGCGCTCAAGGCGCGCTGCTCGACATCGACTTCGGCACCTACCCGTTCGTGACGTCGTCCAACACCATCGCCGGCCAGGCCGCGACCGGCTCCGGCATGGGGCCGCGCAATGTCGGCTATGTGCTGGGCATCGCCAAAGCCTACACGACGCGGGTGGGCGAGGGGCCGTTCCCGACCGAGCAGGACAACGCGACCGGCGAGCGCATCGGCGAGCGCGGGCGGGAGTTCGGCACCGTGACCGGCCGCAAGCGCCGCTGCGGCTGGTTCGACGCCGTGCTGGTGCGCCAGACCGTGCGCACCTCCGGCATCGACGGGATCGCGCTGACGAAGCTCGACATCCTGGACGGCTTCGACGAGATCCAGGTCTGCACCCGCTATCGGCTCGACGGCAAGGAGATCGACCATCTGCCGGCCAGCCAGGGTGCGCAGGCCCGGGTACAGCCCATCTACGAGACCATAGAGGGCTGGAAGGGCACGACCGCCGGCGCCCGGTCCTGGGCGGACCTGCCGGCCCAGGCCATCAAATATGTGCGACGGATCGAGGAGCTGATCGGGGCGCCCGTGGCGCTCGTCTCCACAAGTCCCGAGCGTGACGATACGATTCTCGTGCAGAATCCCTTCGAGACTTGACCGAGCGGGGGCTTGTGCCCCACTGAGGCTCCATGGCCGACTACTATCCGCTGATTTCGCGCGCTGTCGCCAATATGGGCGAGAGCACGCCCGAGCAGCGCCGAGCCCTTTATGAGCGCGCCACGAATGCGCTGCTGGGCCAATTGCGGAACTCCGACCCACCGGTCTCGGAGCCGGACATCGCGCGCGAGCGCCTGGCCCTGGAAGACGCGGTGCGCCGCGTCGAGACGGAGTTCGGCGGCGGCGTGCCGATGGTCGCCGAGCCGCCCCGGACCGAGGTCGCCGAGGCTCCCGCGCCGGCCCGGCGCGACGAGCCGGCCCAGCCTGTCCAGCCGAGCTCGCCTCCGGCGGAGCCGGCCCGCGCCGCCGCCGCCGCCGCCCCGCCCCTGGAGGCTGCGGCCACGCCGCCGCGGCGGCCCGAGACCCCCGACGAGGCCCCGTCCGAGCGCATGCGCCCCGCCGCGCCCCGCGCGCCGAGCGGCGACCGCCGCAGGTGGCTGCGCGCCGCCGTGATCGGCGCGGCGATCGCGCTGGTGGTGGGCGCCACGGCCACCACGGCGCTCTACCTCAAGCAGTCACCATCCGAGTTCGTCCCCACCCGCCAGGCCGCCACCGCGCCGTCGGCCGACCAGGAGCGCAAGTTCCAGGACAGGCTCCCTGGCGAGGCCCCGCCCCAGCCGGCCGAGCAGGCCCAGCGCGCCCCCGCCGCCCCGGCCGGCGGACAGCCGCAGGCCGCGGGCGGCTCCGTCGCGATCGGCGTGCTGCAGCGGGCGCTGCTGGTCGAGGAGGCGGCGGAAGGCGCGACGGAGATCCGTCAGACGGTCGGACGGGTGCTCTGGCGCCTCGACAACGTACCGGCCGGCGCCGGCGAGCCCCTGGACGTCGCGGTCCGGGCCGATGTCGACATCGCCGATGCGGGCCTCAAGGCCGACGTTCTGATCCGCCGCAACCGCGACGCCGCGCTGCCGGCCTCGCACACCATCGAAATGCGGTTCACAGCCGGCGCGAAAGCCGCCAATGGCGCGGTGCGCGACCTCGGCGTGCCCGAGATGCGCAACGAGGAGACCGTGCGCGGCACGCCGCTCGCCGGCATCGCGGTGCCGGTGACCGAGAACATGTTTCTGATCGGGCTGTCGAACCTGCCCGCCGACATCACCCGCAACATCGAGCTGCTGCGCCAGCGCAACTGGCTGATGACGCCGCTGCGCTTCGCCAACGGGCGCCGCGCGCTGCTGTTGTTCGAGAAGGGCCCGACGGGCGACCGCACCGTCAGCGACGCCTTCAACGGCTGGCAGCAGGGCGGCTAGGGACGCGCTCCAGGATCGGGGACGGGTTCGTCCTCAGGCGCTGGCGGGCAGCGCGAGGCGGCCGGCTTCCTGCCGGGCCACGGCCTCCCGCACGGCCTTCTGGACCTTCTCGAAGGCCCGAACCTCGATTTGGCGGACGCGCTCGCGCGACACGCCGAACTCCTCGGAGAGCTCCTCCAGGGTGATCGGATCCTCCACGAGCCGACGCGCCTCGAAGATGCGGCGCTCGCGCTCGTTGAGCACGCTCAGCGCGTCGCGCAGGGCGACGTGGCGGTTGTCCGCCTCTTCCTGGGCGACCAGGATGCTCTCCTGGCTGGCGCTGTCGTCGGCGAGCCAGTCCTGCCACTCGCCTTCGCCCTCGCCGTCCGAGCGGATCGGGGAGTTGAGCGAGGAATCGCCGCCCAGGCGGCGGTTCATCTCGATCACCTCCTGCTCGTGGACGCCGAGCTTGGTGGCGATCTGCTTCACCTGGTCGGGGCGCAGGTCGCCCTCGTCCAACGCCGAGATCGAGCTCTTGGCCTTGCGCAGGTTGAAGAACAGCTTCTTCTGGTTCGCGGTCGTGCCCATCTTCACGAGCGACCACGAGCGCAGGATGTATTCCTGGATCGACGCCTTGATCCACCACATCGCGTAGGTGGCCAGCCTGAAGCCCTTCTCGGGCTCGAAGCGCTTGACCGCCTGCATCAGGCCGACATTGCCTTCGGAGATCACTTCCCCGATCGGCAGGCCGTAGCCGCGATAGCCCATGGCGATCTTGGCCACGAGGCGCAGATGCGACGTGACGAGCCGGTGCGCCGCCTCAGAATCCTCATGCTCCCGCCAGCGCTTGGCGAGCATGTATTCCTCTTGCGGCTGCAGCATGGGGAATTTGCGGATCTCGTCGAGATACCGCGACAGGCCGCCTTCGGCGGCGATGATGGGAAGTGAGGCGGACGCCATTCTCTCCTCCTGTGGCCCCTCGCAAGCAGGCCATCACGGGCCGCCACGAAGCACGGCCACGACAACAGTCTATCATCGGCGTGACATTGGCCGAAAGAGGGCGAAGCTTCGCCGCTCATCACATCGGCGAGCGCCACGGGGGCCTCGTCCCGCTAATGCGCGAAGCGCGACGAGGTTCGCCAGGGTTCGTTGGCGCATGGCGGCTCCGGCCCGGCTCACGCCGCCTTGCGCAGGGCCGCGGCGAGCGCCTCGAGGTCGGCCGGGGGCTCGCTCGTGAACATCATCTCCTCGTCGGTCACCGGGTGGGCGAAGCCCAGCTCCGCCGCATGCAGGGCCTGGCGGGGGAAGCCCTCCACCACCGCCCTGGCGTCCGGCGCCAGCAGCGTCGCCTTGGTGCGGAAGCCGGAGGCGTAGAGGCGGTCGCCGATCAGCGGATGCCCGATATGGGCCATATGCACGCGGATCTGGTGGGTGCGCCCGGTCTCCAGCCGGCAGACGACGAGGCTGGCCACCGGCTCGCCGTTGGAGCCGGCGAACACCTCCTCGACCTCGTAATGGGTGATCGCCTCGCGTCCCTTCTCACGAGACACGACGGCCATGCGGTCGCGGTGCTTGGTCGATCGGTCCAGGTTGGCGTCGACGACGCCGTGCTTGCGGTCCGGTTTGCCCCACACGATCGCCCGGTATGCCCGCACCAGCGGGCCCGTGCGGCCATGGTCGGCGAATTGCTCGGCCAGCTTCTTATGCGCCCGGTCGGTCTTGGCGACGACCAGCAGGCCGGTGGTGTCCTTGTCGAGCCGGTGCACGATGCCGGGCCGCTTAACGCCGCCGATGCCCGACAGGCTGTCGCCGCAATGGGCGATCAGCGCGTTGACGAGCGTGCCGGTGTCGTGGCCCGCGGCCGGGTGCACGACCAGCCCGGCAGGCTTGTCGATGACCAGCAGCTGGTCGTCCTCGTAGACGACCTCCAGCGGGATGGACTCGCCTTCCGGCTCCGGCGGGACGGCGGGCGGGATGTCGACCGCGATCTCCTGCCCGGCGTCGACCTTGCGGCCGGGGTCCTCCTGCACGGCGCCGTCGATGCTGACCTTGCCATCGAGAATCAGGCCCTTGAGTCGCGTCCGCGACAGGGACGGCACGTTGCGGGCCAGGAACCTGTCCAGCCGCTCGCCTTTGTCTTCCGGCCGGGCTACACACGCCAGGCGGCCCTCCGCCGGGGCCTCGGTCTCTGTCGCGTGCACGCTTCGTCCTTCCGCTTCGCCTGGGTCGCCGCTCAAGGCGGGGCAGACCGGCCGCTCCCTGGTTCGCCGCGGGAGCGGTGTCCTATCCGACACTCCGCCCTCTTCAGCAAGCGCCCAGCATGACTCCCGCCGATTTCACGCCCGCCTCCCACCCCGCCGCCGAAGATCCGGCCACGGCCGCCGCGAAGGCCAAGGAGGCGTCGCGCCTCATGGCTCTCAAGATGGTGGTGATCACGCTCGGCGTCATCCTGGTGGCGCTGCTCGTGGTCGTGTTCGCGACCTTGGCCATCCGCGCGTTCAGGGGCTCCAGGCCGGAGGCCGCCGCCTTGGCGCCGCCGCCCGCGCTCCCGGGCGAGGCCCGCCCCGGCCGGACGCCCGTGCAGGCCACCCTGCCGCCGGGCTACAGGCTGGTCTCCACCACCCTCGGCGACGGTCGCCTCGCCGTGACGGCCGACGGGCCCGACGGCGCGCTGGTCATCCTGTTCGACGTCCGCACCATGGCCGAGATCGGCCGGATCCGGGTGTCGCAGGACAGGTGAGGGGTGAAGGCTTGGCGCTCCCAAGGGGACTCGAACCCCTGTTTTCGCCGTGAGAGGGCGAATCATCCGGGCATCAATGTCCACCCAAGTCCGCCAAATTCGTTCAAACACAAGGGTGTGCATAGCCCCACGTCCACGATTGTCCGCCGCGGTGCGGCAGCGTATATTTGATCCATATTGGACAAGTGGGGCGGCTGGGGTTGGTGAAGGTTCTCAAAGAGGCGGCGCTGACCACCAGGAGCGCTCGTTCCAAGTTGCCGCCCGGCAGCCACTGGCGCTCGATCGATCCTGACACGCACCTGGGCTACCGCAAGGGCGTGCGCGGTGGCCGATGGCTGGTGCGCTGGTACAAGGGCTCTGGCTCATATGCGCAAGCAACCCTGGCGACCGCGGATGATGCGTTCGAGGCCGACGGCGCCGATGTCATCGACTTCAGCCAGGCTGTCATACGCGCGCGCGCCTATGTCGAGAAAGCCCGGGCTGATGAGCGTGCGGAAGCAGCCGGCCCCGTGGTGACGGTTGCGAGCGCAATCCGTGCCTATCTTGAAATGAGGGAGGCGCGAGAGCGAGCGCATGCGGGCTCCGGTGGATTGAAGCGCGATGCTCGGTCACGGCTGCAGAGATATGTGCTCGGGACAGATCTCGCCAAGCAGCCCCTGCATCGGCTTGATGAGGCTGCACTTCGCCGGTGGCGCACACAGATTCCTGATGACCTCGCCCCGGGTTCTGTCCGCCGGCTGGTAAACGACCTCAAGGCGGCCCTCAATGCAGCTGCGCGCACCCACCGTGTTCGCCTCCCAGCCGAGCTCCCTGGGACGATCAGGGCCGGGCTGAAGGCGGATGAGATCGTGCAGGCAGAGCCCCGCAGGCAGGTCCTCTCGGATGCTGAAGTACGTCAACTCATCACGGCAGCATGGGAGGCGGATCGGGCAGCCGCCCACGACGGCGACGTTGCCAGGCTAGTCCTCGTTTTAGCAGCGACAGGAGCGCGATTCTCGCAAGTGGCCCGACTTACCGTGGCGGACGTTCAAGCCGCCGAGAGCCGCCTCATGGTGCCTACATCTCGTAAAGGGCGCGGACCCAAGCGCAGCGATCGAACAGGCGTGCGGGTAGGAGATGACGTTATCGACGCGCTCCGGCCGGCGACAGCAGGACGAAAAGGACCGGAGCCGCTGCTACTGCGATGGCGCTCGGTTCAGACCGCGTCGGGGCAGTGGCAACGTGACAGCCGTGGCCCGTGGCGCGCTGCCTCGGAGTTATCGCGCATCTGGGGACATATCGTCGCTGCGGCTGGTCTGTCCGGCGACACGGTCCCTTATGCCCTAAGGCACTCGTCAATTGTGCGCGGGCTGCGAGCAGGACTACCCGTTCGGCTTGTGGCGGCGCTTCACGACACCTCGTCAGCTATGGTGGAACGCCACTATGCTGCTTTCGTGGTCGACGCCATGGACGAACTCGCGGCCAAGGCAGTGGTGCCGCTCATGACGTCTCCAGCCCGGGTGCTTTCGTTTGAACGAAAGGCCTGACACACGGCGATAAGGTACGACGATGGCTCGACCTAAGAACATTATGCAGAGTGGTGGATACACTCCGCCTTCAAAGGTCGACTTCTCGGAGGAGCAATGGGAGTCATTGAGATCCGCGCTCGGTTTGGCGGAGCCCTTCGATGGTGAACTTCGCTGCTCAATCGTCAGGATCTCCGACGAGTATCTGGCTTCATTGGCATACGCCGAATCCGCCTCATCCGTGGCAACTGTTCGGCGGGAGCTTGAAAGATGGTCTGATTCGCTCGGTCGTCTCAACGCGATGTGGCTTGCGTTGCGAAACGACGACAGTAACACGACCCAGTTCATCCGCCGCGCGATGATGGAATTTGACCGCTTCAGGTTTTCCCGGTGCGCAAATAACGAACTCGACGAGTATGATAATCTGGATGAAACGAAAGAGGCTTCGAGCCCTCCTTCAAAGGGGCGAAGACTAGACCAAACATTTGAGTCTATTCGTGACGTGTCAGATGGCGTCAATCTCGCGCTGGCCCGAGTGGTCGCGCAGCTCGCCGCATCAGGCGAAAGTGGCGGCAACCCAGTCCCATTTTATCCGTTCGTCCGAATGCTCAGAGACGAGTTGGCTCTGCGCGGGGTGAAGGCTACGGCAAGACAAGATTACGACGCCTACGAACGGCGATCGCCATTTTTAGCTTTTGTGCGGGAGCTGCAGATTTCATTGAAGCTGTTCCCTCAGCACGATCGAACTGTTGCTCGGGCTCTGGCATGGAAGCCGGACAGTTCGAGCTGAGTTCCAAATTTATTTGTCACGGTTAAGGCCGGCGTCGCTCGTCTACTCATCCTTTCGTCCGCAGACATCGGCGGACTTGAGGAGAAGCAGGAATGTCCACCAGCGGAATTGAAGAGCTTGGGCTGTCTGTCCCGGACGCAGTGCGGGCTACGGGCGTGAGCCGCTCGAAACTCTATGACGCCCTCGCGTCAGGCGAGCTTAGGGCCAAGAAATATGGACGCCGTACGATCATCCTGCGGGATGAACTCAAGGCCTGGCTCGCCAGCTTTCCCGACCTCACCCCTTCCAAGGCCAAGGCGGCCTGAGAGTGCTGCGGGCGAAGAAGAACCCGGTTCGATCCATGCTTGGGCAAGCGGAGGGAATCGGAACCGGGCTCGGTGGGCCTTGCGAAAATGCGGGTCTGTACGGGGAAAAACATAACACACAGCGGCTCGCAGTGGAATGGCTGGCGAGGCGCTACTTGATCTCCGCCGCTCTCGCGGGCGCCATCGCCGACATCACTGGATTCGGAGGTCGCGCATGACCTCCATCATCCAATTGCGAGACCGTCGGACGCTAGAAGTAACCCCCACTCACGCCCTTTCTGACGAGCAGATTTTTCGGCTCCTCACCGAGAGGATGAAGCGCGACTTCGCCGCTAACTGGTGGAGCGCTCGGGAAGGCAAGCGGCTGCAGCCGGTGGGAGGGCGGTCATGAGCGCCCTTACGCAAGACGCTCTCCAGGCGGAGCAGGCCCTTTTAGGGGCTGCTCTGGTCGATCCAGCTACAATCGACCGGGTACGCGGGATCGTGGTTTCCGACGACATCGGCGAGCCGGTCCACAAGCTGTTGTTCGATGCGATGACGGCGCGCCGGGACGAGGGGGGCGGCTTCGATGTCGCCCTGCTCAGAATGGCCATCGGCGATCACGACCTCGGCGGCATGACCGTGGCTCAGTACATCGCCCGGCTCGCGGCCGACGCGACCACG